>JAJYVU010000065.1 GCA_021791875.1 Acidobacteriota bacterium | reverse complement strand
ACGCAGACGCGTGAATGGCCAGGTTCCGAGTTTTGCATTTTCCTTTTGCACAATCGATTGCACAAACCAGCCCGATGCGATTACAAATGTTGCTGGAGATAAAAGAGCCGCGGAGCAGCGATGCCGCCGCGTCACCCAAACATTCAAGGAGAAACGCAGCATGAAGTTTCGATGGAGAGCCGGGATGGCCGCCGCGATGACGCTGGCGCTGGCCACACCCGCCCTGGCACAGAGCGGGGTGCAGGAGCAGATCAACATCAACACCCACGCTCCGGCCACGCCGTTTCCGCACTTCTGGGAAGAGATGTTCGGCTCGCCGCACGCCAACATGACCCTGCGCGCGGACTACCGGCGCGATCTGCGCAGTGTGAAGAAAGTCACCGACTTCGACTACGTGCGCTTCCACGGGATTCTGGATGACGGCAACGGCGTGTACAGCGAAGACCAGCACGGCAATGCGGTCTACAACTTCCAACTGGTGGACCACATTTACGACGGCCTGCTGAAGAATGGCGTGCGCCCGATGGTGGAAATCAGCTTCATGCCGAAGCAGCTCGCTTTCAACCCTTACGATCTGCATGTCTTCTGGTACCACCCCAATGTATCGCCGCCGAAGAGCTGGAAGAAATGGGATGACCTGATCCGGGCCTTCGCGCAGCACCTGGTGAACCGTTACGGGATCAACGAAGTCTCGCAGTGGTACTTCGAAGTGTGGAACGAGCCGAACATCGACTTCTGGGGCGGTATTCCCCGCCAGCAGAGCTACTTTGAGCTGTATGCGCACACGGCGCGCGCGCTGAAGAGCGTAAGCCCGCGCCTGCGCGTTGGCGGACCGGCCACGGCAGCCGCCTCGTGGGTTCCGCAGTTTCTTGACTACATGCACGCCCACAACGTGCCGGTGGATTTCGTCTCGACGCACGGCTACGCCGATGACACGGTCTGGAATCTTTTCCACACTCACCAGCACATTCCCATGGATGAGCGCGTGTGCAAGGCGATCGAGAAGGTGGACGGGCAAATTGCCGCCTCGCCCATGCCGCACCTGCCGCTGTTCTGGACCGAGTGGAACGTGCAGGGCCATTACCAGGATCGCGACACTACATTTGTAGGTCCGGCGGTTGCAAATACCATCCGGCAATGCGACGGCAAGGTGAAGATGATGTCGTTCTGGACCTTTACGGACGACGACTTTGAAGAGGGTGGGCCCATCGCTTATCCCTTCAACGGCCACTTTGGCCTGATTGCCGAAGACGGCATCAAGAAGCCGAGCTACTACGACTTCAGCCTGCTGCACCAGCTTGGGGATGTGCGACTCGCCAATCCGTCAAAGGACGCCATCGTGACCCGCACCAAGAACGGAACGCTGGCCATTGCGGTCTGGAATCTCGTGGATGTGGGGCCGGGGGGCGTTGTTGACGGACCCACCAAGCACATCACGCTCCACTTTACCGGTTTGCCCGCGGGAGCCACGGCCACGGTGAGCCGCGTGGACGACCAGCACGGCAACACGCTCGCGCTTTACAAGAAGATGGGCAGCCCGCAGTACCCAACGATGAGACAGGTGGCCGAGCTGAACAAGGAAAGCGCCCTGCCGCCGCCGACGGAACGCAAGATTGTTGACGGCAACCTCGACCTGACGCTGGAGCCCAATGCTCTGGTGATGGTCAAGGTGAAAGAGCCGGGGCGATAAAGCTTTCTCCTAAAACAATGCGGCTGGGGAGTATTGAGTCACCCCGGACTTCCCCAGCCGCTCTTTTTTTGCCTTGAGTTCCCTTCTCAGCCCAATTGCTCCTGATCCTTGTAGGTGGGTACCGGAGGCGGATTGCGTTCGGCAAACTGGCGCTGGTGCCAGTAGGGGTAGATCGGCGTCTGCTCGCTGGCACGGTCCAACTTCTCCATCTGCGCGGGGGTGAGGTTCCAGCCGACGGCGCCGAGGTTCTGCTTGAGTTGTTCCTCGTTGCGCGCGCCGATGATGGCGCTGGCCACGGTGGGCCGCTGTAGCAGCCAGTTGAGAGCAATCTGCGGAATGGTCTTGCCGGTTTCCTTCGCGACTTCCTCCATGGCGTCTACTACGCGGTAGAGATATTCGTCTTCCACCGGAGGCCCATAGCCGGCTGTCTTATGGAGGCGGCTTGTTTCGGGCAGCGGCTGCCCGCGCCGGATTTTGCCGGTCAGACGTCCCCAGCCCAGCGGACTCCAGATGAGCGCACCCACGTTTTCGGCGATACCGATGGGCATCAGTTCCCACTCGTACTCGCGGCCCACGAGCGAGTAGTAGACCTGGTGCGCGACGTACCGCGCCCAGCCGTAGCGCTCAGAGATGGACAGGGATTTCATGAGGTGCCAGCCGGAGAAATTGGAGCAGGCAATGTAGCGCACCTTGCCGGCGTGCACCAGCGTATTGAGGGCATCCAGTGTTTCGTCGATGGGCGTGGTCGCGTCGAAACCGTGCATGTGGTAGATGTCGATGTAATCGGTGCCGAGGCGCTTCAGGCTCGCATCGCATTGCTGTATCAGGTGATAGCGCGATGAGCCCATCTCGTTTGGCCCCTTTCCCATGGGGAAGGTTGCCTTGGTAGAGATCAGCCATTTGTCACGCTGGCCCTCCAGCGCCTTGCCGAGAACTTCTTCGGCGAGTCCGTGGGAGTAGATATTGGCCACGTCGACCAGGTTCACGCCCGCATCCTGGCAGATTGCCAGCAGGCGTCGTGCTTCCTCTGCCTGCTGGTTGCCCCATGCGCTGAAAAATTCGCCGCTGCCGCCAAAGGTTCCCCCGCCAAAACTGAGTGCGGAAACCTTCAGTCCCGAGTGTCCAAGCTGTCTGTATTCCATGGAGCTAAGGATGCTGCAGCGCAGCGGATCGGCGCAAAACTCGAGCAAAACTCTGGGCTTTCCACAGGGTGTGCAAGTTACGGAACCGCGGGGCACCGTCGTGCGTATCTATTTGTCGAAAACGAAGGCGGCAGCCCGGGAGGAAGTCACAGGTGAATTCGTCGCAGCGAAAACGGAAGCGCAGAGTATGGGTATGGTCCGGCATCACGCTGGGCATCGTACTCATTCTGATCATCGGCACGGCTGCCGTCGTAGAGAGCCACGGCAAGGCGATCCCTGCTTCGCGCCTGGCCACGGTCAAGCGAGGCAACATTATCAAGAGCGTCGTGGCGACAGGGCCGGTGCATCCCATCACGCAGGTGGAGGTGAAATCCAAGGCCAGCGGCATTGTCGAGAAGCTCTATGTCGACACCAACGAGCATGTGGTCAAAGGCCAGAAGCTTGCCCAACTGGATCAGCAGGAGATCCTGGCGCAGGTGGCCGCGCAGAAGGCGGATCTTGCCGGTGCGGAGGCCAACGTGACCACCGCCAAGGCGAACGTCGCCGAAGACCGCGTGAATGCCGCCGCGCCTGATCTGCCGATGTACCGGCAGACATGGCAGCGCAACAAGACGATGCTGCAGGAAGGCCTCGTCTCGCAGCAGACTTATGACAACGCGGAGCGCGACTACATGGCAGCGCTGAACAAGCGCAACGTGGCGCGCGCGCAAATCTCAGTGGACGAAGCCAAGCTGAAACAGTCTGAGGCACAGGTGCAGCAGGCGAAGGCCAGCCTGGCGCAGTTGCAGGAACAGCTCAGCTACACCACGCTGGTCTCGCCGATTGACGGCGTGGTGCTGTCACGCGATGTGCAGGTAGGCGACGCGGTGAGCTCGATTTTGGTGCTGGGCTCGACGGCGACCAAAGTAATGACCATCGGCAACATCGACAAGGTTTACGTCAAGGGCAAGGTGGACGAGGCAGATATTGGGTCCGTTTACCTTGGACAGCCGGCGGTGATACATATCGAGTCTTTCCCCAACAAGATTTTTCACGGCAACGTCACCAAGATCGCACCCATGGGCGTGGACAAAGACAACGTGACCACCTTTGAAGTGCGCGTCTCGATTGAGAATCCGGGCCACGAGATCAAGGCGGCGATGACCGCCAACGCTGAAATCCAGGTAGCCGAACACAAGAACACGCTGATCGTTCCCGAGCAGGCGCTGTTCTACGACAACACCAAGCAGGCCTACGTGGATGTGCCCGACGCGCACAGCAAGAACGGAATGCGGAAGGTGCCGGTCACGGTGGGGATTTCCAACGGCAGCCAGGCGGAGATCCTGAGCGGGCTGAAGGAAGGCCAGACTGTCGTGCTGCAGCAGTAATGCGACCACCATGTAAATCATCCCCGGACGGGCTCATGATAGGAATGCGCAGTTTCAGGAGGAAGGAATGGAAATGAGAAAGCACACGGCATGGAGTCTGCGCCGGATCACGCTATGTGCGGCATTTGCCGCACTGGCCATGACCACCACGGCCTGCAGCGCGGCCAATGGGTCGTTTGACCGCACACTGCAGGTGAGCGGCCCGGTGACGGTTCGAGTGGCCACCGGCTCGGGGTACATTCACGTGATGCCCGGCGATCCCAGCTCGGTGCACATCATCGCGCACATTCGCGCCACGGGCCTGTTCAATGCCGCGGATGTGGTGCGCAGGGTTGAAAACAATCCTCCCATCCAGCAATCCGGCGACATTATCAATATTGGTCGGGACGCGCCCCACAACGTCGCCATCGACTACGACATCACGGTTCCCCCCGACACGGAACTGGCCGCTCAATCCGGCTCCGGAGACCTGCGGATCGCGAACATCAACGGCGCTGTCCGCGCGGGCACGGGCTCAGGAAGCATCCAGGCTGACGGCCTGCGCGGGCACATCGTGCTGCACACCGGCTCCGGCGATATCCACGCCAGCTTTGACAACTCCAATGACGTGAAGGCGCAAACCGGTTCGGGCAGCATCACGCTGAAGAACGTGCAGGGACTGCTGGTAGCGCAAACCGGCTCGGGCGACATCGACGTGAGCGGCACGCCTTCCGCGGGATGGGATCTGAAGACGGGCTCGGGCGACGTGACCCTGCACACCGATGGCGCTCACTACTCCATTAACGCCACGACAGGTTCCGGCAGCGTGCACAGCGACCAGTCGATCAGTACGCATGGCACCATCGGACATCATCACATCACCGGCGACATTAATGGCGGAGGACCGACTGTCCGGATCGTGACCGGCTCCGGGGATATCCGGATTCACTGATCCCCAAAGCAAAATGACCTCCCACATTCGCCCATCGCGGGCAGATGTGGGAGGCATTGTTGTTGGATCGCGCTGCTAACTTCTGCGGCGGGCCACCTCGTTGTAGAGCGCCTCGTATTCTTTTGCAGGCTTCTTCCATGAGAAATCCTGCTGCATGCCGTTGCGCATGAGCGCCTGCCATGCGTCCTTGTCCTTGAAGACGCGCAGCGCCTCTTCGAGGGCGTGGATCAAAGCCTCGGGGGTGTAGCGGCGGAACTTGAATCCGGTACCGTTGTTCTTCGCTGCGTTCCATGATTCGACGGTGTCGTCGAGCCCGCCGGTGGCGTGCACCACCGGAACCGTGCCGTAGCGCATGCTGTAAATCTGGTTGAGGCCGCAGGGCTCGTAGCGGGAAGGCATGAGGAATATATCGGACCCAGCCTCGATCTTGTGGGCCAGCGCGTTGTCGTAGCCGATCTTCACGACGACCTTGCCGGGATAGCGCGCGGCAATTTCAGTGAACAGCCGCTCGTAGTAGGGCTCACCGGTGCCGAGGACCAGCAGCGCCACGTCGTGCGCCAGCAGGCGTTCCGCGGAATCGGCCAGCAGATCGAAGCCCTTCTGCGTGGCAAAGCGCGAGACGATGCTGAGCACAGGGGTGGTATCGGAGGTCTGCGAGATGCCGAAGGCATGCAGCAGATCCTTTCGGCAACGGCGCTTGCCGTCCAGATTCGCATCGCTGTAATGGGCGGCGATGTAGCCATCGTGCGCGGGATCCCAGTTTGCGTAGTCTACGCCGTTCACGATGCCGCGCAGGTCGTCGGCGCGCCGCTGGAGCACGCCTTCCAGGGTGAAGCCGAACTCCGGCGTCTGGATTTCCCTGGCATAACGGCGGCTCACGGTCGTGATGATATCGGAGTAGACGATGCCGCCTTTGAGAAAATTCAGCGTGTCAAAGTGCTCCAGGCGGTCCATGGTGAAGGTGTCCCAGGGCAGCAGGAGCTTCTCGATGGTCTGCGGCGGATAGTAGGTCTGGTAGCCGGCATTGTGGATGGTGAGCAGGGTGCCCACGTTTCGCAGGACGGGATCGAATGTGTAAGTGGTGCGCAGATACACCGGAACCATTGAGCTCTGCCAGTCGTGCACATGAAACACGTCGGGCACGCCGAGCTGCTTGGTTGCCTCCAGGACGGCGCGTGCGAAGAGTCCGAAGCGCTCCCAGTTATCTGGATATTCGCCTGCCTGCGTGCCGTAGAGGTATTCGCGATCAAAGAGTTCGGCGCACTCGACAAAGTAGTAGCGCACCCCGTCGCGTTCGCCGCCGTCCACGATGCCGGCAAAGCGGTTGTAGTACTGATAAGGAATCGTGATGCTGGGAATGGCGTAGTTCTTTTCCGCCATTTTGGCCGCGACCTGGCGGTAATAGGGGATGTAAACCGTTACTTTGTGGCCGAGGTTCGCGACCTCCTGCGGCAGCGCGCCTACGACGTCGGCGAGCCCACCGGTCTTGGCATAGGGCACACATTCTGAGGCGACAAAGACAATATGCATGAGCGAATCTGCTCCTGGACTCTTCCGATTAGGATGCTCTGGCGACTCAGAGGGTCCCCGAAGTTATGAGTCTATTGCATTTTTGATGACAAGGCGGTGACAGCGCCGTGATTTTGCCACTTGCTGTTCAGTCCACGGTGAGGATCAGCTTGCCGATGTGCCGACCTGCCTGGAGTTCGCGATGCGCGCCTGCGGCGTCATACAACGGAAAGACGGCATGAATCACGGGCCGAATCTGGCCGTTGTCGTAGAGCGGCCAGATTTTCTCCCGCAGGGCCGCGACAATGGCGGCTTTCTGTTCGAGCGTGCGCGGGCGCAGATGGGATCCGGTGAGCACGGCGCGCTTGCGCATGAGCAACGCCAGGTCAATCTCAGCCTGGCGGCCACCCTGCGTAGCAATCAGCGAAATGCGGCCGTCCATGGCCAGTGCCTGGAGATCGCGCCCGATGTAGTCGCCGCCGACCATGTCGAGAATCACGTCGACGCCGCGCTGCGCGGTCGCCGCGAGGACGACGTTGACGAAGTCTTCGGCGCGATAATCGATGGCTTCTGCCCCGAGCTGCCGCACCGCCGCGCACTTGGTTTCTCCGCCGGCCGTGGCATAGACACGATGGCCCAGCGCCACGCCGTACTGCACCGCGCAACTGCCTACGCCGCTGGCACCGCCATGGACCAGGAGCGATTCGCCGGGCGCCAGTCGCGCCGCCTCGAAGACGTTGCTCCACACCGTCATGGCAGCCTCGGGCAAAGCGGCTGCCTCGACCATGGAGAATGTCTTTGGCACCGGCAGGCAATGGGCCGCGGGGACAGCCACGTATTCGGCGTAGCCGCCGCCATGGGTGAGGGAGCAAACCGCATCGCCCACCCGCCACTCCGCGACGGCTGCCCCCACCTCCGCGATTTCTCCGGCGACTTCGAGGCCGAGAATCGGCGAGGCATCCGGCGGAGGAGGATACTTCCCTGCCCGCTGCATCAGGTCTGCACGATTGACGCCCGCCGCCTGCACACGAATGCGCACGTCCCGCTCGCCCACTGACGGCAGAGGACTTTCGGCAAGGTGCATGACCTCTGGCCCGCCCGGGTGATCAACAGCAATGTGCCGCATGGTTTGTGTCATCGCTCGCTCCTCGAAAGAATTCGCATCCGCCTGACGCAACAGCATACCGAAGGCAAAAGACCCCAGCCTGGCCTGGGATTGGCAGTGCCCCGGAGTGCCAGTCACCGAAATGCGGAGAGGCTAATCTAATGATGACGCGGAATCCAAGGAGAATCGCCATTCCAGCGCAAAACAAACCGAAGCTCGGCCAGAACTTCCTCGCGAGCCCCATGGCCTGCCGCAGCATCGTGGATGCACTCGGTGACCTTGCCGGGCGGACGGTGGTTGAAATTGGTCCGGGCAAAGGCGCCATCACCGAACTGCTGGCGGCGCGCGCCGGGCACCTGATCGCCATTGAGCTGGACCGCGAGCTGGCCCCGCGCCTGCGGCAGCGCTTCGCGTCGCAGAGCCATGTGGAGATCCTCGAGGCTGACGTGCTGCGCGTGGACCTGTCTGCACTGGCGCCGGAGGGTGAAAAGCTTCTGGTGGTGGGCAACCTACCCTACTACATCACGTCTGAGATTCTGCTGCACCTGGTTGCGCACGAGGGGGCAATCGAGCGCGCGGTGCTGATGGTGCAGCGCGAAGTCGCAGACCGCGTGGCCGCCGAGCCCGGTTCGCGCGACTACGGGCTGCTGACGGTGACCGTGCAACTGCATGGGCGCATGGAAAAGCTGCTGACGCTGCCTCCGGAGGCCTTTTCGCCGCCGCCGGAGGTTTACTCGACGGTTCTGCGCTGGAGCTTTGCGCCGCGCTACGCGGAACTGGGAGTTGACCCCGCGCCGTTCGAAGGCTTTCTGCGGCATTGTTTCGCGCAGAAGCGCAAGACGCTCGCGAACAACCTGCGCGCCGCCGGATGGCAACCGCCTGAAATTGCCGCCGCACTCCACGCCGCAGGGATTGCGCCAGCCGCGCGGGCCGAGGCGCTGAGCGCCACAGAGCTGGCCACCGTGTGGAAACACCTGCCGCAGACGCCGGGTTGAGCGGGCGCTACTGCTGCTCTCCGGCGGCCTCGGCTTCCTCATCGGTCGGCTCGCCAGGATCTGCCAGAATCGCCCGCGCGTCTTCCTCATCGGCCGCCTTCACCTGCAACTGTAGCGGCCCAAGGCCAGGCTCCATGATGCGCGCATTTTCACCGGACAAAAACACCTCAATCCCCGCCGACTCGATCCGCATTTTGGCCATCTCCGCTTCCAGCGACTCGTTGAACTCTGCGATGGTGACGACTTCTTCTGGCATCGACACATCCTTTCGTTTCTCACGATAAGGTAAAACCGTTGAGATGCGTAAACGATAGAATAAGGCTTTGCTTTCAGAGGAGAGACGAATTGATCGCGCGCTATACCCGGCCGAAGATGGGCCAGATCTGGACGGACCAGAGCAAGTACGAGTTCTGGCTTGAAGTGGAAACCGCCGCCAGCCTCACGCTGGCCGAAGACGGCATCGTCCCGATGGAGGCGGCGTATGCCATCCGCGACCGGGCCAAATTCTCAGTGCAGCGCATTCAGGAGATCGAGGCGGAGGTTCGCCACGACGTGATCGCCTTCACGACCGCGGTTGCGGAGAATATCGGTCCCGAATCGCGCTGGCTGCACTACGGACTTACCTCGAACGACGTGGTGGACACCGCGCAGGCGCTGCAGGTGAAAGCCGCCTCGGCGATCCTGCGCGAGGACCTGCTGGGACTGCTTGGCGTGTTGAAGGCCCGCGCGCTGGAGTTCAAGCACACGCCCTGCATCGGGCGCACGCACGGCATCCACGCCGAGCCCACCACCTTTGGCCTGAAGCTGCTGAACTGGTACGCGGAGATGCAGCGGAACCTGGTCCGCTTTGACGCCGCCGCTGAAAACATGCGCGTCGGCAAGCTCTCGGGCGCGGTGGGCACCTTTGGCCATCTCAGCCCGCATCACGAGGAGCGCATCTGCGGGCGCCTGGGCCTCAAGCCCGCGCCCATCGCCACGCAGGTGATTCAGCGCGACCGTCACGCGCAATACATTTCGACGCTGGCAATCGTGTGCGCCACGCTCGACAAAATGGCCACCGAGGTCCGCCATCTGCAGCGCACGGAGGTACGGGAGGCATCGGAGTATTTCTCGCCCAACCAGAAGGGCTCGTCGGCGATGCCGCACAAGAAGAACCCGATCATCAGCGAGCAGATCTGCGGCCTGGCCCGCGTGGTGCGCTCCAACGCGCAGGCAGCGTATGAAAATGTGGCCCTGTGGCACGAGCGCGACATCTCGCATTCGTCGGTCGAGCGCGTGATTTTCCCGGACTCGACGATCCTCACCGACTACCTGCTTGCCAAGACGACGAACCTGATTGAGAAGCTGCTCGTCTACCCGGAGCGCATGCAGAAGAATCTGGAAAGCACGGGCGGACTGATCTTCAGCGGGCAGCTCCTGCTCGACCTGGCCGAGGCGGGGATGCTGCGCGAGGATGCCTACCGGCTCGTCCAGCGCCATGCCATGAATGCGTGGAATAACGACCTGGTGTTCCGGGAACTTGTGGCCGCCGATCCTGACATCACGTCGAAGTTGAGCCCGGAGAAGCTCGCGCATACCTTCGACCTCAACCGCCAGCTTGGCAACGTGGACGCCATCTTCGAGCGCGTCCTGGGCATCGAATAGGTTCACATGGGCTCGACCAGCGAGATGCAGCGTGAATCCGGGTGGAACCTGACCGTCGCGATGACCGGCGCCAGCGGATCTGTCTTCGGCCAGATGCTACTGCGCCTACTTGACGCCGACGCGCGAGTCGCCCGAGTTCACTTTACTGTCAGCGAGAACTCGCTGCGCGTGCTGGCCGAAGAAATGGGCCTGGGCGGCCGCAACGGGCTCGTGGAGAAGCTGCTGGGGCATCCGTCGTCCAAGATCGTTCCGCATCCTGAGAACGACATCGGGGCGGCCATCGCCAGCGGCAGCTATCCATCGAATGGAATGATCGTGCTGCCGTGCAGCATGGGCACGCTGGCGGGCGTCGCCAACGGCATGGCGCAAAACCTGATCGAGCGCGCGGCCGACGTCTGCCTGAAGGAGCGCCGCCCGCTCATTCTCTGCGTGCGCGAAACGCCCTTCAACAAAATCCACCTGCGCAACATGACGCTCGCCGCCGACGCCGGAGCCACCATCTTCCCCGTCATCCCCAGCTTTTACAACAAGCCCATCGACTCAGCGGAGATGGCCCGGCAGTTTGTCTGCCGAGTCCTCGCGCACATCGGCCTGCCCCAGCCGGACGGCTATGTGTGGAAGGGCGCCGAGTAGCTAGTAAGTCTCCTGTCCAGCTGCCTGCGGCGGATGCGCGTCGAGAAACTCGATCATCCTCGGCCCGATGCGTCCGGCGCACTGGACCGGCCCAAGATGCCCGCAGCCATCGAAGACCTCGAGTTCGGACTGGGGTATTTCGGCATGCATGCGCTCGCCCACGCTCAGCGGAATGATGTGGTCCTCGCTGCCCCAGACAATGAGCACCGGCATTTTCAACTGGCCCAGCTTGCCGTCCTCGATGTCCAAGCCGGTCAGCATCGAATTCATGCTGCGGTGAATGACCCATCCCTCGCGCAAGGCTTCACGCACCACGGCCCGCGTCACAAATCCCGGCAGCACGGGCGGCTGCGGAAAGAGCAGCTTGTCGAGCGCATGCAGTTTGGCGGGAGTGTCGGGCACAAAGAGATTGGGGTTCCAGTCCAGCTGGTACTTCAGCCCCGCGCTGTCAAAGAGCATCAACCGCCGCACGCGGGCCGGACTGGCGTGGTTCTGATCCAGCGCCACCCGCAAAGCCACCCAGCCGCCCATCGACCATCCGCCAAGGTCGTAGTCGCCAATGCCCCTGGCCCGCAGAAATCCCTCGACCATCCCGGCTTCCTGCGGAATCGAATAACTGGCGTCCTTCGGCTTCGCAGAGTCGCCATACCCGAGCAGGTCCATGGCGTAGACGCGCCGATGCGCAGCCGCCAGCTGCACCATCAGCCCGGCCCATCGCTCGGCGTACCCGCCCAACCCGTGCACCAGCACCACCGGCGGCCTATGCGGCGTCGCCGCGGGCCCTCCCTCGTAATAGTGAATGCGGTAGCCGTTGACGACGACGTAATGGCTGTGAATTCCATCCATCGCCAACCGCAGGTTTACCGCCTCGTTGGCCAGCCGCAACGGATACAGGACGCCATAGGCCGCAAATGCAACCACGACCGCTACAAATCCGCCCGCGCTGGCCGAAATCCACAGGCGCCGTCGCATCCAGTGCGCTGCCCCGGCAAGCAGGCCCGGCTTTTTCGCGGTCTCAACCTTCACGGCGGCTCTCCGCGTCCATCGTAAGCGCCTTGCGGATGACGTTCACGGTAAAATCCTGCACGCCGTCCAGAATTCACATGACTTCGCATTATTTTTCATCGATCCAAATCGTCTCGCTGGTGTGCGGCTGGCTGATAAATCCAAGCGGAGCCCATCCGCTCAGATCAGACGAAGGTATATAGGGGGGCTCGACCAGGATCGGCCTTGGAATCGTGTCTCCTTTAACCTTTGTTCCCACGAGAATAAATCCGTCGGCGTTGTTTCCGCCCAAGGCCGTGATGATGTATCCGGCCTGAGCCAGATTCTCGGCAACAGCGCCAATCGTGCCGTAGCTGGCCGTCTGCACGCTTACGTCATAAACTGTGGAGGGATCGCCAGTCCAGCTGTAATCAAGGAATTGCACCTTTCCGGTCGAATCATCGTAGGAAACAGCCGTAACCACGCGGCTTTCGGCGCCTTGTTGGGAAGCGGCGGATTGCAGATCGGATGGGCTGACGACGAAATGGTACATCTGGAAGCCGCTGGCGTAGGTCGAGGTGATCCACGACATGGCGTAGCTGTCGTTTGCCGGCTCCAGATCCAGGCAATCGATCACTGAGTTCGACGCAGGTACGGCACCGATATCGTTGTCGAAGCTACTGTATGCTCCAGACTGGAATGTGACGCTCTGGCCGGTTACGTTCGGCGGGACTGCTGAAGCAACGTAACGCCAGGCGCAGTCATACTGAACGCCCGGCACACACACACCATAGCCAAGTTCGATCGGGCTCCCGACGGCGTTTGGATAGGTGGCAGTCTCAAGAAACGAAGTGCCGCTGAAGACTCCGCCCAACGCGCCATCTTGCCACGAGGGTGCGTCCACCTGCTGAAAGCGAAGATCGCCTGGAAGAGGTGAGCGTGGGCCAACGGACAGCTCTACCGATTGACTGGTCACGCTGCCGACGGAATTACTCACCGTAACCGCGAATTCCTCTCCGTTGTTACTCGCTGCAACGGGTGCGGTCTGGTAGGAAGCTCCGGCGGCGCCCGCGATGGCAACGCCGTCTTCTTTCCACTGATAGGTGAGGGGCAGCGACCCGAGGGCATCCACTTTAAAAGTTGCCGATTGATCGAGCGGCTCAGTTACGCTTGCGGGCTGGATCGCGATGAAGGGTGGGGTCTTCGGGGGTACATTGGGTTGAGTCTTGCCTGGATTCGAGCCGCAGCCGGCGGCAAGGATAGCAATGCTCAGCAACAGCTCTCCGCAATTGATTCGCAGCCTCCTCATGATGTTCACCTCTAAGGAAAAGGTTGTTGGATGCTGCGGAACGATTCTCCGCAGCATCCCTTTGAGTTACTGGCACGGAGATGGAGGCGCGGATTGCAAGTCGAACACAAATGTGTGGTAAACGGTGTCTTCATATACGTTGGCATATTCAAGGCACCCTACATTAGTCGACCCCAAAATTACTTGGGCGGTGTGGCTCAAGCCGTTGAATATCCCAGAGCTCTGCGTCTGAGACCACTCAAACGATTGCTTGTTATTTATCGAAAAGCCTGTTCCAAAGCCGAGAAAGGTGGGGGAGTTCCATCCGAACCCTGACACAAATCCTACGCTGTAGTCCTGCTTCTGTGACTCCGTTGTGCTCTGCATATTCGAATCATCGATGGAGTACGATTCAGTCACAGGACCAGAGCCGCTCTGTTGCGGTCCCTCCAATGTAAGAGACTGCCCCAAGCTGACGAAGCGGTTATTATTGACCGACGTTGGAGCGACGGTCTGATTGATTCCAACCATAGGGTCTTGCGCCACGATAGTGGCGAAATCACTTGGCAGGCAACCACAGGCATTGGCATTGGTACATTGGGCAGGAGGTAGAGCGTTGGCGCATATATGCTCGAATCCTGGATAGGTTCCGAAGGCCAACTGCTGAGGCTCAAGGTACAATGTACCCATCTGAGATGGATTCTGAAAAGCATAGACGTTGCTGTTCATCACATCGCCGTACACTTGTTCGCCGCTAGTGAGATAGAACGAAGGCGTGTACAGGGCCGAGTTCGGTCCGGTCTTGTACAAATAGACTGCTGGGTTCAGGAGCACGAAAATCTGGTCCTGAGTGTGGTCGATATTTTGGCTTGTCGAATGCAGTTGATTGCCGGAGGTTACGGTAAGCGTAGACGAGAATGATTGGGAATCTCCTTCCGTTTGCCCCCAGCCTATCGTGACACCGTGTGTCATGGTGAAGTTACCTGGCGTCTTGTCTGTCTGGGTAAAGCTAACGCTGTCGGAGGTTCCAAAGTTATTAGTGATCGATGAAGTATCTCCGCCCGTAACACCATCCGCGAAGCCGTTCGAGCTATCGTTGCCCGGCGGGTCGTAAAGAATAGACACTACCTTATACAGTGGCGCAATCTCCGCCGCAGCTGTCAAATTACAGGTGACGGTCGCAGTTACTGTCAAACCCTGCTGCCCGGAGATCTGCGGATTGTAAGTGTAAGAGAATGTGGCGTTTTGCGTTTCGTTCTGAGTCATTGTAGCCGGGGCGTAACAGCTTCCAACACCGGTTGCCGTGCCCAACGCGCGAACGCCGGATGGGAATTGAAAAGAAATATATCCGTTGCTCTGGTCCAGGGAGTCCTGACCGTTCTGAACCATGGCATAAGACGCCTGATTGGAAACTGTTACATTCTCCGTGACGGGCTGATTCGGCACCGTGACATTGTTCAAAGTTGCGCTGACAGATTCTGTGTATTGAGCAAAACAGGTAACTGAGCCGATAATCCCAATTATCGCCGTCATTAAAGACCAAACCAAGGCACGACGCATTTTACCCTCCATGGGGGGGCCGGACAGCAGGGTGATCTTCCCAGTTCAACACGGCGTACTCGGCCGGCCGACGATGAAAGCGCTCAAAGTGTGCGCAATACGAAGAACGCCTCAATCTTCCGTCTTACCGATTTCCATCCGGCCAGGAATTCGGAGCGAAGACAGGCAGTGTAAATCGTGCAGAACAAATATATATCTACGTTACTTATCTTTGTCAAGATATTCCGGGAGATATCATTGATATGACGCCGGATGATATTTACATCGAGACAGTATCGCGGGCCTATCGGCCGGAGTAACTGCCGTCCTTCGGGTAATGCGGCTGCCTGAAGCCATCCGGCCCCTTGCTCATTCCCTGCACTCAGTCTTCTGGTCCATCGTAAGCGCCTTGCGGATGACGTTCACGGTAAAATCCTGCACGCCGTCCAGATCGTCCGGGCCGGCCCAGCGCGCGCGCACCGCGTCGCTTGCGCAAACGACGCCATCGGCGCTCTGTTCCTCGCTCAAATGGCACAGGAAATCCACCAGCAAGTAGTGGTAGCGCACGCGGCCTTCTTCATCGAGGGAGATGCGATCGAAAACATCCACAATGGTCAGCGGGGTGACCTCTAATCCCGTTTCTTCCTCGACCTCGCGCACCACGCCCTCTTCGAGCGATTCGCCGAGTTCGAGCGCGCCGCCGGGCAGCGACCACTCGCCCTTGAGCGGCTCCTGCCCACGCTCGATCAGCAGAACGCGGCCCTGGTGGACAATGACCGCGCCCACTCCGACAATCGGCGCCTCGGGATATTCACGTTTCATTCGAAATTGAGCGGCTTGCCGTATTCATCGTCAAATATCAGCCGCGAGGGCTTGAACCGCCCGCCAAAATATTTGTCCGCGCCCTTGCGGTGGCCGAGCCCCAGCAACGCCACGACGCGATAACTGAGGGGCAATTTGAGGACTTCTGCCACTTTGTCCTGCTCGTAGCCTTCCATGGGAGCCGTATCATAGCCCATTACTTCGGCCGTCCACATCATGGTAGTCACGGCAATCATCACGTGGCGGTTGAGCCAGGCTTCGAGATTGGGGTGCTGCGTGAGGTACTGGGGAATGCTCTTCTTCGCCTGGTCGGCATAATTTTCGGGCATGCCGTTGGCGAGCCCGATGCGCAGCATTTCCTCCACGTCGCCGGTGCGCCAGCCGTCCGCGTCGCCGCAGGCAACGATTACCGCCGAGGCTTCTTCCACCTTCGCCTGATTGAAGCAGGCCGCCCGCAGATGCTTGCGCTGCTCCGGAGAGTGCACTACTACAAAGCGCCATGGTTGGAGATTGAATCCGCTGGGCGCGCTCAACCCGGCCAGCAGAATCCGGCGCAAATCCTGCTCGGGAATCGGCTCTCCTGTAAAGCTTGGTGTCGCGCGGCGTTCAGCGATTGCCTGGGAGAGCTCCTTCTCAATCACATTGGCCATGTATCGTGTCTTTCCTCAGTGCAGTCCGGGAGTTGGTTTGGCCGCAGGCGTTCCCGCCTCGGGCTGAATCTGGTTCATGGGCAACTCGAGCGCATAGCTGGACGAACCACCCTCCTCGGCGCGCATCCAGATGCCGTGGAAGGCGACGCGCAGCTCCGGGTGCTGCGCCAGCAGCGCCAGCATGGCCGCGGTGACCTGCTTGCGCGCGGCTACCGGATCGTTCAACTGCGCCGACTGTGCCGCATCCGGAGTGTACTGCACTTCGAGGTCGAGCGGGCCCAGCACATCGGTTGGAGCCATGGATGTCACGGTGAAAGTGCTGCTGACACCTACCAGTTGCAGGGGTTTGGCGCCGGGCAGACCTTCCGGTTTGACAGCTGCCGCCTCGTGTTGCAGCATCTCCAGGTTGGGACTGGTCATGAAATCCACCGGCACCAGCAGCTTTCGAGCCGCCTGGTAGTAAAACCAGGCATTCCACCGCATCTGCCGCTGCGCGTAAGCGCGAGCCTGGGTCCAGAACCAGATGCCGTCATGCCCGCCCATCAGCATCGGATGGCTGAAGAAACCCGCCAGATCCCACTGCCCGCCGGTCACCTGTTGCAATACCAGGGTGAAGACCTGGGGGTGCGGAACTCCCGTAGCGTGGAGAATGGCCACGGCATACTGGCCCGGCGGCAAATGATGAAAGCTGAATCCCACGCTCATCAGGGAACCGGGCAGTCCACAGGAGAAGTCCATCTCAGGCGTACCGGGCGCTACGTCTGATGCGTCTAACCGGTAAAGGTTGTCGACCGTGATGGTTGCGGATGAGATGAGCGGCTGCAGATTTTGCGCCGAGGACTCAATCGCACCAAAGTCGTTGGCGATGGCGGGGATGGTCGCCACTTTGAGCGCCTGCGTGTAACCTTGCTGCACATCGATGATGAGCATGCGGGCGGCGTTGGAGAGCGTATCGCGCTCGGCTGGTGTCATCATGGATTGTGTGGTGCAGGAGGCCGCATGAGCGGCAGGCAGTCCCGCCAGAAGTCCCAGCAGCAGAGCGCATTGCCGCCACAGCCTCCAACGCATTCTCAGACTGTTGGTATTCGTCATATGCATAGGCAGCCACCGCACGTCCGTGAGCGGACTCAGGTCACTGCTAGTCTAGTACAGTAAGGGGCGCAAAAGCCCGGTCGGGTTTCAGCAGCGATGAAGCAGCTTCGTAAATTTCCAACAACGCGCTCGATAACGGCATCCACGCGGCGGCATCTGTGGTGCATCCTGGCCGCGCCTTGCCTGTTTGCGGCCTGCGCGATCTGCGCTGTGCCGGTATGCGCCGCGCAAACAGCCAAGCCGTCTGCAGCGGTTGCGCAAAAGCCAGCAGCGGCACCCGTTCCGCAGGCTCCTGTCTCGCTTGCCAGCCAGCCCCCGACGGCGGCGACCGTGACTTTCCATGACGGCAAGCTCAAGATCCAGGCAAGCAACTCGGAGCTGCTGCAGATTCTGCAGGCCATCACCGCGCAAACCGGCATGAAGGTGCAGGGCTCGCCCGGGAGCCATCGCATCTTCGGCACCTACGGACCCGGCGAACCGAATGCCGTTCTCTCGGATCTGCTTTCGGGATTCGATTTCAATTTCCTGGTGGTAGGGAGAGCCCGCAACGGCGCACCGCAACAACTGATTCTTGCAGGCGCAGGGGCCAGCGCGCCGGAGCCAGCGCCGCCGGTGAAAGACGTCCAGCCCGCGCCGCCGGTGAACGACGTCCAGCCCGCGCCGCCCGAGACGCTCCCACAGCCGCAGGCCGGCGATCGCCCCACCTACGAAACGCCGCGTGGAGGCATCCCCAGCCGCAGGAACATGCCTGCGCCTGCGCCCGGCAGGGTTGCGACGCCGCAGCAGATCTTGAAGGAACTGGAAGCAATGCACGCCGGCCAGCAGCAGCATCCGTAGCGCTGACGCACATGGCGGCATTTCAAGAAAGTGTGGATGGCAGCAGGGAGTGGGATATCGCACCGGCGAACCTGCACGGCTCGCGCCAGGGTGAAACGCGGGGAACAGAGGCTGGCGGTTGCTAGGTATGCAGCAACGTAGCCTTGCGGATGGCCTGCTGCGCGACGGAGCGGGAGTGCATCCGGAAGACGGCGAAGGCGGCCCGGGTCATTCCATAGGCCACCAGTACGCCGAACGCCAGTGAACCCAGCGCCGCACAGACCAGCATCAATGTATTTAAAGCTTCGTGCATATGGCTCGCTTTTCGATTGCTTCTATCTCACCGGATCAAACGCAGGAACCATGGTTTCTACTTTGTCCGAACTTATTGTCGCAGGAAGTGGGGATAAATTGACCCCCCTTCCTGTTGCCCACTAAGATACCCACAGGAAGCGGCGGCGATTGGTGCATGATTCTCCGGCCTGGCCGGAGCCGCAGCGTAAAAGTTACATTTTGCGCGACAGCTTTTCACAGTTCGTTCATCCACCGAATGCCCATCACTCACATCACAGTCCGCGGAGCTCGCCAGCATAACCTGCGCGATGTCAACGTTCAAATCCCGCGTAATACGCTCACTGTGGTGACCGGCCTGTCCGGATCAGGCAAATCATCCCTTGCCTTTGACACGATTTATGCCGAGGGACAGCGGCGTTACGTGGAGACTCTATCGGCGTATGCGAGGCAATTTTTAGACCAAATCGAGCGGCCCGACGTGGACTCGATCGAAGGGTTGAGCCCGGCGATCTCGATCGAGCAG
>JAJYVU010000064.1 GCA_021791875.1 Acidobacteriota bacterium | reverse complement strand
CGGTTCGGTATCACACCCAGACTGCGTACCTCTCCATCCGCTTCGGCGACCGCCGCTGCTATCGTCTCGCCGTGGACATCCAAACCAAGAAAACGTAACTTCTTCTTCATGACCGGTTCCTCCGCTGTAAGCGTGGGAAGGTTCCCTCTGGCTGTAGGGTGGTGGATCGGCTGATGATGTCTGCATGACGGATGGAGAAGGTGTGGGGATTGAGCGTCGCAGGAGGCGGCGGCGCTCTGTTGCGGAGAAGCTGCAGATTGTGCGGCTGACGATGGAGCCCGGGGCGAGTGTTGCCGAGATCGCTCGGGCGCACGAGTTGAACGCGAACCAGTTGTTCAAGTGGCGGCGCCTTTTCGAGAAGGGTCATTTGATAGATGCTGGGGCGAGACCGACGGGGCTGATTCCGGTCACCATCTCTGCCGATGCGGAGGCGGGGCTGGAGTCAGCGGATGCCGCAGCCGGGGCGCCGAGTTCGAGCGGCGGCGCGATTCATATTGAACTGCCCGGCCGGGCGATGATCAGCGTGGAGAGCGGTGTTGATCCTGTCCTTGTGCGCTGTGTTCTGGAGAGTCTGCGCCAGTGATCCATCTTTCAGCAGGAACCAGGATCTGGCTCGTTGCCGGCGTGACCGACATGCGTCGCGGGTTTAACGGACTGAGTGCCCAGGTGCAGACCGTGTTGGAGCAACAGCCGTTCTCCGGCCACGTGTTCTTGTTCCGCGGGCGCAGAGGCGACATCGTAAAGTGTCTCTGGTTCGATGGACAGGGTTTATGCCTTTTTGCCAAGCGATTGGAGAAGGGGCGCTTCCTCTGGCCGCAGGCGACTGAAGGCACTGTTTGTTTGTCCCGCGCACAGTTGTCGATGCTGCTGGAAGGCATTGACTGGCGCAGGCCGCAGCGGACCTGGACGCCGGAGATGGCCGTATGAGTAATAAGGATGATTCTCCTGTGTTCATGCGCATTTCATGCTGCATTCGGATGAGATTGATGGCATACTCATCGCATGCTTCCCGCTGCTCTTCCTGATCTGGATGGACTCGATCCCGAGACGTTGAAGGCGCTGCTGATTGCGAAGCATAACGAGTCCCTCGAACAGCACAGGCAGCTGAGGTCGAACTCGCAGGAGATCGAGCATCTGAAGCTGGTCATTGAGAAGTACCGGCGGATGATCTTCGGACGCAAGAGCGAGAAGCTGACCCGGGAACTGGAGCAGTTGGAACTCCGCCTCGAAGAACTTGAGACAACACAAGCGGCAGAGCAGGCCGCGGAGGAAGCGCAACAGCCAAGCTCGCCGCAGTCCGCATCGAAGCCGAGAACATCGCGTCCAGGACGGAAGCCCCTTCCGGAAGACCTTCCTCGCGAAGTGATCCTGCACATGCCCGGGCACGATGCCTGCCCGTGTTGCGGCGGAGAGCTGCGCCAGTTCGGCGAGGACGTCTCCGAACAACTGGAACGCATTCCGGCGACCTACAAGGTCATTCGTCATGTCCGGCCCAAGTTCGCCTGCCCGGCCTGCGATCGCGTCGTGGAAGCCCCCGCACCTTCGCGGCCGATCGCTTACGGCCTCGCCGGCCCGAACCTGCTGGCACATGTGCTGGTATCGAAGTTCGCCGATTATGTTGGCTTCGCAATTATGTTGTGATCGGGGGGGAGCGGGCGCGTAGATACTCTATTTTCCAAATTTGAAGACAACATAACGAAGAGGTTGAGGGAATTGTTTCGGGCTTAGCATGATTCGGGATAAAAAGGAGATCCCGGAGAATGCTGAGAACTCTGTTGCAGATGAAAGAGCCGTTTTATATCGCCCGTCAAGAGGAGGCTCCTCTTCTTCGGGAGCGGGAAGCATTTCTGGAGCACCTGCTTCAGCAGGGCACGAGCCTTGCAGCAGTGCGTGGCATCGCCTGGCAATTGCTGAATGTCATCAGGTTGTTGGAGCTGACTCGACTGCGCGAGGTGAAGATCGATGAAATTGAAGCTGCGGCCGAGCGATGGAAGCGGCAACAGCGTTCGAATCCTAATATCCGCACCTGCAAGTACTCAGCAAGCTTCTTCATTTATGTGGCGAAGAAGTGGCTGCGCTTTGCTGGAATGGTAAAGGAACCTGAGATTCCGCGTCCTCGATACTCAGATGAAGTCGATGAGTTTGCGCGATGGATGACGGAGGAGAGAGGGTTGACATCGCTGACTGTACGGTCGCACCGATTGAAAACAGCGCAGTTTTTGATGTGGATTTCCGAAGAGCGTCGTTCGCTTGCTGCCATACGGCTCAAGGATGTGGATGACTTCCTGATCTCAAAAGGGGCTCCCGGCTGGAGCCGCAAGTCAACATGCGATTACGCCAACTCGCTGCGTATTTTTTTCCGCTACGCCGAGCAACGTGGCTGGTGCCAGCCGCGTATCGCGGAAGGGATCACCTCACCCAGACTCTACGTTCATGAGGGGCTGCCCGAAGGGCCGAAATGGAGC
Organism: Acidobacteriota bacterium; assembly: GCA_021791875.1. GTDB lineage: Bacteria > Acidobacteriota > Terriglobia > Terriglobales > Acidobacteriaceae > Acidobacterium. The sequence goes on along the minus strand of JAJYVU010000064.1, from coordinate 16,586 downwards.
GAGGTGCGACGGCTGCTCAAAACGGTAAGGGGAAATAAGGCTTCTGCCATACGCGCCCGAGCGGTCCTGTATCTCTTGGCGGTTTACGGTTTGCGCAGTGGGGAGATATGTCGTCTCCTTCTGTGCGACTTCGACTGGCGATCTGAGACGTTCACGGTGAACCACTCCAAGCGCGGAGGCGTACAGAAATATCCACTGCAGCACGAAGTGGGCGAAGCCATCCTGGCATACATCCGGAAGGCGCGTCCGCGATCCTCCTGCCCGAATCTGTTCCTGACGCTGAATCCACCTTATCGACCGATAGGCACAAGCGCTCTCTGGAAAATCACGAGCAGAAACATGCAGGCGGCAGGTATCCGATGCCGGCCGCGCGGACCTCACTCTCTACGACACGCATGCGCCACTCATATGCTTGAGAAGGGTGCCACACTGAAGGAGATCGGGGATCTATTAGGTCATCGTGACTCCAATTCAACGAGAATCTACGCCAAAGTTCACCTTCCACAGTTGCGCCGCGTAGCGGACTTCGATCTGGGAGGTCTGCTATGAATCTCTCTGCGGCAGTCGAAATGTATGTATTGCACCGGCGAACGATGGGACAGAAGTTCGAGAGCCCAGCTGTCGCACTCCGGGCGTTCAGCCGTCGTTACGGCAAGATGCGTCTCCAGACGATCACGTCGACGGAGGTGAAGCAGTTCCTTGATGTACCGCAAACGGGCCCGGCCGCGTGGCGCCGAAAACATGGAGTCTTGCGGGACTTCTTCAAATACTGGCAGTGCCGTGGCAAGCTGAACACAGTTCCAATGCCGCTCGCAGCACCCAAGTACACGCAGACCTTCGTACCTTATATTTACTCCCGCCGGGAGCTTCGTTCGCTGCTGGATGCAGTGCCTCGCTGTCAGCGAAACCCGGCGTGCTGTACATCTGCAATTACGCTTCACACTCTACTGCTGTTCCTCTACGGAACCGGTATGCGGGTCGGAGAAGCGCTGAAGTTGCGTCTGGCTGATGTGGATCTCGAATATGGGGTGATTACCATCCGCGGGACTAAGTTCTACAAGTCCAGACTTGTTCCCGTGGGAAGCGATGTGGTTCGGACCCTTCGCAAGTACCTGGCCACGCCGGGAAGATGGAATCAGCACTACCGTCCCCTTTTTCAGTCGAAGCAGCATGAGCACCTTGGGCACTCTATGGTGGATGCCAACTTCCGCCGCCTGTGCATCCTTGCGGGAGTTCACCGCAGCGAAGCGAGTTCTCGTCAGCCGCGGCTTCACGACTTGCGACACACGTTCGCCGTCCACAGACTGACAGAATGGTATAAGACTGGTGCGAACGTGCAGGCTCTTCTTCCTGCTCTCTCCACCTACCTTGGACATGCTGATCTGCACTCGACCCAGTGCTATCTGACCATGACGCCGGACTTACTGACGGAAGCGAATCGCCGTTTCCAGGACTATGTATATGGAGGGCGCCATGAACAATAGGTCGGCCCTCGCTCCGTGGATAAGGCGATTTCTGATGGAATACCTCATAGGAGAGCGGAATCTGGCCCGCAACACTCAACGCAGCTATCGCGATGCTGTTCGCCTGCTGGTGGTGTTCACTGCTGCCAGGACACATAGGAAAGTAGATGAGTTGCTCATCCCGGACATCGATGCGGACCTGCTGCGCGCCTTCCTGCAGCACATCGAAGAGAAGCGAAAATGCAGCGTCTCCAGCCGCAACCAGCGTTTGGCAGCCATCCATGCGCTAGCCGGCTTCATCGCAGAACGCTGCCCTGAGTATCTGGACTGGTGCGCTCAACTCCGCGCAGTCAGGTCCAAGCGTTCAGTTCCCACGCCAGTCTGCTATCTCGAGAAGCCGGAGATCGACGCCTTGCTGGACGCTCCCAGTCCAGTCACAAAACTCGGCTGTCGGGATCGCGCCCTGCTGCTGTTTCTGTACAACTCGGGAGCACGAGCAGATGAAGCTGCAAAACTATGCATCGAAGATCTCAGCCTGCACAGCGGCGCAGACGGCACGTTGTCTTCGGTGTGCCTTCACGGCAAGGGCGGCAAGGTTCGCATCTGTCCGCTCTGGGCGTCCACAACGATTACCCTGAGAAACCTCGTTGCCGGGCGTAACATCAAGGAACGAGTGTTCCTCAATCGTCGCTCGGAGCCGTTGACACGCTTCGGCATCCACGAAATCGTGACGCGATATGCCCGTGCCGCTATGGGCCGCGTGCCGGAGATGCGCAAGAAGCGAATCGGACCTCACACGATCCGCCACACGACTGCCACACATCTTCTTCGTGCAGGCGTCGACATCAATACCATCCGCGCCTGGCTTGGCCACGTCTCAATCAACACCACCAACATCTATGCTGAAACTGATCTTGAAATGAAAGCCAAGGCTCTCGGTCTGTGCGCTGTAAAAAGCAAACGATCAGCAAAACACTGGCGCGACAACCACGATCTCATGGCCTTCCTTGGCCAACTCTAACCCTCAATTATGTGACGTTCACCTCTGGGGAGCCCTCTGTTCAAGCCCGTCCCAAGACCGAACGTCACATAATTGCGAAGCCAACATAATCGGCGTTATGTGGTGCACCACATAACGCCGATCACCAGCCTTTGTACAGGCAGTCTGAGATGTTCGCCCGCGAAGGGATCGACCTGGACCGCTCGACACTGGCCGGCTGGGTCGGCGCCGCGAGTGAACTGGTGGCGCCGCTGGTCGATGCCATCAGGAAGCATGTCCTGGCTGGATCGAAGGTTCATGCAGACGACACTCCGGTTCCTGTCCTCGCACCTGGCAGGGGCAGAACCAAAACCAGCCGGCTCTGGACCTATGTGCGCGATGACCGCCCCGCAGCACAGACCGCTGCTCCTGCCGTCTGGTTCGCGTATTCGGAAGACCGCAAGGGAGAGCATCCGCGCCGGCACCTTTTGGACTTCTCCGGCGCCCTGCAGGCTGACGCCTATTCCGGCCTGCACCATCTGTATGGCGACGGGCGGATCTATGAAGTCGCGTGTTGGGCTCACGCCAGGCGCAAGTTCCACGACATCCATGTGACGCACCGATCGCCGATCACGACAGAAGCACTCAACCGTATCGGCTCACTCTATGGGATCGAGGAACAGATCCGCGGAAAACCGCCGGATCTCCGCTGCTCGGTTCGACAAGCCCAGGCTAAACCGATCCTCGAAGACTTCCGTCAGTGGATGGAGAAGATGCTGCGGACTCTCTCTGCCAAGAGCGATACCGCCGGTGCGATTCGCTATGCCCTGGCCCGATGGCGCGCGCTCACACGTTATGTCGATGATGGTCTGCTGGAGATCGATAACCCTGAATTCCGAAATTCGATTTTCTATTTCTGGCAAGAGCTGAGAAAACAAGGAGATGGAAGCAGAGATCGGGGACCAATCAGTCCCGGGTGAGATCAAGGCGCTGTTCAGGAATCAGCGTGTGGTTTTGCGCGAGACATCTCGCGCGGTAACGCCGTTCGGCGGTGTGGCCGTGTTTGTGGTTTTTCTTCAGAAGCTGAACTTCATTGACAAGGTTCGGCAGCACATGCCGTTCCGTTTCACTTCGCCCAACCAGATCGAACCGACCGTAACCCTGACGGCCTTTTTGCTCTCCGTGCTGGCCGGAGCCAGGCGCTTTGCCCATACCGGGCTGCTGCGCCAGGATCGCGCCCTGCACGCCCTGCTGGGCGTCAGCCGCTTTCCCACCGACGACACCATCCGCAATCTATTTCGGCGTTTCCAGATGGGCGACGTGCATCGGCTCTTCGACCCGCTCTCGGAGTGGATGATGGAGCGATTGCCGGTACGCACCGAAGGCTACACCCTGGACCTGGATTCGACCGTCTTCCAGCGTTACGGCCGGCAGGAAGGCTCGCTCAAAGGACACAACCCGCGTAAGCACGGACGGCCCAGCCATCATCCCTTGCTGGCCGTGCTCTCCGAGGCTCACTTCCTGCTCCACGGATGGTTGCGCAGTGGCAACTGCGCTTCCGCCCGTGGAGTTGTGGAGTTTCTCAAAGAAGCTCTGGCACTGTGGTCCCAGCGCCAGAAGATCCGCCTTGTCCGTGCCGATTCTGGCTTCTTCGACGACAAGCTGCTCAGCTTTTTGGAAGAGCGCCGCCTGCCCTACATTGTAGTGGCCCGCATGACCCGGTTCATCCGGCGTGAAGCGCAACGTGTCGCAGACTGGCGGGCGCTGGATGAAAACTTTTCCGTCGGCCAGTTCCGGCTTCAACTGTGTGGCTGGGAGCTGGCACGGCGTTTCGTGGTGGTGCGCGAACGCGAGCGAGAGCGCCGCGGCTCGAAAGGACGCAAGCTCATTGAAGTACCCGGATACACCTTCCGCGTCTTCGTCACCACGCGCAGCGACGCCGAGGAAGATATCTGGCGCGATTACAACCGCCGCGCCGACATGGAAAACCGCATTGCCGAACTGAAACACGATCTGGCTGCCGATGGCTTCTGTCTGAAGCAGTTCTTCGCCACCGAGGCCGCCTTCCAGACTATCCTGCTGTTGTTCAACCTGCTCGCCGAGTTTCAGCGTGCCGCCGGCTTGCCGGCTTATCGTGAGCCAGCCACCCTACGAACCATGGTCTTCACCTGTGGCGCCATCCTGGGCCGCTCAGCACGACGCATCGTGCTGCACCTGTCCGATAGCTGGGGCGGGTTGAAAACACGTAACCCACTGATCAACAGTATCTTGGAAGCGAAATTTCCAACTTCGCCGAAGTTGGAATCCGTCCTCGTTACTTGATCGGCTCCGCTCACCATGCCCCACTCAACTGCATCAACCACCAAGTTCAACTTCGGAATTCAGGCTAAGAACACCTTGCGGGTGTGAATCTGACCTGCAACCTGCCCGGGCACGCAATCGCGCCTGAAAAAGACGAGAAAAACCCAATTCCATGCGAGTTCTCCGAACGCAAAATGGGCGCGCAGAAATCGCGTGCCCATCTTCGTGTGGAATCGTGCTTTACTTGGGAGCCGGGCCCCTCACAATCTGCACAAGGTTTGCCGGATCGATGTATTTGGCGAAGGCCTCGCGCACCTGGTCGGCGGTGAGAGCTTCGTACTTCTTCGCGGCAATCACCGGCTCATTGAGAGGCAGGCCGATGACGGCGCGGCTCAGCAGTCCGTTGGCAACTGCATTTTCGCTGGCCTCACTCAGAGGGATCTGTCGCAGCAGCAGGGCCTTGGCCTGATGCAACTCTGCGGGCGTAACATCCTCTGTCCGCATCTGGTCGAGGTCGCGCACGATAATCTGCCGCGCCTTCGATACGTTGCCAGGGTTGCAGCCATACACCACGGAATAGCTGGCACGTGTTTTTGAGGCGTCCAGGTTCACGCCTACGTAGTACACCAGTCCGGTGGTCTGGCGCAGGTCATGGTAAAGCCGCGTTGCATAGAATCCGCCACCCAGTACGTGCGTACCCAGTTCCAGTGGATAGTACTCCGGCGAGAAGCGATTGAGTTTCAGTTGTTCGGCCAGAATAGCGATGTCCTGAACACGTTCCTTGTCCGGGACATTGGCCGCCGAGGGCTTGTTGAGTGGAACCGGAGGCAGGGTAGTGTTCGGCTTGGGACCGGTGGCTGTCCAGTTGCCGAACCACTTCTCGATGACCGCCTGAGCCTCCTGCGGCGTCACATCGCCGATCACCACGATGGTGGTCAGATCGGGGCGCACCGTTTCAGCGTGGTAGTTCTTCACATCGGCCAGCGTGAGCTTCATGATGGACTGCGGCGTGGCATGTCGCAGCGACGGGTCATTCTCAGGAAGCAAAGCCTTCATGAGTGCGCGCGAAGTGCGGTAGCCAGGGCTCTGCATGTTGCCGGCAACAAATTGCGCCGTCTGCATGCGGGTCACGGTAAATGCGCGTTCGGGCAGTGCCGGATGAAGTTCGTTATCGGCCAGCAGCTGTACTCCGCGTGAGAAGTACTGCTTGAGCACCTGCAAGGAGAAGCTGTAGCCCGCACTTTCATTCGCGGCGATATCGTCCAGCGCCTTCTGGAAGGCGATCCGGCCAAGGGTTGTGGTGCCATACGAGTACAGCCCGTCGAGGACTGAGGAAACGCCTTCCTCATCCTTCGGGGTCTGCAGGTCGGCATTGTGCTTGATCTGGCCCACTACCGTCACTGTTGAGCTGGTGCGGTCCGTCCGCACAATCAGGCGGATGCCGTTGGGCAACACGGTATTGGAAACCGCGAGCGACTTGTCGGGAACCTGCAGCCTGGAGAGCTGCTTCTCTGCCCATTCCGGCAGCTTAACCGGCTTGGTTGGCGCTGAGGTCACCTTCTCGCCGCCGCCGAAGCCTTTGCTGGCCACAGGTCCGCCCGATGCTTCCGGCTTCAGGGTTGCCGTCACGGTGCTTACGTTCAGCAGATACTGCTTCGCTACACGGTCCACGTCCGCCACGGTGACCTTGCGAATGGCGTCGATGTCCTGTTCGGGTGACGTGCGGCCTTCCGCGGCCAGTGCGTTGGACCATACGTTGGCGAGTCCCGGAATCGAGTTGCGCTGGAACTCTGCCTGCGCCAGCTCGCTCTTCTTGGCGGCTTCCACCAGGTCGGCCGGAACGCCGTTCTTGGCGTAGTTCTCGATGATGTTACGCATTTCCTCAATGGCATCCTTCGGATTCTGGCTGGCGGGCAGCGCCACAAGTCCGAAGCCTACGCTGGCCTTGCGGTAGGTCTCTGCCAGGCCAAATTCGGCTGCCAGAGCCTTGCCTGCGGGAACCATGGCATAAAGGTTGCCGCGCTCGCTGGAAAGCACGTCAGAGAGGATGTTCGCCGCTGCGTAATCAGGCGAATCCGTGCCCGGCAAGCGGTAGGCGATAAATCCAAGCTGATACGGAAGGTTGCTGTCGATGGTGAAGCTCGCTGTTTTAAAGGGTTTCAGGTGAATCGCAGGATGCTTCGGCACCGGATGGTTCTTGACGCCGCCGAACAACTCCTTGATGGTAGCGAGGGTGCTTTGTGGATTCACGTCGCCCACGACAATCAGGATCATGTTCGAAGGCGAATACCACTTCTTATAGAAGTCCTTCAGCATCGCGCCCGTCGTCTTGTCAAAGGAAGGTTTGGTGCCCAGCGGATCGTGCGCGTAGGGCGTGCCGGCGAACATGATGTGGTTGAGCCGATTGATGAATTTATAGGTTGGATTCGACAGGTCCTGCGCGACTTCCTGCTCGATGGCCCCGCGCTCCTGCGCCCATTGCGCTTCGGAGTCGTCAATTCCGGCCAGGCAAGCTGCCTGCGCGTGCAGCGCTACATCCACATCCGCTGCTGGTACAGTTGCATAGTACTGGGTGATGTTCTGCTGCGTGTCGGCATCATTGTCGCCGCCCAGCAGCGCGTAGATCGCAGCAGTCTGGTCGGCGGTCATCCCCTGGCAACCGCGAAATGCCATGTGCTCCTGCGCGTGCGCCATGCCCGGGAAACCCGCCGGCGTCTCGTTTCCGCCCACCAGGAAGTTGGCTTCCACCGTAGCTACGGGTGCCAGGGTGTTGCGAATGATCACCACCCGCGCGCCATTTGGCAGCGTGGCACGCGTTACATCCTTTTCAGGAACGGGCTTTGCATAGACGCTGGTGACAGATGCTGCCAGCAGCACAAGTAGTGGCAAAAGGCTGATTTTTTTCAAGGCTTTCTCCAGAGAACGTCTGAAACTTGGACGGCACCGGTCAGGGTTTCGCAACCCCGCCCGCTGCAGGATTTGTTTCCACAGCGCAAAATCGGGAAACACAAAGACGTCGTCCAGTGCTTGTTTCGACGCATCTATTTGGCGTGTGACTTTGATCACCGACCGTGACGGTTCCCTTACGCCAGAATATACCTAATCTACGCACCCGAAACGAGGCGCCATGACTTTCAAAGCTTTGACCGAGCGGGATGAAACCACGCTTCCCGGCACCGTCATTCCGTCTGTTTTAGAAGCCCTGATGCAGCGCCCTGCAGTACACCCGCCGCTGCCGACTGCCGTGGTCTGGCCGTGTAGCCAGTTTGCGCTTTCCGGCGCCATCGACGCAGCAGAAGCGGGTGTTATCCAGCCTATTCTGATTGGCTCCTCTCGTGAATTGCGAGCCGTTGCCGGGGACCGCGCTCCGTTGCTGAGCCGCTACCAGATCGTAGAGGCTTCCAATGATCATGAGGCCGCGGGCATTGGTGCGGAAATGTGCCGGAAGGGTGAGGCCGCAGCCTTGATGAAGGGCAGCCTGCACACCGATGTCCTGATGCATGCCGTGCTGGCAAAAGACGCTGGCCTACGCACGACTCGCCGCGTGAGCCACGTATTTGTAATGGACGCACCGCTCTACAACCGGACGCTCTTTATTACCGATGCGGCGATCAATATCTATCCCACGCTCGACGACAAAGTCGATATCGTGCAGAACGCCATTGATCTTGCCCGTGCCCTGGGGGTGCCCGAGCCTCGCGTCGCCATCCTTTCAGCCGCCGAAACTGTCTGTTCCAAGATCACCTCCACGCTGGATGCAGCGGCGCTGTGCAAGATGGCCGAACGGGGACAGATCACCGGAGGCATCCTGGATGGCCCTCTGGCGCTCGATACGGCTGTCAGCCCGCAGGCGGTGGAAGTGAAGCGCATCCGCTCTGAGGTTGCCGGTAATGCCGACATTCTTATCGTTCCCGATCTGGAGTCCGGCAATATGCTGGCGAAGCAGCTGGAGTATCTGGGGGGCGCGGCGCTCGCAGGCATTGTGCTCGGAGCCAAGGTTCCGATCATCCTGACCAGTCGCGCCGACCCGCCACGCTCCCGCGTGGTTTCCTGCGCCATTGCGGCACTGTTGGCCCGCGAACAAAGCGGTCGTCTTTAGTCTTCCCTTGCAACTCGGGTCATGGACCCTGCATCTCCACAAAGTTCGGAGATGCGGGGCATTCCTCCATAGACCCATCGACGCTGACGCGAGCAGCTTCAGCCCGCGCCAACGGATCTATCTGTGATCTGCGTCACTCGTTAACGTGTTCAGGAACACAGGATTCCCCGGCAGCAAGAGGCATTCTCTAGGGAAAAAGGAGAAGCCATGCGGCCTGGGATTGAGGATTACTTCGCGCGGAGTTGTTACGCTGCGCCCGACCGTATTCTTGTTGCGACCGCCCTCACCGACCTCGAATACCTCGCACCACAGGCGGTCGCACAGGCTGAAGCGGCGCAGGCCGAACTGGTGTTCGTTCACGCGATAGCGCCCGATGCGCCGCCTGCTAAGGCTACCTTTTACAATCCGCTCAAGGCCGATCGGGATGCGCGCCTCAGTCTGGAAGTGCTCGCGCGCCACATTCGTGTACGCAACATCCCCTGCAGCACCTTGGTTCGGCATGGCGAGCCATCTCAAGTGATCGAGGATGTTCTGCGAGAAAAATCAGCGGGCCGGTTAATCATCGGTACACGCGCCTCCGCCGATGCGGTTACCGGTTCGATGGGGAGCGTCGCCGGTCAGCTCCTGCTCCAGACTCCTGTCCCGGTCTGCACGCTTCCGTTCAAGGGCCCGGATGCCTCCATCGCAAGCACCCCTTTGCGGCGGCAGCAGAGCGGTCTGGGGCTGGGGAGAATTGAGACCCCGGCTGCAATTCTCTATCCGATTGGCGAGCATGGTCCACATCCCGAAGGGATTAGATTTGCGCTTGACCTGGCTCAGTATCTCCACACTGAACTGATACTGTTACAAATATCGGCGCCCGGCCGCCATTCTGCTGATCCGCTCGCCACCACATGCTCGGCTGGCCTGTGGCCACGCGTACGACATATCAGCGGCACGGATGCCTCGGCTGGGGCTCTGTTGCGGTCAGTGTACGAGACGGGCGCAGGGATGCTCATGATTGAGGCTCCGCCTTCGCTCGGTGGCAGCATGACGGCTTCCGCGACGCTGGTGGAACTGGTTGCCCAGGCGCCTTGCCCCGTTCTGACGCTTCCTGTCCTGCCATCGAGCCGAAATCATCCTGACTTTCACATTCTTTCCGGGACCCATTCCGATTCCGTTTCTCATTCGATCTTCGGAACACACTGATGGCGCACGCCGCACGACTAACCCGGCAAAATGATGGATCACCACAGGGTGGCCTATGGTCTGAGTCAAATCGGTCCACGGGCTCACACGCTATGGCCGGCAGACGTCGCGAAGTCAAAATTGCAAGTGCCATTCTTGACGTAGCGCGGGCTGAAGCCGGCTGCCTTGGGGGCGCGCGGCTGGTGCGCATCGGAGTCACGATTGGTGCTGACTGCGATATAGATCTCGCCGCTCTTGACTATGCGCTCAAAGTGGTGAGGCATGGCACTGACCTTGAACGCGTCGGGGTCCATATCATGTCTTCCTCGCGGCGCAGCTTGTGTCACCGTTGCGGGTGGGAGTTCGCATCCGCCTACTCTGATCAGCCATGCCCGCAGTGCAATTCACTTGATTCAGAACTCATCGCCGGTGATGAGCTGGAGCTCGCGTTCATTGAGGTTGAAAGACCTTGATTACTCGGGTACAGCTCCATGCGCATGGTTCCTTTCAGGATGCGAACTATTCCTTCAACCCGGAAAAAGAAAACAAACCAATGCTTCACCAACTAAGTGGATAAATGACCTGTGATGGAGGTCACATCGTGTGGAATAACTTCACTTCTAACATATGCCAGTTCGGAAACGGATATCCGCCAGTGACGTTTGGCTGGGGAGGTCGCTGTAGAGAGAAAACAGAAGGTGGTTGCCAATGAGACGAATTTCCCTGCTGTCCGCACTTTTGCTCGTCCTCGTTCTCGTGGTCTTTGAGCATCCCTCCACATATGCTGCATCCGGGCCCCCGGTCCCCAAGGTCAAAGCAGCCCAATCCCAAAGCACTGCAACGCTTCCACCTGGGTATGTCGGCTCGCAAATGTGCGAAACCTGCCATACCGATATTGCGCATACCTTCAAAAATAATCCTCACACCAAGATGGTCTTCTTGCACGGCGACAATGATCTGACCTGCGAGAACTGCCATGGACCGGGTCTTGCGCACGTGCAGGGCGGCGGTGACGTACATAAGATTTTCAGGTTTGACAAAGCCACTCCGAAGCAGATTGACGAGAAGTGTCTTGCTTGTCACGCGACGTCGCACCCCAATTTCATGCGTTCACCGCACGCCAAGGCCGGTGTGAGCTGCATCAGCTGTCACAGTGTGCATCACTCGAGCGCGCCGCAATACCTCCTGGTTGCGTCGCAGCCGCAACTCTGCGAGACCTGTCACTCCGATGTGAAGGCACAGTTCGCCATGCCGTTCCATCATCCGGTACCCGAAGGCGTAGTGAAGTGCACCGACTGCCACGACGTACACGGCACATTCAACCCAAACAATCTGCGGACGACTGTGGATCAAAACAGGATCTGTACCCAGTGCCACACCGACGTGCGCGGACCCTTTGTGTTTGAGCATGCCGCGGTGAAGGGGGTTGGGTGCCTTGGCTGTCACAGCCCGCATGGTTCGCAAAATCCGCGGATGCTGAATATGCCTAACGTGAATGTGTTGTGCAACCAATGCCATAGTCCTGTGGCCGAGGGTACATTCCACAGCATGGGACAAGGATCGGCGGAGCGTTTGCCCTGCACGAATTGCCACACCGAGATTCACGGTTCCAACATTCATCCCGCGTTCATTCGCTAAAACGGCGCCGGGTTGCATCTCCAGCCACATCGGGTGATGCAACCCGCGGAAGACCACCGTTTCGATGTGGCGAAGGCTACCCTTGGGAGGTTCCAAAATCATGAAAAAGACGAGCTGGTTTTTCTGGCTGTATCGTCAACTGTCCGCTCCCCCAATTGTGCGACGCCTTGGCACTGGTCTGGCAGTTGCCGCCCTGGCGACGGTGACCAGTGTCGCTATCGCGCAGACCACGATGCCGGGGACCACTACAACGCCCGTCACCCACCCCTCGGCTCCTGCCGGATATTCCCTGCACGGAGTGGTCAACATGGGCGGCCATATGGTCAACATTACAGGCAGTAACGCGATGTACGACACACTGGTAAACCTGCATTCGGGACCGCGTGTGCTGGGCAATAGCTTTGAGTTGCGGCCTCTTAAGTCGAACAAACATCCATTGTTCGATCACCTGACGGTATACAGCAACGGCTTTGGTGGTGACCCATTCAACTTTACCCGTATGGATGTCGTAAAGGGCAAGTATTACGAGTTCACGGGGAGTTTCAACAGGGATCGTCAGTATTTTGACTATGATCTACTGGGCAATCCGAACATTCCCTCTGGGCGGTCGATCCCGATTGGGCCGACAAGTGCGCCTACTGGAAGTCTTGCGTGGCCGCAGGTGCGTCAGTCGCCATTCCTCTACAACACTGTGCGCCGCAGAACCGATGTGAATCTGACATTGTTTCCGGATTCACGCGTCACCTACGAAGTCGAATACGAGCAGAACGTCTTCCAGGGGCCGTCCCTGAGTCCCGGCGGACAGATTGGCCCGAGCGACTTGCTGTTGAATATGTATCAGAGAAACAGCACAGACTTCTTCCGGGGCGCTATCAACTGGAAGCCAATACGGGACACGCAGTTCACCTTTGAAGAGGTCGTCGATCATTACAAGGGCGACTCCTACTACACGATCGCGTCCAGCCAGTACATCGTGCAGGAAGCCGACGGAACGCCGGCAGCGCTCGGAGACTGGGACAGTCTGAGTCCCTATGCCATCAACTTCTGCAATACCGGCAGCATGGGCTCCGCTCCCTATAGCATCCTCTCCGATCCGCAAGTTCCTGGTGGTAAGCCCGTCATTAACCCGGCCTGCGATGTCTTCACTAGCTATTTGCGCTCCCAGCCTACGCGGATCCTCTATCCTACAGAGATTTTCCGGTTCCAGAGCGCAAGCATCAAGAATCTGGAAATGAATGGCGACGTCCGCTACACGGACGCCAACATGAACCTTCCTCACTATTACGAGAATATTCAAGGACTCTACGGGCGGGTTCGCTCAACCACCTTTACGGGCAATGCAAGCGCTCACCGCAAGGTGATTGCGGTGGATTATGGGCTCACCTGGCAGGCGTCTCCGTTGTGGACTATTTCCGAGCAGCTGACATACTCGAATGTGCAGCAGCCGGGAACTGCCTATGAATCGAAAGGCGCAACGCTTGAGACGCCGACGGATCCCAACGAAACGATCACCTATACGGGTCCGCTGGTTGCCGGGCCGCCGAATTCCGGACCTCACGGCAGCCTGGCCGGCACGACAGCAGAAAATTTCTTTGGGCAGAAGCAGTTCGTCAACAACGCAACCGTGGCATGGAACGGTTGGTCAAGAGCCACGCTCTCGCTCACGTACCGCTATCGCTACCATGTGATCGCTCAGGGTATTCCACATGACGCGCCATTGGCAGTTGGCTCAACCACTAATGGAACCGTCACGATTCATCAGAATGGCGGAATCTTTAATGTGGACCTTCGGCCTGCAGCGAATTGGAACATCGATGGCAGTGCGGCAGTGTTCTATGGAGATAACGCACTCACTCCGGTAGAGCCGCGCCAGGAGCAGCGTTACCGCGTCCACACCGTGTTCCATCCGAAACCGTGGCTCAGCATTAATGGTGCTTATAACGATGTTGAAATTCACAACAATACCAACAACAATCAGGCCGCAGCGGCAGCAGGAGATGTGACCTACGTTGGCCCGATCGACCATGTGGCTCACAGCCGTGTGTTGGGCGCGGGTGCGGCCATTACACCCAATCAGTACTATTCGCTGGACTTTAACTATGGGTTTAGCGAAGTGTATGCATCTACAAATATCTGCTATGACGCGGGTGCTGACCCCAGCGACCCAGGCGCCGCGACCCCTACTGGAACAGCATGCCCTGATGCAACCGTAAGGGGAGCCAAATACTATGAATATGGTCCGACAAAGGACTTTATGAATGCGCCCACGCAGTACGGAACGGTCGCTCTTAATGTCAATCCGGTCAAGAATGTGCGTTCCACACTCGGCTACAACATCAGCTCGGTGCAGGGAAGCCGCTTCTACAACGACGCCCGGGACGTTGCCGGCTCGCTGATTTCTACATATCAGACTCCGTATGCCAAGGTTTCCTGGACGGTCCATAATGGGCTCGTATGGGATGCCGAGTATGACTACTACGGATATGGTGAGGGTGGTCCTTCCGGAGCTCCATATTGCTCCACTTCCAACACGCTTCCCACGCCTGGAAATCCGTCGCCTGTGGTCCCCTGTGACTCGCCAACGTTACTCGGCCTTCAGACAGGTCGCATGATCTCACCTACGGGAGAGACAGCACCACGTATCTTCCACGCAAATCTCGTGACACTTGGCATGCATTATGAATTCTGACAACATGGAACCGGTCAAAAGGAGGCCAATCACCATGAAATACTCACTGACGCTAGCTGTTCTGCTTGCAACCGCCATGGCCGTGCCGGCCGCATTGGCTCAGGGGCCTGGAGTTGCACTTTACAAATCCAAGTGTGAAATGTGCCATGGTCCCGACGGAAAGGCAGCTACGCCGATGGCCAAGATGATGCAGGTGCCTTCCTTCGAAGCATCCGGCGTCAAGAAGAAGACCGATGCCGCCCTGTTCGATGCGATCGAGAACGGCAAAGGAAAGATGCCGGCGTACAAAGGTAAGCTCAACAGCAAACAAATCAAGGACTTGGTGGCTTACATCCGGGTACTTGACAAGAAGTAACTCCGCCGAGAGGTAATGATGGCTTCGCCGGATTCATGGTTCGGACGCAGAGAGCGGAAGTGGGCTCTCCTAGGAAGCGTAGGGCAATTTGGAACGGGGGCACGATGAACCCAATTTCTGAACGCTACAAGCTTCCTCCGAATACGATGAGTCCGGCGAGTCGCATGTTGCCGGCGCTCTACCCCAAAGAACGGCACTACAACTCCATTCGGGCCAGATTGCTGCCCCTGGTCGCCGCCACGACGCTGTTACTCTTTGCTCCAGGTCTATCGCGCGCTCAACAGCTCGATTGTCTCTCCTGCCACGGTACTCCCGGCATGCAGGATGCATCCGGCAGGAGCATCAGCATCGCAGCGGATACATTCCACGCCAGCGTCCACGGCGCTCTCGGATGTACTGCCTGTCACTCAGATATAAAAGCCTTTCCGCATCCAAGTCATCCTGCCCCCGTGAAGTGTGGCACCTGTCACACTCAGGAAGCTGCAGGTGTGGCTGGCAGTGTTCACGCTGATGGGGGAGAGCATTCCTGCTTGAACTGTCATGGCAACCCACATGCCATCGTCAAGGTTTCGGATCCACATTCGCCGGTTTATCCGTTGAATGTTCCGCATACCTGCGGCGCCTGCCATGGCAATGCAGCACTGGCAAAAAAGCATCACCTAAAGAATGTGTATGGGGAATATGTTGATTCCATCCACGGGTTCGCGCTCACGAAAGACGGGCTTCTGGTGGCTGCCAATTGCTCAAGTTGTCACGGAACCCACCACATTCTGAGCCATACCAATCCGCGGAGCTCCACCTACCGCACCAATGTTCCAAAAACCTGCGGAAAGTGTCACGCCGGCATTGAGACTGAGTATCTGGCGGGAACACACGGGAAGGCGATGATGGCGGGTAACATAAAGGCGCCGGTCTGCACTGACTGTCATACCGCACATCGGATTATGGAGCCGCAGGAGAAAGCATTTCAGGAAAAGACAGTGGGCACCTGTGGGGGATGCCATCGAGAGAAATATGCAACCTATCGCGACACCTTTCATGCGCAGGTTTCTGCGCTCGGTTACATAGAAGTCGCGCACTGCTGGGACTGCCATGGACCGCACGAAGTGCTGCCCGCATCAGACCCTCGGTCACCTGTCAACCGCGCAAATCTAGTCAGAACTTGCAGCAAATGCCATGCTGATGCGAATCCGCGCTTCGTGAGCTACCAGCCGCATGCGGATGCATATGACTTCCATTCCAATCCCGCCCTTTACTCCATTCGACTATTTATGGAACTTCTCTTGTGGAGCGTATTGGGATTTTTTGCGCTCCATACAATTCTGTGGTTCATGCGCTCGCAGATAGTGCGATGGAGCTCCAAAGGCCCGGAGGAAAAAGACCATGAGTAGCCAGCCGCAGACTCCCGGGCAAATCTCCGAAACCGTTTCGTCGCCACGTTACTATCGGCGTTTTTCACCTGGGCAGACGCTGTTGCACGCGGTCGTCGTCACGACATTTCTCGGGCTGGCATTGACGGGGCTGCCCCTGCGCTTCAGCACCTCGCCATGGGCCGAGGGCTTCGCGCACGCGGTAGGAGGTTTTGCCGCGATATTGTTCTTCCACAAACTATGTGCAGTTACGTTGACGGTGGCCTTTCTGGGCCACGTTGGCCATATTCTTTGTCGCGGCCTCATTCGGAGGGAGAAAGGTATCTTCTGGGGACCAACATCCATGGTTCCGAGATGGAAGGACTTCAAAGATCTATTTGGGAACTTCCGCTGGTTTCTGGGCCTTGGTCCCCGGCCCCGCTTTGAGCGGTATGCCTACTGGGAGAAATGCGGTGGCTCCGGTTGTTCGGACAGGTCTTTGGGGTTTCTAAGTGGAAAGATTGTTCGTTGTCGTCGAGGCGGTGG
>JAJYVU010000063.1 GCA_021791875.1 Acidobacteriota bacterium | reverse complement strand
CACTTCGACGAACGGACCAGAACCAGGCACATCCAACGCCTCATCCACCGTCTGGAAAATTTCGGCTTCGATGTCCATCTCACTCCCAAAGCCGCGTAGAAGGAAGTTTGTTTCTTTCTAGCAGTTTTGGGGGTAATTCCCGGCAGGTTTGCGGTGTGGGTCATGCCGGGGGGAGTGGGGCTGGTTAGGGGGTGAGGATCGGCTGGCGGGGCGGAGGTCAGTTGCCTGAAATCCCTTGATGCTTGGGGGCGGTTTGTTTGGGGAGCTGGCTGGTGCGTTTGTACGCGGCTTTACTGTTCTGCTTTTGAGGATGTGTTATTGTTCTCGATCGGCTTGCGTGGGCCGCAGTGGAGCTGCGATCCGACGACGAACGGTTTTGAGGGCAGCGGGCAGGAGAGCGACTACATCACCAACCAGTCTGGGCAGGTGGTGACGAAGACCACGATGGACGAAGGCGTGATGACGTGGGATTACACCAACGTGTATGCCGACGGGCAGTTGTTTGCGACGTATGATGCGCAGGGGCTGCACTTCCAGTTGAATGACTGGCTGGGGACGCGTCGCGTGACGACCGATTACGCAGGAGTGGTGGAGGAGACCTGCGCGAGCCTTCTCTATGGCAGCGGGTTGAACTGTTCCGGATCAGAGTATGCGCCGAACGAACAGCACTTTACGGGCAAGACGCATGATGCGGAGTCGGGGCTGGACTACTTCGGGGCCAGATACTACGCCGAAAACGACGCAAGGTTCCTCACGCCAGACCCGTCGGGGTTGTATTACGCCAATCCCCTCGATCCACAGAGCCTGAACCTCTATGGCTACATGCTCGACAGCCCACTCGATGGCGTCGATCAGGATGGGCATAGCTGGGCACAGGTATGGCAGAAGCTCGGGGAAGCTTTAGGCCAATCAACAGTCAGCGTGTCGATGGGTCTGGGCGTAGAAGTCAAGGGCCATATTGGAAGAGAATCATCCGGTTACTATTTGAGGGGCGGAATTGCAGTGAAATACAACGAGAGTATTTCCTTCCTGAAGGATAAGGCTACCAATTCAATTTCTGAAAATGTCGGAGGAAGTATCGGACAAGAGCACGGCACAAGATTTGGTCTCGAAGCAGCAGGAAAAACTCCACTGTCATCGGTCAACCTCAAGACTGGAGAGAGAACCAGCGGTGGTCCTTCAACTTTTGATGGTACTTTTTTGGTTCACCATGGCAAGTCAAACGCAAGCAGCTCCGACGGGGGATTTTCGATTGGGGGGCAAGCAGGTGATGCCGGTATCGTAGGGGTGGCCGATTTTCCACTACGAGTAAGGGGCTCAGCGATCTGCATCAGGCAGCACAAGCTGCTTGGCACACAGTGCAGGAGGACTTAAACAAATTGAAGAATGAGTTTTAGGTCTTTGCATCGTTTCTTCCGGGGCAAATACTGCCCAGCATTTGAGATACAAGCCAAGTGTTAGAGGGGGGCTGAGCATAGTGTTTTTCTCAAAGTCGTTTATCTGGAAGTGGCTAGGTGATGCATGGTTCTTCACGGTACGTGCAACCATTATCTTCGCCCTCTGTTGCATCACTATCATAATGGCCACCGCGATCTTATTGTTAAACATGGCATCGACTCTGCATGGAATGTCAATTGCAACGATTAGCGTTGGACTGCTTGGTTTTATCGGCCCCTTTGCTGCAGTGTTCCTGTGGGGCGGAATGCTCCGTTACTGGAAACTGCACGATCCTTCGGCATTATGGATCCGCCGCATCTGGTTTCCGGTGCTAACTCTCGGGTTATTTTACGGAGCCATATTCTATTTCGTTGTTATTTATGCACCGACTACATATAGCTACAGAGCAAAATTAGCGGAGAGCGCGCAGTGAAAACATTCCGACTTCTCCTAGTCATGAGTTGGTCTCTTTTCACCCTCACGTCCCTTGCTTTATTCGCGTTTCCCAAATCAGTGGTACGCATGTTTCACGGCCATCTTGGTCTGGCAATTGGTCTGTCGCTCATGTTCTTATTGCTGGCGACCGTTGCCTATAAAATCCTTGCTCTCTACCAATTTGGAACTAAACGACGCGCCGGAGGCAAATAATCGGCCACCCGCGCGCAAACAGGCTCGACGGAAACTTCATTACTCAATCACACAGACAAGGTACTAGGGAGGACCTAAGATGGGCAAACAGATCCAATTACACATGCTCCCAGATGACACACGCACGCTATGGGGATTCATTACCGCCCACGATCCCATCACGCTTACGTTGAAGTCAGGTGACTCGAAGAGGGTGATTCCCCTCGCTGACCCGTTTGGCGAACGGCAAGTCATGACGCTTTGGAACCACTCTCTGCTGCCATCGCTCGAACGAAAGCCTGTTGTTTCCACTGAGGGCCAGATTTATTACCGCATTGATGATGGCCTTCCTGTTCTTGAGTTCTCGCCATCGGTTGCTTGCTCCTGGGATGAGAAAAATGCCCTCCTGCAAGGACGAATCTACGGCCTCTTCGAGTCCCATGATCGTCCCTATATCCTCTGGTATGACTCAATCACCCGATGGATACGCAGGCATTTCATCCGAAATCCAGTAACTTCGCTTGGCGGATATATTGGTCCTGCGGCATGGGAGTGGTTCAAGGCTGGCGGTATCCTGCTCCCGATGTTCTCTCCGCCGCATACTGATGAATGGCGTTCGTTCGTCGACCAGCAGCATCCTGCCGAGACGCCGAGCTAGACGACCAGTGTCAGAGCCAGCGCCGCCTTCGGCGTCGGCAGTAGGGTGCGACACGTCACCCCCAAAGGGTTGCTGCGGAGATACCGTGCGGTAACCGTGCGGGAACGTGAATGGAATGAGCGCCATGCAGCGCGGACCCGCATAAACACAGGCGTTTACGTGTTTACGTGCGTCAACGCGAGTGGAATCAGCAGCTAAGAAGAAAATGGACCTGTGCGCGGTTCCTGCGGGAGTAACCAAGGTTGCTGCGGCGTAAACCTGTTGAAAGCAAAGGATCGAGGCGGAACCGGCATCGCAGGCGCGCTCACGCGCATAGCCTCCGCTGCGCCGTCCGTAAAGGCTCTTCGCTTCGCTCCGACCGCTCACGCGGCGCGCTGGAAAACGCGCGGCCTTGACTGACGGCTCCGCTGCGGTTGTTTTGCAATTACGAGAAAAATGTATTTTTCTCGTGTTCCACACGACCCGGCCCACGGCTCCCGGCTGGCATCTGTGGCGCGACGGTGGCGGGCCGGTGCAGCATCCGTGCATGGAGTACGACCGGGACAAAGTGGACGAGATGACGCTGGCGCTGCTGCGGCTGACGACGTTCGATGAGGACCAATACGGCGCACGAGCGTGGAAGGGGCACGACTGGGATGCTCTGGACCGGCTGCATGCCAAGGGATACATCTCCGATCCGAAGAGCAAGGCGAAGTCGGTGGTGCTGACCGAGGAGGGCGAGCGGCTGTCGCGGGAGTTGTTCGAGCGCCACTTCGGACGCAAGGGCTGAAAGCGCGGCGCCGGGGTTGCGGGGCGTGCTCACATCAAAATTGGAATGCAGATGGAACGGAGGCCGGATGTGATCCGGCCTTTTGATTGTGGGGTTAGAGGTTGATGGCTTTCATGCCTTGTTCGTGGTAGCGGGTTCCGGCGGTGGCGTTGGGTGGGAAGGCCCGATGGATGCGGTTGAGGGTTTCGGGGGTGAGCTGGACGGTGGCTGCGCCGAGGTTTTCTTCGAGGTAGTTGAGGCGCTTGGTGCCGGGGATGGGGACGATATCGTTGCCCTGGGCGAGGACCCAGGCGAGGGCGAGCTGGGAGGGGGTGCAGCCGAGTTCGGTGGCGATGGTTTTTACGGTGTCGGCTAACTGGAGATTGCGGGTGAAGTTTTCGCCCTGGAAGCGGGGGTGGCGGCTGCGCCAGTCGTCGGCGGGAATGTCGGCGGGGGACTGGAATCGTCCGGTGAGGAATCCGCGGCCGAGGGGGGAGTAGGCGACGAAGCCGATGCCGAGTTCGCGGCAGGTGGCGAGGATTTCGTCTTCGGGATCGCGGGACCAGAGGGAGTATTCGGTCTGGAGGGCGGCGATGGGATGGACTTTGGCGGCGCGGCGGAGGGTGGCGGGAGCGGCCTCAGACATGCCGAGGTGGCGGACTTTGCCGGCGGTGACGAGCTCGGCCATAGCACCGATGGTGTCTTCGATAGGGGTGTTGGGATCGACGCGGTGCTGGTAGTAGAGGTCGATGTGGTCGATGCCGAGGCGCTGGAGGCTGGCGTCGCAGGCCTGGCGGACGTATTCGGGCCGGCCGTTGACGCCGAGGAATTCGCCGTTGGGGCCGCGCATGTTGCCGAACTTGGTGGCGAGAATGACGCGGTCGCGGCGGTCGCTGATGGCGCGGCCGACGAGCTGCTCGTTGCGTCCGGTGCCGTACATGTCGGCGGTGTCGAGGAAGTTGACGCCGGAGTCGAGGGCGCGGTGGATGACGGCGATGGATTCGGCGTCGTCGGCGGCTCCGTAGAACTCAGACATGCCCATGCAGCCGAGGCCGAGCGCGGAGACGTTGAGGCCGTTGCGTCCGAGGGCGCGGTGTGGAAGAGAAGTGTTTGTGCTCATGGCTGGTTGGATGACGGGGATGGGCGAGGGGATGCGGGGCGCTGGGTGGTGATGGTTTCTTGCCGGTGGTGGGTGAGGGCCTGGATTATGCGGACTGGGTGATGCGATAGACGGCGGCGGGGGGGATGTTGATGAAGGCGCGTCCGAGGCAGGTGGCCTGAAGATTGAGGCGGTCGAGGCAGGGTTTGGGCACGGGGCAGAGTGGGCCGTAGGTGAATTGATAGAAGGCTCCGCCGGGCTGCATGCAGCGGAAGGCTCCGCGGAGAAGTGCGAGGACGCGGGGCGGTGAGAGGTTGAGCAGCGGGAGGCCGCTGACGACGGCTCCGATGGAGTTTTGGGGAAAGAGGTTGCGGCGGTGGAGATGGCGTGCATCCATGTGGAGGACGCGCGCAGCGGGGAATCGCTGGCGGAGGAGCCGGGCGAATTCGGGGCTGGTTTCGACGAGGGTGAGGTCGCGTTCGCGGACGCCCTGGTCGAGGAGGGCCTGAGTGAAGACGCCGGTTCCGGGGCCGAGCTCGATGATGGGGCCGGAGTGGCTGCCGATTTCGCTGGTGATGAGGCGGGCGAGCGCGGGGCCGGAGGGGGCGATGGCGCCGACCTGGGAGGGGTCAGAGGTGATGGCGCGGAGGAACGTGAGGGTGTCTTTGAGATTGGCTTCGGGCCACTTGATGTCTGGCCAGTTGATGGGGGGCCAGTTCATGCGGTGGGTTTCTCTCCGCAGGGTTGAGGGAATTTGCCGGAAGGGGGTGGGGAGTCGACAAATCGCAGCGGGTGAGAATTTACGGCGGGAAAAAGCATTATAGAAGTTGTAACAGAAGTGGGTGAGGATTTGCTGAAGACGCCAGCATCGCGGGCGAATACGCCTTCGACGCAGGGCTTGGATCAGTGGCGAACGCCCGGGGTGCGGAGATCGCTTCAAGATAGAAAGTTGCCGGCAGTTGCTATTTGGAGAGCAAGCGCTGAATCCTGGCGAAGAAGTTCCATGATTTCTTCTCCGCCAGGGGGTTTTCATCCGGAATCAGCAGGAGTTCAGCCTCGGAGCTGATCCAGTTCCATCTGGTGCTCTGCTTCGACACGTAGCCGGCGCACCACGGTGATTCCATTGCGGTTCAGCAGGAAGAGCGTGCCGGTATCGGGGTTTGATACTTGCTCGGTCACTGCGGCGACTGTTGCCAGGACTACTGGGTGCGTTGCGTTTTCGGTGTCCACAACCTCGAAATTCTGAGGATCGCCGGATGCCGCAGGGGGTGTTTGTTGATTCGAGATCAGGAGGCCGGTCTGCCCCAATTTCTGCTGCACCGCGTCGCGAAGGACGGATAGGTTCTTGAGCACGGGATGCTTATCGCGCTTGAAGCAGAGCGCCGCCACTTGGCCGGTCTTGCGAAAGCGGATCAGAACCGCGCGATCGCCGATAGCCCGTACAAAATCGTACCCCGAGGGAACGCGCAATTCGGTCACGGCAACCCTGCGAATCGCTGCCGGATTTGTCACGTTCAGAGTGGCCAGTACGCGGCCGTGATCGGACTCCACATAGAGCAATGCTTGTCCGAGGTTGTCGTAGTAGAGATACATTGCTTCCGCGCCAGGCTGCGCGAGGGTGGGATTGCCGGCTGGAGATTCGACCCGGAGGGTATTGGAATGGGGTCTTGAGAGCGCGTTTGCTGCAACGCCGGCGGTTGTGAGAATCGCGACTGCAATCAGGGATTTCACGTTGAACTTCATGTCTTACTTCTCCTATTGATCCCAGTCTCAGTCGGAGTGACTTATCGCGTCCAATTAGAAAATGTGATCGGCAATAAGGCTCAATCGATGGTGCGGTACTGTTCTCCCTCGTGTCGAAGCGCAGGGGGATGGAAACAAGCACCCATGTGATGGCGCGTTACGGAGACGGAAAGCAAACCGGTGGCGCCCCGGACGGTTCCGTGATGGGCGGGCAGGGCCGAGTTTTCAACAAGGGGAGGGTGCTGGAGGGATGGAACTGGGCGTTGGGGCGGGGCCTAGAATAGTGAGTTATGGCTGAGTTTACCCACCTGCACCTGCATACTGATTACTCCCTGCTGGATGGCGCCTGTGACGTCGAGAAGCTGGTCAACCGCGTGGCCGATATTGGCCAGAAGGCCGTTGCGATTACCGATCACGGCAACATTTACGGCGCGGTGCACTTTTTTGAGGCGGCGAAGAAGCGCGGTGTGAAGCCGATATTGGGCTGCGAGTTATACATCTGCCAAAAGGAGGATCACAGGGATGATCCGCAAGGGGATGACTACAACC
This sequence comes from Acidobacteriota bacterium, assembly GCA_021791875.1. GTDB lineage: Bacteria > Acidobacteriota > Terriglobia > Terriglobales > Acidobacteriaceae > Acidobacterium. The sequence goes on along the minus strand of JAJYVU010000063.1, from coordinate 12,468 downwards.
ACCTGCTGGTGCTGGCGGAGAACGAGGAGGGTTACCGGAACCTGGTAAGGCTGACCTCGGAGGCCTCGCTGCATGGGTTCTATCGCAAGCCGCGGGTGAGCAAGAAGTACCTGGCCGAGCACGCGGAAGGGTTGGTTGGTTTTTCGGGGTGTCTGGCGGGGGAATTTTGCCAGAACCTGATGGCGGGCAACTACGAGGCGGCGAAGGCGACGGCGGGGCAATACCAGGACATCTTCGGGAAGGGGAATTTCTTCCTGGAGATCCAGGATCAGGGTCTGGAACTGGAAAAGAAGATTCACGCGGACATGTTCAAGCTGGAGAAGGAGCTTGGCATTCCGCTGGTGGCGACCAATGACAGCCACTACCTGTGCGAGGACGATCATCACGCGCACGACGTGCTGCTATGCGTGCAGACGGCGGGGTCGATCAACGATCCGAAGCGGTTCAAGTTTGATTCAGACCAGTTTTATGTGAAGTCGGCGGCGGAGATGGAGAAGCTGTTCAGCCATGCGCCGGAGGTGGTAAGCCGCACGATGGAGTTTGCGGAGCGGTGCTCGCTGAAGCTGAGCAAGGTGGAGAATCCGTTTCCGGAATTTGCGGTGCCGGCGGGGTATACGATCGACAGCTACTTTGAGCAGGTGTGCCGGGAGGGCTTGAGGAAGCGCTTCGACACAGCGGTGCGGCAACTGGAGGAGCGGGGCGTTCAGCGGGCCACGCGCGAGGAATACGAGGCCCGGCTCGCGTACGAGATCGGGATCATCAAGCAGATGAAGTACTCGGGATATTTCCTGATCGTGTGGGACTTCATCAAGTATGCGCGGGACCATGAGATTCCCGTGGGGCCGGGGCGTGGTTCGGCGACCGGATCGCTGGTGGCGTACGCGATGGAGATCACGAACATCGATCCGATGCAGAACGTGCTTCTGTTTGAGAGGTTTTTGAATCCGGAGCGAGTGTCGATGCCGGATATCGACGTGGATTTCTGCATGAACCGGCGCGGCGAGGTGATCGATTATGTGACGCGGAAGTACGGGCGCGAGCAGGTGGCGCAGATCATCACGTTCAATACGATGGCGGCGAAGGCGGCGATCAAGGACTGCGGGCGCGCCATGGATATGCCGTATGGGGAAGTGGACCGGATCGCGAAGATGATTCCGGCGACGGTGGGGGTGACGATTGATCAGGCGCTGAAGGATTCGCCGCAGTTGCAGGATGCGTATGACACCAATCCGCAGGTGCGGGAACTGGTGGACACGGCGAAGAAGCTGGAGGGCCTGGTGCGCGGCGCGGGCGTGCATGCATCGGCAGTGGTGATTGCGCCGCGACCGCTGGCGGACCTGGTTCCGGTGAGCCGCAGCAAGAATGACGAAATCGTCACGGCGTATGACATGAAAGCCGTCGAGAAGATGGGCCTGCTAAAGATGGATTTTCTGGGGCTGGCCACGCTGACGGTGATCACCGACGCGGTGAAGCTGATCGAGCAGACGCGTGGCGAGAAGCTGGATATCGAGGCAATTCCGATCGATGATCCGGAGACGTTCAGGAAGGTTTTTCACACGGCGCTCACTTCCGGCGTGTTTCAGTTTGAGTCGCCGGGAATGCGGGACATTTTGCGGCGCTACAAGCCGGACACGGTGGAGGAACTGACGCAGTTGAACGCGCTCTACCGGCCGGGCCCGATGGATATGATCGACGACTTCATCGAGCGCAAATGGGGGCGCAAGAAGGTGGAGTATCTGCTGCCGGCGCTGGAAGGGATCCTGAAGGACTCGCTGGGCGTGATCGTGTACCAGGAACAGGTGATGCGGATCGCGAACGTGCTGGCCAGCTACTCGCTGGGCGAAGCCGATCTGCTGCGGCGCGCAATGGGAAAAAAGAACGCAGAGGCGATGGCCGAGCAGCGCGAGCGCTTTGTAAGCGGAGCGGCGGCACTGGGTCATGCCAAGGCGCCGGTGGAAGAGATCTTCGAGCAGATGGCGAAGTTTTCCGGCTACGGCTTCAACAAGTCGCACTCGGCAGCCTATGCGTGGGTGGCGTATCAGACTGCATATCTGAAGACGCATTATCCGGTGGAGTTCATGGCGGCACTGCTGACATCGGAAATTTCGAAGCCGGACAACGTGGTGAAGTACATCCAGGAGTGCAAGGAGATCGGGATTCCGGTCGAGGCGCCGGATGTGCTGTTCAGCGATGCGGACTTTACGCCGCACGGGAAGTCGATCCGGTTTGGGCTGACGGCGATCAAGAACGTGGGGCGGAATGCGATTGACTCGATTCTGCAGGCGCGAGAGGAACTCAATAAGGAGGGCCGCAACTTTGCGAGTTTCTGGGAGTTCTGCGAGAAGGTAGATCTTCGGCTGATGAACAAGCGGGTGCTGGAATCGCTGATCAAGGCCGGCGCGCTGGATTCGTTTGGGACGCGCGGGCAGTTGATGGCGGCAGTGGACAAGGCGATGGAGCGGGCGCAGAAGGCGCAGCGCGACGAGGCAGCGGGACAGGCGGGGCTGTTCGGAATATTTGATGCGCAGCCGGAGGCGGCGGCGAAGGCGGACGATCTGCCACAGGTTCCGGACTGGGAGGAAAGCGTACGGCTGCAGGCTGAGAAGGAAGTGCTGGGGTTCTTTGTTTCGGGTCATCCGCTGGACCGGTACGCGGAGAAGCTGCGGAATCTGCCCAGCGTGATGGATGTAGCGACGGCGCTGGAGACGAAGCCGGCCCCTTCAAGCGGGCGGCGCGGGCAGGCGGCGGAAAACGAGATTGCCGTTGCGGGCATGATTACCGGGCTGAAGGTGGCGAAGTCCAAGCGGTCCGGCGAGTTGTATGCGCAGGCGGGGCTGGAGGACGCGACGGGAAAGATTGACCTGATCTGCTTCCCGAGGGATTACGAGCGCCTGGCGGACTCGCTGAAGATTGAGGCTCCGGTGGTGGTGAGGGGGCAGTTGCGGGCGGAAGAAGATGCCGCGCCAAAGCTTGCGCTGTCTTCGATTCAGCCGCTGGACGATGTGAAGGTGAAGCTGCCGGGAAATGTGCGGATCAAGATTCCGCTGGACCGGGTGGGCGAAGCAGGACTGGCCGAGCTGAAGGAACTGATTGCCGGAGCTCCCGGACCGGGGCGGCTGATGCTGAACCTGGAAAAGAAGGGCGAGTTTTGCGTGGTGCTGGAGCCGGCAGAGGGGTTTGCCGTGACGGCGGACCGAGCTTTTATCGAGCGGGCCGAGGCGCTGCTGGGGCGCGGGATGGTGCAGGCGCTGGATTGAGGATCGGGGTGACGGGGCAGCGGGCAGGCAATTCTTTTACAATCAGTGGGAGTTATGAGCGAACCAACAGCGACGAATCCCGCGGTGGTACAAGAGCCGGTTCCTGAGGCATGGGTCAAGACGGAACTGGCGCGGCATCCGCAAAGGCCTGATCCGCTGGCATTTATCGAGCGGATGTTCACGGACGTGAGCCAGATTTACGGCGACCGTGCGTTTGGGGACGATCCGGCGATGTTTTGCGCGATGGCGCGTTTGGACGGCGAAGAGGTGATGGTGATTGCCAACCTCAAGGGCCGCTCGACGAAGGAAAAAGTGCATCGGAAGTTCGGGATGCCTGATCCGGAGGGTTATCGGAAGGCGCTGCGGGCGATGAAGCTGGCAGAGAAATTCGGGCGTCCGGTGCTGACGTTCATCGACCTGATGGGCGCGAATCCGGGCCTGGGCGCGGAAGAGCGAGGGCAGGCTGAAGCCATAGCGCGCAATCTGCTGGAGATGTCGCGGCTGCGGATTCCGACGATTGCGACGATTACGGGCGAAGGCGGCTCGGGCGGAGCGCTGGCGCTGGCAGTCACGGATCGGGTGCTGATGCTGGAAAAGGCGATCTACTCGGTAATTTCGCCGGAAGCGTGTGCGTCCATCATGTGGCGTGATGCTTCCAAGCGTGCGCAGGCTGCGGCGGCGCTGAAGGCGACGGCCGACGGGGTGAAATCGGTGAAGTGCCTCGACGATGTTGTTCCGGAACCGGAGGGCGGCGCGCATACCAATCCGGGTGAGGCTGCCCGACTGCTGGCCGAGAGGCTGCATCTACATTTGGAAGAACTAAAGGCGCTCCCGGTGGAAGAGCTTCTGCAGCGGCGGTACGAGAAGTTTCGGAATATCGCCCAGTTTTATACTGCCGAATAACCTTATCCGATGACTGCCTCTGCGGAGATGCATGTGAGTATGTTTGACCGTCTGCGGGCGATGGGCTGGGTTGTGATTGCCGTGGTTTACTATTTGCTGGCCGAGAGGCTGGCAGCCACCTCGGCAAGCGGACTGGCGAGCGGCGCATGGGAAGAACTGCTGTATCGAGTATTCCTGCTGTTTTTGCTGATTATTGGCTACGCTGCGATGGGATACATGAGCGAGCGCCAGCAGCATCCGGTGCGGGCGATGGGCCTGGGCCGACGGGATGGATGGGGACGCGAGATTGGGCTGGGCGCGGCGATGGGCTGGGGCGGCATGGTGGCCTGTGTGCTCCCGATTGCGCTGGCCGGTGGGCTGTATGTCTCCTGGCTGTGGAGCTGGTCTCATTTTGGCCGGATGTTTCTGGACATTGCGACGCTGGCCGCGGCGGCGCTGGCCGAAGAGGTGGCGTTTCGTGGGTATCCTTTCCAACGGTTGATTGATGCGACCGGACCGGTGACGGCAACTTTTCTGGCGGCGTTCGCGTTCGGGTTGATTCATGTGGGGAATCCTGACGCCTCCGCGGCGAGCATGCTGACGACGGTGCTGGCGGGTTGGCTGCTGGCGTTGGCCTATCTGCGGACGCGGGCTCTGTGGGTGGGATTCGGTCTCCACTTTGCATGGAATGCGACGATGGGGATTCTATTCGGGCTGCCGATCAGCGGGCTGACACAGTTTTCGCCGCTGATCCGGTCAGATACGTGGGGGCCGATCTGGCTGACGGGTGACGGATACGGCCCGGAGGGCGGAGCGATTGCGATCCTAGTGCTGCTGGCGTTGCTGATTGTGATGATGGTGGTGACGCGAGACCTGAGCTACAAGTATGCGCAGCCGGTGGTCGTGCCGGGAGGGATTCCGGTGGACCTTGATGCGCTGGCACGACGCCAGCAAGAGGCAGCGATGGGGACGACAGCTCCGGCGCAGCCTGCGCTGGTGCAGATCGGCGGAGTACCGAATACAGTGACGCCGCGGACGATGCCGCCCGCAGAGGGTGCGAGCCATACCTGGGAGCCGGGACGAAGCGTTCCGGTGCAGGCCGACGCCGGGGTTGTAGGGCAGCCAACCGACGGGGAGACAGCCGAGCCAACGGCGGCGAGCGTGCCGGAGGGTCATGTGGCCGACGCCGCGGAAGCGGCGCCAAAGGCGGGCGAAGAACGCGGGGGACAGGCGGGTGAGCCTGGGCCGGTTCCGGGGCAGGCACCGGATGAAAAGAACGAGCCGTAAGGGAGTGGGTTTCACTGGGAACAGGGCGGTTTCGGTGCTGTGTTGCCGGGCCGGCTTCGTGTAAACTTACGGAAGCGAAACTGTCGTTCTTCCCGGGCGAACCCTGCTCATCTCAGGCGAAATCCAGAAGAATCCAGGCTTGTTCTGAGCCTGCCCGAAGGGCAAGGCTGCGCAGAGATTGCGTCCAGTTTCTGTTAGGAGAGATTTGTTATGGCCAAGATTGCCAAGACCGCAGACCGTAAGAAGGTGATGGACACGACGAAGAGCACGGATTGTCCGAAGTGCTCGAAGCCGACCCGGATTGTGAAGCGCGTGAAGGACCGTGAGCGCGGGATTCCGGGTGGTGTGTACATTTCCTGCTCGGCCTGCGAATTTTACGAGAAGCTCTAAGAGCGCAAAGAAGTCTCAAGAAGAAATGCCCGGTTTCGGCCGGGCATTTCTGTTTCTGGAGACGGCTTCTGCGGGGCGCTCGCGATCAGCGAGTGGCGGAGGCGATGTCGTCGAGGATGGCGGCGGCGGCAGCAGCCGGATCGGTGGCCTGGGCGATGGGACGGCCAACGACGAGGAAGTCAGCCCCGGCAGCGATGGCCGATGCGGGTGTTGCGACACGCTTCTGGTCGCCGATGGCGGCTCCGGCGGGGCGGATGCCGGGGATGACGAGGGTGGATTCAGGGAAGGACGCGCGGGTGGAGGCAAGTTCTTCGGCGCTGCAGACAAAGCCTCGAATGCCGGAGTTCCATGCCACGGAAGCGAGGCGAGCGACCTGGGCGGCGGGAAGATCGGGAACCCCGACGGCGTTGAGTTGCGCTAAGTCCATACTGGTCAATACGGTAACGGCGAGAAGTTGAGGCGGTCCGGAAAGGCCGGAGGCTGCGGCTGCGGCAGCTTCGAGCATGGCCGGGCCTCCGCTAGCGTGGAGGGTGAGGAGCTTTGCTCCAGCAGCCGAGGCAGTGCGGACGGCTCCGGCGACGGTGTTGGGGATGTCGTGGAGTTTGAGATCCAGGAAGACATTGAAGCCACGGCCAGCGAGAGTGGCGACGATCTTAGGCCCCTCGGCAATGAAAAGTTCGAGGCCGACTTTGACCCAGCGGCAGGTTTGGCCGAGGCGCTCCGTGAGGGAGAGCGCAGAGGCGGCGTCGGGGAAGTCCAGAGCGACGATGAGGCGGTCCTGGGGGGGCTTCGGCGCAGAATGGGTCAAGTGTGCTCCTCGGGAAAGTGATCGGAGTCGGGCCGGTAAAGACTCCACCAAAATGATAAAGGCGGAACGGGTCGAATCACCGTTCCGCCTGATTGCTACCGCCGATTGAGATTATCCCTGGGGATTCGGTGGGTAGGAAACTTTGGCTAGTTCTGCGCCGGATTGGATCAGGTCAATGCGTACACGGGCGAGGCCTTCTTTACGCATGCCGAGTTGTCTTGCAGCCGCATAGGAGAGGTCGATGACGCGGCTTTCGGGGACCGGGCCACGGTCATTTACGCGCAGTACGACCGACTTATGGTTCTGCAGGTTGGTGACGCGCACCAGTGATCCGAGTGGGAGCGTCCGGTGAGCACAGGTGAGATCGTGCATGTTGAAGGTCTGGCCGCTGGCTGTTTCCCTGCCCTGGAAGTCTGGACCGTACCAAGAGGCGATGCCAACCTGATGCCAGGCATGACCATCATTTGTGTTCTGTGCGGCGGCCTTGACCGCTGCTGCCTCAAGCGAGGGGTTAAGGATGGAGGTGGAAGCTTTGACTCCCGCGAAACTCACAATGAAAACGAGCGCGGCGCCAAGAGGGTGCAGATGTCGTCGTTTGCCAAGTTTGAGTATTTTATCGATAGGAACCATACTCCTCCTTCGGCAGATTTTACCCGAGCGGTAAACTCTAAGTCAAACTACGCCATGAATTTAGCAAAACTCCCAAGGGTTCATAATGTAACATTAAGTGTTACATTATGTGTAATTGAAGAAGTTACATATTGGGGGCGTCGACGTAAAGCCTTCCCGACAAACGGAAGTGGGAGGGCTGTTTTTGAGATGGCAGGGGCGCGCGATGGGTGGTCTGCCGGAGGGTCAGATAAGCCGAAAACGGAAGCGAGATGGTCTTTTGCAGGAAGAGGGGCTCGGAGGCGCAGAAAGCGGGACGAACCTCCGAGACTCGGGGGGACGGCATGTAAGTGACTGATTTGGTGTGGTTAATTTGGCATGGTGTTGCTGTATAACGGGAGGATATGAATCCCAGTGCTTCGATCCGGCCGTTTTCCAGTTTCGGCGAGAACCTGCGACGCCATGCAGAGGCGCTGCGGGTGGTGGGGCTGGCGGCTGCAGCCTTGATGCTCTACCTGTTTGAACTGGGCAAGGGCGCTTTGCCGGACTGGGACTCGGCGATTTACGCCGAGGTCTCGAAGGAGATGCTGCGAGGCCATCATTGGCTGACACCGTACTGGGACTTCAAGCCGTTTTTTGAGAAGCCGCCGCTCTTGTACTGGGTGCAGATTGCGAGTTTCCGGCTGTTTGGTATGAATGAGCTTGCGGCCCGGCTGCCTTCGGCGCTGGCGGGCGTGGGGATTGTTCTGCTGGTGTACGCGATAGTGCGGCGGATGGCGGGGCCTCTGGCGGGGGTGTTTGCTGGATTCGTTTTGCTGACGACGCACCTGTTTGACCACGTCATGCGACAGGGGACCACGGACGCGCTGCTGGTATTGCTGATCTACGTGACAGTGTACGGGTACGTGAGACTGCGCGACGGGGACGGGAGATGGTTTTACCTGGTATGCGCGGGGCTGGGACTGGGGATTCTGGACAAGGGCCCGGCCGCGCTGGTGGCGCCGATGGCGATTGGGGTGGACTGGTTCTTCCGGCGGCGGGAGAAGAAACTGATCAGCGGGCGACAATTCTGGCTGGGGATGCTGCTGCTGAGCGTGATTGTGCTGCCTTGGCACATCTGGATGGTGGCGAAATTTGGGTGGGCGTTTCTGAACACCTATATTGGCTACCACATATTGGAGCGAGCGACCCGGCCGCTGGAAGGAAATGGCGGCGGACTGCTGTTCTACTTCGACATAATTCGGCGCGGGGCGTTTCCGTGGTGCATTTTGGGCGTATGGGCAGCGGTGAAGTGGGTATGGCGGCGAGAGTGGAAGTATTCTCTGCCGTGGCTGCTGATGGGAGTGACCCTGGCGCTCTATACCGCAGTGGAGACGAAGCTGGAGTGGTATGTGCTGCCGTTCTATCCGGCGCTTGCGATGGAAGTGGGGCGTCTGCTGGCGGAGTGGACCCGGAAGCGGCGGGTGATCGGGTACGGGGCGGCGGTGGTGATTCTGATTGGGTTCGGGGTGGCGTACTGGAAACTGGTGAGTTGGCCGGGGAATCCGGTTGCGATCCAGGAGAAGGAGCTAGCCCTGGTGGCGAAGTCGAATGGCGATGCGGGGCCGATATTCGTGGTGGGCAAGCCGGGGCTGACGCCGGATCTGGATATAAGGACGACGCTGTTCTACAGCGACAGACAGGTGGTGTGGCAGCAGTTGCCGGACAAGCTGCATAAGCTGGAAGTGGCGGTGAAGGAGTATCCGGTGGTGGATGTCGTGATGGAAAAGGGCACGGCGCAGACCGTGGGTCAGGAGTTTGTGGTTCATCCGGTGAAGGAGACCAGCGGCGTGGTACTGGCGAGGGTTTCGCAAAAGCCATGACGCCGGGAAGAGATAGACCTGAGTTGTAAGGAAGCCAGTGGGTGTGACGGCCGGCGGAGGTGGATTTGAGGGGCTGAGCGGGTGCAAGTGAATTGATTCTGAGTTGATGCATGTGGGGAACCGATGAATTCCAGTGCGGCAATTCGGCGATTTTCGGGTCTCGGTGAAGCGGTTCGGCGCCATGCAGAGGCGTTGCGGGTGGTGGGGCTGGCGGTGGCAGCGCTCTCGTTGTACCTGTTTGAGTTAGGGAAGGGCGCGCTGCCGGACTGGGATGAGGCGATCTATGCCGAGGTTTCGAAGGAGATGCTGGAAGGGCATCACTGGCTGACGCCTTACTGGAACCATCATCCATTTTTTGAGAAGCCGCCGTTGCTGTACTGGGTGCAAATGGCGGAGTTCCGGTTGCTGGGGGTGACCGGATTCGCGGCGCGTCTGGAGTCGGCGCTGGCCGGCGTGGCGATAGTGCTGCTGGTCTACGCGATGACACGTCGGACGGCGGGTCCTGCGGCGGGGCTGTTTGCGGGCTTCGTTCTGCTGACGATGCATGAGTTCGACCGCTTCATGCGGGTGGGTATCACGGATGCGTTGCTGGTGCTGTTCCTTTACCTGATGGTGTACGGCTACATGCGGCTGAGGGAGGGTGACGGCAGGTGGTTTTACCTGATGTGCGCGGCGCTGGGGCTGGGGATTCTGGACAAGGGCCCGGCCGTGGTGGTGGCACCTGTGGCGATTGGGCTCGACTGGTTCTTCCGGCGGCGCGAGAAGAAGCTGATCACGGGACGGCAGTTCTGGCTGGGAATGCTGCTGCTGGCGGTGCTTGTGCTGCCGTGGCACCTATGGATGGTGGCGGAGTTCGGGTGGAGGTTTCTGGATGGGTACGTGGGGTATCACATTGTCGATCGGGCATTTCAACGCCTGAATGGGAGCGACGGCGGGCCACTGTATTACATCCGGGGCGTCGGCGTGGGGGCGTTTCCGTGGTGGATTCTGGGCGTGTGGGCAGCGGTGAAGTGGGTTTGGCGGCGGGAATGGAAGTACTCGCTGCTGTGGGCGCAGATTGGCGTGACGCTGCTGCTGTATACGCTGGTGGCTACGAAATACCAGCACTATGTCTTGCCGTTGTATCCAGCACTGGCGATGGAGGTAGGGCGGCTGCTGGCGGAGTGGAGCAGGAAGCGACGGGTGATTGGGTATGGGGCGGCGGCGGTGATTCTGATTGGGTTTGGGGCGGCGTACCGGAGGCTGGTGATATGGCCGGGGACGCATTTTGCGAACGTGGAGCGGTGCCTGGCGCTGGCGGCGAAGGCATCAGGGGATGCGGGACCGCTGTTTGTGGTGGGGAAGCCGGGACCGACGGATCTGGATATGAGGACGGTGTTGTTCTACAGCGACCGGCAGGTGGTGTGGCAGCAGTTGCCGGACAAGGTGCACAAGCTGGAAGCGGCGGTGCAGGAGCATCCGGCCGTGGAGGTAGTGATGGAAAAGGGGACGGCGGCGCTGCTGGCGCGCCAGATGGTGGTTCGTCCGATGGCGGAAGTGGACGAAGCGGAATTGGCGCGGGTATCCCGAAAGCCATGACGCGGAGCGAGATGGAGATGGCGGCGAAGGAGGATGCGTTGCGCGAGGCAAGGCCTGTGGTGCTGACGGTGGCGGGGTTTGATCCGTCGTCGGGAGCGGGGATGACGGCGGACCTGAAGGTGTTTGCTGCGCACCGGGTGTATGGGGTTTCGGCGGTTACGGCGCTGACCGTGCAGTCGACGCAGGGGGTGCGCCGGGTGGAGCCGGTGGATGCGGGACTGCTACGGGAGACGCTGGCGTGCCTGGCGGAGGATGTGGTTGTGGCCGGGGTGAAGATCGGGATGCTGGCGACGCGGGCGAATGTGGGCGTGGTGACGGAGTTTCTGCGGACGACGGGCGTGCCGCCCGGGAGGGTGGTGCTGGATCCTGTGGTGCGGTCGAGCTCGGGCAAGGCGCTGCTGGAGGAGGACGGTTTGAAGGCGATGCAGCAGGAGCTGCTGCCGCTGGTGGGCTGGGTGACGCCGAATCTGTCTGAGCTGGGGGTGCTGACGGGGATGGAAGTCGCTGGGCAGGAGGCGGTGCGCGATGGGGCGCGGCGGCTGGCGGAGTTGGTTCGGGAGCTGGGGAATCCGGAGTTGAACGTGGTGGTGACGGGCGGGGATGCGGAGCGGCCGGATGATTTTCTGAGGACGGCGGAGGGTGAGGAGCAGTGGTTTGCGGGCGAGCGGGTGGAGACGCGGGCGACGCATGGGACAGGGTGCAGCTTTTCTTCGGCGCTGCTGTGCCGGGTGGTGATGGGGGATGGTGCGGCGGCGGCTGTGGCGGCGGCGAAGCAGTATGTGCGGGAGGCGATGGAGGCGGCGTATCCGGTGGGCAAGGGCAAGGGGCCTCTGCATCACTTGTATGGGCTGGAGCGGGATGCCGGAACGAATTGAGATTTGCGGGGGCGATGCGGGGAGTGAATTCGAGGTGATTCGTCGGGCGCAAGGCGCTGATATGATGGCATCATGACGCAGCTAGAGGTTCTTTACCGGTACGATATGCATCCGACGGAGACGGCGATGGCCGGAGTGGGCGCGATGCGCCAGGTGTATGGCGTAAGGAAGATTCAGTTTGACGAGGCCGCGAAGACGGTTCGGGTAGAGTACGACGCGACGCGGCTGAACAAGGCGACCGTGGCGCAACTGCTGCGGCGGACAGGAATCGACATCGTGGAAGAGATTCCGCTTGCTGCGCCGAAGCCGGCTGAGCCGGAGCCTGCCGCAGCGGCGAAGTAGGATTGCCCGTCCAGGCAATCGCACGCTTTGCGCGGTGCTGGCCCCACGTGCGGAGGCGGTTTCGCCGCAAAGACCACAGTTTCTCTTTTTTCAATGGGTTACGCGCAAAAATCATGTGGGGTGGGGCATTTTCAGATGCTTTGGAGACCCCCATTGTTCTTGTGTGTAAGTTGATGATTTTACGAGATCGAGTACCCGTTATTGATCTATAATCCCCCGATGTTTTTGCGGGGATGTTGTTGATTTGATTGGGTGGACTGGTGCTTTGGGGCTTTCAGGGCTGCAAATTCTTTTAAAAAATGCCGCTCCTAATGCCTTGTAAGTTGTTGATTCAATGCTGCTTACGGAGAGACTAGTGTTGGAAGTCATTTAGAATCAGTGTGAGGTGATTTCAGCGTTGGAAATGGAAACGGCAGCCTTGTGGGCTGCCGTTTTTGTCTTTTGTCTCTGATTTCAGGATAGTCGCGCACCGGTATTTCCGACCCGCCGTGGATGAAACGGGGTGAGAGGATGCCGTAGAGTTTTCATGCACGGTTGGCATAGAGGTCGGTGTTTGGATGGTGCACTGAGCCCGCAGG
>JAJYVU010000012.1 GCA_021791875.1 Acidobacteriota bacterium | reverse complement strand
TGATTCGCGGCCATCATGCGCTCGCCCGATGGTAAGAAAGTCTCCCCACTGCGTCTCGCGCACTTCCGTATTGATGTCGCCAAGGGTGCGGTAAACATTCCTGGCTGCCTCTTCATAGCTACTTGCTGGCGGGATTGTCGGCATCGCTTCCCCCTCGGCAAACGTTGTGTGCCAGCCCGATCAATGGCTCCGGGTCGCACGATACACTGACAGCGCGCGAAAGAAGATTCATCGTCCGCGAATAGCGCGATTCGGGGATGTCCTTCCCCATGTCCCTCGCGTGCTCACGCCTGAAACTCGCCAGTACCAGCCCCAGAGGATCGCGCACGTTCACGGCGATGCTTTTGCCATCACTGAAGCGCAGCACGGCATCGCTCCCACCGCTGCCCCGTTCCAGCCGTTTAAGCCGATGCTCCAAGTCTCGTAAACTCATTTGCTTTCTCCTAAGGTTTTTTCCAACTCCGAAATCCGGCGCGCTACATCCTGTAGTTCGCAGGCCCGCAGCAAGTTTTCCAGAATTGCCCGACTGCCCGACACTCGTGCCGGCGCCCCCGATGCCGCATCGGTGACCACATCGCGCAATGCCACAACCGCATCGCCGCCGATGCTCCGCAAACCGTTGATCGTGCTCTCCAGCAATTCGCGCTGTGCCGCCTCGTACCGCCGCCGGAATCCCTCATGCTTCATCCAATGCAGCAAGGTGCGGCGTGAGACTCCGATCTTCCGGGCTGCATCCGCCTGTGTACGGCAGACCAGTAGCGCGGCGATTGCTTCATCCATCCGGCGAGTTTGGCCCTTCTGTCCGCTCACTTCGTTGCGCCTCCTTTCACTCTCTCGGCGCCTTTGGCAGCCCCGCCGGGCGAAACGAGGGAAGGTTTTTGTCTTGTTTGTCGGGCGAGTACCGGACACGCGGTTGCAAGTCCGTCAGTCGCTCCATATCCCTCCGCTGCAATGCGGGCAGTGATGGTTCAAACGGTTTGAATGGCTGGTGATTGCTCATAAGTACCTCTCTGCCGTTATCCTGCCTACTTCTCGCCGGGATGCAACGGCTCATTGCCGACGGCCTCCAGTTCCTCGGCGGATGCCCATCTCCGAATCGGGAAAACACCTCGGAGCCACTGGATTTGTATTTGCCCATTGCGCCGTGTCGCTATGACCTGGCCGATGCCCACGTCACCGCGCCCGCGAAGTCTCACTCGCTCGCCTAATTGAAATCTCATGCTCTCTCCCGTTCGTCGCTGTCGCAGGGCGAAGCGAATCCCTGCCCCTTCGCCCCTGAAGTGTTTGTGCTGCAATCGGTTGAGGCGTGCTTTGCTTCCCGCGTTAGTCTGTCTGGTGACGCTGGTGTGACAACGGGCTGAGAGACTTCCGCCAGACTTGCCAGCGGATGCCTCGCCAGATAGTCCAGGTCATGCCACAGCACCACGGCGCGGCTGCCTTCGATGCGCACCACGGTTCCCGGCTGCCCGTGGGGACAGGCCCGGAGATGTACCCTCGCCCCGACCGCGATCATTGCAGCATCCCTCCACACACGGAATCGTCGAAAGCCAAGGTGCTCATGCAGGTGCTCACACAGTTTTTTTGAGCACCTTGGGAATCTAAAGGACTTAGAGATACATCTGTTGAGCATCTTGGGGGCTGTTGAGCATCTTGCAAGGTGCTCAAATTCGCCAAGGTGCTCATTTTTTTTGTGTGAGCATCTTGCGATTCTTCCTGAGCATCTTGGGCAGGATCAGGCAGCGCCCACATCCAAGCGCCGCGAACACTCGCCTTGTAGGAGCGGACTCGGAGCGCATTTTTCGCGCGGCGCAAAGTCGCGTAGCTTATGCCAGCCTGCTCTGCCAACTCGCGCACTTCCCGTTGCTCACGCGGCCCCGGCTTAAGCAGTTCCGTTAACCACGCCGTAGCCTCAGTCAGCTTGTGATCGCCCGGACCGGCTGGAGCAGCTAACAGATCAGCAGCCGAGATATTGCACTCGCCCGTCCAGGTGAAGCGGCCCTCACCGTCAATGGCATAACCCAAGGTGCGGCCTATTCTGCCGACGTTCGACTTCACATGAACCAGCGCCCGCGCCTCGGGATCATCCGGCAGTGAACCGGCAAGCATCTCGGAGCGAACCGCACCGGTCAGATCGATGGAGCCGAGTCCCCTGTGGATCGCCTTCCCCCCGGATTGTTTGGACAGGTGCCGGAGGAGGAGGAGCGCACACCCGTGCGCCTCTGCCAACTTGCTCAAGCCGTCGAGTACGGGGCGCGTCTCATTACTCCTATGAAGATCGACGTTCGCGCCCATGTAGCTCTGTAGCGGATCGACAATCACCAGCTTCGCGCCGGTCTGCTGGATCGCGGAATTGAGAATAGGAACGTCGCCCAATGTCACCGCCCCATGCTGTTCCTCGCCGTTCTCCGCGAACATGGTGCCGCGCAGCGCGAAAAATCTCTCTGCATCGCCGCCCAGCATGTCGAACCTGGGACGTATGGATTGCGCCAGCGGATTCTCGACAGAGAGGTACAAAACATTCGCCGGTTCCACCACGCGCCCGTCTTGCAGTTTCCCCCGCGTCAAGTCCGCTGCGATGGACAGCGCAATAAAGCTCTTCCCGGTTCCCGGATCGCCGGAAAGCATCGTGAGCATACCTGTCGGCAGAAAAGGCTCCCATAACCAGCCCACAGGCCGCGCCGTCACATCAGCGAGCCGGACCAGATCAGGTTGCAGGATAGGAGCAGGCGCGGCTTCGCTCTGCCCAGCCGGATACCGCGAGGAAATGTCGCGGGCGATGCACCGCACCTTCGCATCCGGCAGTGGCGGGTTACACTTCGCTGCGTTCTCAGCGAGCAGCGCCGCCGCTATCGCATCCGCCGTCATGCCGCGCCTGTGCATCGACCCGGCAAGGGATACAAGGCGATTCGTGCGTCCGCCTTTGCCGATTGCCTCAGCCGTCACAGCGCCCCGCCCTGCTGTGCTTTGCCCCTCCTGTGCGCCCGCTGGCACGCGAGCGAGGATCAAGGCCAGGAGCCACGGCGGGCAGGCTGGAATGGGCAGAGAATCGTCACTGTAGTGGTATTCATGGCCGGACGGATGGACGCTGGGCGGTATGACGATGTAGGAATCTCGCCCGCGCACGTCGATACCTTCGGCGGGGCAATTCGTTCCCGGCCTCACGTCCGCATCGGCGGGCCATGCGTATAGCAGTTGATACCCACGCGATGTAACATTGCACAGCCCTTCGGGTACCGCGCCGTGCTCGTCTTCCAGCCGCTGCATCGCGTCTGGCTCATCCACATCGACGGCGAAGAAGCCGGACTCCGGCCCACACACAGCGCCCCAGTTGCAGCCGGGATATTCCCGCGCCCATGCCTCAAGCTGCGCCGGATCGGACGATGCGCGGCGCTGCCATTCCTTCAGGCAGGGCAGCTTGTCTCTGCTGCGGAGAGGATGCAGACGCCACCCGCGCTGTGCGGCCTCCGCAATCGCCTGGGGGATCGCAATCATCGCGAAACGCCTCCCCAGGGCGAAGAATCGACCGCCCGCACATCGACTGCCCGCCAGTGTTTACAGGCGTGTGCGCCTGCTTCGCAGTTGCGCGCTGCCCCACGGGTGACGCTATGGTGACGAAGGCGCATCTATCGAGCCTCCACCAGTTCCGCAGCGGCCACTGCGGGGCGAAGGCCGGATTGCATCACGCGGTCCAGTTCGGAACGCGGGATCAGCAGCCTGCTCCCTGCCTTCACGCTTGCAACCTTTCCTTCATAGGCGTAGCGCCGCCAGGTCCATCGGCTCAGGCCGGAGACGATCTCGCACTCATTCACGCTGAGGTATTCAGGCTTTGCCTTCGTATGCATCATGGCTGCTCCCTTCGGAATGCTTTTCACTTGCTAAAACGAGCCTATGCGTGCAAAATTCGGTTGTCAGCCAATTTGTTACCGCAATGCAGGAAACAGGAACATGGGAACGCGAACACGCAAAACGGGATTCACAGAGGCGGTAGCACCTCGCCCCAAAACGCAAACCGAATGGAAGCGCCGGACCCGCTCACTTTCGTTTAGCGATGCGCGGGCCGCCGTCGAATGGTTGAACGCAACACGCGGGCAGCCTGCTTACAGGCGCGTGCTGGCGATCAGGCAGGAGCTGGAAGAGCTGGGCGGGGCACTCGACCGTGTGAGGCAGGCGCGGCGAACCGCCGCGAGACAGAAGCGCCCGCGAACCGATGAAGAGATACTCCGCGCCTCGGGTGAACTGCTGGCCGCTGGAGAGATGCAGGAGCAATTCCGCGAGCGCCACAATGACATGAATCAGCGCCTCGCACAGTATGCCCACATTCCCGCGCTCGCGTGCAACCTCGATTCCGGCATCTGGCGCTTTGGTATGGTGCCCCGGCAATCGCGCGGGCCGGAGGTGACAATCGAAGATCAGGCCGGAAGTATTCGCGTAGATGAGGCGACGGCAGTCGCTGCGCTGTGCCGTCTGGCCGCCAACCGCGAGTTGCACAAGGTTCGCCTGTGCGAGCAGTGCGGCCAGCAGTGGCGCATCTCTGAGAGGGCAATGGACAGGTTTTGCAGTCAGAAGTGTCGGGAATCGTTTCACGCGAACTCACCCGAGTACCACGAACGAAAGGCAGCCAGTCAGCGCGGCTACAGGCTCCGCAAAAAAGCTGGCGTAGATGCAGGGGCGCACGCATTCATGGGAAGGGCGGACAATCCGAGAAAGGCGAAGGGGGAACGTAATGGCAAAGACTAAGCAACGGGACGGTATCTATCAGCGCAAGGATCGCCCTGGCGAGTTTTGGGGATCGTGGCAGGATGCCAGCGGCCGGCGGCGGCGGCGAAAGCTAAATGCAGCCACACTTCAGCAAGCGCGCGCTCTGCTAAATGCCGAGAAAGCCCGTGCCGATGAGTTGAAGACGAAGGGGTACACGGCCCCGTCCAAGGATTCATTTCATGCAGTGACGGATCAATACCTCCGGCATCAGAAACCGCGCCTCAGTGCCGGGAGCTACGCGCGAACAAAGGGCATCATCGAAGGGCATCTGCGGCCAGCATTCGGCACTATGGCTATCGGCTCCATTCGGCGCACGGACATTCAGGAGTACATCACCCGGCGAGCCGTGGATGTATCGGCGGCAACCGTGGTGAAGGAAGTGAACGTACTCAAGCATCTTTTGGGGCTGTGCGTCGAATGGGAACTGATTCCCTTCAATCCCGCCAACAGGCTGAAGACGCCGCGCGTCCCTGCCGGTCGAGTGCGCTATCTCCAGCCAACAGAGTTACGCGCCGTATTAGCGGGCTGCCCGAACTGGCTTCGCCCGATTGTTGGACTTGCGGCGTTCACCGCCATGAGGCGCGGCGAGATTCTCGGCCTCCGCTGGCTCCATGTGGACATTGATGGGAAGCGCCTCATGCTGCCTCAAACGAAAAATGGTGACGGGCGCATTGTCTACCTCAACCGGCTGGCAGCCGATGTTATCAGGGGCCAGTGGTCACCGAACGTAAAGGCCACAGATCGAGTTTTCCCGCTTGTCGATAATTGCACTGCCGACAACATCAGCAAGGGCTTCACTGCCGTTTGTCGCCGTCTCGCTATCGAAGACTTCCACTTCCACGATTTGCGCCACACGGCGGCATCGTGGCTTCGTATGCAGGGCGCCGATATTCACACTGTCGCAACCGTGCTCGGGCATCGCGATTTACGGATGGCTGCCCGATATCAGCATCTCTCGTCTGAATACTTGGGCGCGGCGGTCAATCGCCTTGATTCGATATTTGGAGAAGCGCCGAAACTGCCAGCGGAATCCGGGAATCAGGGATGGTCTGAGCCGCAGGAAAATCCGGGCGAATTGGTCACTACATCGTCACCAGCGATTACAGCCGATGAAGCAGAATTGATCCAAGTTGTTGATTTGGTTGGTAGCGCTATCGGGGATCGAACCCGAACTCTCCGCCTTGAGAGGGCGGCGTGTTAACCAATTACACCATAGCGCCTTAAGGAAGAATGCCGCCCCGTAGCCTGAACCGGCCGCAGGGCCAACTGCTTGAGTATACCAAAGGTGCCGCAGCATTCGGCGCTTTCAACTGCCTGCCGATAGCTCCAGCGCTAGCCGCGGACCCTTCAGTGGTCGATGCCCAGCTTCTTTACTTCGTCCGTGTAGTACTTCCGGTAAAGAATGTCCCACTCCTGGCTGCCTTCGAGGATGATCTTCCGCTGCGACTCAATCTTCCGCCGCGCCGCCTCGTCAATCTTCATCTCTTCCAGAAGATCGTGTTCCATGGCCTTGCGTGCTTCCTGGCGAATCGTATTCCGGTCTTCCAGAAACTCAACCTCATCGATCTCTGCCAGCATATCGGCCACCGTGTGGGCCAGCTTGTTCAACTTGTCCCGGCTGATTCTCACAGTACCGCCTTGTATTTCCGGGCGAGTTCCATCTTCACCTTCTTGAACATCTCCGGGTAGCTCGCGCCCGTGCGGCGCATCTCCTCCTGGTAGGCCTCCAGAATCACCCGCACCTCTTCGTTGATGCGGTCCTCCAGAGACAGCTCTTCCAGCAGGGCCTTGTAGACCCGCTCCTCCACCATCTTCACCTTATCGGTGCGGATCATCTTCGCTTCAATCAGGTGCTTAACGGTGCGGCGGGCCAGATAATCGACGTAATCGCGCGAAAAAATCATCTATCTCGTTTCAAAATATAGCACATGGCCGCGAGCGCCTCCCTTTGGCGCCTCGCTGGACACCCTCAAACAGCACTTGCGGGGTCCACCATCCGTTCTGCGACAATGGGGAAGCCATATGAACTCCAATAGTTTGTTGAATCTCAAAGACGATATGATCGCCTACATCGCGGGACACGGTATGCGCCGCATCCCTGCCTTCATCGGCGATGACCTTCCTTCCATCCTCTGGGAAGACGAAAATAATCCTGACAGCTGGAAGGAATTCGTGGAAACCGCCAAAGCCGCCGGCGCCGCCTTCCTCACCATGTCTGAGATGACGCTCGAAGCCCAGGATATCCACCTCCTGATCGATCAGCTCCAGGAACTCCACATTCCAGACGACGACAGCAGCGAACTCGAACACGCCCAGGCCCTCATGGCCCATGCCGGCAAAATCGGTTTCCTCCAGCTCGGCTTCGCCCATCAGGGCGTCCTGTTCGTCCATGAAACCTCCACCGACTGGTACGAACATTACCAGGAGATCCTGGAAAGCCTCGACGATCTGAGCGATATCGTCTTCGATCAAGGAGACGACGACAGCCTGCTGTGACGCCATCCGATGCTCTGCCCGCTCCGGCACGCAGCAACCGGCCCCGCCGCTGGCTGCTCCCCCAGACTGATTCCGCCCAGGCCGCATCACTCGCTCATGAAGCGCGCCTGCCCCTGCTCATCGCAGAACTGCTCCTCGCCCGCGGCGTCAGCAGCGCTGCCCAGGCCGCATCCTTCTTCGCACCCAGCCTCGACCACCTGCTCGACCCATATTCCATGCTTGGCATGGCCCAGGCCGTCGAACGCATCGAGCAGGCCATCGCCCTCGGGGAAACCATCCTCATCTATGGCGACTACGATGTCGACGGCACCACCGCAACCGTCCTCCTGAAAACCGCCGTCGAACGCCTCGGCGGTACCGTCCGTTTTCACGTCCCCCACCGTCTCCGCGAAGGCTACGGCATGCAGAGCGAAATTCTTGCCTCTGCCGCAGCCGAGGGCGTCCGCCTCGTCATCAGCGTCGATACCGGCATCCGGGCCTTCGCAGCCGCTGATGCGGCGGCAGAACTCGGCCTTGACCTCATAGTTACCGACCACCATTTGCCTGAAGCCGCGCAGGACTTGCCTCGCGCCTTGGCCGTGCTTAATCCCAACCAGCCCGGCTGCCCCTACGCCTGTAAATTCCTCTGCGGAGCAGGCGTCGCCTTCAAGCTTTCGCAGGCACTGCTCGAAAAACGCGATCCCGAACGCGCCCGAACAAAAATTCTGCCCTCATTCCTCAAAATGCTGGCCATTGCCACCGTAGCGGATGCAGTACCCCTCCTCGGCGAAAACCGCACCATCGTCTCCATCGGACTGGAGGAACTCCGTCGCCCTGTCGGGTCCGGCCTGCGCGCACTCATGCAGGAAGCCCAGCTCGACCCCGCCCGCCGCTCCCTCACCGCCACTGACGTCGCCTTCCGCCTCGCACCCCGCATCAACGCAGCCGGCCGTATGGACATCGCCTCGGAGGTCATCGAGTTATTCACCACTCGCGACGTTGCGCGCGCGAAAGAACTTGCCGCCCGCCTTGAGAAGCTCAATTCCGAACGCCGCGAAACGGAAGCTGCCATCCTCGCCGATGTTGCCACCCGCCTTGTTGCCCCTGAATTCGCCGCCGCTCGCTGCATTGTCATGGACGGCGATGGCTGGCATCGCGGCGTCATCGGCATTATCGCCTCCCGCATCGTCGACCTCACCGGCAAGCCGGCCGTAGTCATCTCGCGCGAAAACGGCGAGGCTCACGGCTCTGGCCGCTCCATCGACGGTTATCATCTTCTCGATGCTATCGAGAGCTGTGCCGGCCTCTTCACCCGCTTCGGCGGACACGCCCACGCCGTCGGCTTTTCTCTGCCTTCCGATCGCGTCCCCGAGCTGCGCGCCCATCTCGTCGATCACGCGCGCTCTCGCATCGCCGATGAAGATCTGGGAGGCCCTCTCACCTGTCATGCCGAACTGCCTCTCGATCACATCACACCCGCGCTCTTTTCCTGGTTGCGCCGTCTTGAGCCCTTCGGCATGGGCAATGAAGAACCCGTCTTCGTCGCCCGCAATGTCCGTCTCGCCGGCCCCGTCCGCACCCTCAAAGAAAAGCATGTCCGCCTCAACCTTGCCCAGGGTCCGCGCGGCACACAATACAAGGCCCTGGGATGGAACTGGGCGGAGCGCGTCGCAGCACTAGACCTGCACCAGGACCAGCCCCTGCACATCGCCTACCGCCTCCGCGAAAATGAACACCCCGAGTACGGCGGCCTCGAACTGGAAATCGCCGACCTGCAAAAATCGGCACCCTGATCGCAAAGGGTCTTCTCAGGCTCCTTAAATCGACGCCACGCCCAGCATCGCTATATCATCCACCAGCCCGACTTCCTTCTGCACAAATGGCTCCGCGTAGCGCACGCCTGCCAGCAGCCCATAATGCCGCGCCGTCGCAAACGTCCGCTCGCGAATCTCCTCCTCCGGCACAAACAGCCCGCTGCCCTGCGCCTGGTTCGCATATTGCGAGGCATAAGCCATCAGCGCCCTATGTCGGTCCTCGATATGCGCCGTAATATCCACCACAAAGCTCGGCCGCACGTCGGCGTAGAGACTCGCATACAGGATCTTGAATGGCCGATGCGGCGGCAATCCCGTATCTACCTTCGTCAATCCGGCCAGAAAACACGCCTCATAACCCAGCGTTGCCGTCGTGTAGTGATCCGGATGCCGGCCCGTCCAATATGGTAGAACCACCACCCGCGGCCGCACCCTCCGGAGCACTTCCACTATCTTCAGCCGGTTCTCATAGCTGTTCTCCACGCGCCCATCCGGAATATCCAGAGCCTCCCGCCAGCTCACACCCAGAATCGCCGCCGCCGCCTTTGCCTCTGCCTCGCGCTCGGCGGCAGAACCCCGCGTGCCAGCCTCACCTTGCGTCATATCCAGAATCGCCGTGCGATATCCCAGCGCCTTCATCCTCAGCAGAGTGCCGCCGCAGGTCTGTTCCACATCGTCCCTGTGCGCTGCCATCGCCAGCACTTCAGCCATCGCCTCCACAGTCATCTGTCACCCCTCAAAAGCGAAAGGCACGGCGTCGCTTCCCGCCGTGCCCGGTTTTGCAAACCTGCCTGCTCAGTAATACGTGTTGTCCGCATCCGTACCCGAGTCCATGTAGGCAACATCGGTGATCGTGCCCTGCATCGTGACGTTGGAGTTATCCAACTGAGACATATTCGTGGTGCTGTAGATATACACTTGGCCGCCCTCAGCCGAATATACCTTGTGCAGTCCACCTACAGCCGCGATTCCTGTTGCGTCGCCTTTGTAAGAGTCAACGGTCACTGCGCCTGTCTGCGTGTTGAACATGGTCAGGCAGCCATACTGCACGTTCTGGCCCGCTTGGGCTTCTGCGTAGCGCACGCCGCCATTGCAGATCTTCGATCCGACCCACAGCGTATTATCGTCACCAAACAGCATCTTGTTGTGGTATCCGTCACTGATCGGATAGGTCCCGGTAATCTTCCCCGTCGAAGTGTCATACACCGTCAGATAGCCGGTAAACAGCCCGCTACACGGCTGTCCTGCCACAAAATTCTGACACTGCTGCCCGGCAATATACATGGTGTTCCCATTAAAGATGGCGTTTGTCGCCCCTTTCGGAATCGGTGTAAAGGTCGTCGCCGTCAGGTTGATGCCGGTTGCGCCAATCGCACCGGGATTCAGTGATGAAACGGTAATTGGAATGGCGGTGATCCCAGCCGTCGTTCCCCCACATTCGGGACCACAGTCCAGTACATACGCAGTGGAACCGTCAGCGGAAAACACCGCCTTGACCGGCCGGTCAAACTTCGCGTTTGGTCCCGTACTTACCGGGAAAATACAATACGCAGGCAGATTTTGCGGCTCGCAGTCTTCCGCCATGTTCGTATTCCCATTCGCATCGGTGTAGACGTAGTTGGGATTGTTGGCTGCCGCGAGAGACTGCGCCTGCGTCAGCTTCACAATGCTGTAAACCGAAAATTGTTTGTACGAGGTACCCGTCTCTGTCGACTGGCTCGCTCCCTGGTCGCTGTCCCTTACAAAAGCCAGCGCAACCGTGCCCCCGGGATTCACCGAAATACTGTAAACGCCAGGCAGGTCCAGCACGTAGGATGTCCCGCTTGGCCGATCAACGACCGAAACCACGTTGTTGGCGTCGTTGGCCGCGTAGACGTAATTCAAATCACGGGAAATAAAAACACTGTTCGAGTACCCGCCCGGAATCGGAATCGACGTCGACAGCTTTTCCTGCGCGTAGTCGATCAACGAAAGATCGCCGCTTCCGGCGTTGTACACAGCACCCGTCTGCTGTGCCGGCAGGTTCTGGATCGTCACCGGCAGTTGGCCCGAATAACCGCTGATTTCATACTGCGGAATGGTCTCCGAAGCGTTATGCCGCACGTCGTAATACGCGTCCACAAACGGCAGCGCGTTCGGGTTCTGCTCCGCCATCATCACACGGTTCAGTACGCCGCTCGGAGGCAGCGAACGTCCGGCCAAAAAATAATCCTTCCCGCAGGCCACGAGCGTTAAAAGGACCGCACAACTCACGCTCACCAGAGCAGAAACACGCGCAACACTTCTCTTTTTCAAACCTTAAACCTCACCAGCTCACAATCCTGCGTGGGATAGCCAAGTATAACAAAGCAACCCCATGCTGCTGGTAATCAACCCCACGTTGTCTTAGCATCAGCTCGAGGGCTCCTGTTTGACCAATCGACTACAGACGCTGTTCGGTGACCGCCCCGTCCTTTGTGACGGGGCCATGGGAACCAGTCTCTACGCTCACGGCATCTACATCAACCGTTGCTATGACGAGCTGAACCTCTCTCAGCCCGAACTGGTCCGCTCCATTCACGAGGAATACCTCCAGGCCGGCGCGGAAATCATTGAAACCAACACGTTCGGGGCCAACTCCTTCCGCCTGCGCCGTTACGGCCTCCAGGATAAAGTCGCTGAAATCAACACCGCCGGGGTGCGCATCGCCAGGGCCGCCGTCGCTCAGCTCGCTGAAAAGCAGGGCACTCAGGCTTGGGTCGCCGGCTCCATTGGCCCCCTCGGCGTTCGCCTCGAACCCCTCGGTAAAACTGGCCTCGACGAAGCCCGGGCCGCCTTTGCCGAGCAGGTCAGCGGTCTCGTCGCAGACGGATCCGATCTGCTCATCATCGAAACCATGCCCGCCCTGAATGAGGCGGAACAGGCCCTCCTTGCCGTCCGCGAAGTCGCCCCGGACATCCCGGTCATCGTCATGGTCACCGTCGATGAGGAGGCCCGTTGCCTCGATGGCACCTCGCCGGAAATCGCAGCTGCCCGCCTCACCGCCTGGGGAGCCGATGCCGTAGGCGTCAACTGCAGCACCGGTCCGGCCACCGTCCTCACCGCCATCGAAGGCATGGCCGCCGAAACCAGCTTGCCCTTGGCCGCCATGCCCAACGCCGGCATGCCCCGCGCCATCGAAGGCCGCAACATCTACCTTTGCTCGCCGGAATACATGGCCAGTTTCGCCCGCAAGTTCCACAAGGCCGGCGTCCAGTTCCTGGGCGGCTGCTGCGGCACCACACCAAACCACATCCGCGCCATGAAGTCCTTCCTGCGCGCCTCCGAGGCCCAGAAGACAGCCATTCCGCACTCCCGGCGCGAGCCTATCGTCACCGAAACCCCTCCCTCTCTGCTCGGCGAACGCTCCGGCCTCGGCAGGCTCATCCACGATGGCACCTTCGTCACCATGGTCGAAATCGTGCCCCCCCGTGGCATTTCTTGCGAAAGAGAAATTGAGGGCGCGGCCAGCCTCGCCGCCTTGGGGGTCCACCTCATTAACGTTCCAGATTCGCCCCGCGCCTCGGCTCGCATGAGCGCTCAGAGCATGTGCATCCAGCTCCAGCAAAAGGCCGGCATTGAGACGCTGCTCCACTATACCTGCCGCGACCGCAACGTTCTTAGCATCCAGAGTGACCTGCTCGGCGCCTCGTCCATTGGCCTCAAAAACATCCTTTGTCTCACCGGCGACCCGCCCAAGCTCGGCAACTACCCCGACGCGACCGCCGTCTTCGACGTCGACGCCATCGGCCTCGTCAACATTGTCAATCGCCTCAACCACGGCCTCGACATCGGCGGTAATCCCATCGGGGCCTCCACCGGATTCACCATTGGCTGCGCCGCTAACCCCGGCGTGCCCGACATCGAAAACGAAATCCGCCGCTTCGCCTACAAAGTCGAGGCTGGCGCCGAATACGCCATCACTCAGCCCGTTTTCGATCTCCGCATCCTGGAGACCTTTCTCAAACGCATTGAGGAATTCCGTATTCCAGTCATCGCCGGCATCTGGCCGCTTACCAGTCTCCGCAATGCAGAATTCATGAAGAACGACCTTCGCGTCAGCGTACCGGACAGCGTCTTCCTCCGTATGCAGGGAGCCTCGACTCCGGAAGAAGCGCGCGCTGAAGGCATCCGCATTGCACAGGATATGCTCGTCACCGCCATGCCCATGGTGCAGGGCGTGCAGGTCAGTGCTCCCTTTGGCCGCTATTCTGCCGCTGCCGACGTGCTTTCCGTCGTCCTCGGCACTGACGCCGGGAAAAAGACCACCACAAGCGAATCCCCCACTCAGCCTGCATCCGAGGGAACTACCGTTGCCTAGTTTCGAAGAATCCCTGAAACGTCTCGAAGAGCTCGTCGCGCAGCTCGAACGCGGCGACCTGCCGCTCGAAGAAGCCATCAAGATCTTTGAGGAAGGCTCGCGCCTCTCGGAAGAATGCAGAAAGCATCTTGAATCCGCCGAAGGAAAGGTCGAAATTCTGCTCAAGCAGCGGGATGGCTCAGCCAAACGCGAGCCCTTCCCGCCAGCCTGATCCGCTCTTCAGAATTTCAACGCCCCATCCACTCCATCGCCTGCTTCAGGTCGTCCAGAATATCGTTGATGTCCTCGATGCCGACTGAAATCCGCACAAGCCCATCAGTAATCCCGATTTTCTTGCGCATCTCCGCGCCTATCGCCGCATGCGTCATCGTCGCCGGATGCGAAATCAGCGACTCCACGCCGCCCAACGACTCGCCCAACGTGCACACCCGCACGCGCTTGAGCATGTCATTTGCATGTTCCTGCGACCCTACGTCGAACGACAGCATGGACCCGAAACCACGCATCTGCTTTTTCGCCAGTTCATGCTGTGGATGCGTCTTGAGCCCCGGATAATGCACGCCATGCACCTTGGGATGCTTGGTCAGAAACTCCGCCACCTTGCGCCCATTCTCGTCGTGCTGCTTCATCCTTACCGCCAGCGTCTTGACTCCGCGCAGAATCAAAAAAGATTCAAACGGAGACAGAATCCCACCCGTGCTCTTCTGCACGAACGAAAACGTCTCCTTATGCTCGGGCCTGGTCCCCACAAGCACACCGCCCAGCCCGTCGCTGTGTCCGTTCAGGAACTTGGTCGTCGAGTGCATCACGATATCAGCGCCAAACTCAATCGGCCGCTGCAAATACGGGGACATAAAGGTGTTGTCCACGCTCAGATCAACGCCGTGCTCGTGGCAAACATCCGCCACCGCGCGAAGATCCGTTAGCGTCATCAGGGGATTGGTCGGCGTCTCAATGTGCACCAGCCTGGTCGTGGACCGAATCGCCCTCCGCACATTCTCCGGATCCGACGTATCCACATACGTGAACTCGATGCCATACCGCGACGAGACTTGGTTGAACATCCGCGTCGTACCGCCGTACACGTTTTCACCGCAGATCACATGATCGCCGGTGCGCATCATCGTGATGAGAGCGGTAATCGCGGCCATTCCGCTCGCAAACGTGTGTGCGCTCGTACCACCTTCCAGCGCCGCCAGGCTCACTTCCACCGCATCGCGCGTCGGATTTCCGGCCCGCGAATAGTCGTACCCCTTGTTCTTGCCGATCTCTTCCTGCGCAAAGGTCGACGTCAGGTAAACCGGCACGTTCACCGCTCCCGTCAACGGATCCGGCCCTTGCCCGGCGTGAATCGCGCGCGTTGCAAATCCTTTTTTCGTCCAGTCGATCACCGTTTCCTCCTCACCAATTGCCTGTCCAAGAAATGCTCAGCATCTATTTCCCACCTTCGAACACATTCTTGGATAAATACCGCTCCGCCGAATCCGGCACAATCGTCACCACACGCTTGCCCGTTCCCAGCCGCTTCGCCAGTTCCACTGCCGCATACATCATCGCTCCGGCACTCGACCCGCCCAGCAACCCCTCCTCGGCGGCCATCCGCTTCACCATCGCAAACGCGTCTGCATCTGACACGGCGACGATCTCATCGGTAACCTCGTAGTCGAAGGTCTTCGGCACAAAATGCACGCCGATTCCTTCCACCTTGTGCGGTCCCGGCGCCCCACCTTGCAGAATCGAACCCTCCGTCTCCACCGCCACCGTGTGCACTCGCGGATTCTTCTCTTTGAAATACCGCGCAATTCCCGTAAACGTTCCGCCCGTTCCCACCCCGGCCACGAATCCATCCACGCGGCCCTCCATCTGCTGCCACATCTCCACGGCCGTCGTGTCGTGATGGAACTGGGGGTTCGCAGGGTTATCGAACTGCAGCGCCGCAAATACGTCAGGATTTCCCTTCGCCAGCGCCTGCGCGCGCCGAATCGCGCCCGCCATGCCTTCTTCCAGCGGTGTCCGGTGCACCTCAGCCCCAAAACCCCGCATCAGGATGCACTTCTCTTCGGCAAACCCTTCCGGTACGAACAGCACCACGCGATAACCGCGGTTCACACCCACCAGCGCAAGCCCTACGCCGGTGTTGCCCGCTGTCGCTTCCACGATCGTCGAGCCTGGATGCAGCTTGCCCTGCCGCTCCGCCTCCAGAATCATTCCCAGCGCCGCGCGGTCCTTCACGCTTCCGCCCGGATTCAAGAATTCAAGCTTGGCAAATACCTCTGCCGACTCCGGCCCAGCCAGTCTCCCGATGCGCAGCAGCGGGGTGCAGCCAATCAGATCCGTCACACTTGTGGCGACTCGCAGCTTGTCGTTCATACGCGAAGGCTCCATGTCAAAACTGCCTAGTGTAGCAGGAAGAGCCCCCGCCTTGACGGGAAAAGTCCTTTCGGGTGACCCATCGCGTCCAACTCCGCGTCGTTTGTTAATTCCTGGGCCGCAGCTGGTGCACGTTTTACTTGTGGGCCGCTGAGATCGTCGCGTAGTAGCCGGTACGTGTCCTCACAATCAGCCGCCCGTGTCCGGGAGCCTTGGCCTCCACATGAACCGTTCGGTAACCACCCTGGCTGAACGGCTTTGTTGGGCGATAACCCACCATGTACTGGTTTCGGATATCGCGCGCCACTTCTTCCGCAATCTCATCCACATTGCGCAGGGAGTGAGGAAAATACGCAAGCCCGCCCGTTTCATTGGACAGCAACTCCAGCGCCTTGCGCGCCGTTCGCACTTCCTCGCCAGAATCGTTATAGAGTAGCCCGATCGAGTAAATTTCCGGCCCATGAAGGTCCTGCACCCGCCGGATCGCCTGTGACAAGGTCAGCGTCGATGCATCGTCTTCACCATCCGTGATGATCAGCAATACCTGCTTCGGATTCTTCGCATGCTTTGCCAACTCATCCGCCGAGGCCACCACCGCGTCATACAGCGCCGTCCCGCCGCGCGCATCCACGTGTGCCAGGGCCTGCTCCATCTTCGTGATGTCCGACGTAAACCCCTGATCCAGATACGCCTCATCGGAGAAATTCACGATGAACGCCTCATCCTGCGGATTCGAAGCTCTCACCAGGTCCAGCGCCGCTTCTCTCACCGCCGGTAGCTTGTCTCGCATTGACCCGGAATTATCCACCAGGATTCCCATGGATACCGGCACATCGGCATGCTGAAAAAAGCTGATCGTCTGCGGAACATTGTCTTCCCAGACCTTGAAATCGTCCCTGGTTAAATCTGTCACCAGTTGCCCGCGCGTATTCACCACCGTGCAGTTCAGCACCACTTCGTCCACGCTCTGCCGCATGGTGAAAATGCCGCCTCGCAGCCGCTGAATCTGGTTCGCCCGCGCCTGGCTCAGAGGCATCGTCGGGCTCACCGGCTGGTTGTCTTCCATATCCGGTGACAACACCGGGTCGCGATCCACCTTCAGGCTCGGCTGGCTCTCCGGCTCCGTCGGGTTCTGCATCACTGTGGTCTGCGGCGCATTCGCAGGCCCTGTCGCCACAGCCGGCGTCTGTGCCTGCGCCAGAGCCAGAGTTTGTGCCCACGCCAGGCTCCCGGCGCAGAAAACCGCCAGCGCTGGCAGCAGGAACATCCTTCTATGAATTCGCATCTTCGGTCGCAATATGGCTTGCATGAACACTCTCGATGGCCCTGCCCGTTGCAGCGGTTCTCCAAGTTAAGTTTCACTTTACGCTAGAGGCTGTAAAGGCTCGCGACGCTGCTCGCCTTAATAGTGTTAACAGGCCCTAGCAATCCGCTTGCCGACCGGGCTCCATCTCCGCGTCAAATCCAACTTTGGTCTTGCCCTCGCTCGCTTTGGCCCGATTCCACTGCGTTACAATCGCCTCGTATATCGCTTCGATCGCTCAAATCCGCCCCTTGGAACGCAATCATTACTTGTGGCACGCATCATACCGTTTCCGTCGCACCTGTTGGACGTCCCCGAACCCGGCAGGGATGTATCCGCCCGCCGTACGCTCCCTCAGCCGCAAACGCTCGTGCGTTTCCGCCTTCCACTCCATCCCGGCCCGGCCCCGTATGCGCTTTGCTGATTTTTTCCGCTGCGCCGCCCTCGCCGCCTGCTTCTTTCTTGTGCTTGCAGTTTCGGCCCAGCGTGTAAATAATACCCACCCCATGTTCCAAACCGTCTCGCCCCTTGGTGCGGCTTCCAACTTCGTGGTTGTCATTGACGCCGCACATGGTGGCTCCGATCTCGGCGCCCGGCTCTCGCCGGCTTTGGATGAAAAAACTGTCACTCTCGCCCTTGCCCGGCGCCTGCGGTCATTGCTCGCCGCCCACGGCATCTCCGTCGTCATGACGCGCACGGGCGACACCGCCCTTCCCATGGCCACCCGCGCCGGCATCGCCAATCACGCCCACGCCGCTGCCTGTCTCATCCTGCATGCCACCGATAGCGGCGTCGGCGTTCATCTCTTCACTTCATCGCTCTCCCCCGCGCCTCGACCAGAAATCCCCGCGTGGGGCACGGCGCAGGCGGGCTATATCCACCAGAGCGTGCGCCTCTCCTCCGATGTCGATGCCGCATTCATCCACACCACTGTCCCTGTCATTGTCGGACGCACCTTCCTCCAGCCGCTCGACAATCTGACTTGCCCCGCCCTCGCCATCGAACTCGCACCCAAACCCTCCAGCACCCTGACCAGCGCAAAATCCGTCGACAACCCCGGCTATCAGTCCACCGTCCTCAACGCTATCGTCACCGGCATCCTCCAATGGCAGCAGGACTGGAGCCACCAACCATGATCTCCCGCATCGGACAATGGCTCGTCCTGGTCTTGTTCGTGGCTTGTATCGCCATGGCCGCCATTCTTATCCGTACCCGCCAGCGCGCTCACGATCGCCTCGAAGCGCCGCTCACCAGTTCGGTGCCTCTCTCGCAAACCCCGGACGAGCCTCGAGTCTCAGTCACCCTCATGATGCCTGACGACAAAACCGGCTCTCTTGACCCCATTTCGGAAACACTCGCCCTGCCCCAGGACGAAAGCGCCCGCGCACAGGCGCTCATTGACCAGCTCATCGCAAGTTGGCGCGCGCCGGGTTCACCTCATCCAATCAAAGCCTCAGCCGGAGTCGACAGCGTCTTTCTCATGCCTGTCCCCGGCGAGCCCGGCAGCCAGCTCGCCATCGTCAATTTCGATGCAGCCTTCCCGCTCGCCCAGCCCTCCGGCATCGAGCCGGAAACTCTCACCCTGCTCTCCATCATCCAGACCCTGCACGAAAACATCCCGTCCATCACTGAGGTCCGCTTCCTCGTCAACGGCCAGCCCGGCGCCACGCTCGCAGGCCACGCCGACCTCATGCGCACCTATCTGGCCGAAAGCACCGTTCCCGGGTCAAAATCGTAACAGCATGTCTCATCCTTCCTCCCATCCACGTCGCATCGGCGTCTTCGACTCCGGCTTCGGCGGACTCACCGTCCTCGAGGCCATGCTCCGCCAGCTTCCCGCCGCCGAATTCCTCTACCTCGGCGATACTGCGCGCCTGCCTTACGGCGCAAAATCCCGCGAAACCGTCGCCCGCTACGCCGTCTCCAGCGCCGAATTCCTCCTCGCCCAGGGCGCAGAATACCTCGTCATTGCCTGCAATACCGCCTCAGCCCTCGCACTCGACGCCATCCGTGCTGCGGTCCCGGTGCCCGTTCTCGGAGTCGTTGAAACCGGCGCCAATGCTGCTCAGACCCATTCCCGCTCCGGCGATGTCATGGTCATCGCCACCGCCGCCACGGTGGAAAGCCACGCCTACCTGGCCGCCTGCCGCGAACGCAAGCTTCGCGCCATTGAGAAAGCCTGCCCGTTGCTCGTCCCGCTTGTCGAAGAAGGCTGGATCGACCACCCCGTCACCCGCGAAGTCCTCAACATCTACTTCTCCGAACTGCTCGATCAGGCCCGTGTTGCCGCCCTTGAACCCGACACACTTCTGCTAGGCTGCACCCATTACCCCCTCTTGCGCAGGCAGATCGAAAACGCCCTGCCCCGTTCCATCCGCGTCATCGACTCAGCCGAAGTCACCGCCGCGCAGGTTGCCGCCTCCGTTCGCGTCCCAGGCGGCGGCGCTACACCTCCGGCTCCGCACTTCTTCGCCACCGATTCCCCGGAAAAGTTCCGCCGTCTCGGCAGCCGCTTCCTCGGCCAGCCCATCCACCACGTCGAGCTCATCGATCTTGAATCTTCCACCCCAGGTTGATTCTCACGACTGGTATCCTTTGGGATGTTGGAGGTAAGGAGATTCCATGATTGATCTTCACGGTCGCGTTGCTGTCATCTTCGGGCTTGCGAACCAGCGCAGCATCGCCTGGGGCATTGCCCAACAGCTGCATGCCGCTGGCGCTACGCTCGCCATCAGCTATCAGAATGAGCGCATGCGCGCCGAGGCCGAGGGCCTCATTCAGGAACTGCCCGGCGCCGAGGCCTTCCAGTGCGATGTCTCAAGCGACGAGGAAATCGACCGGGTCTTCGCCCAGCTCAAAGAGCGCTTTGGCCAGCTTCACATCCTCGTGCACGCGGTCGCCTTCGCCCCTGCAGACGCACTGAGGAACGACTTTTTGCTCACCTCTCGCGAAGCTTTCCGCGTCGCCCACGATGTCAGCGTCTACTCGCTCATCGCACTCAGCCGCGCCGCCGCACCGCTCATGACCGAGGGCGGCAGCATCATCACGCTCAGCTACTATGGCGCCGAAAAAGTCGCCCCACACTACAACGTCATGGGCGTCGCCAAAGCCTCGCTCGAGGCCACCGTACGCTATCTCGCCGCCGATCTCGGCAAGCAGAACGTCCGTGTCAATGCCATCTCCGCCGGCCCCATCAAGACCCTCGCCGCGCGCGGGATCGGCGGCCTCAGCGAAATGCTCCGAATTCACGCCGAACGCGCCCCGCTCCATCGCAATACTGACCAGTTGGAAGTCGGCGCAACGGCCGCGTTTCTCGCCTCTGATCTGGCCAGCGGCATTACCGGGGAAACCATCTACGTCGACAGCGGATTCAATATCATGGCTTGACACGCAATCTATACAAAACAGATGAGGCGCCCTCGCGGCGCCTCTTTTACTTTCCGGTTTCAGTTGAAATCTACGCCTGCACGCCCGCCAGCACAAACACCAGCGGCGCATTCCAGTTGATTGCGATCTCATTCATGCTGTAAGCCTGCCACTTGTCCACCCACATCCGCATCGGCGCCTGCTGCGGCACCTGCTTCGCTGTTGGGTCCGCCGGATGCCGGTTTGGCCCGCCCGAAAGCAGCCCAGGCCACGGTGCCGTAATCCCATCCGCCACGCTGGGCCGGTGATGCGGATGCTGGAACGGATTCGTCCCCACCTGCGTCACCCACGACACGCCAAAACAATTCCGCCCGAGCAGATAATCCAGGTTCGCAAGCGCCGCGTTGCGATAATTGCCCTCCCGATGGAAGCGATCCGCAATCATCAGCAGCAGCCCTTGATTGCCGGCGACGCCATTGGACCCCCAGACATAATCCTGCGCCGCCAGCGTCTGCCCATATCCGTTCTTGCAGCCCTGCGCCGCCAGCGCATCCGCTGTCGCAATCGTCGCATTCTTGATCTGCTCCACCACCTGCGCCTTCCCTCCACGCTTCGCCAGCGCGTAGGTCCACCATGCCATCGACGCCACATTGCCCCAGTCCGGAACGCCGATCTGCAGTGTCCCAGGCATCTGCTTCAGCAGGGCGTCTTCATATCGTGCATCGCCCGTCGTCCGCCAAAGCTCGGCACTGGCCCATTTCAACTCATCGCCGTCATGCGGGTCGCCGTACGTCCCCGTTGAAATCCCCTTCGGGTTCGCCACAAACAACGCATTCGGATGCGCCATCGCCCACGTCCACGCCCGCTCCGCGGCCTTCAGGCAACGCCCCGCAAACTTCGCGTCATATTCGCGATACACTCTCGCTGCAATCGCCATCACCGCCGCAAAATCCGCCGTCGCTGTCGCTACCTTGTACGGCGGCTTGCCAGACCCAATCACATAAATCTCCAGCGGATCATCCTGCGGCATCACAAAACCGCAGAATTCGCGACTCGTCTGCTTGTCCCATACGCCGCCGTCCACATCCTGCATCGCCAGCATCCACCCTAGGTTCCAGCGCACCTCTGCCAGAAAATCCGGCATCGGCCCCCTTGACTCCGGAATTTGTAACTCCATCGGGAGCAAACTCTTCTCATATAGCTCCCATGCCCATAGCAGCGTCCCGGTCGTAATCCCCGAGTTCACCATGTACCGGCCATAATCGCCCGCATCGTGCCATCCTCCGTAGTTGGCAAACGTCCCCGTCTTGCCCGAACTCGAATCAAACGCATCGTGCAAATGGCATGGCGGATGCTCGTAGCCCCCGCCCAGGTTCACATGGCAGCCGCACCGCTGGCCGTAGTACCCGCGCGTCGCCATCCACAGCGCATGTCGGTACCCATCTCCGCCAATCTCCACTTCTGTCGTCTCGCCATGCTCCACGTCCAGCAGATACTTCCCCGGTATTCGCACGTCAGAGAAATCCGCCAGTTGCACCCGGTCACCCGACAACGCATCCTCGCGAACCTCACTCAGTTTGCCTTCCAACACCTTCTCGCCGCCGTCCGCCCGTCGCATTTGAAACTTCCTTGCCGGCTCACGCGAGCCCTGCGGCCACTGCACCGTTGCCACCTTATCTGCGGCAGGAAGATACCCCACCTGGTTCACCATCGTGCGGAGCCCCGGCTGCTCCGCCAGCGCCGGGCGCACAACCCCTTTCAGAGCCGTTGCCGCAATACCTGCCAGTGCCGCCGAACCCGACCGCTTCAGAAAATCTCTACGCCCCACGCCAGCCTTCATCGCACCCCTCCATCGACGATTCTTGCCGCCTGCGTTACTCTGCACATGCAACGATAAATCTCACTCCGCCGGGGAGTAAAACGCGTCAGCCATGAATATCACTGCCGACCTCGCTGCCATCGCCCGCCAGGAATCCCTCCTCGTCTTTGACGCCTTCGACGAGCACACCGCTTGGCGCATCGGCTCACGCCTGCGCGAGCTGGCCCTGGCTCGCGGCCACTATCTCGTCATCGATGTGCGCCGCTTCGGACAGCAGTTGTTCTATTGCGCGCTCCCCGGTGCTGTGCCGGATCAGGCCGAGTGGGTCCGCCGCAAAGTCAACGTAGTCACTCGCTTCCATCGCAGTTCCTATGCCATCGGCCGCGAACTCGCCCGCAGTAACTCATCCCTCGAAGACAAGCAGGGCCTGCCTACCCTCGATTACGCCACCCACGGCGGCTGTTTCCCCATCCGCGTCGCTGGCGCGGGCGTCATTGGCTGCGTCACCGTCTCCGGACTCCCGCAGCGTGCAGACCACGAACTCGTCGTCGAGGCAATCTGCCTCGAACTCGGCAGGAATTTTGAGGATTTCCGGCTACCGGCACTGCCGGCAGAGTAAAAGTAACTGATTCAGATACGTTTCTCGCTGTCCACCTGTCCGGACTTATTGGACTTTGCCCCGGGGCCGAAGCCGCTGCAATTCCATCGCGCATGCCACGGCATTCAGACTGGCTATGCGCAGATTATCCAGCGCCGCCCATACCCAGAACTGCGAAGTCTTCTCCTGCGATCCATCCGCCGTCCGCACCCGAACCAGCACATCGCCCTGTCCGGCCGAGCTCAGATTCGTCGGTGCATCACTGTCGCCCATGATCACGTCCACATGCTCGCCCTGCAGTGCTGCTTCCACATGTTCCAGCGCCACCGGGTCCGCAAACTCGATTGACATCGACAGGCCGTAGCCGTGAAAAACCGGCGTGTGGATCAGTTGCAGCGGCACCACTGGAGCGACACCTCGCAGTGCCGCATAATGCCGTCGAATTCTCGCTTCACGCTCCGGCAAACGGAACTTTCCTGCCTCACCGAACACCGGAGTCGCGGTAAACGCCACCTGCGTGTCGTAAATCGACTTCGGCAGTGTCTGGAAATTCAGCAGATTCACCGTCTGCTGGTGCAGTTCATCCATGGCCTCGCGTCCGTATTCTGACGCGGGCTCCAGCACCGTGACAGAAGCGCACCGCAGCGCGCCCACCTGCTCCAGCCGCTGCGTCAGCAGGCCCACGGCCACCGCCACCGGGTGCGCGGGCACCACCGCCGCAGTCGCCAGCCCTGGCGTCTCGCCCACATCCTCGCTATGGTCCTGCACCCAGGGTGCGCGCACCAGCACGCCCGCTTCTCCTTCAATCCCAGCCGTCATGTCCACAATGCTCGCCCCGGCTCGCTGGGCGATTTTCCAGTATTTCTGCGTAGACTCCTCCGAGTCCGCGAAAAACACAAAATCAGCCCGCTCAAACGATGTCGGGTCGATCCGCTGCACAAACGTCATCTCGTCGCCGACGCTCTCCAACTGACCAATCTGATCTTCTTCGTCCATCAGGACAAAGTCGGCATTGGCAAAGGGAGACTCGGTTAACGCTTCGTTCAATTCCTTGCCCCGAAGAGACGAGGCTCCAACTATGGCGATTTTGTATTGGTCGGGCATCAATGGGTCGTCGTGGAAACGCTATGCGTGTGAGCGGCTCTGCGGTGCCGCTGCCAGGAGTAGGCCAGCCGCGCAATGACGCCCGAAAACATATAAGTCAGCGCCATCGCAGCCAGTACGTAGTCAGAGAATGCCACCAGTGCGTAAAGCACCAGCCCGAACAGCACAATCCACTGGAAGGGCTGCCGGTTCGTAAAGTTTAATTCTTTTCCGCTCCAGAATCTCCAGGTGCTCACCATCAGAAATCCAAGAAATCCCACCAGCAGCATCCATACAATGGCAACCGGCGCCATCGATACCGGGATCCCTCCAAAAAAATGCACCACAGCGGCAATCACGCCCGCCGCTGCCGGTATCGGCATCCCGACAAAGTACTTCCGCCCCGGCCGTCCCGGATTCTTCGGCACAGGATCGTGGCTGATATTGAATCTCGCCAGCCGGCTTGCCCCGCATAGCAGAAAAAGAAAGCACAAGAATGCGCCAAACTGCAGCAGCTTCTGGTGCAGCACCGGATTCATCGTCTCAGGCAGCATACGAAAGCCCCAGGTAAAGGCCAGTATGCTCGGTGCCACGCCAAACGTGATCACATCTGCCAGCGAATCCAGCTCGCGCCCAAAATCGCTCGTCGTGTCCGTCATGCGCGCGATGCGTCCATCCAGCGCGTCAAATGGAATCGCGATCGCAATCGCCAGCGCTGCATGATCAAAATATTCCGGGTGCAGCGTCGAACCCTGCAGGCTCTGCGTAATCGCAAAGTATCCCGCGCCGATGTTCAATGCCGTGAACATCGACGGCAAAATATACATGCCGCGCCGCCGCCGGTCGCTACGCTCCGCCGTTGCACCGCGGTCCCCGGTCTTCAGACTGGACAAACGCGCCAAACCGTTCAATCCGCAATCTCCGTCTGCGCGCCGCCCGGCTCCGGTCGCCGCGCCAGCACCGTCGAACCGCCCTTTACGCGCTGTCCCTCCTTCGCCAGCACCTCAAAATTTCCCGGCAGCAGCAGATCGGTGCGCGATCCGAATTTAATCAACCCCACGCGTTCGCCGCGCTGCACGCGGTCGCCTTCGCGCTTGGTAAATACGATGCGCCGGGCCAGCAGTCCCGCTATCTGTTTGAAGCAGATTTCGTTGCCGTCCGTCGTGCCAATCACCACTGTGTTCTGCTCATTCTTCTCGGCCGATTCAGGGTTCATCGCATTCAGATACAGCCCATGCCGATAGGTCACCCCCAGCACGGTTCCGGCTTCCGGGGCGCGGTTCACATGCACATTAAAAACACTCAGAAAAATGCTCAGCCGCAGGCGTTCCCCGCTTGGCGTCTGCACTCTGGCAATCTCCGTAAGTTTGCCATCGGCAGGAGAAACCACGAGTCCCACACCCTGCGGAATTTCCCGGTGCGGATCCCGAAAGAACCACAGAAAAAACGCCGCCAATAGAAAAGGGATTGCCGTCCAGGCCCACCCGCCCGTGAGCAGATGCACCACCACCGCCACCGCCACAAGGGCAAATCCGTAGTAATAGCCGTCTCGTACCATAACACGTTGACAGCCTTGATTATATGTCCTTCAGGGTGCCGCCCCCTGTCTCCGCGAATCGATTGTTGCGGAGACAGGGAACCCCCGTAACCGGTCTGCCATTCTCTGGATGGGACCCGCTTCGTCTGAGGTTCAGGCAAAATGCAAATTCGCCGCGGGCGAACTCAATGCGGCGATTTCATCTTTTAATCGGAGTTTGATTTTCTTGAGCCGGACTTCTTCCAGTTGCTCGTCGGCTGAGAGGTAGGGCTTTTGCATCAGGGCTTGGAGCTGTTGCTCATAGTGACGATGTTGCTCTTCCAGACGGCGAATTGCTTCGCTGTCCGGCTTTACATCTACGTCCGTAGCCATAGATGGCACCTCCTATGCTTCAACTACTCTATTAGACGAATCACGCTACCACTGGCAAGAGCCATCTTCAAGGGCTTTCTGTCGAGAATTTTCCACTGTCGACCGGCACTCGCTCCATCAGCACCGCATCCTCTACCGGATCCTTGTAATACCCCCTCCGTCGCCCAACCTCCACCCAACCTGCCTCCCCGTAAAGTCTTTGTGCAGTTATATTTCCAGCGCGCACCTCAAGCATCAGGCGAAGCCCGCCATGCTTGAGGCACCAACCTTCAACGCCCTCCATCAGCGCACGCCCAACTCCCTTCCGGCGCATGGCCGGCTCCACGGCTATCCATTCCACCTCGCACGCGTTTTCCACACCGTCCAGCAGTAGACGCCCCAGCGCAATTCCTGCGCGCACACCGTCCACCTCACCCACCAAAGCAAATCGCCGCAGCACGCCGGCGGGCTCTCCTGCCTCTGGATATGTCCGGTAGATCTCCGGCGACCAGTGCGGAGCCGTCCTCATTTCATGATCCAGCGCCAACACCCACTCCACATCGCCCTTACTCATCGGGCGCAGTTGGATCATTGCCCCCGCCGCTCTGCCACAAGTTCGGCCTCTGACCGCCGCAGGTAATGCGCATCCATCGCCGACAGATCGTCAAAATCCCGGTTCAGAATCCGCCCCTGCGCGAACCGCAGCGCATCCTCCGCTTCTGGAGCATCCACTACCCGCACTCCGGTCAGCGCCTGCGCCGCCTTTGTCTCACAGCAGGCAATCTCGTACTCCGGCGCCCGCTCGCGTATCTCCGCTGGCCTCAGCAACGCTTCGCCAGCCTCATCGTCGGCCAGGCCAAAATACATCTCGCCTCGCCCGGCATCCAGCACCGCGGCTCTGCTCCCCGCCTTCTGCGCCAGCACCTGCAGCCGCGAAACCCCGATTACCGGCAGCCCCGCCGCCTGCGCCAGCCCTTTCGCCGTGCTCAGGCCCACCCGTACGCCCGTGAAACTGCCCGGACCGCGCACCACCACGATTGCGCCCAGGTCACCAACAGCAACCCCAGCGGCCTCCAGCATCTCGCGAATCGCCGGCATCAGATCCTCTGAATACGTCCGCCCCGCCAGATGCCGCGCCTGCAAAACCATCACGCCCTGCTCGTTCACCTCAGCCAGCGCCACGCTGCCCTCCGGTCCGCAGGTATCGACCCCCAGCACTCTCATCCGTGTGTACTCTCCGCCGCTGGCTGCACAATCTCAACCAGCACGCCGCCTGCGCTCGACGGATGCACAAAGAAATACAAATGCCCTCCGGCGCCCACCTTCACCTCGTCAGAAATGAACCGCGCACCCAGCGCCTTCAGCCGCTCCATCGCTGCGGTAATATCCTCTACCTGAAGCGCCACATGATGCATCCCTTCACCCCGCTTGGCTAGAAACTTCCCCACCGGCGAATCCTCCTCCGTCGGCTCCAGTAGTTCCACGCGGCTCTCGCCCACCGGCAGCATCGCCGTTTTCACGCGCTCATGCTCCACCGTCTCTTCATGCGTCACACGCAGCCCCAGGGCCTCGTAAAATGCACGTGCCTGCGCAATACTCTTCACCGCAATACCCAGGTGATCGATCTTCGTTCCCGGCAACTCCCCGCTCATCTTCAACGTCCCTCTTCCATCACCGCAAACCGCTCCGCAATCAGGCGCGGAACCAGCTTGTACGGATCTTCCCTTCGCTGCTCCACCTTCGCCGCATACTCTTCAATCTCCGCTGGCGAAAACCCATGCTGGTGCACCTCTCTCAGTAGCGCTACCCGCATCATCTCCACAATGCGCTCGCGCCAGTACCGCCGCCGCCTTGCCGCCAGCCTGCCACCTTCACTCAGCCACTCGTGCATCCGGTCAATTGCGGCGACCAGTTCCTCAATGCCCTGCCCGGCTGTCGCCACCGTCTTCACCATCGGTGGAACCCACTCGTCCTCGGCGCTGTGTTTCATCGCCAGCGACTGCATCGCGCGTACTTCCTTCTCCACGCGCTCCGCGCCTTCCCGATCGGCCTTGTTAATCACGAAGATATCCGCAATCTCCATGATCCCGGCCTTGATGCTTTGCACGTCATCGCCCATGCCCGGCACCAACACCACAATCGTCACATCAGCCAGCCGGACAATATCCACCTCATCCTGCCCCACGCCGACCGTCTCGATCAGCACCTTCTGCTTGCCGCTCGCCTCCAGCACCGTCACGGCATCTGCCGTTGTCTGCGCCAGACCGCCCAGCGCGCCACGCGTCGCCATGCTGCGCACGTACATCCCCGCATCACTCAGCCGCTCGGCCATGCGGATCCGGTCGCCCAGAATCGCTCCGCCTGTAAACGGGCTTGTCGGATCTACTGCCAGCACACCCACCGTCTCTTCGCGCTCGCGATATCTCCGCGCCAGCCGGTCCACCAGCGTGCTCTTGCCGGCACCAGGCGAGCCCGTCACCCCAATCCGCAACGCATCGCCCGCATACCGGAAGCAAGCGGAAAGTACCTCCACGGCCCCCGGCGCATCGTCTTCCACAAGAGAAATCGCCCGCGCCAGCGCGCGCGCATCCCCCGCGCGAACCCGCTCCACCACTGCTGCAACGGCCTCTGCCGAAATTTCCCTTTGCAATCCCGTCATGCCTTAGCCATTACGCCACTTGTGCACGGCCACTCCGCCGTTCACTCGATTCTGCAGAAACCTGTCAAAGAACATGTACGGGTGAGCCGGCTCCAGCGCGCTCACCTTGTCCAGTTCCTCACGCAGCTCGGCCGGAACCTCGATTTCCATGGCCGCCAGATTATCCTCCAGCTGCTCCTTCTTCGTCGCGCCAATCAGGGTCGAAGTCACCCCCGGCTGCGTCACCACCCAATGCAGCGCTATTTGCGCCATCGAGTGTCCAGTTGCCTTCGCCGCGGACGCCACTGCGTCCACAATCTTCCAGTTACGCTCCGTAAACTTCCCAAACACCGGATTCGGCGCATCCTTCAGCACATCCAGCCGGCTCTTGCCCTCCTCCGTGCTCTTGTCGTGCCGGTATTTGCCCGTCAAAAATCCGCTCGCCAGCGGGCTCCACGGGCAAATCCCTAACCCCAGCTCCTGCCCCGCCGGAATATGCTCCCGCTCAATCGTCCGCTCCACCAGCGAATACTCCAGTTGCAGCGCCACCGGCTTCTTGAGCCCATGACACTCCGCCAACGTCGCCGCCCGCGCCACGTACCACGCCGGAACATCCGAAAACCCGTAGTACCGAATCTTCCCCGCCCGAATCAGGTCATTCAGCGTTTCAATCACCTCCTCTACCGGTGTCACCGTGTCCCACGCGTGCATCCAGTAGAGGTCCACATAATCCATGCCGAGTCGCTCCAGCGAACCCTCCAGCGCCCGGTAAATATTCTTCCGCCCGTTGCCGCCTGCGTTCGGATTTCCCTCTTCCGCACAAAACGTAAACTTGGTCGCAATCACCAGCCGATCGCGCAGCTTTGTCTCGGCCACAAACCGGCCCAGCAGCCGTTCGCTCTCGCCCAGTGCGTAGCCGTCCGCCGTGTCCAGAAAATTGCCGCCCGCTTCCACGTACCGGTCAAAAATAGCCCGTGACTCTTCGTCCTCCGAGCCCCACCGACTGTTCCCAAAGGTCATCGTCCCCAGGCACAACGGACTCACTCGCAACCCGGACCGCCCCAGCGTGACGTATTCATTCATCTTCATACCTGTAATCCTAGCCCGTTCTTCCGGCCTCGTTCACGCTGCTCCGATTCTCGCCCAATGCTTGCCTTATCCCCGCGACGGACTCACCTTCAGGATCTCCCGCCCAATCACCATCCGCTGAATCTCGCTCGTGCCCTCGCCAATCGTGCACAGCTTCACATCGCGGTAATACTTCTCCACCGGGTAGTCCTTGATGAACCCATACCCGCCATGCAGCTGCACCGCCTCGTTGCAGATCTTCACCGCCACCTCGCTCGCGTACAGCTTCGCCATGGCCGACTCGCGCGTCACCTTGTTGCCCGCATCCTTCAGCACCGCCGCCCGCTGCGTCAGCAGCCGCGCTGCGTCCAGCTCCGTCGCCATATCCGCCAGCTTCCATTGGATACCCTGGAACTCCGCGATCGCCTTTCCGAACTGCCGCCGCTCTTTCACATATTTCAGCGACGCATCCAGCGCGCCGCGCGCAATCCCCAGTGACAGTGCCGCAATCGAAATTCGTCCGCCATCCAGCACCCGCATCGCGTCGATGAACCCCTCATTCAGCTTGCCCAGCAGGTTCTCTTCCGGAATCTCGCAGTCCTCGAAGATCAGCTCCGCCGTATCGCTCGCCCGCAGCCCCAGCTTGTTCTCCTTCTTGCCCGGCCGGAATCCCTTCGTACCTTTCTCCACCACAAACGCTGAAAGCCCGTGCGTGCCCTGCGTCTTGTCCGTTACGGCAATCACGACGGCTACATCGGCGTAAGAGGCATTGGTGATGAAAGTCTTTGTGCCGTTCAGCACCCACTTGCCGCCCTTCTTTACCGCCGTCGTACGTGCGCCAGCCGCATCTGACCCCGAACCGGGCTCCGTCAATCCCCACGCGCCAATCCACTCACCGGTCGCCAGCTTGTGGATATACTTCTTCCGCTGCTCTTCATTTCCCGCCAGAAAAATATGGTTGGAGCACAGTGAGTTATGCGCCGCTACGATAATTCCCACTGACCCGTCGACCGCCGACAGTTCTTCAATCGCCAGCACATAGTCCACATAGCCCATTCCTGAGCCGCCGTACTCCATGGGAAAAATAATCCCCATGAGCCCCATGCGACCCATCTCTTTCACCACCGCCAGCGGATATGTGCTGTGCTCATCCCACTCCGAGACGTGCGGCGCAACCTCGCGCGTGGCAAAGTCGCGGATTTCTTTCCGCAACTGCTCCTGCTCATCGGTCAGCGTAAACGGGTAGGTTGAAATCGCAGCTTGCTGCAGGTGGGATGTTGTGCTCATCACAGCGCCTCCGGTCAATTTAGCCATGGCTTCCGGCGAAAACCTGCCAGCTTAGCACCACACGCGCGCAGTTGTCCTGCGAGTTCCCATCACAATCTCAAATTTTTCTCAAATTATTGGTCCCGCAGAAATGCGTTCGGCGCTTCTACACCCGCACCAGCACGCAGGTGATGTTATCCCGCCCCCCGGCTGCGTTCGCACGATCTACCAGCAACCGGCAAATCGCCTCCACATCCTCACCCGCTGCCGCTTGAGCCACTACACCCGCAATTTCCTCATCCTGCAGTTCTCGTGTCAGTCCATCGGAACACAGCAGGATCACGTCGCCTTCCAGCACCCCAAATCGCTGATACTCGGTCGCCACCGAC
Source organism: Acidobacteriota bacterium (assembly GCA_021791875.1). Taxonomy (GTDB): domain Bacteria; phylum Acidobacteriota; class Terriglobia; order Terriglobales; family Acidobacteriaceae; genus Acidobacterium. Next base: position 41,933 of record JAJYVU010000012.1, on the reverse strand, counting down.
GACTGCGTCCCCAGCGCCCGTGTAATCACGTTCCTGTACGGAGAATTCTCTGCCTCTTCCGGGCTCAACCTGCCCAGCCGCACCTGTTCGCTTACAAGCGAGTGATCCTGGGTCATCAGCTGCAAGTGGCCCTTCCGCCACAAATAGCACCGACTGTCGCCCACATGCGCCACATGTGCCATCCCCGGAGCCACCTGCGCCAGCACAATCGTCGTCCCCATTCCCAGGTATCCGGACTCCCGCTGTGCGCGCTCATAGATTTTCCGGTTCGCCTCGCCAATCGCCTGCACAACAATGGCTTCAATGGCTTCTTCGCCGCTCCGCTCCGCACCCTCGGCTGTCTTCCTGCACAGCGCCTTCGCCACGTAATCGGCCGCCATCCGGCTGGCAATTTCGCCCGCTGCGGCGCCGCCCATCCCGTCGCAAACCACGAATACACCCTGCTCCTGGCAACAACGGAAGGTGTCTTCATTGTTGCTGCGGAGCACACCTGTATCCGTACAACCGGCAGCCACCAGGCTCACTTTCATTTCCTCACCGCGTCCCCCGTTACGTTCACCGGAGACAACAAAAATCTGGGACTGCAACACAATACACGGAAATCCCCGCCTAAGTCCGCTTCTCGCGACTGTCCCGCATCCCGTTTGTCATCATCTGTTCCATGCCTTCGCCCGCCACTCTCGTCGTAAAGCAAAGAGGCGAAGAGCTTTGTGCCCTTCGCCTCCCGTTTTGGTTTCATCGGCATCATCCGTGGCGCTGCTTCGCAAGCTCCATCAGAGTTTGCCCTTCCATGATCAGGTCGTTCGACTCCTGGAAGGCTGCCGCGTCATCTCCCGCCTGCTCCCATTGCTGCTGGCCCCGCACCTCAATCTCCTGCGCCGCTGCCGTGTCCACTCTGCCCGGCTTCTCCACCGTGTTGGCAAGGATCGTCACCCGCTGCGGCAGCACTTCCGCAATCCCGCGCGAAATCACAAAGCTCTTTTCCCCGCTCTCGCCGCCATGCAGCTTGAGCATCCCTGCGCCAATCCTCGCCAGCACCGGAGACGCGCCCGCCATCACTTCCAGATAACCGCCCTTGGACGGTACCTCTACTGAGGTCACTTCCTCATCCAGCAGAATCCGGTCTGGTGTCACCAGCCGCACTTGGAGTTTTCCCTGGTCCGCCATCGCTATTTCGCCGCCGCCTGCATCTTCTCGGCTTCTTCCAGCACTTCCTCAATCGTTCCCTTCATGTAAAACGCCTGCTCAGGAACGCTGTCGTGCTTGCCCTCGATCACTTCCTTGAAGCTCCGCACCGTATCCGCGATCTTGCAATACCGCCCCGGAATTCCCGTAAACTGCTCCGCCACGTGGAACGGCTGCGACAGAAACTTCTGCACCTTGCGCGCGCGCGATACCGTCAGGCGATCCTCTTCCGACAATTCATCAATGCCCAGAATCGCGATAATGTCCTGCAAATCCTTGTACCGCTGCAAAATCCGCTTCACGCCCTGAGCCACGTCGTAGTGCTCCTGCCCGACAATCCGAGGCGACAGAATTCGCGAACTCGACGCCAGCGGATCCACCGCCGGATAAATGCCCAGCTCCGACAGTGGGCGCGAAAGCACCGTCGTCGCATCCAGGTGCGCAAACGTCGTCGCCGGCGCCGGGTCCGTAAGGTCGTCCGCAGGCACGTACACCGCCTGCACCGACGTTACCGAACCCTTCTTCGTCGATGTAATCCGCTCCTGCAGTTCGCCCATCTCCGTCGCCAGATTCGGCTGGTAGCCTACCGCCGAAGGCATGCGGCCCAGCAGTGTCGAAACCTCGGAACCCGCCTGCGTAAACCGGAAAATATTGTCGATAAACAGCAGCGTGTCCGCGCCTTCCTGGTCGCGGAAGTACTCGGCCACCGTCAGCCCGGTCAGCGCCACTCGCAGACGCGCACCCGGCGGCTCAGTCATCTGCCCGTAGATCAGTGCGGCCTTCGACTTCTTATAGTCGTGAATGTCGATCACGCCCGCTTCCTGAAACTCCAGCCACAGGTCGTTGCCTTCACGCGTACGCTCACCCACACCGGCAAACACTGAAAATCCGCCGTGCTTCGACGCGACGTTGTTGATGAGTTCCTGGATGATCACCGTCTTGCCGACGCCCGCGCCACCAAACAGGCCGATCTTGCCGCCCTTCAAAAATGGCTGGATCAGGTCGATGACCTTCACGCCCGTCTCAAACATCTCCTCGGTGATCGCCTGCTCGTCAAAGGCCGGCGCCGGACGGTGAATCGGGTTACGAACCTTCGCATTCACCGGCCCAAGCTCGTCTACCGGCTCGCCGATCACGTTCAGCACGCGGCCCAGCGTCTCACGCCCCACCGGAACCGAAATCGGCCCGCCCAGATCAATCGCCTTCATGCCCCGCACCAGTCCGTCCGTGGCTTCCATCGCCACGCAGCGCACGCGGCCCTCGCCCAGGTGCTGCTGCACCTCCAGCACCACGGTCACTGGCTTCGGAACATCAAATCCATCGCTCACCACCCGCAATGCCTGATAAATTGCGGGCATCGTCGCCTCGGGAAACTGCACGTCCACCGCCGGCCCGGAAACCTGTATCACTCTGCCAATGTTCTCTGCCATAGAAATCTTCTTTCTTACCCAATCGCGGCTGCGCCGCTCACAATCTCGATAATTTCCTTCGTAATCGCCGCCTGTCGCACCCGATTCATCGTCAGTGTCAGCGAGTCGATCATTTCAGACGCGTTATTCGTCGCCGCATCCATCGCCGTCATGCGCGCCGCATGCTCCGCCGCCACCGACTCGCGCATCGCATGATACATCTGCGACGCCACATATTGCGGCATCAGAAAGCGCAACACATCCCCCGGAGATTCCTCATAGATGAAATCCACCGACTGCGTGCCAAAACGCTCCCTCTCTTCCTCAAACTGCTTCTGCGCAATCTCGGCTTCCATCGGATATAGACTCAGCCCAGCTGATGCCGCTGCCAGCGCCGCCTGCTCGCGAGCTTCCCGCGTCATTTCCTGGGCAGCCGTAATCGCGTGCGTGCCGAATTTCACAATCGGCAGAATCCGCTCTACTACAATGCGCTGTTGAATCACGGACTTGAACTCGTTGTAGACCATGTACACCGCGTCGATCTCTTCCATCGCGTAGCGGTTCACCAGGTCATCGGCCATGTCGCGCACTTCGGTAAAGTCCAGCTTCTCCAGCATCCCCGGATGATCCCCGGTCACCTCGATTCCTGCCCTGCGCTGCCGCCCGTAGCGACGCTTCGCCCCGCCATCTTCGGCAGACAATGACACAGGGTAGCTCCGCCGGAAAAACTCCCGCGCCTTGCGTCCCACCGGCTCAATATCGATCTGCTTGCGGTCGTTCTCCAGGATGAACTGGCTGGCCGTGCGAATCACATTCGTATTGAACGCTCCCGCAAAGCCCTTATCACCCGTGATCACAATCAGCGCCAGCTTCTTCTCTGGCCGCTCCGCCAGCAGGGGATGCCGCAGCTTCCGCGTCTCCGGGTCGTAAATCTCCACGCGCCGCTTCAGCGAATCCAGCACGCTCGCCAGCATCGCCGAGTACGGTCGCGAAGCGATCATCTGCTCCTGCGCCCGCCGCAGCTTCGCCGCCGACACCATCTTCATCGCCTTCGTAATCTGGCGCGTATTCTTCACGCTGCGAATCCGTCGCCGCAAATCCAGAATGTTTGCCATGCGCGCCTACTTTGCCGTCCCCGAGGCTCTGCCGCCTTCTGCCTGTTCCGCCTTCTTCTGCACCGCGGCGTCCTCGTTCTCTTCCAGGAACATCTTCTTGTACTCGTTCAGCGCTTCCTTGATGCGCGACCGCAGGTCATCGTCCAGCGATCTCTTCGTTCCAATATCCGTCAGCAGCGCCTGCTGCGAAGCATCCAGGTACTTGTACAGCCCCGACTCAAAATCCTTGATCGAGTCGACCTTCACATCGTCCAGGTAACCCTGCGTGCCCGCGAACAGGATGATCACCTGCTGCTCGGCAGAGAGCGGTTGGAACTGCGGCTGCTTCAGCAACTCCGTCAGCCGCTGCCCGCGATTCAGCTGGTTTTGCGTCGCCTTGTCCAAGTCGCTTCCGAACTGCGCAAACGCCGCCAGGTCGCGATACTGCGCCAGATCCAGCTTCAGCGTCGAACCCACCTGCTTAATTGCCTTGATCGCCGCCGAGAAACCCACGCGCGAAACGGAAAGACCTACGTTCACCGCCGGACGCACGCCCGAGTTGAACAAATCTGTCTCCAGGAAGATCTGCCCGTCCGTAATCGAAATCACGTTCGTCGGAATATACGCCGAAACATCGCCCGCCTGCGTCTCGATAATCGGCAGCGCCGTCAGCGAACCTCCGCCCTTTTCATTGCTCAGTTTGGACGACCGCTCCAGCAGCCGCGAGTGCAGATAAAACACATCGCCCGGGTACGCCTCGCGTCCCGGCGGACGCCGCAGCAGAAGCGACAGCTCGCGGTACGCCACGGCGTGCTTCGACAGGTCGTCGTAAATAATCAGCGCATGCTTGCCCTTGTCGCGGAAGTATTCGGCCATCGCCGTCGCCGCATACGGCGCAAGATACAGCATCGGCGCCGGTTCTGATGCTGAAGCCGACACAATGATCGTGTAATCCATCGCGCCGCGCTCTTCCAGCATATGCACCACGCCGGCCACCGACGAGCGCTTCTGCCCGATCGCGCAATACACGCAGATCAGGTCCTTGCCCTTGTTGTTCAGAATTGTGTCCAGCGCAATCGCCGTCTTGCCCGTCTGACGGTCGCCGATAATCAGTTCGCGCTGCCCGCGGCCGATCGGAATCATCGCGTCGATGGCCTTCAGACCCGTCATCATCGGCTCGCGCACCGGCTGCCGGTCGATCACGCCCGGAGCCAACCGCTCCACCGGGAACGAATCGCTCGCATGAATCGGACCGCGGTCGTCAATCGGCTCGCCCAGCGCGTTCACCACACGGCCAATCATGCCGTCGCCCACGGGCACGCTCAAAATCTTGCCCGTGCGCTTCACCACGTCGCCTTCGCGCAGTTCCGACCACTCCCCCAGCAGCACCGCGCCCACCTGGTCTTCTTCCAGGTTCATCGCCATGCCCGCCACGCCGTGCGGAAACTCCAGCATCTCGCCGGCCATGCATTTTTCCAGCCCATGCAGACGCGCAATGCCGTCGCCCAGCGAAATGATCGTGCCCACTTCGTCGACGCGCATCTTCGCGTCATAGTTCGCAATTTGCTCCTTCAGGAGCGCGGTAATTTCATCTGCCTTAATCTGCGCCATGCTTCCCTGTTCCCAGCCGGGTAAATCCCTGTTGCTCTGCTTTTGCGTTGCTTCTGCTGCCGCCTACTTCGCAGCCAGTTGGTTTTCCAGTACCGCGAGCCGCCCGCGCACCGATCCGTCGTAAACCGTGCTCCCTACCCGCACAATCACGCCGCCAATCAGCGCCTGGTCCTCGCGAAATGTCGCTTCCACCTTGCCATGCACCAGCTCGCCGATCTTAAGGATCAGCGCCCGGCGCTCCTGCTCGTCCAGCACACGCGCCGACGTCACCTCTACCTCCGCGATGCCCAGCCGGCTGTTCATCTCCCGCCGAAATTCATCCAGAATCTCCTCGTAGGCATCCATCCGGTTATGGTGCAGCAGCACAGCCACAAAGTTCTTCACCTGCGGCGCCAGCTGCAGCTTCTGGTTCATGCGGTCCAGAATCGTAATCTTCTCCGGCAGCGGAAACGAAGGATCCAGAAACACTTCCCGCAAATCCGCGGCCGCATGCCAGGCCGTCGTAAAGTCTTTCAGTTGGCGCTTCACGTCTTCATAGGACAGATGCGCCTCGGCGATCACATCCGCAAACGCGCGCGCGTAGCGCAGGGCAAAGGCCGCCATCAGCTCTGCTCTCCTTTGGGCTTGCCCGTAATCGACTTCGCAAATTCAGCCACCAGCGCCTTGTCGCGGTCCGCATCCACCTTCAGGCTCGACCGCACCTGTCCCAGCGCCAGTTCCGCCGCATAACGCCGCAAATTCCGCTGTGCCATGGCGCTCGCGGCGTCAATTTCCTGCTCGGCGGAGTGCACAATCCGTTGCCGCTCCGTCTCCAGCGCCTCGTGCATGCGTCGCTCTTCCTCGGCAGCTTCGTGTTCTGATCGTTTCCGGAATGCCTCGATCTCTGCATCCAGGTGCGACAGCCGTTCCTCGATCGCCGCCAGCCTGCGCTTCGCATCGTCGCTTACCTGCTTGGCTTCCACCAGGTCCTTCTGCAATCGCTCCGTCCGGCGCCGGAAAATTCCCGGCAAGGCTTTGAAGAGGAAGTAAAAAATCACAAACAGCAGAATCCCCGAGTTCAGCCACTCAAAGATCTGAGCCATCGTCTTGACCGGCAATCCCAGCTTCTTTGCAAACCACTGCACCGAGGACGAATACAAGTAATCCTTGTGTTGCCGCTCTGTCTCGGGAGCATCCATCTGTTCCGGAGGCCCGTTGGACTTCTGAGCATCCACCTGGCTCTTCGGCTGACTCTGCGCCATCGCCGCCACGCCGGCATGCGAAGCCTGTGCCCGCGCGGGCAGCGTCATCGCTCCCAACGCAAGACCAAGCGCCAGCGCCAGACATCCCGTTCTCAAAATCTGCTTCACCGCGCGCTCCCCACCGCCGGTAGCACGGCTTCCTGCATCTGCTCCGCAATCTGTCCAATCTCCGCGTGCAATTGCAGCTTGGCTGCTGCGGCTTGCCGCGCAATCTCCCGCTTTGCGGCTTCGGTACGGTCACGCGCCAGCAAACGCGCGCTCGCCAGCGCCGTTTCTCGCTCTGCGTTCCACTGCTGCACTTGCAGCTCCCGTGCGTGATGAATCTCCGCACGCGCCGCACGCAGCTTCGCCTCGTATTCCTGCGACTTCACATCCGCTGCAGCCACTGCGGCGTGCGCTCGCTCCACAGCGCCCTGCGTCCGCTCATACCGTTCCGCACGGGTCCGCCTCAGCGGTCGGTACAAAATAAAGTGGTAGCCTGCCACCAACAGCAGAAACAAAATCATTGTCGGCACAGAGCCGAGCACAAATTGACCGAGATCGTTGACTATTTCTTGCATGTAATGATCGACGTATAATGTTGGGAACTAAGCAGATAAGGCCGCCCGGACCCCCGTTTCTAACAAAGCGCGCGGACCAGTGTCAATACGCAATTGCAGAATCAGCGCGAACGAAATTGCTCCGTCCGCTTGACGCTAATTCCAAGCGGCGTACACTCTAAGTATCGCCTATGACCCGCTTCAGGGTCCAGCGGCTCGGAGAGGTGAGTTTCCCACCACGCTCACTCCTCCGGGCCGTTATTGTTTTTCCACGAATCTTCTGAACCGTCCCACCAGCGACGCCGGCGCAGAAACCGCCATCCTCACCAGGTTTCCCTCGAATTCCCGACCCCGAATCACCGCACCCGCTTCCAGCGCCGCAATCGCTTCCCCCTCCGACTGCGGAATCCGCAGCCGCGCTTCCACCATCGGATCCTGCTGCAGCGCCTCATCGATCCGCTCCAGCAGCTCCGGCAGCCCATCCCCCGTCTTGGCCGAAATCGCCAGCGGCCGGCCCACTCCCTCGCGCAGCCCGGACTGCTCCTCCGGCGTCAGCAGGTCCACCTTGTTCAGCACCTCGATCTGTGGTTTCTCCCGCACACCTAGTTCCGCCAGCACAAGCTTCACTTCGCTCCGATGCTCTTCCCGCATCGCACTCGAGCAGTCCTGTACATGCAGCAATACCTCGGCCTTCTGCACCTCTTCCAGCGTCGCTCGAAACGAACTGATCAGCGTCGGCGGCAAGTCCCGAATAAAACCCACCGTATCCGACAGCAGAACCTTCCTCCGGCTTGGCAGCGTAATCGCCCGCAGCTTCGGGTCCAGCGTCGCAAACATCCGCGCCGACTCCAGCACACTTGCCCCCGTCAGGGCATTGAACAGCGTGCTCTTGCCGGCGTTCGTGTAGCCCACCAGCGCCACCGTCGGCACCGGAACCGCCTCCCGCCGCTGCCGCTGCTGGCCGCGAATCCGCCGTACGCTCTCCAGTTCGCCCCTCAGCTGTGCGATCCGTCGCTGAATCCGTCGCCGGTCCGTCTCCAGCTGCGTCTCGCCCGGTCCGCGTGTGCCGATGCCGCCGCCCAGGCGCGACATCTCCCGGCCACGCCCCGTCAGCCTCGGCAGCATGTACTCCAGCTGCGCCAGCTCCACCTGCAGCATGCCCTCGCGCGTCCGCGCATGGCGCGCAAAAATGTCCAGAATCAGCTGCGTACGGTCGATCACTCGCCCCGGCAGCTCTCTTTCCAGGTTTCTCAGTTGGGTGGGCGTCAGGTTCTGGCCAAAAATAATCACATCGGCACGGCTCGACGCAGCGGCCGCAGCCACTTCCTCGACCTTACCGCTGCCGATCAATGTCGCGGCATCCGCCTTGGCGCGACGCTGCGTCAGCTCCCCGGCAATTTCCGCCCCGGCGCTCAGCACCAGCTCGCGAAATTCCGCCACGCCGCTTAGGAACTCTTCATTGCTCCCGCCCGCTACGACTGCTTCGCTGGATTCGCGCCCAGCTTCGCCGACGTCGCGCAACGAAGCCGCATCCCGGGCCTGCCGGGCCGCAGTGAGAACCGCTGCCTTCCGCTGCCCCAGGTCTACTGAAACCAGTAGCGCGCGCTCCGAGGGCATGGATGGATCCACGGCCGCTCTCACGCCCGATCCCATCCGCACCCCGGAACGATTCGCCACAGTCTTGTCCCGAGCTTCTGCCCTGATCCCAGCTCAGACTCCCCCGGAAGTGCTTCCCGAGGTTCCGCCTGTTACCGGTGCGCCGGCAACCGCATTGCCTGCTCCCGGGCCGGATGCCGACGTATGTGACGGCGCTGGCCGATGCTCGCCATGCAGTACCGAGCGGCTGCTCACCACTGTCGAAATGGCATGCTTGAAGATCAGTTGCTCCTGGCTGTTGTTCTCCAGAAGAACTGAATACTTGTCGAATGAGCGGATCTTCCCCGTAAGCTTTACCCCACTGACGAGGTAAATCGTAATCGGAGTCTTATCTTTGCGGACCGTGTTCAGGAAGGTGTCCTGAATATTCTGTGCCGGCTTGTTATCCATAGAATGCCGATCTCCTTGTGCTGGTGAGCCGTTCTAAAAGTTCATTGCCCCGGATGCAAAAAGTTGAAACTGCATAGTTCACATCCACCGATTGTCTATCACCGTCAGCGAAAAAGTCCGCGTACGGCAATGAAAAAACGCGAGCTTCCCAAAAGTTCGGTGGTAGACAGCTTACTTCATCCGATTGGATGCGTGCACATCCGTTGCAGCACTTAATGTTTACGCCCTAATTTCCTGCTTCTGCGAAATCGCCCTCGATGCGCCCCATTTTGACCCTCTGGCTGGGGAGAAAGAACCGTCGGGCCCTCAATCTGGCGCGCAATTACACCCTCCATCCGGTATTTCACGGTGATGGTCGGCCCCGGATTCACCCGCCCCGTCTGCGGGTTCAGCGCAATTTGTGGATTTTTCGAGATTTGAAACGAAAACACCGGATCCGTATCCTGCCCGAACTTCTCATGCCCCACCGTCACTGGGAAAAACCCCTCTATGTGATGCACGCTGTATGCCGTTTCGTACTGGTGCCCCGGAACATCCCAGGTAAACACCCGGATCTCGTCAAAATCGTACGGTAACCCTCCCTGGTAAGGCGCAAATACCGCCACGTACTCGGGCACCATGTGGTCCGGCGCATCCGATTTCGGGTCTTTTACCTGCCGGAACAGGTACGCCCCAATCATCCGCTCTGACGGTGCCAGCACCAGCACCGAATTTGGCACATCCGGCACCAGCGCGCTCCCGCGCACCCATCCCGTGCGCCCCTTCGCATCGCGCACCAGCCAGTAGTCCTCCATCGGGACCGGTGGTGGGGTCTTGCCCTCTTTTACATCCTGTTCCCGCTGCATCATCGCCAGCGTCGACTCCCGCCGTGGCACCGATGCCCGTTCCAGCATGTCCAGCTTGTCGTTTGCATGCAGCAGGTAATAGTGTGGCGCCTGCAATCCCGGCGCATCGTGCAAATACGAAGTCTCTTCGAGAATTGCCTTCGCCAATGGAGGAGTATTCGCGTACTCCTTCCGGAGAGCGTCAAATTTGTCCATCTCCCCCTGGTTGACGACGTAAAGCTCCTCAATCCAGCCGACTCTCCCGTTCGGAGCCTTGACTTTGTAAAAGCGCGTCTGGTGTTCCAGCACCCGCAGCCGCTCACCGTTCTTCACTTCGGTGACGAAATTCGCCACCGGCGCCACACGATCGCGCAGAAACGTGTGCTCCGCCGCAACATACACATACTGCGGAGCCATCTGATGTTCGATCCGGCGGCAGCCGGAAAGACCTATCAGGAAAACTGCCAATAGCATTCCAAGGCATGTGCGTCGCACACTGGCATCTGCAAACTTCATGAGCAAAAGCGATCCGGCCTTGTTTCGAGCATAGCACCGGCTTCGCGTATCTCCCGGGCGCCCCGTACCAGCGCCGGCACCCCTCTGATGCCCGTATTCACTGCGTCGCCGCAATCCCAATCGCCTGTGTTGGATCCGTTCCCGTCGACGAAGTTGCGACCGGCGTCAGCGCACCCGGAGTCGTCGTGCTGAACTGGAATACCTGCAGGTCCGGGCTCCCGCCTTCGTTCACCACCGCCAGATAGCCCTTCGTCTTGTCCTCGGCCATCGCAACCGGCGTCGTTCCGGTCGAAAACGGCGAGCCTGCGATCGCCGTCAGCCCACCCGTAGTCCCCACCGAAAACGCGCTGATCGAATTTCCCGTTCGATTCGCCACATACACATAGCTGCCCGTCGGATCGGCCAGCACCGCCGCCGGTCCAAGCCCCGTCTTAAACGGCGATCCGCTGATCTCGCTCAGTGTCCCGTTGGACGCAATAGAGAAAACGCGTACAGCATTGATGCCCGTCTCCGTCACATACAGGTATTTCCCATTGGGCGAAACCGCCACCGCCAAATCCGCATCCAGATTCTGTTTCGGCGGAAGCACGCTGTTCACTGGAGCCAGCGCCCCGGTCGTTCCATTGAAGCTCAGCGTCTCCACGCCGTCCGTGCCCAGCGCCACATACACATACGCGTCATTCGGCGTAATCGCCAGCGAACTGGCTGCTGAACTCGCCAGCGCAACCCCCGGCACATTCAAATTCGTCAAAGCTCCCGTCGACGAATTAATCCCAAACACATACGCTTCCCCCGAAAACCCCGAAACCCACACAATCCACTGCCCGGTCGAGTCGATTTCCATCGTCACCGGCGAATCCCCCGTAAACACCGGCGTTCCGCCATTGCCCAGCGAAATCGCGCCGTTGCTCCCCACCGTGTACACATAAATCGCGCCTGAGAGTGATCCCATGTACAGCAGGCTGTCGTTCGGCGTCATCGCAATACAGCTGGGCGTCAGCGGCACTGCGAAGGGTGAGCCGCTAATGTTTGTCAGCTTTCCATTCGTGAGCGAAAACCCAGCTATTGTGTTCAGATTCGGGTTCGAATTCGCAACATACAGGTAAGCCCCGGTAGCCCCCGTTCCGCCGCCGCCGCCACCGGACCCTCCGCCGCCGTTCGTACTCGTCACCGGCGGAAAAAACTGCCCGCACCCCGCCAGCGCCAGCAGCCCCGCCAGCAAACACCATCCTGCAAATCTCATCCTCGGCCTCCGGCGGGCGGCATAACCGCTAGCCTGCTCTATCTTTCCTATCTTCCCATCCCGGCCGCCGTCGCGTCCGCAGACACACTTCAGCGTTTTCGCTTCATGTGCTTACAAGAGAAACGCTTCCCGGTGGCTCCTTCCTTAAGAACAAGCCACTCCAACTGCCGTCGATCTGTCTACGTATGAACCGAATGCGCCCTATCGCATTATCTGACGCGATCCACCGCTCTCCCGCTCATCAGCTCAGATACACTGGCGTCCGAACATCCCGACACCTCCCAGTCGCATCCGCACACACGGAGACCCACATGGCCCTCGCCGCCATTCTGCTTATACTCTGCCTTCTTCCTTTTGCCTGGTTTCTTCGCAACGATCCAGCCGATTACCGCGCCTTCAAAGCGCTCACCCGCACAGAAGACCGCCAGCGCCGTTTCCGCATCTGGACGCTGAAGAGCTTCCTGCTCTTCGGCTGCGTCAGCCTCATCTCCCTCGCCATCCTTGGCCGGCTCTCCGCGCTCGTCTCCCTGCCGCCGGAGTTCCTCCGTCTCGCCACGTTTTTCCACGACCACGGCCCCAGCCAGGCAGGCATGACCGGCTTTCTCATCGGCACCACCAGCGCCATCGTCTTTGGTCTCATCATCGGGATCCTCGCCGCCCGCCGCAAAAAGAAAAAACAGGCCCTAAAGCCTGTCACCATCGGCGATATTGCCCCTCTCCTGCCCCGCAACTGGCCTGAAATCGCCCACGGAGCTCTTCTGTCCGTCAACGCCGGCTTCAGTGAGGAACTCTACTTCCGCCTGCTTTTGCCCCTCCTGTTTGCCATCCTCATCGGCCACGCCGTCCCGGCTTTCGTACTCGCTGCCATCATCTTCGGCCTCGCCCATTTTTATCAGGGCATCGCCGGGGTCATCGCCACCACCATCCTCGGCATCCTGCTCACCCTCACCTACCTCTTCACCGGAACCATCTGGGCCGCCGTCGGTGCTCACGCCTTCCTCGACCTCATCGGCCTCGTCATCCGCCCATCGCTCGCCCGCATCTTCGCGCGCCCACAACCGGCCTGATTACGCTCCAACCAGCCTTAGTTTGTCTTGTCCGGATTCCCCGCCCCGAACCGCCCCTCCACCGGCTGTCGCCCGCGAAATCCTTCCTCGACCGAATGCCAGAACTCGATCTTCTCTTCGCCCAGCTTCCAGCACAGCAGCACAATCTCGCCGTCCAGATACGCCGGAAAGTCCAGCAGTCCCATATTCAGGTCTTTCACCTGCACGCCGATTGCGTCGATCTCCTCCACGGCATCCTTGGCCCGCTGCACCAGGCCGGTCATCGCTGCCTTTTTCTCCTGCACCTCGCTGACGTTTACCATCGTGCCGCCGGCCAGAAAAATCCGCCGGGCGAGCTCCTGCAGTTCCTCTTCCACCGTCTCGGCGGCCTCTTTTGCTTCCATCGCCCGCTTCAGCAGCGCTTCGATCGTCGGCAGCAGCAATTGCGCTTCGTCCAGCGTGAAAGTCTTCATTCGCTATCCCCGAATTTCCAGCATCCGGTCCAGTGCCACCCGCGCCCAGTACTTCACGCCCCAGTCCACCTGGATCCGGTTCACCACTTGCCCATTCACCAGGTTCTCCAGCGCCCACGCCAGATGTCCCGGGCTGATGCGATACATTGTCGTGCACAGACACCCGGTATCGTCCAGGGTAATAATCCGTTTGTCCTTCCCGGCAAACTTCTTCGCCAGCCGGTTCACCAGGTGAATCTCCGTCCCGATGGCAAACATCGTGCCCTCCGGCGCCTGTTCCACCTCGGCAATAATCCGCTCCGTTGAGCCCAGCGCATCCGCCTTCTGGCAGACCTCCCAGCGGCACTCCGGATGCACCACCACTCGAATTCCCGGATACTTCGCCCGCACTATATCCACGTGCTCCGGCAAAAAGCGTTGATGCACCGAGCAATGCCCCTTCCACAGAATCACTTTCGCCGCGCGCAGCTTCTCCGGCGTCACCCCGCCACCAATCTGCCACGGGTCAAACACCACCATCTCATCCAGCGAAATCCCCATCGCATACGCCGTGTTCCGCCCCAGATGCTGGTCCGGCAAAAACAGAATTTTCTCCGCCCGCGCAAACGCCCACTCAAACGCCTTGCCCGCGTTTGACGACGTACACACCAGGCCGCCGCGCTCCCCGCAAAACGCCTTGATCGCCGCCGTCGAGTTCATATACGTCAGCGGAATCACGTTCTTCTCATCCAACCCCGCGCGCACCAGCGTCTCCCAGCACGCCTCTACCTGGCTGATCTCCGCCATATCCGCCATCGAGCAACCGGCATTCATGTCCGGCAAAATCACCTGCTGGTCGTCGCGCCCAAGCACATCCGCGCTCTCGGCCATAAAATGCACGCCGCAGAACACGATATATTTCGCCGGCGTCTCCGCCGCAATCTTCGAAAGCTTGTAGCTGTCGCCCGTAAAGTCCGCGAATCGCACCACTTCGTCGCGCTGGTAGTGGTGCCCCAGCAGAACCGCCGTCGCGCCCAGCGCTTCCCGCGCCGCCGAAATCCGGTCATCCATGCTGTGATCCGGCATCGCCAGGTAATCATCTAGCGAGCACGTCTGCCCCGCGACCACTTCCGTCGCAGACACTTCTGTTTCTACAATTCCATTCACGCGTAAGCCGCCTTCAGTCCAGCCGTAACGTTCAGCTTTGGACGGGGATGTTGAAAGCAATTCCAGGTTGCAGCCAGTTCACTGCACCGCTCTGCGGCGCCCAACCGGCGGGGTTGTTGCAACCGTTCCCTTATTCAATGGATGCGCCTCGCTTATAAGCGGTCGCAGCCATAAAATAAGTGTAATCCAACCGGCGCCCTCCAACGTATGTCCTGCAGCGGCCAGACACCGGTCGGCAGATTCCGGATCCTGCCCGCTCGCAGGTATCATAAAAGTTCATGCACTTCGGCGATTACACATTCATTGCAATTCTGGCCCTCGTCCTCTTCGGCCCCAAACGCCTGCCGGAAATCGCACGTCAGGCTGGCCGCCTCATGATGGAGTTTCGCCGCGCCAGCAACGAATTCAAAATGCAGATGGAAGAGGAGCTTCGCAACCTCGAGGAAGAGGATCGCCGCAAGAAACTCCAGGAAGCCGCGGCCAATACCGGCGATCTTGCTGAACACCACGCCCTGCCCGCCGAAACCAGCTACTCCGAGACCCCCGCCGATGCCGAATCCCGGGACGCAGCCCACGCTTCCCTGCCCTACACACCACCCTCGCCCGATGAGGAATGCATCGACCCCGTAGACCTGCTCGACACACCGCAGACCCAAACCGGAGACCTCTACCAGGAGGAATGGCAGGACATCGGATCAGAAACCCAGGCCGAAGACCACGGCCCCGAAATCTCTGCCGAATCCCCAGAAGCGTCGTCAGCCTCCTATCTACCCTCCGATGAGCCGTCTATGCCCATCACGGCCCAGAGCAGCCGCATCGAGCAGCCCACGACTCCGCAGGACCCCGTCCGGCCAGAAAGCGACCCGGCCATCCACCATGCCTGATATTGTCGATCGCGCACGGAATGCCGTCTCCGAACGCGCAGAACTCCCCGGCATGACCCTCATGGAGCACCTCGAGGAGCTTCGCCGCCGCATCATCCGCTCTACCCTGTCCATCGGCGTCGGCTTCGTCATCGCCTACGTCTTCCATACGCAGATTTACGGATTCATGCAGCGCCCCATCGTCTTCGCGCTCGCAGCCCACCATCTGCCCACGGAACTCGTCTATCACAACCCCATCGACCCCTTTAACATGTACCTCGAGATCAGCCTCATGGTGGGCTGCATCCTTGTTTCTCCCTACATCCTCTACCAGGTCTGGATGTTCATTTCCCCCGGCCTCTATGCGCACGAAAAGCGCTACGTCATGCCCTTCATGGCCTCCACCGTCGGCCTCTTTCTTGCTGGCGCTTACTTCGGCTACCGCTGGGTCTATCCCGAATCGCTTGAATTTCTCCTTGGCTACAGCAATCAGTTCCGCCCGCTCATTGAAATCAACGAGTATACCCACCTTTTTCTCACCGTAATCCTGGGCCTCGGCATCACCTTTGAGCTGCCGATTGTCGTCATGTTCCTCTCGCTCTTTGGCATCGTCTCGCCCAAATTCCTCTGGAAGAACTTCCGCTACGCCGTCCTGGTCATCTTCATCATCGCGGCCATCATCACGCCCACGCCGGACATTCTCACCATGTGCGTCTTCGCCACCCCGATGCTCACCCTCTACCTGCTAAGCATCGGCATTTCGTTCATGGTCCACCCGGCCCGCCGCAAAGCACGCCGGGAAGCGCAAGGCAAATCCTGACCCCGGGCACCATCCCAGACTTCGCACGTGATCCTCTTCGCTCTCATCGTCGGCGCCTTGCTCTTCATCGACTTGGGCATTCTGCACCGCAAAGGCCATAGCGCATCTCCGCGCGCCGCCTGGCTCTGGACCATCTTCATCATCCTTCTTGCCGGTGCCTATGCCGCTTATACCGGGTGGCATCTCGGTCGCGAACCCGGCCTCGAATTCGCCTCCGGCTACCTCATCGAAGCCTCGCTCAGCATCGACAATCTTTTCGTCTTCCTCATCCTCTTCCGCGCCCTCGACATCGGCGAAGAACAGCAGCACCGCATCCTGCTGTGGGGAATCTTCGGCGCGATCGTACTGCGCGCTCTCTTCATCGTCGTTGGCGTGCATCTTCTTGGCCGCTTCGTCTGGGTGCAATACATCTTCGGAGTCATCCTGCTCATCGCCGCATTGCGCCTGCTTCTCATCCACGCGCACAAGCAACGCCCCTCAGGCCCTGTCCGCTGGCTCCAGCATCACGGCCTGCGCCGCCTTCCGGATGGCCGCCTCGTGCTCGCCTCTTTCCTGCTCGTCATCCTCGCCGTCGAACTCACCGACCTCGTCTTCGCCCTCGACTCCATCCCCGCCGTCCTCGCAGTCACCCGCTCGCCGATGATCGCCTGGACCTCCAATGTCTTCGCCATCCTCGGCCTGCGCTCCCTCTACTTCGTCCTCGCCGGCCTCCTCGACCGCTTCCACCTGCTCCACTATGGCCTCGGCATTATCCTCGCCTTTGTCTCCCTCAAAATGCTCGCCGCCCACTGGGTCCACATTCCCACCCTCGTCTCCCTCTGCGTCATCCTGGCGACAGTAGCTGCCTTCATCGCCCTCAGCCTCGCCCGCAAACCCGCCCACACGTAGAGCTATTCTGGCGCCGAAGGCGCGTCCGCCCGTGCGGCCAGCACCACCACCGAATGCTTCCCATACCGCGCATCATCTCTTTGCGGAAAATCATTCCGAAAATGCGCCCCGCGACTTTCCTCCCGCGCCAGCGCCGACCGTACAATCAGCTTCGCCACAGCATGCAGATGTCCCAGCTCCAGCGCATCCCTCCGCAACTCAGCCTCACCTGCCTCCTCGCGCGCTAAAAACGCCTCCGCCTCTCGCAATCCCTCCGCGTCTCGCAGCAATCCGGCCTTTTGCCACATCATCTGTTGCAAATCCGCCTTCGCAAACGCCGGCCGCCGCCCCAGCTTCGCTTCACCCAGTCCCGCGCCCATCAGCTCCGGCTCCTCGCGCATTGCTCTTGCCGCGCGAGCGCCAAACACCAGTCCCTCCAGCAGCGAATTGCTCGCCAGGCGGTTCGCCCCATGCACCTCCGTGCACGCCACCTCGCCCGCCGCGTAAAGTCGCTTCAGAGACGTCCCTCCATCCACATCCGTCCGCACTCCGCCCATCAGGTAATGTGCCGCCGGCCGCACCGGGATCAAATCCCTCTCCAGACGCAGCCCATGATCGGCCAGAAACGCCGATATCCCCGGAAACCGCACCGCCAGATCCATCCCCGTTACATGCCGCATATCCAGAAACACTGTCCGCGGCTCACCCTCCGGTCCCATCCCCTCGCGCGTAATCGCCCGCGCCACCACGTCCCGCGGAGCCAGCTCCAGCAGCGGATGGTACCGCTCCATAAACCGCTCACCCGCCGCATTCCGCAGATAAGCGCCCTCGCCGCGCAACGCCTCCGAAAGCAGAAACCGCTGCACCCCCGGCAAACTCAGCGCCGTCGGATGAAACTGGTAAAACTCCATGTCTTCAATCTCGGCCCCCGCATACGCCGCCATCGCAATCCCGTCGCCCGTCGCCACGGCCGGGTTCGTCGTATCGCTGTACACCTGGCCAGCGCCGCCGCTGGCCAGCAACACTCCACGCGCCCGCGCTTCCGTCACACGTCCAGCGCGATCCAGCAGGTCCACGCCCACCACCGCGTCTCCATCCACGCGCAGCGCAATCGTCGAGGTCCACTCCCGCAGAACGATGTTCTTCTCCGCCTGCGCGTGTGCCAGCAGCGCCCGCCCAATCTCCGCACCCGTCGCATCCCCATGCGCATGCAAGATCCGATTCCGGCTGTGCGCGCCCTCACGCGTCAGCATCAGCTCGCCATTCTCGCGGTCAAAATGCGTGTCCCACTGCAACAGCTCCTGCACCCGCAGCGGACCTTCCTCCACCAGCACCCGCGCCGCTTCACGGTTCACGAGCCCGTCGCCCGCAGCCACCGTATCCTCCAGGTGCAACGCCACGTCCTCTGGACCGCTCATCGCCACTGCGATCCCGCCCTGCGCATACGAGGTGTTCGATTCCCCCAGCGCTTCCTTGGTCACCACCAGCACGCGCCCTGCGCGCGCCAGTTCAATCGCGGCGCGCAATCCCGCAATCCCCGCGCCCACCACTACAAACTCGAACGTCTCTACGTCTGCCATCTGTTTTGAACCTATCACTGCTTCCAGTATTTCTGATGCGCCACGCCTCCGCCCGCTGCAAACACTCCTCAACTCAACCGAAAGCCACCCTGCGTGCTGCGATACGATGAAAACTATGGCTCGCACCATCCCCGTTGATATTCCCGGAGCAAACTACACCGTTCATCTCGGCAGTGGACTCCTGCCCCACGTCGGCACGCGTCTCCGCAAGCTCACGGGCAATACCGGCCGCATTTTTGTCGTCACCGCGCCCGAAATCTGGTCCCTCTGGGGCAATATCCTGCTTGCCGGCTTCCCCGCCGGCGATCCTCCGCAGGTGCTCTTTCTCCCCTCGGGCGAGCCCTACAAACGCCTCGCCAGCGTCGAAACTCTCGCCACTGGCCTCTCCGCTTCCGGAGCCGACCGTTCCTCGCTCCTCATCGCCTTCGGCGGCGGCATCATCGGCGACGTCACCGGCTTCCTCGCTGCCATCTACATGCGCGGCATTGACTACGTCCAGATCCCAACCACCCTCCTTTCGCAGGTCGACTCTTCTGTCGGTGGCAAAACCGGTGTCAATCTCTCCACCGGCAAAAATCTGATCGGTAGCTTCCACCACCCCCGCGCCGTCTTTGCAGACACGGACGTCCTCCACACCCTCCCCGAGCGCGAACTCCGCGCAGGCTTCTATGAGTGCATCAAGGCAGGCATCATTCGCGACCCCACGCTCTTCTCCTACATGGAAAGCCACGCGCAATCCATCCTCGCAGCCGATGACGCCGCCCTCTCCCGGGTCATCGCCGCCGCCATTCGCATGAAAGCCGAAATCGTCACTCTCGATGAGCGCGAAAGCGGCCTCCGCATGATCCTCAACTACGGCCATACCCTCGGTCATGCCATCGAAACTGTGACAAATTACCGAGCCCTGCTCCACGGCGAAGCCGTCGGCTGGGGCATGCTCGCAGCCACTGAGCTTTCCCGCATGCGCGGCCTCCTCACGCAACAGCAGGTGGACCGCATCTGCTCCGTCATCCACGCTTACGGCCCGCTGCCGCGCTTCCGCGCCACGGCGGACAAGCTCTTCGCCGCCACCGCCCGCGACAAGAAAAACCGCGCCGGCGCGCGCCGCTTCATCCTCGCCGAATCCATCGGCAAAGCCGTCATCGTCCCCGACGTCACCGACGCCGAACTCCGCGCCGTCATCGACTGGCTCCTCGCCCACGTCCGCGAGGCCGCCCAATGAGCACTCCCGCCACCACTCCCGGCGCACGACCTGACGGCGCCGTCGACGAGCAATCCTCCGCGGCCGCCGTGCAGGCCATGTTCGACACCATCGCTCCGCGCTACGACCTGCTCAACCACATCCTCTCCTGCAACGTCGACCGCTTCTGGTGGTGGCGCGCCGCCCGCACCTTCCGCCACATCCTCGCACAGCCCCACTCCCGCGCCCTCGATATCTGCTGCGGCACCGGCGACATGACCATGGCTCTCCTGCGCCGCCGCCCCGCGCCCACCCCATCCGTTACTGTTGAACCCATCCTCGCCGCCGACTTCTCCCACCAGATGCTCCTCCGCGGTGCGCAGAAATTCGCCGCCCACCGCGCCAACGTCATTCCCATCGAAGCCGACGCTCTCCACCTGCCGCTTTCCGACTCCTCGCTCCAGCTCATCACCAGCGCCTTCGGCTTCCGCAACATTGCCAACTACCGTGCCGCCCTCCAGGAGTTTTTCCGCGTCCTCGCCCCCGGCGGCGAGCTCGGTATCCTCGACTTCAGCGAGCCCACCGGCCTCACGGGCAAGCTCTACGCCTTCTACTTCCGCCGCATCCTGCCCGCCATCGGCGCGCGCATCTCCGGCATGGGCTCCGCCTACAAATACCTGCCGTCCTCTGTCCACAGATTCCCGCCACCGCAGGAAATGCTCACCCTCATGCGCTCCGTCGGCTTCACCAGCGTCTCCTGGACGCCCTACACCTTCGGCATCGCCGGCCTCTACCGCGCAGTCAAACCAGCTGCGAGTTCTACCCCGTCCGGGTTAACCTAATGGTCCATGCAGTCCACGGCTCCATCCGGCCCTTACTCTCGCGCGCCTCGCGAAAAGCGCGCCACGGCGCTGCTCTCTGTCACCGCCGCCTGCATCATGACCGGCCTGAAGCTGGCCGTCGCCCTCACCACCGGCAGCCTCGGTATCCTTTCTGACGCCATTCACTCCGCCGTTGACCTCGCCGGAGCCGCGCTCACCTTCGTCTCCGTCCGACTCTCCGACCGCCCTGCCGACGCCAACCACCCCTACGGCCACGCCAAGTACGAAAACCTCTCCGCTTTCGTCGAAACCTTCCTCATGGTTGGCTCTGCCCTATGGATCACCCTTGACGCCATCCGCCGTATTTTCTTCCATCCCGTCCAGCTGCGTTATTCCTTCTGGCCCGTCGCCGTTCTGGTCACCTCCATCTGCGTCGACCTCTGGCGCTCACACCGAATGAGCGCAGTCGGCCGCCGCCACGGCAGCGCCGCCCTTGAAGCCGAAGCCCAGCACTTCGCCTCTGACATCTGGGCCACCACCGCCGTCCTCATCGGCCTCTGCGCCTCGTGGCTCGGCGAGCACCTCCACCTCCACTGGCTCCGTTACGCCGACCCGCTCGCCGCCATCGTCGTCTCTGGCCTCATCGTCGCGCTCAGTTGGCGCATCGCCCACCGCGCCATCTACGTCCTCACTGACTCCGTCCCTCGTGAAACCCTCGACCGCGTCCTCCGCGAAGTCTGCTCCATCCAGGGCGTCCTGTCCGTCGACCAGCTCCGCATGCGCCGCTATGGCACAAGCTACTTCGCCGACCTCACCCTCTCCATGCCGCGCAACCTCACCTTCCAGCGCAGTGAAGAGCTGGTCCACGACGCCACCCTCGCTGTCCAGCGCATCACACCCGGCGCCGATGTCGTCATTCATACCGTCCCACGCTCCACCAGCGCCGAAAGCATCTTTGACAAGGTTCGCGCCGTCGCATCCCGCAACAATGTCGTCCTCCACGACGTCAGCGTGCAAGCCTCCGGCACCGGCTTCGAAGTCGAACAGCACATTGAGGTTTCTGAGAATCTGCCCCTCATCGATGCTCACAAATTCGTCCGCGGCATTGAAGACCAGATCCGCCGCGAACTCCCCGAGGTCAGTTCCGTCCTCACCCATATCGAGAATGAACCCGCCACTATCGAGCACGCCACCACTGTCGCCGACGATCGCCACATGGAGTACCTGCTTCGCGCCGCCGCCCGCACCCTGCCCGAAATCATCGACATCCATGAAGTCCACATCGGCCGCATCGGTGAGAAAATTTCTCTCTCCTGCCACTGCACCCTCCCCGACGAGTTGCCAATGCAACGCGTGCACGAGATCATCACGCTCCTCGAAGACCGCTTCAAGTCCCGCTGCCCAGATGTCGACCGCGTCTTGATTCATCCCGAGCCCCGGACCGACAATCAGCACATATAACGAACCCCACCGGAGACCCCCATGATCGCAAGCGCTGTTTGGCAACAGGAATCCCTCTTCGACGGCCGATCTGACAGCGGCCACACCCTCCACTTCGACAGCTCCGCCGAGCACACCCATGGCATGTCTCCCATGGAATCCGTCCTCACCGCGCTTTGCGGCTGCACTTCCGTCGATGTCGTCAGCATCCTCAGGAAGAAACGCGAACCCATCACCGGCCTCACCGTCTCGGCTGAAGCCGAACAGGCTCCCGATCCGCCGCGCGTCTTCACCCGCATCCATCTCACCTACACCGTCAGGGGAAACGTTTCTCGCAAAGCCGCTGAAGACGCCGTATCCCTCTCCAAAAACAAATACTGTTCCGTCTCCAAAATGCTCGAACACTCGGTCAAAATCGACTACTCCATCCAGATCAACGGAGACAACGTTTGACCTCGCTGTTCCGCACGCTCGGCACCTTGCTCCTGCTTGCCGTCGTCGCACTCGCCTCGGCCCTGCTTACCATGCAGCTCGTCATTCACAGCGCTGAGGTTACCGTGCCCGACCTCAAAGGCAAAACCCTGGCGGAAGCTCACCGCGTCGCCGCCTCGCTCCATCTCGACATCCGCGTCGCCAACCACCTTTACTCATCCACCATCCCCGCCGGCCGCGTGCTCAACCAGGCACCCGGGCCCGGCGTCACCGTGCGCTCCGGTTGGCACATGCGCATCACAGAAAGCCTCGGCCCGCAAACCGTCACCATCCCCGCGCTCACCGGCGAGCCCGACGGCATCGCCATACAGCAAATCCACCAGTCCGGCCTCCAGCTCGGCCGCCTCGCCTACCTGCCCACTTCCGCCGCACCCTCCGGTACCGTCATCGCGCAAAGTCCCCGGCCCAACGCACAAGGCGTCTCCAGCCCGCGCGTACAACTTCTCATCGCCACGCCGCCCATGCCTGATTCCACCTCAGGCTTCGTCATGCCCAGCCTCGCTGGCCGCAATCTCGCCAGCGCGCGAGCCCTTCTCGCTCACGCCGGCCTCAAGCTTGTATCTGTAAAAAGAATTGCCGCAGGCATTCGTCCCATCGGCAGCGTTGCTTCCACTGCGCCTCCGCAGGCGCCCATCGTGCCCGGCTCCGTCATCGCGCAAACGCCATCCTCCGGCTACCGCGTCCAGCCCGGCGATACCGTCACTCTCACAGTGGCAAAATAATCGAAATCAATTGAGGGAAGACTTCCCCTCACACTCGCTCGAGCACCGCTACAAAAAAACCATCGCATGGATGCACGCCCGGCAGCGTTCGCAGGAATCCATCTGTAACCGCATGACGCACCATTTCCTCGCCGCCCTCCGCGAACATCCTCGCCTCGCTCATCTGGTCGAGCACTTGATCCACCGAAACTACCCGCAATTCCGCCTCTGCCACGACCGCACGCACCACATCTTCGTTTTCTTCCGGCTCCAGCGAGCACGTCGAATACACCACACGCCCACCCGTCCGCACCGCGCCAGCCGCAGACTTCAGAATCGCCTTCTGCCGTGCCTGCTGCCGCTGCACCTCCGCCGCATCCACCCTCCAGCGAATCTCCGGGTTCCGCGCCATCGTTCCCGTCCCGCTGCACGGTGCATCGCACAAAATCAAGTCGTAATCCGCCCCATCCTTCAGCGTCGTCGCGTCCCCCTGCACGCACGCCACCTGTTTCGCATACGCCTTCAGGTTTCGCCGCATCGCCTCCAGCCGTCGCGGCCTCACTTCCATCGCCGTAATCCTCGCCTTCGTCAGCCGCTCCGCCAGAATCGCCGTCTTCCCGCCCGGCGCCGCGCACGCATCCAACACCTTTAGCGCCTCCGGCATCGCGGCCGCCGCAATTTCCGCCACCAGTTGCGACCCCTCATCCTGCATTCGCGCGCGCCCTCGTTGAAATGTACCCGTGCGGGTTACATCCCCCTTCACCACCCTCGCCGCACCGGCCAACAGCTCGCCCGAAGCGCATTCCACGCCCTCAATCTCCAGCTCCTGCAACGCGAACGGATCCTCCAGTCGCAGCGCTGCGGTGCTTTCGTGCTGGTTATAGTTACATATTGTCTTGACCGCTTCCGTTCCGTAAAAACGCCGCCAGCGCTCCACCATCCATGCCGGATGCGCCGTCTCCGCGTCCTGCCCCGTACCCTTCGGCATTGCCGCAATCTTCCGTAGAAGCGCATTCACCATGCCCGCCGCGCCACGCTCCTCGGTCTGCTTCACAAGCTCCACGCTGTCGTTCAGCACCGCGTGCGCCGGCACGCGATCCAGGTGCAGCAACTGAAACGCCCCCAGCCGCAGCGCCGTCAGCACCGGCAAAGCCAGTTCCTGCTCCGGCCGCGCCAGCAACGGACGCACCACCGCATCCAGCGCCATCTGCCAACGCAGCGTTCCCATCACCATCGTTGTCGTCAGATTTCTGTCCTGCGCACTGAGCGCATTCACCTGCCGGCATCGCAACAGCTCATCGCTGTGCCCATCGCTCGCCGCCACCCGCTGCAGCAGCTCAAACGCAACCAGTCGTGCCGGCGCAATCATCGCCGCTCACATTCCCAGGCGCATGCCGCTCTTGAGCGCATGCCCGCGCAGAAAATCTGCTGCTGTCATCCGCTTCTTGCCCTCAAGCTGCAGTTCGAGAATTTCAATCGCACTCCCGCCTCCGCACGCCATCATCAGCCGTCCATGCTCCACGCGAACCATACCTGGTTCCGCGCCCGCAGTGCCCTCCGCCAGCTTCATACGGTGCACCGTCAGCTTCTTGCCGCCCAGCATCGTCCATGCGCCCGGCCACGGATAAAAACCACGCCACCGGTTATAAATCACCGAGGCATGATCGCGCCCAAAATCCATCCGACCGTCCTCACGCGTCAGTATCGGAGCCAGCGTCGCCTGCGAATCATCCTGCTTCTGCGGAACAATCGTGCCCGCTTCCAGCCCGGTAAGGGTCTCCACCATCAACGGCGCGCCCATCTCTGCCAGCAACGGAAACAGCTCCTGCGCCGTCACATCCGGCCCAATCGCCATCTCTTTCTGCAGCAGCATGTCGCCCGTATCCAGTCCCTCGGCCAGCAACATCGTCGTCACGCCCGTCGCCGTCTCGCCCATCGCCACAGCCCACTGGATCGGAGCCGCTCCGCGATACTTCGGTAACAGTGACGCATGCAAATTCAAATTCCCGAACCGCGGCAAATCCAGCATCCACTTCGGAATGATCCGCCCATACGCCACCACCACAATGGCATTGGGTTGAATTGCCTCCAGTTGTGCCCGAAATTCCAGATTGTTTTTGATTTTCTCTGGCTGAACCACCGGAATCCCGGCTTCCCGCGCCGTCACCTTCACCGGCGGTTCCACCACCTGCATGCCGCGCCCGCTTGGACGATCCGGCTGCGTGACCGCCAGCGCCACTTCGTGTCCTGCGCCCAGCACAGCCTTCAGCGTCGGAACAGCGAAAGCCGGCGTGCCGCAGAATACCAGTTTCATGCTTACCACTCGCCGGTGCGCTGCAGCTTGCGTATGCGCCGCAGAATCAGATCGCGCTTCAGCCCGCTCAGCCGGTAGATAAACAACACCCCGTCCAGGTGATCGATCTCATGCTGGAACGCGCGCGCCAGCAGCTCCTCGCCTTCCATCTCAAACCACTCGCCGTCCAGATTCTGCGCCTTCACCTTCACCTTGGCAGCCCGCACGACCTTCTCGCGAATCTCCGGTAAACTCAGGCAGCCTTCTTCTTCGTATTGCCGCCCCTGCGTCTCAATCACCTCCGGATTCACCAGCACAATCTTCTCGTCCGGCTTCTCCTTGTTGCTCAGGTCGATCACCGTCAGCCGCTGCCCCACGCCAATCTGCGGAGCCGCAAGCCCTATGCCCTTCGCCGCATACATCGACTCGAACATGTCATTTGCCAGCGTGCGCAGTTCGTCGTTGAACTCCGTCACCAGCTCGGTCGGGCGCTGCAAAATCGGATCGGGATACTTAACAATTGGTCGAATCATCTCTTAAAACTTACGAATCTGCTCCAGGTAACCATCATAGTTACGCTTCAGTTCCCGCAGCGAATCGCCTCCAAATTTCTCCAGCAGTAGACGCCCAAATGCCAGCGCAACCATCGATTCAGCCGCCACCCCCGCCGCCGGAACCACGCACACGTCGCTGCGTTCGTATGCCGCCTTCGTCTCTTCACGAGTATCAAACCGCACCGACGCCAGCGGCTGCCGCAGCGTCGAAATCGGCTTCAGATATCCGCGCACAATCACATCCTCGCCATTGGAGATGCCGCCCTCAATCCCCCCGGCGTTATTCCGCTCGCGCGTAAACCGCGTGTGCCGGTGCGCTTCGCCCTCTGCTGCATATCCAATCGCATCATGGACAGCCGATCCCAGCGAAGCCGCCGCCGTCACGCCCCGGCCAATCTCCACCGCCTTCACCGCCTGCAGTGACATCACCGCTTGCGCCAGTATGCCGTCCAGCCGCTCATCCCAGTTCGCGTAGGTTCCAATTCCCGCCGGAGCGCCGTGAACGATCACCTCAAACACGCCGCCGATCGTATCTTTGGTCAGCAGCGCCTGATCTACCTCGGCCTTCATCTTTGCCTCGGTGTCTGCGTCCACGCAGCCCAGCATCACTTCGTCTTTTTCATACAGGACAACAATCTCTTCCCACTTCACCTCGCGCTGCAGCTCGGTCGAGCCTACACGAATCACATGACTCAGCACGTCAATGCCAAGCTCCTTCAGCAGCAGCTTCGCAATCGCACCCGCGGCCACGCGCGCCGTCGACTCCCGCGCCGAAGCTCGCTCCAGCACATACCGCGCTTCCGGGAAGTCATACTTCAACGCGCCCGCCAGGTCCGCATGTCCCGGCCTCGGCGAAACCACGGCCTTATGCTTCTCCGGATCGCCCGTCTCCACTGGCAGCACATCGGTCCAGTTCTTCCAGTCGCGATTCGCAATCTCCATTGCTATCGGCGAACCAATCGTGTGCCCGTGCCGCACGCCGCTCAAAAAATGCGCCGTGTCCTGTTCAATGCGCATTCGTCCGCCGCGCCCGTAACCCTGCTGGCGGCGCCACAGTTCGCGGTTCACATAATCCTGGTCTATTGGAACTCCGGCCGGCATGCCGGAAACCAGGGCAATCAGGCTCTCGCCGTGAGATTCCCCGGCAGTCGAAAATCGAAGCATAGGCGTTCAATTCGATTGTAGATGATTTTCCTTGCGTACCCCTCGCAGCACCGCTACTTGCCCGCAATCCACGCGTACTGCGCAGCCGTCAGCGGAACCACCCCAAGCCGCCCCTGCTTGACCAGCGGCGAATCCGCAAATAGCTTCAGCGTCTTCATCTCCGCCAGCGTGCGCGGCGTCTTCAGCTTCTTCACAAACTGGATCCGCACTTCCGGCACCTTGGGATTCTCCGCATTCACCGCCACGCACTTCGCCAACCCAGCCGCGCAGCGCTCGTTCCCCGTGTGATAAATCACCAGCATCTCGCCCACCGGCATCCGCGCCAGGTATCCCACCGCCTGCGGATTGGCAACGCCATCCCACACCGTATCGCCGTCGCGTTGTAAATCATCGATTGAATACACGTCCGGCTCAGTCTTCAAAAGGTAGGCCATTCGGAGTCGCCTCTCGTCCAGAATTTTCCTCAGCACCGCCAGCCGCTTCCCCTGCCTTCAGATACGCTGCCGTATTCAGCACCGGGCGTTCCATCGACCGCACCCACTCCGTCACGTCCGCCGCGTCGCGCCCGTTCGTCACTGCGCGCGCAAACTCGGCCTGCATCGTCTGCATCTTCGCGTCCATGTCGTCCAGATAGTGCAGCAAAATCGCCTCCGGAATCATGGGCAGCTTCGGCGAGCCAAACTCGTACCGCCCGTGGTGGCTCAGAATCAGGTGCTCCACCAGCACGCGCTTCTCTTCCGGAAAACTCCCCAGCGCCGCAATCTTCTCTTCCACCATCCCTATGCCCATCGTGATGTGCCCCAGCAGTTGACCCGGCAGCGTGTACTCAAAACTCGTGCCCCAGCGCAACTCCTTCAATTTGCCGATGTCATGCAGCAACACGCCCGTCAGCAGCAGGTCCCGGTTCGCCCCCGGATATTTCCCGACCACCGCATCCGCCACGCCCATCAGCGACAGAATGTGTTCCAGCAGCCCGCCGATCCAGGCATGATGCAATGCCTTCGCTGCGGGAGCCTCGCGCAGCGCAGCCGCAATCCCCGCATCGTCCAGAAACGCCTGTGCCAGCCGCTGCAGGTCGCCGTCCTCCATCGTGGCAACCCACTTCTGCAACTCGGCCCACATCGTCTCCACGTCGCGCTCTGTCGCTGGAACAAAATCCGCCGGTGAATACTCACCCGCCCCGGCCTTGCGCAGCTTATCGATCGTGATCTGCAGCCGGTCCTGGTAACGGCTCACCTGCCCCCGAATCTTCACAACGTCGCCCTGCGCAAACTCGCCCACGTCGCCCGGATCCCACATCCGGCATTCAATCTGGCCGCTGCTGTCGGCCAGCGTCAGCGCCAGGTACGGCGCGCCGTCCTTCTTGCTGCGCACGCTCTTCTGAGCAACGCAGAAAAAGCCGGTGGTCGTCTGATTCTCGAAACGTCCAAGATCGGCGACCATCGGCTCTTTCATCTGTTGTGTGTCCTGTTTGGCTTATTGCTGTGTACTCGAACCGCCGGAACCAGACGTCGTGCTCGAAGCTGCCTGCTGCTTCTTTTTCTGTTCCGCTTCTTTCTTCAACTCCACCGTCGAGTAGCGACGCTTCGGCCCGCTGCGCATGGGATGCGCTGTCTTCTTCTTCTTGGTCGCGCCGCCCAGGCCAAGCGACGACTCTTGCACTTCCTGCGTCGCCTGCGCCAGCTTGCCTTCTACCGGTACCGGATAGTGCGAATTTGCATTCTTCTTTTTCAGCTTCTTCGCCCTTGCTTCTTCCTTCTTCCGCTCGCGGGCCACGCGCCGCCGCTCCGCCAGGCTCGAGTACCGAACCTTCCTCGGTTTCCGGTTTTCCTGGTTCTGGTTGTTCATCCCGGCTTGCGGCACATTGCTCGCCGCCTCCTGCCCATTCTCGCTGTTCAGGTCAGTCTGGTTCAGTGCTGGTGGTAGAGCTTCACGCGGTGCCTGGCCATAGCGAATCTTTTCGCGCTTGCCCAGTTTCTCGGTGCCAAGTTTTTCCTTCCGCCGGTATTTTGCCCGCTTGGCCTCAAATCTTCTCCGCTCGAAATGCGGCTTCTTTTTCTTCTTTGCCGAGGGTGGCAGGTATGCGCTGTAAATCGGCTTAATTTCGTTCGCCGTCGCCCCCGTATCCGTATATCCCGGGCGAATATCGATGTACGCTTCTTCCCGCAGCTTCGACAGGTACTGCCGCAGCGCAGGCTGCATCTCTCTGTCCCCGATCGTGTTCATGATCTGGTTCTGCACCTGATCCAGCGGCGCCACGCCCGCATTCTCGTGCTGCGTCACTGCCAGAATGATCCACCCCTGCCGCGTCTGAATCGGCTTGGTAAACTGCCCTGCTTTCAGAGAGAACGTGTCCTGTTCCAGTTCCGGCGCCAGTTGCCCCTTCTTGAACACCCCAAGGTCGCCGCCCTGGCTCGCCCTCGGGCCGTGTGAATCCGCCTTCGCCAGCTTCGCGAAATTCGCTCCGCCCTTCAGTTGCTTGTAGATAGCGTCAACTTTCTGCTTTGCCTGCGCCACCTGCGCCGCGTCATCCGGATTCGGCGTCGGAATCAGAATTTCGCTCAGACGAATCTGCTCAGGATGCTCAAACTCAGACTTGTGCCGGTCGTAGTAGGCCTGCACCTCCTCCGGATTGATCCGGATATTCGGCATCACTTTCTGCCGGATCACTTCCGAGCGAATTATGTTCTGCCGGATCTGCTGCTTAAAGTCCTGCCACGAAAGCCCTTGCGACTCTACGGCATTCTGCAGCGCCTGCATCGACTTCAGATGGTTCTGCTTGCGAATCTCGTCCAGCTGCCGAATCAGCTGGTCCTCGCCCGTAATCCCAAGCTGCTTGCCTTTGGCCAGCAATAGTTGCTCGTCAATCAGGTTCCGCAGCAAATCCTTCTTCTCATGCGCCAATTGTTCCGGCGTCATGTCCTGCCGCTTCGCATCCTGCTCAACTTCTTTCTCCGCGCGCGCGTAGTCTGAGGTGTCAATCACACGGTCATCCACACGCGCCACAATCTGCTCTACTACTGTGCCCGGGTACGGCAGCGGATTGCTGTTGTTCTGCACGCTCGGGTTATCGGCCTCGGCCCGGCGGCCTAGTCCATAACTCGGTATCACGGCGATGGCCAGTCCGGTGGCCAGCATCGCACGAATCGGTAACGATCGAAGCTTCATCACAATCACAATCCCAATAGGAGCACGCCCGCTCCACTCCGCGGCACAATTCCGTGCTGAAGTTGTCAGGCAGCGCTTCTCCAGATAGTAAACGCCTCGTCCCACGAAAGCCAATGAACCGTTCCGCCCCTTGTTCATCGCAGCTCCGGCAGCGCGTCCCTCCCTGCCTGGATGCTATACTGCACGCATCAGAGCTCTATTCAGGGCCCCAAGGATTCCGCGTCCGAATGTCATCTGCAGCTCGCCGCACCGTCTTTTCTCTCGTCGTTTTCTTCACCGTTTGCGGCCTCGGCGGCCTCCTGCTCAGCCATCGCGTCGGTGCCCAGTCCCCCGACAATCAGTCCGCCTTCCGCAAGAGTCTCGAGCAGTTCAGCAGCGTTTATCAGATCGTCGCCAAAAACTACGCCGACCCCGTCACCGGAAAGATGCCCAGCAACATCATCTACGACGGCGCCATTCCGGCCATGCTGCGCACCCTCGACCCTCACTCCAGCTTCTTTGATCCCAAGGCCTTTGCGGCCATGCAGCAGGATGAAGGCGGCCACTACTACGGCGTCGGCATGCTCATCCAGCCCCAGTTCATCCACGGCACCTCACGCATCGTCGTCGTTTATCCAATGGAGGGTTCACCCGCGTGGAAGGCCGGCATCCATCCCGGTGACGTCATCATGGCCATCGACGGCAAATCCACCGCTGGCATGTCCTCCTCTGACGTCGCCAACCTCCTCAAAGGAGCCAAGGGCACCACCGTCCATGTCACCATGGACCGCATCGGGTCGCCCAAGCCGCTCATCTTTGCCCTCACCCGCGACGAAATCCCCAACCCCAGCATCGACGTCGCCTACGAAATCCGCCCCGGCATCGCCTACATTCACATCAAGCAGATTCAGGAAACCACCGGCCGCGAATTCGCTGACGCCCTCAAGAGCGTTCCGCACCAGAAGGGCCTCATTATCGACCTCCGCAACAACCCAGGCGGCGTCCTCGTCGAAGCCGTCAGCGTTTGCGACCATCTCCTCAAGCGCGGGCAAATCATCGTCTCGCAGCGCGGCCGCGCCTACCCTGAAGAAATCTATCGCGCCACCCACGGCAACCACGGCGCCGACTTCCCCATCGTCGTGCTCGTCAATCACGGTACCGCCTCCGCCGCTGAAATCATCACAGGCGCCCTCCAGGATCACGACCGCGCTCTCGTCGCCGGCCAGACCACCTTCGGCAAGGGCCTCGTCCAGACCGTCTACAGGCTCTCCTACAACACCGGCCTCACGCTCACGACGTATCACTACTACACGCCCAGCGGACGCCTCATCCAGCGCAATTACAAAGGTGTTTCGCTCTACGACTACTACTACGTCGACCATGGCGACCAGAACAAGAAAGACCGCAAAGTCTACCTCACTGACTCCGGCCGCACCGTCTACGGCGGCGGCGGCATCACGCCCGACGTAGAACTCACCCCCCTCAAGTACAACGACTTCCAGAATCTGCTGCTCGCGCACTACGTCTTCCAGCGCTTCGCCGAGCACTACGTCGTCGACCACAAGGTCACCCGCGACTTCGAGGTCAACGACGCCGTCCTCAACGACTTCCAGAACTTCCTCAAGTCGAAGAACATTGCGTTCACGCCGGCCAACATCAACGGCGTCCTCCCTTGGCTCAAAACCACCATCAAGTCGCAGATTTTCGTTTCCAGCTTCGGCTACCGCAGCGGACAGGTCGTCGTCGACAACTGGGATCCGGAGATTCAGACTGCCCTTGGCCTCCTGCCGCAGGCTGATGCCCTCGAGCAGCGTGCCCTCAAGGCCGATGCCGCCAAGCTCGCCGCCAACGAAAACCCCAGCGCCTCCCACTAAATCTCATCCAGAATCACCAAGCGCGCCTTGCCGGCGCGCTTTTTCTTTTCGGGAACTCCACCCCGCGTTGTTTTACCCTGATTTCAGGCTGTTCACACTCCCATGACCGACCTCCGCTTCGCCACCGAATCCGATCTCCCCACCCTCATGGACCTCATCAATCGAGCCTTCGCCGTCGAAAAATTCTTCAAGAAAAACGACCGCCTCAACCCCGAAGCCACCCGCGAATACTTCCACCGCGGCCGCTTCCTCGTCTCCGAACAGCAAGACCACATCGACGGCTGCGTCTTCGTCGAATTAAAAGGTGATCGCGCCTACCTCGGGCTGCTCTCCGTCGACCCCGCCCGCCAGAAGTCCGGCCTCGGCACCCGCCTCGTCGTCGCCGCCGAAGAATACGCCCGTGAGCTCGGCGCCCATCACATGGATCTCACCATCGTCAATGTCCGCGAAGAACTCCCGGCCTATTACCAGCGCCTCGGCTATGCCATCTCCGGAGCCGAACCCATCCCACCGGAAATGATCGGTCCTGTCACCATGCCCTGCCACTTCGTCCGCATGACCAAACCCCTCGGCAAAGCCCGCGAATCTTCGCTGAGGAAGTCTCCAGCGACCAAAAAAGCTAACAGCTGAAAGCTATCCACCGATCTTCACCACCACCGGAGCTTCCCGCCGCTTCCACACCGCAATCAGCGGCCTCGCAAGCAGAATCCCGCCAATAATCAGCGTTATGTCCAGCGGACGCCACACGCCCGGCTTCACGCCCCACCAGTAATGCACCAGCCCCGCAATCGCCGCCACATACACCAGCATGTGCAGCCGGTTCCACCGTTTGCCGCCCATCTTCCTTATCCACCAGGAGGTCGACGTCACTGCCAGCGGCAGCAGCAGCAGCCAGGCCGTCAGCCCCGCCGTAATGAACTTCCGCTTGCTGATGTCCGCCACCATGTATTGCACATTGAAGCCCGCATACAGCCATACATACGTCAGCAAATGCAGGCATGCGTAAAAGAACGCGTACAGCCCCACCAGCCGCCGAAACCGGATCAGCCACCCCAGCCGCTTCGGAAATAACTTCCGTATCGGCGAAATCGCCAGCGTAATCGCCAGCAGCCGCAACGTACCCCGCCCCGTAAAGAAGGTCACCGTATGCGTCGGGTCGGGCCCCAGCGTGTTCTTGTACGCCCCCCACACCAGCCACGCCACCGGCAACAGACACGCCAGGTGCACGGCAGTCTTCAGGATTGCAATTGCCCATTTCGGCATCAGCGGCTTTTCTCGATCCTGTTTCCGGTTCTCAGTAGTAGCGGCTCAGGTTCATGCCTTTGTACAGGCTTGCCACCTGGTCGCCATAGCCGTTAAACATCAACGTCGGCTCCAGTTGCTTCCAGATTGGCGCCCCAATCACTCGCTGCGTTTTCTGGCTCCACTGTACCCGGTCCACATTCGGGTTCACATTGGAATAAAACCCATACTCGCTCGGAGCAATCAAGCTCCATGTCGTCTGCGGCTGGTTCTTCACAAACCGAATCTTCACAATCGACTTCGGCGACTTGAACCCGTACTTCCACGGCACCACAATCCGCACCGGCGCACCGTCCTGATTCGGCAGCACTTGCCCGTACAGCCCCACCGTCAGCAGCGTCAACGGATGCATCGCCTCATCCATCCGCAGCCCTTCCCTATACGGCCACGGGATCGACACGTTCATGATTCCTGGCTCCTGGCTCGGCCGATCCACCGACACAAACTCCACATACCGCGCCGAAGACAGCGGCTGAACCGCGTCTATCAGCTTCGATAGCGAATACCCCACCCACGGAATCACCATCGCCCATGCCTCCACGCACCGGAACCGGTACACCCTGTCCTCCAGCGGGCTCAGCTTCATCAGCGCATCCATGTCGAAGGTCTTCTTCTTGTGAACCAGCCCGTCCACTTCAACCGTCCACGGCTCCGTCTTCAGCTTCCACGCGTACTTCGACGGATCGCTCTTGCTCGTCCCGAACTCGTAAAAGTTGTTGTAGTGCGTGATGTCGTAGAATGAGGTCTCCTGCAAGCCCTTTCCGTTCCACTGGCTCGGCACCGTCTGCAGCGTGTTTGCGGCCATCACCTTCTTTTCCGGCCCAAACGCACCCAGAACGCTCCCCGCGGCGGCCAGCCCCACTCCTGCGGCTGCTGCGCCCACCATGAACTTACGGCGGTTCATGAAAATTTCTCTGGGAGTAATCTCAGACGGCGAAATACGGCTATTTCTCGTCTTCATAACCATCTCCTCACTTCAGTCTACTCATCTGACACCGAAAACGGAGCTTGGTTACATTCACCTTGTGATTCCATCCAAAGAACCGCCCGTCTTCTCCAGCCAATGTCACCGGCTGTACTTGAACGCATTGCTGGGCGAAAATACTTCTTTACCAGCAGCTTCTGCTTTTTCTGATCGGAGGAGTAGCTTTGACTCTCGAAGTGCGCCCACCCTCGTCGCGTCGGGCAAAAATCAGTGCTCTGGGGACCTGGGTCCCACCTCGCGTCCTCACCAACGCCGACCTCGAGAAAATGGTCGACACCACTGACGAATGGATCACCTCCCGCGTCGGCATCCGCGAGCGCCACATCCTCGATAAAGGCCAGGCTACCAGCGACATGGCCGTCGAAGCCGCCCGCATCTGCCTCGCCAAGCGCGGCATCGCACCCACTGACGTCGAGGTCATCATCGTCGCCACCGTCACCCCGGACATGCTCTTCCCCGCCACGGCCTGCCTCGTCCAGGACAAGCTGGGCGCCACCGGCGCCTGGGGATTCGACCTCTCCGCAGCCTGCTCCGGCTTCGTTTACGCCCTGCAGGTCGGCTGCAAACTCGTCGAGTCCGGCGCCCATTCCAGGGTCCTCGTCATCGGCGCTGACACCATGTCCTCCATCCTCGATTACACCGACCGCACCACCTGCGTCCTCTTCGGCGACGGCGCCGGCGCGGTCCTCATCGAGCCCGCTGAACCCGGCGAAATCGGCATGATCGACTACCTCCATGAAATCGACGGCTCCGGCGGCTGCTCCCTCTATATGCCCGGCGGCGGCAGCCTCAATCCGCCCAGCCACGAAACCATCGAGAAACGAATGCACTACGTCCATCAGGACGGCCAGGCCGTCTACAAATTCGCCGTCCGCAAAATGGCCGAAGCCACCACTCGCGTCCTCGAACGCAACGGCCTAACCGGCTCTGACCTCAGTTGCTTCATCCCCCACCAGGCCAACCGCCGCATCATCGAGTCCTGCGCCGAGCGCCTCGCCCTCCCACCGGAAAAAGTCGTCATCAACATCGACCGCTATGGCAATACCACCGCCGGAACCATCCCCCTCGCCATGCAAACTGCCCGCGACGACGGCCGCCTCAAAAAGAACGACCTCATCCTCGTCGCCAGCGTCGGCGCGGGCTTCACCGTTGGCGCTGCCCTCCTCCGCTGGGAGTTCTAAACACCTTCATCATTTCCTTAATCCAGGATTGTCATTCCACCGAAGTTTGGCGCGATCCATCGCGCCAGGCGCACCCGAGGAACCTGCAGTTCTCCGTCCCCCTCAAGCCCACTTCTTCAGCTCCGGATACCTTGCATAAATCCGCCGCTGATCCCCCTCCGGCAACTGCCCCAGCCGCTTCGGCTTATCCTGCGGGCGCGTACCCTTCTGGTTCAGCACATTCATCAGGTTCCAGTCCCGCTGCAAGTCCTGCGGCTCATGCACCGGCAGGTCGTACCGCGTAAAGTCAATCGCCATGTAAGGGCTGTCCTTCACCCAGTTCCGCAACAGCGCCAGCCGAAACTCCTGATTCATGTACCACCGAATCTCCAAATCCTTCTCCGAACCCGGCGCGCCCGTCCCCTTCTCCACAAACCGGTAATTCAGCCCATCGTTGTTCGGATAATGCGCCCGCCACTTCAGGCCAAATTCGCCTTCCGGAATCACCTGCGTATCCGGCCATCTCTCCTGAATCGACTGCAGCCACCACGCCAGATCCTCATCGTGCCCAATCGACACTTCCCAGATCCCCGTCACCCATCCAAATCCGTTCAGCGCATGCCCACGGTCAAAGTGAATCGCCGTTGTCGCCATCATCTCCATCCGGCCTACCTTCTCGCCGAGATCGCCCACCGTCTCAATCGGCCCCACGCCCATGCGGCTGTTGAACCCTCCCTGGAATCCAGGCCGCCGCGCCGCCAGAAAGTCGCATGTCCACCCATCCAGGCACACACAGTCAATAAAATCCGCCGGCCCTTGCGCCGGTTTCAAGTAATCCTGTCGGCTTGGATAGTACGGGTAGCTGATGCCCCCGTCTCCATCCCCATAGTCAATCCCGTACTGGCTCCAGATCTCCCCCTGGCACACATGAATGCCCTCTTCCTTCGCCAGGTCCCGCTGGTTCTCCGCATCCATGAATCCTGCCACCAGGCACTGCGGACGATATCCACCACCCACCATCTGCGACACCTTCGCCAGCCCCTCGTGATTCCACACCTTGATCTGCTCGCACGTGTTGTACATCGGTGCAAAATACCCACCCGGGATAAACGTGATCTCATCGCCGTACTTATCGTGGTACCCGGCCAGCAGCTTCCGCACCTCCTGGTACTCCTTGCGCTGATCGATCAGCGCCAGCCAGCTCACCGCCCACGTCATTCTGCCGTCCGGGCACCCGCGTCCAAAAGCCTCTCGCCGTGCACGAATATGCTTCGGGCTATTCAGCGGTGCCTCACCCTGCCCAAGGTTCCGGTGCGGTGTCACCTCCACCTGGTTCACCCGCACCACGGAAATATGCGTCACATACCGCCCCAGAAACGGCGACACCGGTGCTCCCCACCCAAATGCATCGCCTCCCCACGATGCCGCCGCGATCGCACCCGCCGTCCCCGCCGCCCTGTTCAGAAATTTGCGCCTGCTCCACCGCTGATCCATCATCTGCCTTTCCTGCTGCAAGCTTGAGTTGGCTGC
Organism: Acidobacteriota bacterium; assembly: GCA_021791875.1. GTDB lineage: Bacteria > Acidobacteriota > Terriglobia > Terriglobales > Acidobacteriaceae > Acidobacterium. The sequence goes on along the minus strand of JAJYVU010000012.1, from coordinate 4,787 downwards.
AATGCATTTGCATCGCTCTCGCCACGCAGGAATCTTACGCAAGCTTTCATTTATGTGCCCAGTCGCGCCTAACGCACCAGCGGACTCTCCCAAATCCGGCCCAGCAACTTCTTCAGCTGCGCAAATTCCCTGGTGCCCAGCTCATCCCGCCATTCCTTCTCGATCTCGAACAGCACCTCAATCTGCTTGGCATACGCCGCACGGCCGCGCTCGGTAAATTGCACAATCCGCGCCCGCCCCCCGTCGGGTGCGTCGGTGCGGACTAAATACCCCATCTCTTCCAGACTGCCCAGAATCCGATTCATCGCCTGCTTGCTCATTCCGGCGCGCTCCGCCAGCACTCCCGGACGCACGCCATCCGGCCCCGGAAATCGAAAGATCGCCATGTGCGGTAACGCCAGACCCTCAAACCCCGCCTTGTTCAACTCGCGAATGAGACGACGATGAATGGCCTCAGCCGGAACACGCAGCAGCGCCCCGATGAGCATACCCTCAGTCTTGACCTGCGAATAATCCATGCAAAATCCATTGACATGAAAAGTAAATAAAGTTTACCCTCTTTCCATGGTAAACATAGTTTACCGAAATGAGGTGAGCCATGGAACCAACACACGCAATCGCCCCAGGCATCAACCCCGCCGAAGAAACAATCCGGCTCGGACCGCTCGCGGTGCGGTTTCTCCTCACCGGTGAGCAGTCCAACGGAACGGTCGCCGTGTTTGAGGTCGTTGTCCCCGCCGCTCAAAAGCTCGCCGGGCCCGCCCACAGCCACGACCACTACGAGGAGACCATCTACGGCATCGAAGGCGTCCTCACCTGGACTGTCGACGGCAAACCCATTGACGTCGCACCCGGCCAGGCTCTCTGCATTCCCCGCGGAGCCGTACACCGCTTTGACAACAACACCACCCGCGACGCCAAGATGCTCTGCATGGTCACCCCCGCCGCGATTGGCCCGCAATTTTTTCGAGAAGCAGCCGAGGTCATCAACTCAGCCGCAGGCGGCCCGCCCGACCGCGCAAAGATGATGGAAGTCATGAAGCGGCACGGCCTCACGCCGGCTCCGCAGCCTCAGCCATAATCAGCACCTTGCCGGGTGGGGTACAACGCTCCCCCTACCACCCCATCTGGCTCATCCGCCGCTCAATCACCCCGCTGTACCACCCCATTCGCTCCGGCTCCCAATGCCGCGGATCCGGCAATATCGCGGCCAGTCGCGCTGCCTCATCCCGGCTCACATTCCGCGCGCTCGTCCCGTAGTAATACCGGCACGCCGCCTCCGCGCCGTACACGCCGCGCCCCCACTCCACTTCGTTCAAGTACAGCTCCAGAATCCGTTGCTTGCCCAGCGCCACCTCCGCCACCGGAACCAGCGAGGCCTCCAGCACCTTCCGCCAGATCGTCCGCTCCGTCCCCAGAAACAGGTTCTTCACCAGTTGCTGATCCAGCGTCGACCCTCCCCGCAGCCGATGCCCGGCCAAATCCCCCTTGGCCGCCTTGCCCATCGCTTCCCAGTCAAACCCATGCTCGTGATAAAACTTCGCATCCTCGGCCGCGATCACTGCATGTTGCAGATTCGGAGAAATCCGGCTCAACGGAACATACTCGTACCGCATGTGATACGGCTTATGCGCCAGCCACGCCTGTACGCGCCGCTCCACATGCACCGCCGTCGTCGGAGGCGGTACAAACCGGTAAGCCACCAGTAGCAGCGAACACAGCACCCACCAGCCAACCATCACAATCGCAACCCAACGCGCGAAGGCCCATAGCCATCGCACCGGCCGCCAGCTTCCCTCACGCTTGGTATTCTTTCTGCGAAAAGGCCACGTTCTCATCTCTCAAGAATCATAGCCGCAGCCCATCTCTCAGGCTGTCGCCGCCGTGCCGATTCCATTCAGCCTCGCCAGCGCATCCTCTGGCAGATCCAACTCCGCCGCAGCCAGATTCTCCCGCAAATGCCCCACCGAAGATGTCCCTGGAATCAGCAGCAGATTCGGCGACCGCCGCAGCAGCCACACCAGCGCCACCTGCATTGGCGTGGCCCCCAGGGACGCGGCCACTTCCTTTAACTCCTCCGCCTGCAGCGGAGCAAACCCTCCCAGCGGAAAATACGGCACATACGCAATCCCTTGCGCCGCCTGCGTTTGGCAACTGATGTTGGCCCATTTGCGGCAGTTAACTTTGGCTCACCTGTGGCATTGAGGTGATCAGCAGGAGGGATAGGAATGCGCTGGGCTTCGGGCTGGAGCGTAGCGGAAGCCCGAAGTCCAGCGCGGGCATGCATCAGCCCGTAGGTTTTTTCCTTCCTTTCTCAACCGTTCTCCGGAACCGGTAACTGTCTGCACCGGTTTCGATGATGTGCGCCCGGTCGGTGATGCGGTCCAGCAGGGCCTTGCAAAGCCGGGCATTCGGGATCACCTGGGTCCATTCGGAAAAGGGCAGATTGGTGGTGAGGATCACGGCGGCCTTTTCCGCTCGTTCTGCGATGACCTGGAAGAGGAACTCGGCGCCAAGGTCGGCCATGGGTACATAGCCGACTTCGTCGATAGCGATCAGGTCATAGCGTTCCCAGCGGGCCAGCACGCGGCGCAACTGGAGTTGCTGCTTGGCTTCGACGAGTTCGTTGACCAGGGCCGCCGCGGTGGCGAATCGGACGCGGTGCTTCTGACGGCAGGCGGCGATACACAGGCCGGTCAGCAGATGCGTCTTTCCGGTTCCGCAGTCACCGATAAATATGATCGGTTCGGCTCGTTCGATATAGCCGCCCTGCGCCAGTTCGTGGATGCGGGTAGCCGCGACCTGTGGAGCCTTGCTGAAGTCGAAATCCTCCAAGGTCTTGATGCGCGGCAGGCGAGCGTCCTTGATGCGCCGGGTGATGGTGTTGCGTTCGCGTTCTTCCAACTCCACCGCCAGCAGAGCTTCCAGATAGCGCAGGTAAGTCTGCCGCTGCCTGGCCGCCACATCGGCCAGGGGCGCGCACTGTTCGGCCACCGCGGGCAGGTGCAGGGCGCGGCACTGTTGCTCCACAGCAGCCTGTTCCAGGTTCTCGGAGGTGTTCTTCATGGGATCGCCTCCACACCGTTCTTGCCGAGCAGCCGGTCGTATCCACTCAACTCCGGCAGCGGCCGCTCGTAACGCGCCAGTCCACCAATCTCCATCACTGCCATTGCCGGCCGTTCGAACTGACCCGCCATCAGCAGGTGCCGGATCGCCGCCACATCGTGGCATCCCAGCGACAGAGCCTGTTCCACCGCAGACTGCAAGCGGCTCCAGCCCTGGCTGGCTCCCACCTCGAGTAGCTCGATCATCTGCCGTGTGCCCTGCTGACGTCCATGGCGCGTGTTCAGCTCCTGCCACAGTCGATCGAAGCACGCGGGCCAACGTCCTGCCTGGCGCCACTGCGCCAACGGCGTCGAACCAGCCAATGCTCCAGGCTTGCGCTCCAGAACATCCAGATAATGTTCCAGATCGAGCACCTGCTGCTGGCGGCTGTAGCAGCGTTCATGCCGGGCTACGCGGCGGCCATCGTGCCACAACTCCACCGTGTCGGCGGTGACTCTGGCTTCCACCCGGGTGCCCGGCTTTAACGGTACCGAATAGCGGTTGGTTCGCACGCGCACACAGCGCAACCCATCCACGGTCGGGAAGCTGACCTCGGCCAGATCAAAGGGCTCGGCGGCCAGCGGCAAAAGATGCGGCTGTTCGGCCAGCATCGCCGCCCCCACCGTCTCCGTCCGACCAGACAGAACACGACTCCGATCTTCGCGACAGCATCGCTCCAGGTAGGCGTTCAACTCTTCCAGGTCGCGGGCTTCAGGCAACGGCACCCAGTGGTTGCGACGAAAATATCCGCCTTCGCCTTCCACGCCACCCTTTTCGTTCCCCCGCCCGGGGGAGCAGAACTCACTCTGATATCGCCAGTGTGACCGGAACGCGATGAACCGGCTGGTCTCCTCGCGCCGGTAACCGCGAAACACCTTCTTCACCGCACTCTTCAGGTTGTCGTAGCGCAGAGTCCGGAAAACACCATCAAAATAGCGAAAAGACAGTTCATGCGCTTCCAGAAATGCCTGCTGCGTGGCGTGGGTATAGGCACGATGAAATGCTCCGCCGCTGGCCATCGAGCGCATCTCGAAAACCTGCAGCTTCACCCGCTCGCCGCTCAACACGGCAAAGGCTTCATACCAGTCCACCTGCGCTTCCGAACCCCATGCATAGGTCTGCGGCACAAATACTTCGCGCCGTTCCAGTCCAAGCTGCCGGCGCCGTCGTTGCACATAGCCACGTACCGTCCGCTCACTGGCATCAAAGCCTGGCACCTCCGCCCGCAGACGGTCGAAGATGCGACGAGCCGTGTGACGCTGCTTCGGCGGAGCGGACAAATCCGCCTGCAACACCTGGTCAATGAAATCCTGTGACGCTTCCAACTTCCGAAGCCGCCGCTGCTGCGGCTTGCGCCCCGTCGGCTCGGCACTGCGCAGCGCCTCGCGCACCATCCGACGGTGCACTCCCAACTTCCGCGATACTCCCGCGATCGTTCCCACGCCGAACTCATACTCCCGGCGTATCTGCTCAAACAGTTCCACCTTCGCTCTCCTGGTTAGCCAGCTACGCTTCCGCTCTCCCATCCTCGAAGCGTAACCACCACCCTCACAAGTGGGCCAGACTTAACTGCCACTCCTGGGCCAAACCAGAATGCCAAAATCACCGGTGCACCCGCTTGTGGTTGACCTGCTCGCCCTCACGGCCTAACAGCACGTGCAGACGACGATAGCCGTAGCGCG
>JAJYVU010000062.1 GCA_021791875.1 Acidobacteriota bacterium | reverse complement strand
GCGCTTGCCAGCCCGTAGATAGATAGGAACACCGGCCCAGCGCCAGTTTTCAATGCCGAGACGCATGGCAGCAAAGGTCTCGGTGTGGGAATTGGGATCGACTCGATCTTCCTCCCGATACCCCTTGACCTGTTTACCGTCCACCTCACCGGGACCATACTGCCCTCGCACGGTGTCTTCCATGCGAATGGGTTGGATGGCCTTCCACACCTTCACCTTTTCATGACGCACAGCGGCGGCTTCGAAGGAAACGGGCGGCTCCATGCAGACAAAGGACAAGAGTTCCATCATGTGGTTCTGCATTACATCGCGCAACGCGCCGGCTTTCTCGTAAAAAGGTCCGCGGCCTTCAATGCCAATGCTTTCTGCGGCGGTGATCTGGATGTGATCGATATAGTTCCGATTCCAGATTGGCTCAAAGATGCCGTTGGCAAAGCGGAAGACGAGGATATTTTGCACCGTCTCTTTGCCGAGGTAGTGGTCGATGCGGAAAATCTGGTCCTCGTCGAGCACGTCATTCACATCGGCATTGAGCTCCCGCGCACTCTCGAGATCGTGTCCGAACGGCTTCTCTATGATGACCCGCACATGGCAGTCTTCGTACCTGGTCATACCGTGCCGGCCAAAGCTGTGAAGAATCTCTGAGAAATACTCTGGCGCAACCGCAAGATAGAAGAGTCGGTTGCATTTGACCCCGTGCTTAACGTCAAAGTCAGCCAGGCGCTGCTTCAGCTTCTCGTATCCGGCATCGTCATCGAAATTCATCGGGTGGTAGCTTACCTTCTCGATGAAAGCCGTTAGCTTCGCATCGTCAGGACCAACATCTCCAAACTCGACAATGCCCTCCTTCATATCGTCCGCAAAAGTGGCCGTCAGATCCCGGCGCGCCACGCCGATCACTCCGAACTCACGAGGCAGCAGGTCGCCCTGTTCCAGGTGGAACAGGGCCGGGAGCAGCTTGCGCTTGGTGAGATCACCACTCGCACCGAAAATGACAACCACCGTTGGCGGGGGCACGCGTTCCTTGCGACTGGCTGCGGCCTGAATCTGCTCTGTTGAAATCTGTACTTCGGTGGTTGCCATATCGACCTAATCTTTCTTGACGGCGTGACCGCCAAAGGCATTGCGCATGATCGCCAGCATGCGGTCAGTGAAATTGTTGTCTTCGCGGCTGCGAATGCGGCGAATCAGGGACTCGGTAATGACCGGCGCGGAAACATTCAGATCAATCGCCTCGAAGACAGTCCAGCGCCCTTCGCCCGAATCCTGCACGAACGGTTCCAGTCCGTTCAATGTGGGATTCTTGTGCAGCGCATCGGCGGTGAGGTCGAGCAGCCACGAGCGCACCACACTGCCGAAGCGCCAGATTTCGGCTATCTGCGCCAGGTCAAGACTAAGTTCTTCTTTTGCGGCCATCACAGAGAAGCCTTCGGCGTAGGCTTGCATCATGCCATATTCGATGCCGTTGTGAACCATCTTTACAAAGTGGCCGGCGCCAGCCGGTCCGGTGCGGCCCCAGCCCTTGTCCTTGCCGGGCGCGAGCGTCTCAAAGATGGGGCGCAGGTGTTCCACGACCGTCTCATCGCCGCCGACCATCATGCTGTAACCCTCGGCCAGCCCCCAGACTCCGCCCGAAGTGCCCACGTCGACAAACTCAAAGCCTTCCTTCTTGAGAGCCTTGTAACGGCGCTGCGAGTCCTTATAGTTTGAATTGCCGCCGTCGATGAAAATATCACCCTTCTGCATCAGCGGCTTGAGCTTGGCGATGGTTTCATCCACCGGATCGCCGGCGGGCACCATGAGCCATATGGCGCGAGGAGCGTTCAGGTGCTTTACGAGTTCGTCCAGCGATTTGACGCCGGTAGCTCCTGACTCATTCAGTTTCTGGACGGGGGCATCGGCAAAGTCAAAGCCGACAACCTTGTGCCCATCCCGGCGCAAACGTTCAGCCATATTGCCGCCCATCTTTCCCAGACCAACAATTCCGATTTCCATTCTCAATTCCCTCCTTGTGTTGAGTCCTGATTCCTCAGAGTTGGCGATCGCTGAGTTTGAGGCCCAGCCGTTTCAGTTCTTCTTCCAGTCGTTGGGGGCCTTCGTAATGCACGCCGTGGATTCCCAACGCCGAAGCCGCGGCCGCGTTTTCTCTGCGATCATCGACAAAGATGGTTTCTTCCGGAGTGCTCTGTGTAACATCCAGCGCAAGCTGAAAGATTCGCGGATCAGGCTTGCGGAGACCGACATAAGCGGAAACCAGATACGCAGAGAAATCCTGATCCAACCCAAACTTGTGAATGCGGTATTCCATCAACTCTCGCGACTCATTACTAAGCATGGCGAGCTTGAGATCGTCGTCAACCGCAAGGCGTCGCACCAAACCAATCGCAGTATGTGGGAGCCACTGCGACATGTCCTGCATTCGAGCAATGAATTCCTCTCTAGTGAAGCTGCGCGGCTCATAAAACAGGGTCTGATCAAGATATTCATCGACCGTGATCTCGCCCTTTTCCCATGCATCGTTGACTTCCTCATGCCGAGACTCAAAATCGTCACGGTCAATCTGAAACTCGCGAAACAGATCGGCGCGCTCACAGTGGTCCCATCCATTTGTGAGCAGCACTCCGCCAACATCCCACAAGATTGTGCGGATCTTCGCCATCTGAAAACTCCTAGGCCTTGGATGTTCCCGGCATGTAGTGAGCTTCAATCGCTTTGACCTTGTTCAGGCGGCGGACAAAGCGCTCTTCCTTCTGCTGAAATCTTGCGTTGAGATAACTGGTGACCAGATCAAATGCCAGCGCCGATCCGATGATGCGCGCTCCCATGACGAGGACATTCATATCGTCGTGTTCGACACCCTGATGTGCAGAGTATGTGTCGTGGCACATGCAGGCACGAATTCCGGGCATCTTGTTTGCCGCCACATTCACTCCGACCCCACTACCGCAGATGAGAATACCGCGCTCCGCCCGGCCAGCGATCATGGCGCGGCCCACGGCTTCTGCAAAATCCGGATAATCGGAAGGTTCGGCGTTGTAGGCGCCCAGGTCTATGACTTCATGACCCAGGCCCTCTACAAAATGCTTCACTTCTTCTTTGAGCGGAAAGCCTGCGTGGTCAGCCCCGATGGCGATTCTCATCGGCCTGCTCCCGCCACTTCAGCTTTGGCGCGTTCCACCAGGATTTTGGCGCGGCCTGTGATGTTTTCAGCGGTAAAACCGAACTTCTCCATGACGATGGGACCCGGCGCAGAGGCCCCAAAGCGATCCAGCCCGATGACATCGCCATGGCGACCGACGTATTTCCACCATCCCAAAGTGGCGCCGGCTTCAATGGCCAGCTTTGGCAGATGATCAGGAAAGATTGAGCGCTTGTATTCTTCGCTCTGCTCCTCAAAAAGGCGGAAGCTTGGCATCGAGACAACCCGTGCATGAATGCCGTCTTTCTTCAGGGCCGCGGCCGCATCCAGCGCAGGCCAAAGTTCCGAGCCAGTCGCGACGAGGAGTACATCGGGAGATGCAGTGCCCTCTTCCACGATGTATGCGCCCCTGGCAACTCCCTCGAAGACCTTGTGCTTTTCAGGATCGAGCACAGGCAGGTTCTGCCGCGAAAGCGCCATGAATGACGGGCGTTTCTGTTCAAGCGCGACACCCCATGCAGCCGAGGTCTCGTTGGCGTCCGCCGGGCGGAAGTCAATGATGTATGGCGTTGCGCGCAGGGCCATCAGATGCTCGACAGGCTGGTGGGTTGGACCATCTTCACCAAGACCCACGGAGTCGTGAGTAAAGACAAAGATAGAGTGAGCCTTCATGAGAGCCGCAAGGCGGATGGCCGGCTTGCAGTAGTCGCTAAAGACAAAGAATGTGGAGCCATAAGGAATAACGCCGCCATGCACGGCCATTCCGTTGACCATGGCACACATGCCGAATTCGCGCACGCCGTAATAAATGTTCTGGCCTTTGGCGTCGAGATGGAAATTGGCGCTGTCCTTGATGACTGTCTTGGTGGAAGAAGACAAGTCGGCCGCGCCGCCAATCAGCTCAGGCACGTCCTTGGCGAAGGCATTCATGATGGTATTGCCCGCGCTGCGGGTTGCTACCGGCTTGGTGTCGCCGGCAAACGTCGGCAGGCTACTCCGCCATCCATCCTTCAGCTTGCCGGCCTGCGTCCGTTCAAACTCTGCTGCCAGCTCAGGAAACTCCTTCTTGTACTTTGCGAAGAGTTCGTTCCACATCTGCTCGTAGCGCGCGCCTTTGGCGATGATTTCATGCCAGTGCTTCGCAGCTTCTTCAGGAACATAAAAGGTTTTGTCTTCCGGCCAGCCAAGATTCTTTTTTGTTTCCTTGACGGCTTCGGCGCCGAGCGCCTCACCATGGACTTTGCTGGTGCCTGCCTTCGGGCTGCCGTAACCAATCACCGTCCGCACGGCGATGAGCGAAGGCTTGCCGGTTTCGGCGCGGGCCGCATCGAGCGCCCTGGAGATTGCCTCCAAATCATTGCCGTCTTCAACAATCTGGACGTGCCAATGATAGGCCTCAAAGCGCTTCAGGACATCCTCGGTGAAAGACAACTCCGTGGGCCCGTCGAGCGAAATCAGGTTGTCGTCGTAAAGGTAGATCAGCTTGCCCAGCCCGAGCGTTCCAGCCAGTGAGGCCGCTTCATGGGATACGCCCTCCATGAGGTCGCCGTCCCCGCAGATGCCGTAGGTGTAGTGATCCACAACGTCGTAACCCGGCCGGTTGTACACAGCCGCCAGATGCTTTTCCGCGATGGCCATCCCCACACCCATGGCGAAGCCCTGGCCGAGCGGGCCGGTTGTAACTTCGACACCGTCCGTATCGCCATATTCCGGGTGGCCGGGCGTACGGGAGTGCCATTGCCGGAAGTGCTGGAGATCGTCAATCGTGACGTTGTAGCCGCTGAGGTGCAGCACGCTGTAAAGCATGGCGGAGGCATGGCCGTTGGAAAGTACGAAGCGGTCACGGTTGGACCACTTGGAATGCTTTGGGTTATGGCGCATGTACTTGTGGAAGAGCAGATAAGCAATGGGCGCGTCACCGAGTGGTGCTCCAGGATGGCCACTATTGGCTTTCTCGACCGCATCGACGGCCAGAAAGCGCAAAGCGTTAATCGAAAGCTGCTGCAAATCGTTCATAGAAAAAGTCTGCCCTTTCCTCTGTTAGGTAGCATATTTCCGGCTGCCGCCGGGTGTTTGACTCTCGTGTGTCCCGTTAGCTTGGATGAAGGAATGCACAATGCTGGTTCCTGAAATTCATTCGGCTTCGGCGATGGCGACATCAAAATTACGGCCTTCCCACCGAAGTTCCTCCGTCCAGAAAAGAGTAAATGAAAGCGTCCCTTGTCGCAGGTTCTCCACAGGCAGGTCGGCGTAGCTGACGTGGTTGCCCACCTGATTGCACTCTGTGATGTGATTGGTTTTCCAGTCATCGGTGGTCCACAGAACTCGGAAGGTCTGATTCGTGATAATCCGTAGCCTGCGACCGGCGCGCATCTCTCGAATGGCGCGTTTCATCAGAAATACCTCGACCTGGGCCTCGCGCTTCTCTAGACCGGCATAGCGTTCGGCAACCGACTCGATGCGATCGAAAACGCGCCCGTCGTGCACGGAACGGAGGAGCTTCAGATATTCAGCGTGGGCCCAGACCAGCGGCATGGCAGAACCTGCAGGGTCTCCGCACTTGACGACATTTCCCGACAACATGATGTCAGGGCCATCCCATACCTGCTCGGGAAGCATGCCGCCCTCGGAAGCAAAGCCTTCCATGGCGACGATGTATGGGCGAACATCACTACCGGCGGCGAGCTCGTAGTGAGCTCGTTCGCCCGTTAGCAGCGGCCAGGCACGTCCCTGGCCCCATCCGGTGAACGGGCTGCCGTCGGAGCCGGTTCCGTAGCCGTCATGGTTGTACCGCCGCCAGCAGGGGCCGTGCGGGGTATCGACCCTGAGAATGTAGTCGGCTACCTTGATGGAATCGAGTATGAGGGGGTCATCGGCACGGCGCACCCCGTAGCGCACGAGCTCAAGAAACCCGCCGTCAATGATTTCCCTTGCTTCGAATTCGAACTGCGTGCCCGGGGGCCGGTTGTTGAGCCTCAGCTTTTCCGTGCCACATTCCTCGTGCGCATAAGGATCACCACATTCCGGCGGGCGAATCCGCATGTAATGCCGCTTCACCTCGGGATGCAGTACGCCGTTGTTGGTGACGGTCCAGTCTTCGAGATGCGATTCGATCCAGTCGGCATGCTGCTCAAGAAGCGTCGCAAGCTCGGCGGCGCCGTGCTCCCCGACAATTTCGGCCGCGCAGATCAGGCCGGAGATGACCGCCGCCAGCGTGGAGGGCGAATAGCCCGCATTTTCTTCCCAGCGCTCCTGCTGCGTTACGGGAGCATGCAACAGCAGGAACATGGAGGCGCGCTCGACGAAACGGAGCGCGTCAAAGCCCTCCAGCGCGTTGGCTTTCCAAAGCCGCCAGGCCAGAATGATGGGGAAGGCGACCTCATCCAGTTGCAGCCCGGTCCAGTAAGGCGTGCCGTTGACCCAGAAGTTCTGCGCAAAGCTGCCGTCCGGCTTCTGCGTGCAGGCCAGGTAGACCAGCGCGCGCAGCGCCGTTTCCTCTCGGCCGCAGGCCATCAACGCAGAAGCACTCTGCACCATGTCGCGCGTCCAGACAAGGTGGTAGCCGCCCAGATCGTCGTCACCCTTCGCGTAGCCCCATGGAATGGATGCCGATGCGATAAAGGCGCCTGCGAAGGTCTTGTCTTCGTGCGCCAGTACCACATTGTGGGAGATCTGCATGAGCCGTCCATAGTCGCCGGAAACCGAGGCTAGGTGTTTTGGACTCTCGGCGCGCTGCCACTGGGATATAAACCGCTCCACATGGCGTTCAAAAGGAGTGGCCAGGGAACCCATGGCAGCCGCGATCGCAGCATGATGGCCGTCGCCGAAGCCAAGCGCGACGCGGAAGTCGGAGGTACGACACGGATCGATCTGGCCCATCATGGCAACGTTGCCGTTGATTGCCGAACCAAATTCCCAGGCCATCTTGAAGTCTTTGTGCAGATCCTGCCATCCATCACTGGCGCCAACGTAGCCGCAACTGGCGCGAAGGAAGCCGCCCTCAGCGATCATGGCGACCGTTGTACTTTCCGGAGCGTCGTCCTTCCATGCCAGCATGGATAACTTGCCTGCCACGTCGACGACCCGGGCAGTATTTCCCATGCCTCCGCCTTCGATGCGTGGCGCAAGAATGACATAGACCTTGAGGCGCTCCAGCAGGTCGAGGCTGCCGCGATCGCCCATCTGCAGCCGCACCCGCATCAAGACCACGGGATAGTGCGGGTCGCTGATGATTTCCTTGGTGACCGAGTAGCGCCGCTGTGGGTCATGACCGTGCAGCCGAACCCCCAGGGCTTCGGCCTCGATGTATTCGAAAGTGTAGTGAAGATCCCGCTTGTCTTCGTGAAAGAAGGTTTCGCCATCGGTGATGAGGAGTTCCATATCCCGTGTTTGCGGGCTGTCGATGGTGGGGTAATAAATTTCGTTGAGAATGCCGTGGGAGACCGTGAACCAGACGCGACTCGACGAGGAGTACGCCGTACCCACTGTTGCTTTCTCGCTCGACGTCCAACGAGGGCGCATTCCCGGCCCTCCAAACGCGAGTCCATCCCCGTCCACCCAACGATACTGCGAGCTGATATCTTTCATGGCGCCGCCTGACACTCCTGATTGCCTCGCAACAGCATAATCCGAGTCTGCAAAGTTGGACGAAGTCGGATCAAAAACAGGTGTGACCGTGCCGTGAACGGCTGGGAGGCGAGCCTCGGGAGAATTTTGAGGTGTAAAGGACTAAAATCCGTTTGGATCGGAGTGTTTCGAGCATCTTCGCAGCCTTCTATCCGTTCGATGCATCCACTCATACTGAGAGTGCTACGAAGGATTCGCGAGGAGTCCTGATTCGAACTCGAGTTCTGTCTACGTATTTCAGCTGATTCCATCAAGAGAAGGAGAACGACTTTGGCTTACGAAGTGCCTAAACTGCCCTATGACTACGCGGCTCTGGAGCCTCACATTGACGAAGCGACGATGAAGCTGCACCACGACAAACATCACCAGGCCTACGTGAACAACCTGAATGCGGCGATCGAGAAGCATCCTGAGCTGGGTCACCACTCGGCGGAAGACCTGCTGCGGAATCTGAACACGATCCCGGAAGACATTCGGACGGCTGTGCGGAACAACGGCGGCGGCCATGTGAATCACACGATGTACTGGACGATCATGAAGCCCAATGGCGGCGGAGCGCCGACCGGAGCCATTGCCGAGCAAATCAACAAGGATTTCGGCGGCTTTGACGCCTTCAAGGAGGCGTTCAACGGGGCGGCGGCCAAGCAGTTCGGATCGGGCTGGGGCTGGCTGATCTGGGATGGCAAGCTCAAGATCGTAACGACGGCCAACCAGGACAGCCCGCTGTCGAACGGCCATTTCCCGATCCTGGGCAACGACGTCTGGGAGCACGCCTATTACCTGAAGTACCAGAACCGGCGGCCGGAATACCTGGCGGCGTGGTGGAACACGGTGAACTGGGACGAGGTGAACAAGCGGTTTGAGCACGCGCGCAAGAAGTAAGGCGGCACGGCGGTTCGATCTCCGGCGCCCCTGTCCGCCAGCGCGGGCAGGGGCGTTTCATTTGGGTGGGACCGCAGCTTTTTGGGCGGAATCGCGTCTGAAGGATGAGAACGAGTTGAGAAAGGGGATTGCCTGATGCGTGGATGGCTTCCTGTATTGCTGTTGAGTCTGAGCTTGCCGGCGTTCGGCCAGAATCTGGCGCTGCCGGCGGGACAGTCCCAGTTCACCATTACCCAGAATGGGAAGACGGTGGGCCATACGGAGTCAAACATTGTGCGGCTGAGCAACGGCTACTCGATCGAGTCGCATGGCGATATGAGCCTGGGGCGGTTCCAGTACTCGTTTACGAGCCAGAACCGGCTGGACCCGATGCTGAACGTGGTGCAGGACCAGATCACGGGGACGGTGAATGGGAAGCAAGCCAGCTTCGACGTGGCTTCGAGCACGGATGGGCGGCAATTCATCATCCACGCGAGCGGCGGCGGCAAGAACGAGAGCAACACGGTGACACGCCACCAGAACCTGGTGGTGGTGCCGGATTTTGACGCGGCGGCATACGTCGAGATGGTCCATTTTGCGATGGCCCAGCCGCAATACTCGTGGGTGCTGATCCCGAAGGGCAACGGGATCCTGGTACCGTGCGGGTACGTGAACAAACCCGACGTGCAGGGGACCCTGTATGGCCGGTCCGTGGCGGTGCGCCACACGACGGTGGTGATCAGCGCGCAGAACGCGATCAGCATCGAGCTGTATTACACGACGGACGGGACGCTGATGGAGGCTGACCTGCCGGAGCAGAATTTCTACGTGATCCGGAATGGGTTCCAGTTGCTGAACCGGCCGGCCTCGACGGTGCCCCATGTGGGCGCGCCTCCGCAGCAGCAACAGCAGCAGCAGCAGAACGGGCAGCCGCAGCAGTAGCTCAATCCCTGTGCCGGCATTCTTCGATCCCACTCAAGCCAACGGCGGGCTTGAATTCACCCCACGGACGAGGACCTGTCCGTGGGGGATCCCGGAATGGCACCCTCGAGGGCGCGCCTTGGGCGCAAAAGCCAGCCTTGCACTTGTTTTCAATGGGTTACGCACGAATTTGCCTGGGAGGACTCAAAAAAAGAGATTTTGACGACCCCCGTCCATTTTGCGGGGAAGTTGTTGATTCTATTGGAAGGAATACCCGTTATCAACATATAAACCCCCGGTGTTTTTGTGGGGATCTTATTGATTCCATTGGGTTGACTAGTCTTTGACCGTTCGCAGGTGGTTCCGAAACGGGAATCGTGCTCTTTCATTTTCCCGGTTCGTGTCCCCGAAGCAATGGAAAAGAAAAGGGTTACGAGCTGCCCAGTCTCGTAGCCCTTTTGCTGTTCCATGCCTTGCGGGAGGGGGACTGGCCGTCCAGGCAAACGCGCCTGCGGCGCAAAAGCCAGCGCGCTGGCCTTTTTTACCCCCTATTTCTATGGTAGCGATTTTGGGCTTAATTACCGGCACATTGGCTGTGGATGGGGTCGTCGAAACGTGGTGCGAGGCCCAGAGATCTGCGAGGGGTGTCTTTATCGGCGACTTCTGATGGAGGAACACCGATTCTAATATTTGTTAGACTCTGGGTATAGGGGTGAGCGCATGCTGAAGCTGAAATTGACCACGATTGGAAGCTCGGTGGGAGTGATTCTGCCGAAGGAAGCACTGGCTCGGCTGAAGGTGGACAAAGGCGACTCGATTTTTCTGACCGAAGAGAAGGATGGCTTTCGTCTTACTCCGTTTGATCCGGAGTTTGAGAGGACGATGGAGGCTGCCCGGAAGGTGATGAAGCGGCGCAGGAATGCCCTGCGCGAGCTGGCGAAGTGAGCGCTCGTGCCTGGGTTTGGATTCCTCTGAAGGCGGTGCTCGCCATCCACGATGAGCAGATCTCCGAGCATGGCGGACCGGGCGGCGTTCGTGACCTGGGGCTGGTGGAATCTGCGGTAGCCCGCCCGATGCACCTGATGACTTATGACGAACCGGATGCGGCTGCGATTGCAGCTGCTTATGCATTTGGACTCTGCAGGAATCACGGCTTTGTGGATGGCAACAAGCGAACGGCCTACGTGGTGGCGGAAACTTTTCTGGTCTTGAACGGATATGAGATGGATGCCTCCGATGAAGCGGTGGTGGAGACGATGCTGGCGGTGGCGTCGGGGAGTATGACCGAGGAGGGGCTGGTTGGATGGTTTCGATTGTTCGTGCGTTGAGAGGGTGGTTTGAGGCGGAGGGGACGCGGGACATTCGAACGCTTGTGGAAGTTATTGAGGAGTCGGTGAATCGTTAGGTTCGGCGGATTGGAGCTTCAAGCAGGCGTTTCTCAGTTCCTTTGGGTTTATTGAGCCGATCCATTCATCAGACCGTATTCGGTTAGCAACTTACTTAGTTCATGTGAGTTGATCAATTCCACGCCAGCTTTTTGAGCAAACTCCTGGGCCTGCGAGGTGAAGTCCGAGGTGGTGACGAAAATGCCCTTGACAGCGCGTTCTGCCATTACAGCGCCGAAAAAGTCGCGCACGGTTGGAGCCCCGACAAGATTATCGGGCGCGAAGCGTTTGCACTGGAATAGATACCATCCGCCGAAAATTGGCCTGTCAAACGCGGCAACAATATCGATTCCGCCGTCTCCGCTTGTTTTGGTCATCTCAGCCTGAAAGCCCATCCGCGAGAGCAATGCAGTTATGAGGTGCTCGAAGTCCTGGCCCGACAGCGATTGAAGATCGAAACTGCCATTTGGTGCCCTGTTGCCCTTTGTGGGTATTCCGAAGGCTTGAAAAGCGTTTCGGATGTCTTCCTCGGAGATATTCTGTTTGTTAATCGCGCGGGCAAAACGCTGTAGGAGTTGGTCGAGGTGCCTAGGACGCCGGTCACAATTCATCGCCAATAGAGCAGCTGCATTTCCGTCAAGCGTAATGCCTGATTTTTCGGCGATTTTCTGAGCTATTTCTTGTAATTCCAGCAATGAGTAGGGTTGTAACGTCAGAACTAGGGAGAATTCAGCAAGCAAATTAGAAGGGCAATCTACGCGGCTAGGACAGGTTGCTACAAGCGTGAAATCCGGGATTTCGAATATGTGCTTTCGTTGAGCGGGTCCCTGCCCGATTAAGAAATCTAATTTCCTCTCCCGAAGTATCAAACACAATCTCTCGTCAAGGGGTTTTCGTAGCTGGTGGATCCTCTCCCCGAAGAGGATTTGCTTAGGCCTAACGTTTGTTACGAGTGCCGTCAGATCGCCTAAAATCTCTACGCGCGCTGCATCCGCTCTTTGAAAGCCGACATCGAGTTCATTCGCTAGTGTGTCCGCAATCGTGCTCTGACCGTTTCCTTCTTCACCTATGAGCAAGATGTGGCCAGGTGTGCTGTTTGTGGCTTTGAAGAACTCTATAAACCGCTGTAGCTGGGAGATGTTGCTTTCTTGCCCAATCAATTCGCTGAGTTTTCCGTAGTGCAACCGTGAGTTCCCCACTTTGCGCATCTCCTCCCGGCAATCCATTAAATCCAAAATTCTCGTCGTATCTGTTCGTTAACTATTTTGCATGCTGGCGATGATTTTGCGGAGCACGTTCTTCACCGTACTCGCCGGTGTGCTGCACGCACATGCGTTCGCCCGCGGCGTGCCACAATTGGGTTGTGTCTTTGCTTGATTTAGTTCCGGATGCTGTTGGGGAGTTGAGTGGCGCTTCTCTGGGGTGGGATGCGTGCGTGGAGATGCTTGCGGGTTATGCCCAGTCGGAGACGGGGCGGGCGTGGCTGCGGGGTCTGGTTCCCTCGACAAACGTTGATTGGATTGGGCGGCAGCATGCGCTGGTGGAAGAGGCTCGGCTGCTGCTGGTGAGCGGGGTTGCGCCGGCGGTGGGCGCGCTGTTTGACGCGACCGAGGTGGTGATGCGGGCTCGGCTGGAGGGTTCGGCGCTGGAGCCGGATGAGATCCGGGCTGTGGCGGCGCTGGCGGAGCAGATTGCGGCGTGGGCTGGTTTTCTAAAGACAGACGACAAGGGTTTGCGGGGCGCGGAGTTTGCGGATGGGAATCCGCTGCCGGAGCTGACGGCGGCGGCGGCCGGGGTGCTGGGCGTGGATCTGATGCCGCTGGTGGAGTCGATCCGGGGAAAGCTGCTGCCGGATGGGAGTTTGGCGGATGATGCTTCTCCGGATTTGAAGCGGATAAGGCGGGAGATGGAGCGGCAGCAGCGGGCGATCGAGCAGAGCCTGCAGGGCGCGCTGCGGCGGTTTACGGAGAGCGGGACGACGCAGGAGTCGCTGATTACAATTCGGGGCGAGCGGTTTGTGATTCCGGTGAAGGCGGAGTGGAAGCGGCGGGTTCCGGGGGTGGTGCACGGGTCGAGCAGCAGCGGGCAGACGGTGTTTGTGGAGCCGCTGGAGACGATTGAGCTGAACAACGACCTGGTGCGGCTGCTGGAGGAGGAACAGGCGGAGATTCACCGGATTTACCGGGCAATGACGCGGCAGGTGGGGCAGTTTGCGGAGCCGATATTGGCCGGGGCGCGGGTGCTGGCGGAGCTGGATACAGTGCTGGCGCGGGGAAGGTTTGGGGTGGAGTATGGGGGCGTGCGGCCCCAGTTTTCAGTTGTCAGTCCGTCCCCACTCAAGCCAGAAGAAGGCTTGAATGGGCCACCCGTTGCCGGAAAGTATGGGGCAGCCGGGGAATTTTCTGAAGAAGAGTTGGTGCTGAAGTCGGCGCGGCATCCGGTGCTGGAGCGGCGTTTGCGGGGCGAGGGCGGCAAGGTGGTTCCGGTAAGCGTGGCGCTGGATGGGGAGCACCGGCAGATGATTATCAGCGGGCCGAATACGGGCGGGAAGACGGTGACGCTGAAGACAGTGGCGATGCTGGCGATGATGGCGCAGGCGGGGGTTCCGGTGACGGTGGAGGAGGCGCGGCTGCCGGTGCTGAAGGGCTTTCTGGCGGATATTGGGGATGCGCAGTCGATTGAACAGAATCTGTCGACATTTTCGTCGCACATTGTACGGCTGAACCGGATTGCGGAGGCGGCAGGCGAGCGGACGCTGGTGCTGCTGGACGAGCTGGGATCGGCGACAGATCCGGAAGAGGGCGCGGCGCTGGCGGTGGCGGTGGCGGAGTTCTTTTTGCGGCGGCGGGCGTGGACGGTGATTTCAACGCACCATACCTCGCTGAAGATCTATGCGGAGACGACGCCGGGAGTGGTGAACGCGGCAGTGGGCTTTGACGAGCGGACGATGGCGCCGACGTATGTGCTGCGGCAGGGGGTTCCGGGAGCGAGCGCGGGGATCAATATTGCGGAGCGGCTGGGACTGCGGGCGGAGATGGTGGAGGGCGCGCGACGGCGGCTTTCGACTCAGGCGCTGGATATCGCGCGATTTCTGGACAGGATGCACGAACAACTGGCGGCGCTGGAGATGGAACGCGGGCGGGTGCAGGCGCTGGAAGCGGAACTGCGCCGGGAACGAGCCAGGCTGGAGGTGGAGGGTCTGAAGGAGTGGCGCGCCAAGGTGAAAGAACTGGAGCGGCAGGTGGAGGGCCTGCTGAAGGACCTGGACCATCGAGTGCGCGAGACGGTGAAGGCTCTGGACGACAAGGCAGCGCAGCAGAAGATGACGAAACAGGCGGAGCGGAGGGTGGCGCAGCTAAGGAGGGAGTTCAGCGAGAGCTTTAACTCGGCGGTGGTGGCGCAGCATACGGGTGCGGCGAGGGGGGATGAGAACGCGACTCCGCATGTGGTGAAGGACGTGGGGCCGGGCGACGTGGTGAAGCTGCGGCGACTGGGGCAGATGGCGACGGTGCAGCGGCAGATCGACGCGGAGAACTTTGAAGTGGCCGTGGGCGCGATGAAGATGCGGGTGAAGCGGAACGAGATTGCGGAGGTGGTTCGGGGAGCGGGCGCGGGGCGTGGTGCCGAATTGAAGACGCAGGCAGCGAGGCTGCGGTCGAAGGGCGTGACGGTGCAGATGGCGGAGCCGAATCCGGTGGCGAGCTGGGAGATCAACGTGATTGGGAAGACGGCGGATGAGGCGCGGGATGAGGTGGAGCGATTTCTGGACCAGGCGTACCTGGCGGGACTGCCGCGAATCAGGGTGGTGCACGGGACGGGAATGGGCGTGCTTCGACGGACGCTGCGGGAGTGGCTGAGCCGGCATCCGCAAGTGGCGGGAATCAGCGAGCCTCCGCATTATGAAGGCGGACAGGGCGCGACGGTGGTGGAGCTAAGGTATTGATCCGGCGACGGCGAGCGGTGATGCGGTGAACCGGGGAATTGGTGCGACGAAAGGCAAGTCCCCGGCGGCGTGGCCGGGGGCTTGCGGTGGGTGCTACGGGCGGTGCTAGGATGGCCGCACGGAGGCTGCAAGAATGGTACGGATCATCACGGTCGAGCGGGTGTACGGGAGCCTGGGCGCGACGTATGCGCATATGCTCGCCAACCGGCTGGGCTGGAAACTGATTGACGACTGCCTGATTGAAGAGATCGCGACCAAGGCGGGCGTGGAAAAGAGCCTGGTACAGCAGTGCGACGAGCGGCTGGATCCGTGGTTTTACCGGTTTGGGAAGGCGTTCTGGCATGGATCGATGGAGCGACTGCCGGTTCCGGAGTCGGATACGTTTGACAGCGAGCGGATGGTCGAACACGTGCGAGAGACGGTGGAGGCGCGAGCCCAGGAGGGCCAATGCGTGGTGGTGGGGCGCGGCGCGGCGTGCCTGCTGCGGGAGACTCCGGGGGCGTTTCACGTATTTGTGCATGCGTCGCTTCCGCGGCGGGTGAAGTGGTTTACAGAGCAGTTTCCGGAGCATGCGAGCGTGGCCGAGGCCGAGATAATGGCAACGGACAAGCGGCGGGCAGCTTATATTCGCAGGTATTACGACGTGGACTGGACGGACTACCGGCTTTATCACCTGATGCTGAACAACTGCATGGGGTTTGAGGCGATGGTCGAGGCGACGATTGTGGCGGCGGGGTTGAGCGGGCAGGAGATGCCGGCAAAGCAGGGACAATAAGGGTTTGTGAGGAAGAAGAAGGAAGGCCGCCCGATGGGCGGCCTTCTGAGTCTGGGTGGGCGCATGCCTGGAAGATGCGCCCGGTGAGTATTAGAAGAAGAACTTGCCGGCAATTTGCACGGTACGTCCGGGCTGCGGATCGCCGTTGATACCGGGCTGGATGACGGAGCTGATGACACCGAAGTTTCCGGGGCCGTCCGTGAAGTTTCCGTCAGGCATGGCGAAGTTCGGGTGGTTGAAGACGTTGTAGGCCTCAAGGCGGAGCTGCACGTACATCTTGCGGTCCAGATTATTGAGGTAGAAGTTCTTCAATATGTCCATGTTGGTGTAGTTATAGCCGGGGCCGTGGAGAATACCGCGCTTCACGTTGCCGAAATAGCCGACCTTTTCCTGGGAGAATACCGAGGTATCCATCCAGTCGAAGCCCTGCTGATTGGCTGCCGCCACCTTGGTGGGAATGCGGAAGTTGGAGGTGACCGGCGTATCGGGACAGGAGTAATAGCTGTACTGATCGCACCAGAGGGAGTTGAATTGGCCGGTATCCGTGATGTTGACGGGGAAGCCGGTCTGGAGGGTGGTGATGCCGCCCAGGTTCCAGCCGCCGAGGAGGAGGCGCGTGAGGTAATTGCGGTTGAGGCGCGAGCCGATCGGAATCTGGTATTCGTAGACGGCTACGAAGCGCTGGCGGGCATCGAAGTCCGAGTCGCCGTAGTTGAGGTAGGAATAGCCGGGATACTGGTTGTAGCCGTGGCCGTTGAAGCCGGAGCTTTCCAGACCGGAGCCATTGTCCAGAGCGTGGGAGTAGGTGTAGGCCAGCGTGAAGTAGAGACCATTCGAGGGACGCTTGGTGAGCTGGACCTGAAGGGAGTTGTAGTTGGAGACGCCTTCGGTAGCCTGCGTACCGACGGAGATGTAATAGGGATTTCCGCCCGAGTCGACCCGAGGATTGGAAGCGTGGTCGGGATAGAGAATATGCTGCAGGTTGGAGTTGGCCACGCAGGTGGGATCGTTGAGACATGCCTGGTGACCGGCCGGGGTGATGGGATCACTCTCATAGGTGATGACCAGGTGACGGCCGAGAGAGCCGACATAGCCGATCTGTAGGATCATCTGGCCGGGCAGAGCGCGCTGAATATTGAGGTTGTAGTTGTAGACGGTGGGAACCGTATTGTTCCGGGCCAGAGTGCTAATGTCGAGGTAGTTGACGCCAGCATTGGTGACCCCGGAGCCGGGCGTTGGGAACTTGAATGGGAAGGGATTGGGCTCGGAGCCCGTACCGGTTACGCTGGCAAAGGGATTTGCAAAGGCGGGATCACCTCCGGAATATCCGAAGGAGACGAGGCCGAAGGGAGGATCGAGCAGGTTCTGGAGCGCGCCTTCTTCCTGGTCGCGGTTGTAGTAGACGCCGAAGCCGCCGCGGACAGAGAAGGATTCCGTGCCCGGCTCGCCGACGAGAACCTTCGGACCAGCCTTAGGCGCCCAGGCAAAGCCGACGCGAGGCGCGAGGTGGGTGTACTTGGTTGTGGGACCACCAGCGTTGTTGCAGCCGGGGTCGGTCGGATACTTGAGGCCGGGGACGCCGGGGAATGCCTTGGACTGATAGTCCGTGTTGGTGTAGCAGACGATGGCATTGCCGCCGAACTGGAGGTTGGCGTACGGGGTTTCGACGTCGTAGCCGCTGCCATAGTTCAGCGTGAGAGTATCGGAGACCTTCCAGTTGTCCTGCCCATAGGCGTAAATTTCCCAAGCGCGGGCATCGATGATGCCGCCGGAGGACTGCTCATAGAAGCTGGGTACGCCCATGAGGAAGTCGATGGCAGGATCACCGGAGGAGTAGGTGGCGCTGGGGTCGAAGCCGTAGTCACCGTTATTGACGAAGTAGAAGGGGTTGTTGACGGTGTAGCGCTGGACCTGAACACCGAAGCGCATGTTGTGGTTGCCGATGACCTTGCTCAGGTTGTCGGTCCCGACGAGGGTCTGGTCGTTTCTGGGTTGGGGGCCATCCGCACTGAAACCGAGGGTGAAGTAACCCTGGACGCCGATGGTCGGAACCCCGGACAAAGCAGATTGCGGGTTGATATCGAAGCCGTAGCTGCTGGGCTTGACGATCTGCTGCGGTGAAACCGCGGCGTAGATGAAGCGGTAATAGTTGGCCCGGAGTTCGTTGACTGTGGTGGAGTTGAAGATGTGCGTCCAGGATGCGTTGAAGATCTTAATGTGACGCGAGTCCACCATGCCGAAGCCGGGCAGGGTTGCGCCGACGAAAGGCAGTGTTGCGTGGTCAGGGTTTGACTGGAAGATGGACGAGGCCCAGAGGATGTCGTGCTCCTCGGGGTGGTAGTCAATGCGAATGATGCCCTGATCGCTTCCCTCGCCATCGGCGGTCTGGAAGCGATAGTACTGACCGTTGTTGCGCTGAGGGACGAACTGCTGGAGTAGTTTGGCCGAGATGGAATTGAACTCCGATGGATTGATGACGACGCCATTGGGTGAGTTGGCAAAGCACTGTGCCCAAGTCAAGGTTCCATTGGCGACGCAGCCATTCACGTTAAAGGGAATGGGATTGTTCGAAAGGGTCTCCGTGCCGAAGTTGCCCTGGCGCTGCGCATTGGAGAAGACGGTGGTCTGCTCGGTAACAGACGTGCTGTTGCGCAGGCCTTGATAGGCGAGAAAGAAGAAGAGCTTGTTCTTGAAGACCGGACCGCCAAGGGTACCACCGTATACATTCTGATGGAGCGGGCTTGGCTTGAGGCTGAAGTAGTTGCGGGTATCGAGGCCGGCATCGCGATAGAACTCGAAGGCATCGCCGTGGAACTGGTTGGTACCAGTCTTGAGCTGCTCGAGAACGATGGCGCCGGAGTTGCGGCTGTATTCGGGGTTGAGCGTGCTGACGACGACCTGGAACTCAGAGAGCGCGTCGGGGTTGGGCGTGATGCCGGGGCCCTGGAGCGGGGCGTCGTTGATGTCCGCGCCATCGAGAAGGAAGGCATTGGCCGCGGTCTGGGAGCCGTCTGTGCTGAAGGTGCCGAAGCGGTCGCTGGATTCGACGACGCCGGGCGAATCTTTCTGAAGTGCGACGACGTTGCGGCCGAGGAGCGGGAGATTCTCAATGGCCTGTGACTGATAGGTAGTCTTCAACTGCGTGTCAGAGGTTTCGATCTGGATGCCGGCGGCCTGAACCTGAACGGTCTGGGAAGAGCCGATTTTGAGTTCGATGTTTTCCTGACGGATGGTGTTGACGTTGACCTCAATGCCCTTGACCGAATTCGTCATGAAGCCGGAGGCAGCGATGGTGAGGTCGTAGGTTCCGGGCTGAACTTCAGGGAATACAAAGGTTCCCTGGGAGTCGGTCTGAAGTTTTGTGACGACGCCGGTAGCTTCATTCCTGATTTCAACATTGGCGCCGGGAACAACTGCGCCGCTGGGATCGGTGACGGTTCCGCGGATGGTACCGTAGACGTTCTGTGCGAAGGCTTTCGGCGATGGCAGCAGCGCGAGGGTTACAAAAACTGCGAAGAGCGCGACCGCGAGACGACTAGCTTTGAATCTCATTGCCCCTCCGGAGTAGGCAGGATTGCCACTGTCTGTTATGGCCGGGGAACCAGGCGACCGCGATCTACTTGACACGTTCGGTGGCGGGCCGGCGGCTCAATAACCAGCCTGGCAGGTGAGGCGCGGCGTCGGCAGGGACGGGCGGATTCCACACTGCACAGGATTCTTGTTGTCGCGACATTATGCAATTGAGTCACCAAAGTAAGGACGGTGCGCGGGGGGTTGTATTTTGAAGGTGGTATTTCGCAGCCGAGCCTTGAGGCTCAAGGATGCTAAGTGACTGTTAGATTTGTGGGTTAATGATAGGCTGTTGCATTTGAGTTGAATGTTGAGCTAGTCAATGTTGTTATCATCGCGGTAAATAACTGATTTGAAAGAGGATTGAGAGCTAAATCGGCTATCTTACCAAAGAGCGTATCGGGATCCGGATCGGTGATAGGGAA
>JAJYVU010000061.1 GCA_021791875.1 Acidobacteriota bacterium | reverse complement strand
GCTCGAAGTGCCGGGGGCGTGGAATACGCAGAATCCGAAGCTGGATTACTACGAGGGGCTGCTGTGGTACGAGCGGCAGGTGACGGTGCATCCGGCGGCGGGGAAGCGGTATTTTCTGCAGTTTGGTGCGGTGAATTACCAGGCCGACGTGTTTGTGAACGACCAGTGGGTGTGCGAGCACAAGGGCGGGTTCACGTCGTTTTCCTGCGAGGTGACGGGCGCGCTGAAGGACGGCGCGAACAGCGTAGTGGTGGCGGTGGACGATACGCGTAAGGCGGACCGGGTTCCGGCGCTGAGGTATGACTGGTGGAATTACGGCGGGATGACGCGGGATGTTTCGCTGGTTGCGGTTCCGCGGCAGTTTATCGACAACGAGGTTTTTCACTTGCAGCGCAGGGATGCCGCGAAAGACGCGGGCATGATTACTGGCTTTGTGCATGTGGATGGCGCGGGGAGCGGCGTTGCAGTGCGGGTGCGAATTCCGGGGCTGCATGTGGACGAGACGGCGAAGACAGATGCGGAGGGGCGCGCGGAGTTCGTCTTCCAGCCGGAGGGGCTGGTGCGGTGGTCGCCGGAGCATCCGAAGCTGTACCGGGTGGAGATGACGGCGGGCGAGGATCACCTGACGGATGAGATCGGATTCCGGACGGTATCGGTGCGGGGCACGCAGATTCTGCTGAACGGGAAGCCTGTGTTTCTGCGGGGAATCGATATCCAGGGGCAAGCGCCGTACCGGGGAGGGCCGACGTACTCGGAGAAAGACGAAGCGACTCTGCTGGGATGGGCGAAGGAACTGCACTGCAATTACGTGCGGCTGGTGCATTTTCCGCACGATGAGAAGATGCTGCGGCTGGCGGACAAGATGGGGATCATGGTGTGGTCGGAGATCCCGGTTTACTGGAGCATTGACTGGACGAACGAGGGGACGCTGGCGGAGGCGAAGGATCAGCTGCATGCGATGATCCGGCGGGATGATGATCGTGCGGCGGTGATTTTGTGGTCGCTTTCGAACGAGACGCCATACAGCCCAGCGCGGGACGCCTTTCTGGCGCAGCTGGCGAAGGCGGCGCGGAAGCAGGATTCGACGCGGCTGATTACGTCGGCGATTGTGACGCATTTCCACGGGAAGACGGCGGTGCTGGATGATCCGCTGGGCAAGTCGCTGGATGTGCTGGGCTACAACGAGTACATCGGGTGGTACATGGGGACGCCGCAGAGCGCGCCGGAGTACAAGTGGGAAGATCCGATGGGCAAGCCGGTGATCATCAGTGAGTTTGGCGCGGGCGCGAAGGCCGGGCTGCACGGCAGCGCGAAGACGATGTTCACCGAAGAGTACCAGGCGGAGGTTTACCGGGAGCAGTTCAAGATGTTTGCGAAGATCCCGTTTCTGACGGGGCTTTCGCCGTGGGTGCTGATGGATTTCCGGTCGCCGCTGCGACCGCTGCCCGGGATCCAGGACAACTACAACCGCAAGGGGCTGGTGTCGAACATGGGGCAGAAGAAGCAGGCATTTTATGTGCTGCAGAAGTATTATGCGGGGCTGGCTGCGAAGGGGAAGTGAGTGCTTGCCGCACGGGCATACGCGCGCTTTGCGCGGTGCTGACCTGGGGAGTCTTTCCAGTCCCGCCCTAGCGAGCTAGGACGGGGTTCGTGGCGACCGTTGCTCGTGGATTCTGGGAGAAACCTTTGAGTGCGATTGTAGCCGAAGGATTGTCGGGATCCTTCGGCTTCGCTTCTGGATGACACTTCGGACCTTGGGGTTTGTGTTCGCACCTTTTGCAAAGCCCACCCTAGCCTTGAGCATCTTTCCTTCCCGCCCTGGCAGAGCCAGGGCGGGGCACCCACATCCTGATAGTCGATTAAAAAGAGCCTCGTCCAAGCGGAACTGGACCGCATTGCGGGGGTTACGCGTGGACGTGGCCGAGGCCGATGCCAATGACGTAAGTGACGATGCCTTCGACGGCTCCGACGAGGGTCATTTCGAGGCCGCTGCTCCACCAGGAGCGGACGGTGATGAGGGACTTGGCCGCGCCGACGGCGAAGTGGGCGGCGAGCGAGACGATGGCCGAGGCGATGATGGCGCTATAGCCGGTCATGAAAAAGAACGGGATGATGGGGATCATGGAGCCGACGGCGGTGGAGAGCGCGCCGGAGATGGCCGAGGTCATGGGGTTGCTGAGCGCATCTTCGGTGGAGTTCAGGCGCTCGGCGGCGATGGCCTTGAGGAACTGGTCGGGATCTTTGGCGAGGTGATCGACGACGCGGTCTGCGTCCTCTTCGGGCAGGCCCTTGACCTGGTAATAGAGGGAGAGGATTTCGCGGGCTTCGGGGGCGTTGGTTTCAATCTGCGTGCGTTCGCGAGCGACCTCGGCCTCGTAGATTTCGCGCTCGCTTTTGGCGGCTAGGTAGGCTCCGGAGCCCATGGAGAGGGCGCTGGCGACCATACCAGCGATGCCGGCGAGGAGGACGGCTTCACTGTTCCCGAGGGTAGCGCCGGAGACGCCGGAGACGATGCCGAAGATGGCGCCGAGTCCGTCGTTGACGCCGTAGATGGCATCGCCGATCCAGCCGGCGGTGCGGCGGCCTGAGCCGGCGCGCCTGGCGAGGAGATCGTCGAGCTGGGCGCGGGCCTGGGTGGTGCCGGCCTGCGCGATCTGGCGTGGATAGCGGTTGCGGATGAGGTCGCTGAGCTCGCGGTAGTGCTCCTCTTCGTCTTCGATGACGCGCTTGAGGATGGCCATGCTGGGCTCGTCGCCGAGCTCGCGGAGCTGTTTGGCGTAGGTGGCGATGGCGCGGCTTTCTTCAATTTCGAGGCGGCGGAGGGCCATTTGCGGGCCGCCGACGCGGTTGACCAGGCTATCGGCCGAACCGGTGGGGCTGCCTTTGTAGACGGGCTTTTGTTCGCCGAGTTCGAGGATGCGCTCTTCCCACAGGCGGGCGTGCTCGTCTTCGGCCTGGGCGAGATGTTCGAGAGTCTTGCGGCGGACGGGGTCGGATTCGCGCTCGGCGAGGGTGCGGTAGGTGTAAAAACCTTCCATTTCGGCCAGCCAGTTGGCGTGCAGGGCATGGAGCAGGGCGCGCCGGGCGGCGCTGGATGGTTTTTGCTGGGGCATAGGAGAATCCAGAGAGAAATTGTACCCGACGGCGGTTACAGTAGGAGAAACGGCTTAGGGATGCGACCGGGAGCGCGGTGAGGTGCACCTTGGCGCCGGTTTGGTGCATCCTTAAGGTGCAGGCTTCCACGAGCGGTTCCTCGGTGGTCTACGATTTGCCTGGCAAACAGCAAACACAGGAAAGATTTGAGGATATTTGCATGATTCAGTCTCATGGCTATGCAGGCCACAGTGCGAGCACGCCACTGACGCCTTTTTCGTTTGAGCGTCGCGACCCGAAAGAACGCGATGTTGTGGTGGAGATTTTGTATTCGGGCGTTTGCCACTCGGATATTCACTCGGTGCGGAATGAGTGGAAGAACGCGGTGTATCCGATGGTGCCGGGGCACGAGATCATTGGCCGGGTGACGGCGGTGGGGAGCGAGGTTTCGCGCTTCCGGGTTGGCGACACGGTGGGCGTGGGCGTGATTGTGGACTCGTGCCGCACCTGCCCGAGCTGCAGCAACGACGAGGAGCAGTACTGCGAGACCGGCGCGACGCTGACGTATGGCGTGAAGGATCGCTATGGCGACATGACCTATGGCGGCTACTCGAGCAATATTGTGGTGGATGAGCATTTTGTCCATACGGTGAAGGAGAAGAAGCATCTTGCGGGCGTGGCTCCGCTGCTGTGCGCGGGGATTACGACGTACTCGCCGCTGCGCCACTGGAACGTGGGTCCGAACATGAAGGTGGGCGTGGTGGGGCTTGGCGGCCTGGGCCACATGGGGCTGAAGTTTGCGCACTCGTTTGGCGCGCACGTGGTGCAGTTCACGACTTCGGAGTCAAAGATTGCCGACGCGAAGCGGCTGGGCGCCGATGAGGTGGTGATCTCGAAGGACGCCGACGCGATGAAGAAGCAGGCATCGAGCTTCGATTTCATCCTGGACACGGTTTCGGCTCCGCACAACATCAACGCGCTGCTGCAATTGCTGAAGCGGGATGCGACCTACGCGCAGGTGGGGCTGCCAGATACTCCGCCGACGATTTTCATGGGCGATCTGCTGTTCAGGCGGCGCAACATGTCGGGGTCGATTATCGGCGGGATGAAGGAGACGCAGGAGATGCTGGATTACTGCGCGGAGAAGGGCATTACGGCGGATATCGAGCTGATCTCCATTGACAAGATCAACGAGGCGTTTGAGCGCGTGGTGAAGGCGGATGTGAAGTACCGCTTTGTGATCGACATGGCGACGCTCAAGAAGTAAGTCTGCTGGAAAAGCGGGAGTGAGAAGGGCGGGATGCGAATCCCGTCCTTTTTGCGTTTTATATGGAAATGAGGACGACGGAGACCAGAGCGAAGGCCATGCCGAGGGCCTGGGTGCGGGTGGTGCGCTCGCGCAGGAGCCAGGCGGCGAGCAGGATGGTGAATGCGGGGTAAAGCGAGGCGAAGACGGCCGCGACGTCGAGATGACCGTGGACGGCGGAGAGGGTGTAGAGGAGATTGCCGGAGGTATCAAGCGCGCCGGCAAGAGCGGCGAGCGGGACGATGCGGCCCCAGCCTCCGAGGGACGATTTGTTGGTTATGCGGCCCTTTTTGCGGATAAGGAGAATGGTGCTGAAGGCGATGGCGATAGAGGCGCTGGCGACGCGGGAGAATGCCAAGGCCCAGCCGACGCCCTGAGCGCCTGCCTTGTCGAGAAAGATGAGGAGGAGTCCGAAGCCGATGCCGGCGCCGACGGCGAGTCCAAGGCCGCGCGAATGCGCTTTTCCACCGGGGGTGTAGGCAATCATCCAGATGGCGATGATCGCGACGGCGAAACCGGCGAGTTGCGTCGGGGTGGGGTGATCCTGCAGGAAATAGGAGTAGACGACGGGAAGGATGGCGGTGACGACGGCCGCCAAGGCCGAGGTGAGGCCCATGGCGCCGATGGCGAGTCCTTCATAGAAGAGCATTAGGCCGATGCCACCGGCGGTTCCACTGATGAGGCCATAGACGATGGCCTGCGCGGATGGGAGGGGAGTTCCGGCGAGGAATAATATGGCCAGGATGACAAGGAGACTGAGCCCATGGGCAATGGCGACGACAATGGCAGGAAAGGTGCGCCGGGTGACGAATCCGCCGGCGAAGTCGGCGATGCCCCACACGGCTCCTGCGCCCAGACCAAGCAAGTTGGCCTGGGCTAGCGTGGAGAGAATCATTGCTGCATGCTGGCTGAAGGATAGTACCCGCGTTTGGCAAGGATGGTGAGTCCCGGGATGCCTTCGACGCGGACATCGATGTTGCGGAACTTCTCAGAGAGCAGCGGAGTATGGCTGGCGTACATGAGAGTGTACTGATCGCGAGCCATGGCGGTGATCTTTGCGAAGCTTGCCTGGATGCCGTTTTCGGTAAACTCACCATCGACCTGGCCGCCGGTAGCGACGGCGTACTTGGGCAGGACGTCTTCGGGCGGCAGCAGGGGCAGGTGGACTTTATCGAGGAAGCCGATACCCCAAGTGGCGGCATCGCCTACGAGGGTGCCGTAGACGGTGATGTTGTTGGTGAGGAGGAATTTGACGACCTCGCCGTAGGAGGCCTGGCTGCGGACATCCTTGCCGTCGCTGATGACGTAGATGATACGCTTGCGGTTGCGTGGCTGCTGCGCAAGCATGTTGGCTGCATAGAGAATGGCGTCGTTGAGCGGATGAGCCGTACGGGGCATCATCAGGAAGCCAGTATTGCCGCGCTGCGGAGCGAGGTTTGGGTCAACCTGCACGCCGTTGATTTCCGGACCGGCGACCATGGGGCCTGTGGTTTCCGGCACGCCCATGCGTTCACCCGGGCGCTGGGAGTCTCTGAGTGCGGCGTTGAGGCGCGCACTGTGAGCCGCTGTGAAGGTGGTGGCGAGCCTGGGGCCCGTGCCGTCGTAGGTGATGACCGCCATGCTGTCATAGGGAGCCAGACCGCCTTCGACGGCGGCGAGGGCATGATTGACCTTGCGCATGATGTCGCTGGGCAGGGTCTGGTCAATGACAAATGCGATCGACATGGGGTAGGGGCTGCTGGTGAAAAAGGCGATGTGCTGGCGGACGCCGTTTTCGTAAATGCGGAACTGACGCCAGGTGAGGCCGGCGACGGGACGGCCGTGCTTATCGAGGACCGTAACCGGGACGTTGACATAGGTTACGGGGACGATCATTTTGTAGGCCTGCTGGCCTGGGGCGGGCATTTCGGGCGGTGTTTTTTGAGGCTGGTTGCCGACGGGGCCCTGTGTCTGCGAAATCGGAGGCGGAGTGGGCGCAGTTTGCGCCGGCAGAGGCTGTGTGCCCTTGCCGGGCGCCATCTGGTCCGTCAACTGGTCGAGATTATCTGTCTGGCTTGAGCCGTTCGTCGCAGTCTGCTTCGTCGCAGCCTGCGGAGTTGGAGCATTCGGAACGGACTGCTGCTGTGCTGAGGCCGTTCCTACAATGAAGAACAGCGATAAAACCATGCTCAAGGCGCCTTGCGTCACCCGATAACCCCCGTGCGGCTTTGCACAACTCCAAGCGTAGACGTGCGCAGCGCTGCGTTCCGCCCAGCTTCGGCGTATCCTCAGATTAACAGATGAGCGGTTGCGGCCTGGGGTTGGGCAAGGGGTTCCGGCAGGGTGACCGTGTCAGCGAAGACAGGCACGATCGAAGCAGAAGGTTTATTCCTATGAATCTGTTGAAGTACCGCCTCCTGCCTGCGCTGCTGGGCCTTAGCCTGGCGGCAGCGGGTATGACCCTCCCAGCCTGTGCGCAACTGTTGCCCTCTCCGGATGCACCGCCGGTGAGTCACGCGCCGGACACGCAGAATCAAGTGGTCAATATGAAGGTCCCCAAGATGAAAGTGAACGTGGACCTTGTGAATTTCTATTTCACAGCCTTCGATCGGCGTCACGGGCTGGTTGATGATTTGACCCGGGAAGACTGCAAGCTGGATGAGAACGGCGTGCCGCAGACAATCAAGGACTGGACGGCGAATGCGAACCAGCCGCTGACGCTGGGGATCCTGCTGGATACGAGCGGCAGCCAGGAGGATGTTCTGCCGCTGGAAAAGCAGTCGGCGGAGCGATTTCTGCGCGACGTGCTGAGGCCCAAAGATCAGGCATTTGTGGTGACGTTCGACGTGGGCGTGCGGCTGCGGCAGGATTTCACAAACAATGTGACCCTTCTGGATGATGCGCTGAACAGCGCACAGATCAACACGGGGGGCGGCGGCGGTTCGGTGGGGATTCCGGGGCTGGGGCAAGGGACGGTTCCGACCGTGGGAACGCCGAAGGGCACGGTGCTGTACGACGCAGTGGCGCAGACCACGAATGACAAGTTGCGGATGCAGACGGGCCGTAAGGCGCTGATTCTGCTGACGGATGGGCAGGACTTTGGCAGTGTGACCAGACCGGGGACGGCAATTGCGGACGCGATCAAGGCGAACACAATCATTTACGTGATCCTGATTGCGGACCAGGGTTTCTATGGCGGGTTTGGCTTCAATTACACCGGCGCCGCGCAGATGCGGCGGCTGACGGAGGAGACCGGCGGGCGCGTGATCGACGTGGGCAACAACGGACGGCGGCTGGACGAGGCGTTCCGGGAGATTGCACGGGAGTTGCGCACGCAGTACTTCGTGAGCTACACGCCCAAGGACAAGAAGCAGGACGGCAAGTTCCGGAAAGTGACGATTCACTGCGACCGGCCGGGGCTGAAGATCGACTCGCGCAAGGGCTATTACGCAATTGCGGACGCGGGGAATTAAAGCGTTTTCAGTTCATACGTTGACAGACCGACAGCGGTTGGTGTGGCTTTTTCTTGAGGAAAAAGCCACCGGACGGTGTCCAAGTTGTAGAGACTTGAACTGAAAACGCTGTAGGGCGGATTTTTCTTCAGGTGTCTGCTGACTTAGCGGTGTGCTGCGCGGTTTTTCCCGCCCGGGGAAGGCCAGGCTGGGTGTCGTGGCTTCGGGAGATATCTGAAGGGAATCCGCTACCGGGAGCCCGTCACGAAGCCGGAATTCCATCGCGGCGTCGGCGAGAGCGATTCCGGCTTCGCAAGCAATGGGGGCTTCGTCTACTCTGAGACAGTCGAAGAGGAGTCGGTGGGTTGAGCTGGAAACGGGCTTGGATGCTGTGGCTGGTGTGCGTTCTGATGGTGCCGGTACGGATGTGGGCGGAGCAGAGCGCGGCGGTGGCGAAGGCGGCGCCCCATCCAGCGGTGAATCCGTATGTGCCGAAGCTGGTGGATATCACGGCGAAGACGGGCATTCACTTTGTGCATAACTCTTCGACGACGGCGAAATACATCGTGGAGTCGATGAGCGGCGGCGTGGCGCTGATTGACTACAACCACAGCGGCTACCCCTCGATCTACTTTACGAACGCGCCGACGGTGTCGCAGTATCTGCAGGGCGTTCCTGCCTACAGCGCGCTCTATCGCAACAACGGCAACGGCACATTTACGGATGTGACCAAGCAGGCCGGTGTCGGCGATCCGTGCTGGGCAATGGGCGCGTCGGTGGGCGACTACAACAACGACGGCTGGCCGGACCTGCTGGTGAGCTGCTTTGGCGGCGTGGTGCTCTACCGGAACAACGGGAACGGCACGTTCACCAATGTGACGAAGCAGGCGGGGCTGAGCGGGGACCATGGCTGGGCCACAGGGGCGGTTTTTGGCGATTACCTGGGCAACGGCTGGGACGATATTTTCGTGCCGCACTATGTGGACCTGAACCTGCACGACCTGCCGAAGCTGGGGTCGCAGCCGACATGCATGTATCGAGGGATTCCGGTGCAGTGCGGGCCGCGCGGGCTGCCGGGATCTCCGGACAATCTGTACAAGAACAACGGGAACGGCACGTTTACAGATGTATCGAAGGAGGCCGGCGTCAGCGATCCGAACCACTATTTCGGGCTGGGCGCCACCTTTGAGGATTTCTACGGAGACGGCAAGGTGGACCTGATTGTGGGCGATGACGGGGAGCCGAATTATCTCTACAAAAACGACGGCAAAGGACACTTTACCGACATCGGCTATCTGTCTGGCCTGGCGCTGAACGGGGACGGCTACGAGCAGGCCAACATGGGGATTGCGCTGGGCGATTACCTGCATACGGGCCGGCTCTCGGTGGCGATTTCGCACTTCAGCGGCGAGTACACGACGCTCTGGCGGAACGACGGGAATTTCAACTTCACCGACGTGTCAGATCGCGCGGGACTGAAGGCGGCGACGCAGTCGTACGTGGGCTGGGGCGATGCTTTTGTGGATTTGAACAACAACGGCTGGCCGGACTTTTTCCAGGTGGACGGGCATGTGTATCCGCAGGTGGATTCGAAAGACGTGGGGACGAAATACCGCGAGCCGAAGCTGCTGTTCCTGAACCGGGAGAACGGGACGTTCCTGAATGCGAGCAAGCTGGCCGGTCCGGCGATCGAGGAGCCGCAGGTGAGCCGCGGCATGGCGGTGGGGGATCTGTTCAACGACGGGCACCTGGAGCTGGTTGTGGAAAACCTGGTGGGCGGGCCGATGATTTTGCGGGTGGAACCGAATCCGAAGAACCACTGGATCAGCCTGCAACTGGCCGGCGCGAAGGACAAGGGCAACCTGCTGGCGCTGAATGCGCGAGTGCAGGTGATTGCCGGCGGGCTCTCGGAGTTGCAGGAAGTGAGGAGCGGCGGCAGCTACCTGTCGCAGAGCGAATTCCGGTTGCATTTTGGGCTGGGAACGCACACGACGGTGGACAAGGTGATCATCACGTGGGATACGGGCGAGAAGCAGGTGGTGACGAACCTGAAGGCGGACCGGTACTACTGCATTCTGCAGGGAGTAGGGGTGGTTCCGGGGTCGAGGATGCCGGGGTGCTACTCGGGGCCGCCGCGGCCGGTGCCTGCGATATTGCGGGGGATGTAGCTTCCCCTTCACCTAATAATTAATGAGTAAACACTAATTTACTGTTTGATAAACATACGCTTCCTATCGACGAGGCAAAACTCAGCGAGAAAATTGATTTTCCAGATTCCTCCGCCAATTTTTCCTGGGCATGTCCTCGTGTGAAAACCAGCGCAATCAGCGGTGTTTCGCGCGGTTCATGACGTGGGTGAAATGGAAGCCACGAAATCCACAAAAAAACGTTTGACAGGCGTACTTTTGGCCATGTAAAGAATGGCCTGCGCTAGTAAAACGGATTACCAGACAGATTTAGTAAAAGGTCTTACTGGCGAAAAGGGAACGAACGCGGCCGAAGGCCGGCCGTGACGTCGATAGAAGGAACAGACAGCTTCAGGAGAACAGTATGCAAAGAGTTGGAATGGGGAGACGCGGGGGAGGAACAGCTCACCCGAGTCTTTGGGCGGGAGGCCCGAGGGGTCTTCGCCTGAAGATCAAGGTATGGGGCGTGTTGTTTGCGATGATGTGCCTCATGATGTGTGTGCCGGGGCTGCATGCGCAGACGACGGCGAGTCTTTCTGGCACGATTACCGACCCGACCGGTGCGGTGATACCGGGCGCGCAGATCACGCTGACGGATACGGTCACGGGGGCGCAGCGCAAAACCACAAGCAACGGAGCGGGCGCGTTCACGATGACGGCTCTGCTGCCGGGCACGTATGACCTTGCAGTGGATGCGAAGGGCTTCCAGAGCTATGTGCAGCGCGGCATCGTGCTGAACGCAGGCTCGATGGCTGGACTGCCGGCGATCAAGCTGACGGTAGGCAGTGCGGCGCAGACGATCACAGTGCACACGACGACGCAGATTCTGCCGACGATCAACGGCGAACATGCGGCGGTGCTGACAGCGCAGGATATTCACAAGCTGGCGCTGGGTGCCCGCGACGTTACCCAGCTGATCAAGATTCTGCCCGGTGTGACGACGACTCCGCAGGGGATCGGAAACACGACGGCATTTACGCAGGTGCACACTGCAACTTCGAGCACGGTGGGCATCGGTATTGTTGCCAATGGTTCTCCGTATCGCGGCGGCACGACGCAACTGCTGGATGGCGTCGACGTGACCGACCCTGGCTGCAACTGCCAGGCGATGTCATCGGCTAACCCTGACATGACGCAGGAAGTCACGGTGGAAACATCGAACTTCGGCGCCGAGTCGCCGTTTGGTCCGATTCTGATCAGCACCATCAGCAAATCCGGTGGCGCGCAGTATCACGGCGAGGGCTACTTTTACGCGGAAAACGATGTCCTGAACGCAAACGACTGGCAGAGCAATCACCAGGGCCTGCCGCGTGGCAGCGCTCACTACTACTATCCTGGCTTCAACGTGGGTGGACCGGTACCGCATACGCACAAGAAGCTGCGTTTCTGGTTCGGCTATGAGCGGGATTTGCAGGATACCGGCAATGCGAATGTTCTGACGTCCTTTATTCCTACGCCGGACATGATGGCCGGAAACTTCGGGCCGACGGCTGCCAACTCGTCCTTCTGTCTCGGGGCGAGCAACATCAACGACACAGTGGACAGCGGTTGTAACGATCTGGCTGGAACGGTTCTGCCGAATGGAACGGTTCTGACCGGCACCGGTGGCAGCCAGAGCACAATTCCTTCGCAGTACCTGAGCCCGGCCGCCAAGGTGCTTTCGAGCTTCTGGCCGAAGGCGAACTCAAACCCGGCAACCACGCCTGGCGGCTACAACTACTACCAGGTGATTCCGGGCACGGTGAATGGCTGGACGTACAGGATCCGCGTGGACTATGACCCGTCAGCGAACACGCAGATGTTCATTTCGTATCAGCAGGGGTACACGGCTGAGCTGACGCAGGGCAACGGCGCGCACATTTACTGGACGCCCTATGCTTCGATTCCGTATCCGGGCGGCGGCCTTACGCAGTGGTACTACACGAAGGCCCTGGCCGGTCACCTGGTTCACACCTTTGGTCCGAACCTGACCAACGACCTGATCGTGGCCTGGGGCTATCTGAATGCCCCGGTCGGCCCGAACAATCCCTCGGCAGCGACCCGTTCGGGACTGAACTATCCCTACGGCACCCTCTTCAATACCGGATCGAACGTGTTGCCTTCCTACAGCACGGCCGGCTATGAAACGTTCCCTGATTTCTCGCAGGGCGATATTTTTGACAATCCTTCTCATCAGTATCTTGTGAAGAAGGAACTTCCGTCGCTGGCGGACAACGTGACCTGGCAGGTGAAGAACCACACCATCAAGATGGGTGGATTCATGGAAGAGGTTACGAACGACCAGGGTGAGTTTGGCGACGCGCCGAACGGAAACTTTGGCAACTTCAACATGTACGGGACCGTGCTTCCGAACGTTGTGACGGGGCAAGTGGAAGGTTCTCCGTTGAACCCGACGGCGAACTTCCTGATGGGTATTGCCACGGGTTACAACGAGACGAACAAGTTCGAAAACGTGGAAATGGCATACGGCGATTTCGCCGCCTACTACGACGACACCTGGCACGCGACGAAGAAGCTCTCGCTTGAGTATGGTGTGCGTATCGAGCACCTCGGTCACTGGTACGACAAGAACAAGCTGGGTGAGGCGGTGTTCATACCTTCGCTGGTGCAGTCGGATTTCAATGCCGGCCGAATGGATCCCGGCGTCCGCTGGCATGCAGTCGATCCTGGTATTCCGTCGAGCGGTATGCCGAACCGGTTTGCGTATCTGACGCCGCGCTTCGGCATGTCGTATGACGTGTTTGGCAATGGTCAGACGCTGGTCCGTGGCGGGTGGGGCATCTTCCGCTTCGGAGATCAGTACAACAACTACACGAACCAGTTGGCGACTTCGCAGCAGATCCTGGGATACAACCTGACTCCGGGTTATGCCATTACGATGGGGCAACCTGGCGAAGCCGGCGTGGCCGGTGGCCTTCCCGGACAGGGCGGCGCACCGGGCATCCAGATTCCGAACTACACGAATGGTTGCAGTCCGAGCAATCCCTGCGTGAATGCCGGCATCTATGCCGTGAATCCACTGGATGATCAGATCCCTGACTCGTCCGCGTGGAACCTCACGGTGGATCAGCAGCTTCCTTCCAAGAT
This sequence comes from Acidobacteriota bacterium, assembly GCA_021791875.1. Lineage (GTDB taxonomy): Bacteria > Acidobacteriota > Terriglobia > Terriglobales > Acidobacteriaceae > Acidobacterium. Next base: position 6,650 of record JAJYVU010000061.1, on the reverse strand, counting down.
GCTGCTGGAAGTTGCGTACGTGGGCAATCACGCGGAGAACCTGCCGATCGGCGGCCAGGCTCTGTCGGGTGGTGGCTTCAGCGCCTTTGACGACCAGAACAAAGTGCCCATCGGGGCATTCTTTAAGCCGGATCCGGTGACGCACCTGACGGCGAAAAATCCGGAGCAGGTGACGGCAACCTGCAGCGGCAACGTGTGCAACAGCTACGCCGACTATCAGCCATACGGCCGGGAGTACGGCAGCAACAGCGTGTACATGCTGGACACGGCCGGTTACTCGAACTATGACGCTCTGCAGATGGCCCTGGAGCGGCGTGGTTCGCATGCCACCTTCAACGTGAACTGGACCTACCAGAACAACCTGAGCACGAACATGAGTGAAGACGCGTTCCACCTGCGTCGTAACTATGGACCTGCGACGACAACGCGCCGGTATGTGTTCAACTTCTCGGGTTCGTACACCTTCCAGCATCCGTACAAGGGACAGAACCTGTTCCTGCGTGGTGCTGCAAACGGATGGACGCTCTCGAACATCACGACCTGGCAGTCGGGCGGTTTCCTGACGTCGGTCAATAATCCCAACTTTGGAATGTCACTGCAGTACGCACCTTACAACGGGGCACCGGTTTCGAAGACGAATCCGCTGCCGAACGGCGCTACAGGTCCCGGCCTGAGCCAGGCAACCTACTACGGCACCAATGCAGCAATTGACATCACCCCGCTGGTGACATGCAATCCGCAAGCGCATGTGGGCCACAACCAGCTCCTGAACTACTCGTGCTTCACCCCGCCAAAGATTGGTCAGTACGGCCCGGTGAGCGAGCCCTACACGATGGTTCCCTACTTCGACAGTGACATGTCCTTGTACAAGGATTTCCATGTGTGGCGGGATCAGACGGCGGAGTTCCGGATCCAGGCCTTCAACTGGCTGAACCATCCGCTGCGGCAGTTCAGCAGCGGCAGCCAGCTGAGCCTGCACTACCAGGTGCCTTACGGGACGAACAACTTCGAACCGCTGGCGGCCTCGTACCCGTCCGGAAATCCGAACAACTTCGGTGTTCTGGACCAGAAGAACGGTGCACCGAACCAGAGAACCCTGGAACTGTCAGTAAAGTACATGTTCTAGAACTGGTTTCCTGTGGTTGTGTTTCACCCGAGTTCGGCATGCGTGGCTTTTCTTCGCGGAGAAGCCACGCAGGGTGCCAAAGCTTCGGGGTCAGTCCACAGGAATTCGCTCCAACCTAACGTTGTCCCTCCTTGCCGGAAGACGGACTCCGCACCGTCTTCCGGTTTATTTTTTCCCGAGGACCTGTGCGCGGTGCTGATTTACACTGCGCATAATTGCTCTTCCCATTCGCGATCCATTTCGGGCAAGGACGGGTACGTGCATGACTGATGAGCAAGAAGGCGGTATGAAGTTTTCCAGAAAGAATCCACGTTACAAGTTTCTGTTTCGACGGGCATGGTGCGCTGCAGGCATTGTGTTTGTGTTCGCGGCGCCAGCGGCGCGGGCGGCGACTCCGCAATCGGCGAACCAGGTGGAGATCCAGAACGAGAAGATATTGCAGTACCACTATGCGACGGCGCAGAAGTACCAGGCTGCGCATCAATGGGAGGCTGCAAAGCAGCAGTACCGGATTTTTCTGGCGGACGCGCTGGGCGAGCTGGCGATTGCCCAGGCACACGGCAACGAGTATGAGAAGGCAGCGGCGAACTTTGACGCGGCTTTACAGCTTGCGCCGAATTCACCGGCACTGCTGGTGGAGTATTCAGAGCTGGCACTGCATTCGGGCCGGCTGGCGCGCGCGGAAAAGCTGGCGAATGAGATCATCCAACGCTATCCGAAGAACACAAATGCCGCGGCACGGGCGTACTCGGTGCTGGGACGGACACTGCTGAAGGAGCACAAGAGCGCCGATGCGCGCAAGGCGCTGGAGAAGGCGGTGGCGCTGAATTCCGACTTCCAGAATGGGTACAACCTGGCGGTAGCGTGTCTCGACCTTGAAGACGCGAAGTGCGCGGAGAAGGTCTTCAGCCAGTTGGAGGCGGGCTACGGAGACAAGGCAATCCTGCATATGCTCTTTGGCCAGGCTTACATGGATTCGGATTTTCAGGCCAAGGCCGTGGGTGAGTTCCAGCAAGCGGTTGCAGAGGATCCCAAGATGCCGGGGGCGCACTATTCGCTGGCGGCGGCGTACCTAGTGAGCGGGCAGAATGTTCCGGCGGCAGAGGCGCAACTGCGGCAGGAGATTGCGATGTTTCCGAAGGAGGCGATGGCGCATGCGGCGCTGGGCCACCTGGAGGCTGGGCAGCAGAACTACGCGGCGGCGGAGAAGGAATTACTGACGGCAGCGGCGCTGGATCCGAAGGACGCGGACACATTCTTTTACCTGGGGCAGCTGTACGCGACGATGCATGAGACTGCGAAGGCCGAGGCGGCACTGCGCAAGTCGATTGCGCTTACGACGGATATCACGCACAACCACGATCAGGTGCAGAAGGCGCATTATCTGCTGGGGCGGTTGCTGCTGCAGTCGGGCGATCGAGCGGCGGCGCAGAAGCAGCTGGCGATTTCGCAGTCGATGATGAACCAGAATCTGTCGCGTGCGCGGGAGCAGCTGGCGAATTACTACGATCAGGGCTCGGGCGGCGCGGGAAACACGAAAGCTCCGGTGGTGAAGACCGCAGTGATGGAAACGAAGGCGAGCGAGGAGGCGGCGCAGGCCGCGGCGGGATTCGCAACGCGGATGAGGCCGGTGATTGCCAACAGCTACAACAGCCTGGGCGCGATTGCCGGGATGCAGGGCGATGTGGAATCAGCCTACGAGTACTTCAGCCAGGCGAAGCGATGGGATCCTGTCATGCCGGGGCTGGATGAAAATCTGGGCCGGGCGGCATTTTCCTCCTACCACTTTGGCGCGGCCATCGCCCCGCTGACGGATTACGTGAGCCTGCACCCAAATGATGAGACGATGCGGGCGGCGCTGGGCGTGAGCCTCTACATGACGAATGACTACGCCAGGGCCAAAGCTGCGCTGCAACCGGTCATGCAGAGCGGGAAGATAACGGACGAAGTTGCGTATATTTATGCCGAATGCCAACTGAAGACCGGGCAAACGGCGGAAGGCATTGCCGGGTTGAAGGCGCTGGCCGCGAAGCTGCCGCAGGAGGAGAATCCGCGGCTGGCGCTGGGCGAAGCGTATGCGGCGGAGGGTGACACCTCTCATGCCATCGAAGAGCTGCGGGTAGCGGAGAAGCTCAACGAGAAGGATCCGCAGGTGCATCTGGATCTTGCCAAGGCCTACGAAAAAGCCGGCCAGCAGCAGGCCGCAGCGCGGGAGACGCAGCAGTATCAATCACTCGCAGGCAAGAGTAGCGGCGGCAAGAAGTAGCAGGCTCTCGAGCATTTCCCCTATTCCTGTGAACCTTCTGAAATGAACCAAGCGCAGCTTTTCTTAACGGAAAAGCTGCGTTGAGATTCTCTCTTCGGTCGATACCAATAGGGCAAATGCTCTAATAGGCCTGCAAGGGCTCGATGGGCAGACGGACCTGGAAGCAGGTGGAGCCGGGTTCGGACTGTACGCTTACGGAGCCGCGATGGCGGCGCACGATGCGCTGGACGGTGTCGAGGCCGAGGCCAAGGCCCTCGCCGGGCGGCTTGGTGGTGAAGAATGGCTCGAAGATGCGGTCCTGAATGGCGGCGGGAATGCCGGGGCCGTCGTCCCATATCTCAATGACGAGCATCTCTCCGGCCTGCCTGACGCTGAGGACGATTTGCCCCTTGCCTTCGGTAGCATCGAGGGCGTTTTCCAGGATAGCGGTCCAGACCTGATTGAGCTCGCTGCCGTATGCCGAGATACGGGGCAGGTCGGGCGCGTAGCGGCGCTCGATGCAGGTGTCGCCCAGGCGCGATTGCAGCATGGTGAGGGTGGTCTCGAGCGACTGCGGCACATCGACATCCTGAATGGGCGCCTGATCCAAATAGGAGTAGTCCTTGATGGCGGCGATGATTTCGAAGATGCGCGCGGTGGAGTCGAGCATGGCCTGGGCCATGCGCTCGGTGCGTAGCGAGGAAGCAAACTGGCCGAGCAGGACGGCGAGCGGGGCATCCTGCATGAGCTGATTCAACTCGTCGAGGTCGGCAGGGGTGACGCCTGCCTCATCGAGATCGGGCGCTATTTGCCAGGGCTGGTCAACGCCGTGCGAACGGAGCCATTGGGTGATGGCCTCTTCACTGGAGGTCCGACGCGGGATACCATTGGCCGGGGCGCGGAGACGGATCTTGTCCTGCCAGGAGTGGAGCGCGGTGAGTTGTGGCTCGGCCAGGCACAGGCCGCCGAGGTCAAACTTGTGGCGGCCGTAGACGCGGAGTTCACTGAGCAGCCCGGCGGCGGAGCGCTGCGCCGCCGAGGCCGGGTTATTGAGCTCGTGCGCGAGATTGCCGGCGAGTTTGCCGAGGGCATTCAGCTTTTCCGACTGCTGTTCGAGGCGGGTGACCTCGCGGGCGCGATCAAGCAGCACGGAGACGGAACGCTGCACCATGGAGGGTACGGCGCGGAGCATTTCCGGGAAGATTTCGACCGGGTATTGCAGCGCCCAGACTTCAGCGGTTGCCTGGCCCCGGCCGCCATAGGTTTTCATGCGGGAAAACGGGAGCAGGCCGGTGATTTGCCCGGCGCGGCCAATGAAGATCGGGATGGGGCCGCTGCGCTCGCGATAGACCTGGATTTCCCCGTGCAGCAGGATGGTCATGTCGCGAGCCTGCTCGCCGCCGTGAAACAGAGTGGCTCCGGCAGGCGCACAGCGCTCGATGCCGTATTCGGCGAGCCAGCGATACTCCTCCAACGACATGCCCTGCAGGGGCGCGACACGTTTGAGCGCCTCAATCCTTTCCGGGATTGGGGTGGGGTGTTCGGGAGCGAAGGCAAGCATGTTCACGGGAGAGGCCTATAAGGGGGATGGTAAACGAAGGGCTGTGGAAGCGAAGGAGTTTGGGGCTGGACGGCGAAAAATGCTGCCTGAGGTACGGCAAACGGGGATTCAAAGTTCCGGAAGTAAGGGAAGAAGACGCCGTGAGGTCGCTCGTGTTCGACCCGGGGGACGTAACTGACTTCTATAGATGCAGCTAGTTGGCGCCGCGGCGCAGCTTCTCGATTTTTCGGCGGGGCAGGTTGTGGATGATGGCCTTGAGGAGATTGGTGGAGACGGGCAGATCGCTATGGAGCAGGGGCTTGCCCATTTCGTCGAGGAGGATGACTTCGAAGTGGTTGTCCGGGATGTGGAACTGGGCGCGGATGAGGTTCATCTGCTGCTGGCTCACGAGGGTCCATGGCGAGTCGAGTGGAGTGGGAGTGTTTTTGGCGTCAGGGACGACGGGAATGAGGAGGACGAAGCGGTCCATCATGTCGTCGGCGTCCTGGTCGAGGATGTGCTCCTGACGCAGGAGATTGGGGTCGTTGTCCGTTGGACTGAAAACCAGCAGGGGGCGCCAGCAGTTCTGTGCTTCAGCCAGCGTGGCGGGCTGGACTTTGCAGCTGAGTTTCGCCTGAGCGTGCAAGGCAAGCGGGGCAAAAAGAAGTGCCAGCGCTACGGCTGCGCGTCGGGTGCAACTCATACATCTATTAGAGCATTTTCAGGGGAGATGGTTAGCCGGTGCGGAGTTCGGGTGTGGCGGCGAGGAGGTTGCGGGTGTAGTCCTGCCGGGGGTGGTTGCAGATTTGCTCGCAGGGGCCGGACTCGACGAAGCGGCCGTGCTGCATGACGGCGACGCGGTTGGCGAGATAGCGGACCATGGGCATGGAGTGGGAGATGAAGAGGTAGGTGAGGCGGAAGTCGCGCTGGAGGTCGCGGAGGAGGTTGACGATTTGCGCGCCGACGCTGACGTCGAGGGCGGAGATAGGCTCGTCGAGGATGAGCAGTTCGGGGCGCAGGGCGAGAGCGCGGGCGATGTTGATGCGCTGGCGCTGTCCGCCGGAGAACTCATGGGGGTAGCGGGCGAGGGCGGAGTCGTCGAGGCCGACGGCGTGGAGGAGTTCTGTGCAGCGGCAGAGGTGTTCGGCACGGGAAAGCCGCTCGTGAATGACCAGCGGCTCGGCGATGATTTCAGCGACGCGCATGCGGGGGTTAAGGGCGGCGTAGGGGTCCTGAAAGACGGGCTGGAAACGGCGGCGGAGGGTGCGCATTTTGCGGCTACGGGTGGTGACGGGGTGGCCGTCGAAGTGGACTGTGCCGGAGGTGGGCTCGATAAGGCCGAGGATCATGCGGGCGACGGTGCTTTTGCCGGAGCCGGATTCGCCGACGAGGCCGAGAGTTTCTCCGCGCTCGATGGAGAGCGACACGTCGTCGACGACCGTGGCTTCTCCGTAGCGCTTGGTGAGGTGGCTGGCTTCGAGAAAGGGCATTGCGATGAGGGTAGCACCTGAGGCGCCGGCCGCCGCACGGGCAATTGTGCCCCTTGGTGAAAAAAGCAAAATCTACCGCCAAGGCGCAAAGGGCGCAAAGGCTTTTGGGGTGAGGCAACCCCACTCAAGCAAAGACGCGTGTTCAGTCTCATGACATTCTTTACAAAGTGTCCCGGGACATCCTTTACACTCCTCGCGCGTAGCGTAGCGCAGCGCGAGGAGCGTAAACGGAGATGGCTTGGAAGACGA
>JAJYVU010000160.1 GCA_021791875.1 Acidobacteriota bacterium | reverse complement strand
AGGCTGCCTTGAAGCCCGCGCCCAGTACTTCCAGGCGGAACTGCTTGAGGCGGCGGCCGGTAAAGCCCTCGTAGGTCTCGAACTCCTTGAGCAGTGCCTTGTCGCGCTTCTTCTCCAGGTCCTGAGCACGGTTCGGATCGGGTACATACCAGCGGTCCCGAGCCTTGTCGATCAGGCGCGGATCGCTCTTTTCCATCCCGCGGAGGTCCTTGTGGTTGGTGGAGAGATAGCTGTGGATCTGGCTCGGAACCGGATCCGCACCGTCGTAGCGCAGGAAGTTATCCTCCAGGAGGTCCGACAGTTCGGGCTTACTCTCGTGCTTCTTCCAGCCAGCCCCGAGCTGGGTGATAAACTCGGGGTGCAGCTCCTGATATGTCGAAGGGCGTTTCTTCAAAAAGTCCGCCAGCCAGTCAATAGCGCTGCGCTCGTCGGAGACGAACAACTCCATCTGCGGGGCTCGCTCGAATTGAGCCCGCTTCTTCTCGTACTCGGCGACCTGTTCGGGCAAGAAGGCCATGCCGTCTTTTACCGGGAAGCGGCTCGCCAAGCCGCTCAGGAACTCGTCGCTGGAGAGTGGGACCGGCGCATCGTGCCGCACGAACCACGCCACGAGCCGGTCGTAGATGCGCCGCGGGTTTCGCTCGGCGACGAATTCCAACTCTTTCGCCCCTTCGCCCAGAACCTTGACCTTGACGACAGAGAGATTGCGCAGGTGGGTTTGCACAAAATCCCAAGCGGATTCCGTCGTCGCGCCGCGCTCAGCAAAACGCTGCTCCAAGCCTCCATTCGGCTTGTAGGCGGAAATGACCAGATCCTGCTTGACCGCGGTAGTCGAGGTGACCTGCCGGTAGCTGCCCTGCATCTTGTCCAGCGCAGTGACTTCTGCCACCACGAAACCGGCCTGCTGCAGTGCGACCTGGATCGCATTCCAGACCGATGCCTTGCTGTTCGAGAACACCACCGTCATCCATCGGCCGGGTTTCAGTACGCGGTAATATTCGGCAAAGCAGCGCTGCATGAGATGTTGATATTCAGGCAGCGCCTTGTGCTTAAACCGATCAATGATTGCCTCGGGCTTCGCATCGGTCGTGACGCCATGCCAGGATTCGACCAGGAAGTTGAGGTCCGCGTAGTAAATGTTTTCGCCGAAGGGCGGGTCGGTGAAGACGTAGTCGATGCTCGCGTCGGGGAGAATCAGGTGGGCAGCGGTGCCTGTAGTGATGGCTATTGCGTCGGCACTCATCTTTAGATCGCGAAACGCCTTCGCGAGCCTATCCAGCTTGCCGTCCAGAATGTACCAGGGACTGCATTCGGCGTGCTGTGACGCGACGTAATAAACGCCACTCAGGTATTGATTTACCTGGGAGAAGCCTGTGGGTCGATACCGGTTCAGTACCGATGCCGTCCACAGTGCTTGTTCCACCATGAATAGCAGAAAGCCTCGAATCCTGGGGTCGGGATGCGCGTTGGCCCTGCTCCACAGGTGACCCAGAGCCTGCGCGGCACGGGGGAGGAAAAAATGGTGAACGTGGGTGAAGCCCTTGGGCGCTATCCGCGATCCATGGTACATCTCCTCAATAGGAAAAGGTGTCCTAGGCATGGATGGTGGAGGCGGCAGCGCCTCGATTTTGGCCAGAATCATCAAGTCCCGCTGGTCGGGCGTTTTCTCATAACGATGTTTTCCGACCGAGTAAGAGATCAGTGACGGTTTGAACTTGACCCGACGCCACGGCTGGCCGGTGACAGGATCCAGGCGACTCTCTAGTACCCGTTCCAGACTGTCCTTGTTCAACTCCTTGCCGCAATTCGGACAGGGGAATGCGTCCAGGACGCGCTTGGTTTCATCGTCAAGGGCTTCGTCAAGAAAATTGATCTCTACCGCGCATTCCGGGCAGGTAAATACTTCGCTCCACACCGTGTATTCAATTTGTCCCTTGGTCTTCCCGTCCGTGTGGAAGGTCTCGTACATCCAGCCGACCTCCTCTTCGATTTCGTTGAGCAGACGTTTGCCTGCCTTGGCGAAGGCACCGGCATCAAACGGGAGGTTGTAATTCGCCGCGATGAACGTGGCCGCTGGCGATAGGTCATTGAGGACAATCCGACGGGCACCCCATTTGGGGGCAGGTCGGCCTTGCTTCCTCCAGTCAGCTTCCAGTTGGTGCCGATAAGCAGCGGGCGCGGATCCACACCATTGTGCTGCGACGCCCGTCATGCCTGTTCCGGCAAAGCCGTCGAGTACTACATCGCCGGGCTGCGTGTAGTGCAGAATCGATGGGACAATGGCAAGATGCGGCACCTTGGTGTGGTAGGCGTGGGCCTTATAGATCGAGTCCGTCTTGCCCACTGAGACATCGATAGCAAGGGGCTCGCGACGGTAGGGTTCAGCTGAATTGTACGGCTTTCCGTAGAGCCGGACGAAATCCGTCAGCCACGGATTGGGGCAAGCCGTGTAGTAGGGCGGGTCGGACATGGCGAGGATCGCCTCGTCTGTGCCTCGCGGAAAGCCTTCCTGCTCGCGGAAATCCGAACCTTTGAGCTTCTCCGCGAGAAGCTTCAGGAAGTGCTCGCGGCGGGCGTGTTCGCTCGGGTAAATGGAGCCGAGACATTCGACAGGACCTACTGCTTCGTCGTTGTCTTTGAAAAGGTTCACTATGGTCACCGTAACAGTGGATCGTCATCCGGTTCTTGGCCGTAATCCTCGTTTGGATCTCCTGGCCAGTCCCCATCGAATTCGTGGTCGTCTTCCTCGACGGTTTGCGCTTCAGTTTCAGCTGGCGATTGGTTGTTCTGTTGCCAATCGTCTGCAATGACTTTCCAGGCTACGTCGCGGTTGATCGGAACGTCCTGCCCGTTCTCGTCCCGCCGCTTGCCTGACCAGACGGCCCAGAAGTCCGGGTCGTCCGACTTTGGGCGTTGATGCTCCGGCAAGGCGTTCATTTGTACGAGTACTGGAAGTTCAGATGCCCATCCAAGCAGGATGGCGTGACGTGCAGGCAGGGAGGGAAGGTCTCGCAAAAGCCCCTTCAAGTTGTCGGGGACGAGCTTATGGACCAGCTCTTGGTCTTTGTCGTTGCTGATCCGATGGAGTAGGAAAGTGTTGCATTGGGACAGAACCGTCGGCGATAGCTCGCTTGGGCGCTGGGAGGAAAGCACCAGTCCCAAGCCAAATTTTCGGCCCTCTCGGGCGATTTTTTCGAAGACCTGGCAACAGATGGTGGCAGAATTATAGCTTTCCGTATCGTCTTTGTAGCGTCGAATGAATGTGTGGGCCTCTTCCATGACGAGCACGGTAGGAAGCGTTTTCCCCCCGTTTAGTTTCCTGTAGCGCTGTAGGGCTTCCAATGTCATGCGCGCAATGACCGCGGTGATGATGTGCACAACTTCGGCCGGCACTAAGGAAAGGTCGATGACCGTGAGGGTCCCGTTGGCGGCTTGGTTATCACCAACGTAATTCCGCAGCCAATCGTGCAGAGTTATAGAGTTTTCTCTGGCGCAGACGCTTTGCATTTTCGCGTCCGACAGCAGGGTTCTCGTCCGCGCGAGAAAGGAGTCGAACCATTGACGGTTACCGCTGTTTGTTGCGATAAACTCAAGGTCGATTAGGAGATCCTGATAACGGAACGCTCGCGGGACATCCTCATGAACGGGCGCCTCAGTGAT
>JAJYVU010000060.1 GCA_021791875.1 Acidobacteriota bacterium | reverse complement strand
CGCCCTTCTTTGGCTCCAACTACGCTTTGACAACGCAGTTATGCCATGAAATGACGGCCTTTCCAATCACTTTTCTTCATTCCACCCGCCGCTCTCGACAACTTGCCTGTGAGAAATGAGGGCTAGCCGCACGGGCGAGCGCGCCTTCGGCGCCATTCCTGTTTGGGGTTATCGGAGAAACTTTTTAGGGCATCTGCTGGGGGAGATAGTCGGGATTCTTCGCTTCGCTCTGAATGACAACGTTTTTGGAGCGGGGATTTTCGGATCCCGCCCAAGCGGAGCTTGGACGGGGCACCCATTTTCTTTCTGCTACTGACTTACAAACTGCAGGTCCCTCCGCTGCGTTCGCTCACCTTGCGGTGAGCCAACTTCGGTCGGGATGACAATATTTTTTTGGGGCGGGCAATTCCACCCACGCTTTGCTTGGGTGGGCCGCCACCTGTGCACTGATGGTTAGATGAGTTCGCGGAGGCGGAGGGCGATTTGCTGGGAGTTGCGGGTGAGCTGGAGGGCGTCTTCGATGCGGCCGGCTCGTTCGGCTTCTGCGATGGCGGTGCGTAGTTCGCGCTGCTGCTGCTCAAGGGCGATGCGGCGGATGGTGAGGACGGTGGTTTCGACTTCGGCGGCGGTGGGTTCAGCGTCGTGGACGGAGACGAAGAGGCTGGCGAGGAGCTGCTTTTGCTGCGGTTCTTCGATGGCGGCGAGCGGATCGGTACCGTGGGGACGGGCTCGGAGGCGGTCGATGATCTGCATGATGTCTTCGCGGACGCGGGCGAAGTCGGAGGCGTGCTCGGCGAGGGCGTTCTCCGCGGTGACGCGGGCCTCGGCGGAGTGGGGCGCGGCGAAGGCCATGAGGAGGATCTGCTCGGCGCGAGTGAGTGGGAAGGCCTGCGCGGTGGAGATGAAGTCGCGGCGTTTGGCGGCGGCCTGCTTGAGCTCTTCGCGGACGAGAGAGGAGTCGATGCCGAGTGCGTGGGCAGCGTTGGAGGCGAATTCGTCGCGGGCGATGCGGTTGGGGACGCGGCGAATGTGGGGCAGGAGGTAGTTGAGGGCCTTGACCTTGGCTTCGGGCGAGCGTGGCGGGAAGAGCGTGCGAGCGCGCTCGATGAGGTAGTCCTCGTAGCGGCGCGCTCCGCGAAGGGCTTCCATATAGGCCTTGACGCCGCGCTCGCGGATGTAGCGGTCGGGGTCGAGGCCGCCTTCGAGGGTGATGACTTTGACTTCGAAGCCTTCTTCCGTGAGCAGGCCGATGGATTTTTCGGCGGCGTTGGCTCCGGCGGTGTCGGGGTCAAAGTTGACGATGACGCGCTTGCTGTAGCGGCCAAGGAGACGGGCCTGCATCTCGGTGAAGGCGGTGCCGCTGGTGGCGAGGACGTTGGTGATGCCGGCGAGGTAAGCGGAGATGCAATCCATCTGGCCTTCGACGAGGACGGCGAAGTCGGCTTCGCGGATGGCCTGGCGGGCCTTGTCGAGATTGAAGAGGATTTGGCCCTTGGAGTAGAGGGGCGTTTCCGGCGAGTTGATGTATTTGGGACCGGCTTTGTCGCCGGATTCGATGGCGCGGGCGGTGAAGGCGATGATGCGGCCGGCTTCGTTGGCGATGGGGAAGGTGATGCGCTTGCGGAAGCGGGAGTAGATGGGTCCGGCGGTGCCGTCTTCCTGCTCCTTCCAGGAAAAGAGGCCGGAGCTGCGGAGGGCGTCGAGGTCGGCGGAGCTTTGGAGGCGGTCGCGGAGAGCGTGGAAAGAGTCTGGCGCATAGCCGATGCGGAAGCGGTCGATGCCTTTGTCATCGAGGCCGCGGCCGGTGAGGTAGGCGCGAGCGGCGGCTCCTTCGCCGGAGCGGAGCTGCTCCTGAAACCACTGGGCGGCGGCCTCGTTGAGCTCGATGAGTTTGGAGCGCTGGCGGTGCTCGGCGGCTTCTTCTGGGGAGTGGAATTCGCGCTTGGGGAGCGGGATGCCGCACTTCTGGGCGACGGAGCGAACGGCTTCGGGGAAGCTGACGTTTTCGATTTTCTGGACGAAGGTGAAGACGTCGCCGGACTGGCCGCAGCCGAAGCAGTGGAAGAACTGGCGTCCGGCATGGACGGAGAAGGAGGGTGTTTTTTCGGAGTGGAAGGGGCAGAGTCCGGAGAAGTTCTGGGCGCCGGCTTTTTTGAGGCGCACGTATTCGCCGATGATCTTGACGATGTCAGCCTGCTGCTTGACGTTCTGGGCGAAATCGGTGGCCATGGCGAAAGGACTGTCTAAGAGTGTAGCCGCAAGGGGTGGTTATTCGAGGCCGAGGACTTGGGCTGGGGTTTGGCCTTGCTGGCGGAGGGTGCGGATGGAGAGGGCATCGTGGCGCTTGGCGAGGCGGCGGCCTTCGGAGTCGGTGACGAGGGGGCAGTGGTACCAGTCGGGCGGGGTCCAGCCGAGGGCGCGGTAGAGCAGGAGCTGGCGGGCGGTGGAGACGAGTAGATCCTGGCCGCGGACGACCTCGGTGATGCGCATGAGGTGATCGTCTACGACGACGGCGAGCTGGTAGGCGGGGACGTTGTCGCGGCGCCAGACGAGGAAGTCGCCGAAGTCTCGACCGGCGATGAGACGCTGGGGGCCGAAGTGGCCGTCGGTGAATTCTATGGCTTCGCCGTCCGGGACCTGGAAGCGCCAGTTGAGACCCGCGGGGGATTCGGGCGGGGTAATCGGCGGGGCGCCGGGATTGGGCCTGCAGGTGCCTGGGTAGATGGGTTCTTCGTCTGTGGTTTGGGAGTCTGTTGGTTGTGTGCTTTCGTGCGGAGCCTGCGCGGCTTGCTGGAGGTCTTTGCGGCTGCAGGTGCAGGGGTAGACGTGGCCGGTGGCGACGAGGGTGCGCCAGGCTTCGAGGTAGAGGTGGCGGCGCTGGCTTTGGGAGTAGGGAGCGTAGGGGCCACCGATGTCAGGGCCTTCGGACCAATGCATGCCGAGCCAGTGGAGGTCTTCGAACATGGCGTGGACGTACTCGGGTCTGGATCGGTCGGGGTCGAGATCCTCGTTGCGGAGGATGAGCGTGCCGTGCTTGGACTGGGCGCGCTGGGCAGCGATCCAGAAGGTGCGTGCGTGGCCGACATGGAGGTATCCGGTGGGAGATGGTGCGATGCGGCCGCGGTAGGACATCGGCTTAGTTTAAGGGAGAGCGGATGGGTCGAGGCAATGGCTCATCCTGCCGGCGGCGAGGCGAAGACAGGACCGTAGGCAGGATGAGCAGGATCGCGGCGGGGTGGTCAGGAGGCGCGCCGGTCCTTTTTGTCCGCGTCCTGATTCATGCCTTCGCTGATGTCTTCGGCGATGCTGCGGGCGGCTTCCTGGGTGTTACCCCAAGCCTCTTTGAGGTTGCCTTTCACCTGATCAGCTCGGCCTTCGTTGACGAGGTTCTGGTCCTTGACGATTTTGCCGGTTTCTTCCTTGACCTTGCCTGCTGCTTTGTCGATTTTTCCGCTGATCTGATTCTGATTCATGAGTTCCATCCTTTCCGGTACGGGTGATTGGGCCGCAAGCGCAGAAGCGCAGCCAGTGGCCTGCCAATTATTGTCTAAATAGTTACGATGGCAAGTTCGACCGTGAGGATGTGAGCGAGAAATGCCTTCTGTTGCAAGTGCCTGAAAGCCCGTTGAAGAAAATGGCGATTGTTGAGTAAATCACTAAAACAGGTCGGGGATGTTGGTGAAGGCGATGCGGGTGGGGGCGGCGGCTTTGGCGAGGAGCATGCTGGCCGGGGCGAGCGTGTCGAGGCCGTACTTGCGGTTGACGGAGTCGATGGCGGTGGTGAGGCGCGAACGGCGGGTTTCGGTTTCGAGAGAGGAAAAGAGGCTGAGCGTGTGGAGATGGTCGGGGACGAGATTGCCGAGCCAGACGCCGACATAGAAGGGCTTCTGGTGAGCGGCATCGGTGGGGCGCTGATCCCAGAGTTTACGGAGGGCTTCGACGAGGGTGTGGTTGTCCTGGCACTCGATGATGGCAGTGCCCTGAGACCAGTTTTGCTCGGGGATGCCGGAGTAGTGGAGCTGCCGGGCGGCGGATTTTGGGACGGCGTACTTGATGGTGAGGGAGAGGTGGGTGGTCCAGAGGCGGGCGGCGCGCAAGCGCATGGCGGCCTTGTGGAGGAGCTTATGGGCGACGGCATAGCAGCCCTCGGGCGTGCGGAGCTCGGGCGGTAGGACGTGGCTCTGGCTGATGGATTTGTTGTGCTCGAGGGCGGGGTCGTTGAAGTCCTGGCCGCGGAGCCAGTGCCAGAGTTTTTCTCCATTGATGGAGCCCCAGACGCGGTTCATGGCTTCGCGGTCGAGGGCGAGCAATTGATCCATGGTGCGGATGCCGGCCAGGTGGAGGCGTTTTTCCATGCGGGCGCCAATGCCGGGCAGGTCGCGGGGGGTGAGCCGGCGGAGCGCGGTATCGAGGACGTCAGGCGTGAGGGCGACGAGGCCGTCGGGTTTGTCCATGTCCGAGGCGACCTTGGAGAGATAGCGATTGGGCGCGAGGCCGACGGAGCAGCGGAGGGTGTCTCCGGCATGGGTGCGGATGGAGGCTTTGATGTCGCGGGCGAGTTCGAGGGCGTGCAGGAGCGGCTGCTCGCGGCCGATGAGACGGCAGGCCATTTCGTCGATGGAGCAGACGGCGGAGACGGGGACGCAGCGCTCGACGGCCTCGACGATGCGGTTGTGGTAGTCGACGTAGACGTCGTGGCGGGCCTCGACGAGGGCGATGCCGGGACAAAGGCGTTTGGCTTCAGCGACCTGGGTGCCGGTGCGAATGCCGAAGGCCTTGGCCTCGTAGGAGGCGGCGATGGCGCAGGTGGTGTCTGCCATGACGGGAACGACGGCGATGGGGCGGTTGCGGAGCTCGGGGCGAAGTTGCTGCTCGACAGAGGCGAAGTAGGAATTGAGGTCGAGAAAGAGCCAGCGCAGGCGGGGTGAGGTGTCTGTCAATGAAGGATCGTCGAATGGGGTTAACTGCACCACAACGGCTACATTTTCGCCTTTTATTTGCTAAAAAGCCAGGATGTTCCTGGGTGGCGGCGCAGGGCGGGAAGTGGAAAATATGCGTCATTGGGGCAGATTTTGACTTGCGAAACGGGCCCCAGTAATGAAACGATGACGGCGAGTTGATTTTTCACTGAGATTCGTGGCGGAAGGGAAACTTTGCTCGCGATTTTAGTGTCTTAACTCATGGAGTAGTGTATGTGGTTTATGCACATGCAAGATCTGTTGACCCATATGTCGCACTGGGGTGTGCTGGTGCCGGCGTTGCTGGTCACGCTGGGAGTGGGGCTGCTCATAGGATGCTGTATGGGCTGCGTCTGCTCACCACGTAAGGACAAGGACGACCTCTTCCACCACGAGTTGTAGGCCTCTGGCAGGCGAAGGCCTGTTGAGGAATTTGCAACCAGAGCACGCAATGACCCCGGGATAAAAAATTCAGCGACAGATACGGCGGGTAGGTTTTTCTGTGTCTGGCCGGCAGGGGGAGATCTTTTGCGCCTTCAGAACCGTTTCCTGCGTCCTCTATAATCCGTTGCGATGACCAAGCCTGAGCATGCAGTGGAAGAACTGGAGCGCCGCAACCGTTTCGCCGAAGAAGGTGGCGGTGCGGAACGTCGCGAACGGCAGCACAAGGAAGGCAAGCTTTCCGCGCGGGAGCGGATTGAGCTGCTGCTGGACGAAGGCACGTTTGAGGAAACCGACCGGCTGGTGACGCACCGTTGCACGGACTTCGGGATGCAGGAAAAGCGCATCGCGGGCGACGGGTTTGTGACGGGCCACGGGCGCATCGACGGGCGCGTGGTGTTTGTGTTTGCGCAGGACTTCACGGTTTTTGGCGGATCGTTGTCTGAGTCGAACGCGGCCAAGATCGTGAAGCTGATGGACATGGCGATGCGGGTGGGCGCGCCCATGATCGGGCTGAACGATTCAGGTGGGGCGAGGATTCAGGAAGGCGTGGTTTCGCTGGCGGGGTACTCGGATATTTTTCTGAGAAATACGCTGGCGAGCGGGGTGATTCCGCAGATTTCGGCGATTCTGGGGCCGTGCGCGGGCGGGGCGGTGTATTCGCCGGCGATTACCGATTTCACGCTGATGGTGGACAAGACCAGCTACATGTTTGTGACCGGTCCGGACGTGATCAGGACGGTGACGCATGAGGACGTGACAAAGGAAAAGCTGGGCGGCGCGTCGACGCACAACGAGATTTCGGGCGTGGCGCACTTCATGGCGCACGACGACCAGGAGTGCCTGGCGATGGTGCGGGAGCTGTTGAGTTTTATTCCGTCGAATAATCTGGACGATCCGCCGCGGCGGGCGTGCACGGACCCGGTGGACCGCGCGGATCGCGAGCTGGACACGCTGGTTCCGGCAGACTCGGCACAGCCGTACGACATCAAGGACGTGATTCACCGGCTGGTGGACGACCGGTATTTCTTTGAGGTGCAGGAGCACTACGCGCAGAACCTTGTGGTGGGATTTGCGCGGCTGAACGGACGGCCGGTGGGGATTGTGGCGAATCAGCCGGCGTTCTTGGCCGGGGTGCTGGACATCAATGCGAGTGTGAAGGGCGCGCGGTTTGTGCGGTTCTGCGATGCGTTCAATATTCCGCTGCTCACGCTGGAGGATGTGCCGGGGTTTTTGCCGGGCGTGGACCAGGAGTACGGCGGGATTATCCGGCATGGGGCGAAGCTGCTGTATGCCTTTGCCGAGGCGACGGTGCCGAAGCTGACGGTGATCACGCGCAAGGCGTATGGCGGCGCGTACTGCGTGATGAGCTCGAAGCACATCCGCACGGATGTGAACCTGGCGTGGCCGACGGCGGAGATTGCGGTGATGGGGGCCGAGGGCGCGGTGAACGTGGTGTACGGGCGGGAGTTCCAGAAGGTGCTGAAAGAGGCCGCGGAACGCGAAGGACCGCTGAGCGAGGAGCGCAAGGCCGAAGTGCTGAAGGAGATTCGCACAGCGAAGGTGGAGGAGTTTCGCGAGCAATTTGCGAACCCGTATGTGGCGGCGGAGCGCGGATATGTGGATGCGGTGATATTGCCGCGGGAGACGCGGCGGCGGCTGATTACGGCACTGGAGATGCTGGACGGCAAGCGGGAAAACAATCCGCCGAAGAAGCACGGGAATATACCGCTGTAGGCGGCACGGAACGCATCCTAGAGGCTCAAGGGCTGAAATCGAGTCCGTTGTGATTGCGCCGCTTTGGGTCATTCGAACTTCGCGAGCCGCATCCCCCGGCGGCGGGCAATCCAGGTATTGCTTTGAAACGAGGAGTCGCGATGTCCCCTGTTGATCCCGAGCGCATTGAGTTGCCGAGGAGCGAACGCCAAGCGCCGGAAGGCACTAAGCATATAGCCCGCACACCCCCCGAACAAGCGATTCGAGTTTCGGTGATGGTTCGCCGCAGGAACCCATTGGATTTGGCTGCGTTGGGCGGCCGTGTGCTTTCGCGCGAGGAGTTTGACGCGCAGTATGGAGCCGATCCGGCAGACTTTGCGACGGTGGCGCGTTTTGCGGCTGAGCATGGGCTGGCCGTAGACCAGGCAGCATCGAGCCAGGCGAGGCGAACGCTGGTGTTATGCGGGACCGCGAAGCAGATGGAGCGCGCCTTCGGCGTGGAGCTGCACGATTATCGCGATCAGAAGCAGAAGGCGCGGTTTCATTCGTTTACGGGGCGCATCAGCATGCCGCGAGGCATGGCAGAGATTGTGGAAGCGGTGCTGGGACTGGATTCCCGGCCCATTGCGAGGGCGCACTTTCGGTTTCGAGGCAAAGGGAAACGAGCCGCCGCGGCGGTGAGTTTCAATCCGCCGCAGGTGGCTGCGCTGTACAGCTTTCCACAGGGCGTGGATGGAACGGGGCAGACGATTGGCATTATCGAACTGGGTGGCGGCTATGAAACGAGCGACCTGCAGCAGTATTTTCCGGCGCTGGGAGTGAAGACGCCGACGGTCGTCGCCGTATCGGTGGATGGGGCGGTGAATGCGCCGGGGAATCCGAACGGAGCCGATCCGGAGGTGGCGCTGGACATTGAAGTTGCGGGGTCGATCGCGCCGGGTGCGAAGATTGCCGTGTATTTTGCGCCGAACACCGAGCAGGGATTTGTGGACGCGGTGACGACGGCGGTACATGATGCGACGAACAGGCCGTCGGTGCTTTCCATCAGCTGGGGAGGGCCGGAGTCGAGCTGGAGTTCAGCGGGAATGACTTCGCTGGACCATGCATGCCAGTCAGCGGCGGCGCTGGGAGTGACGATCACGGTGGCGGCGGGAGACAGCGGTTCGTCGGATGGGGTGAACGACGGACAGAATCATGTGGACTTTCCGGCGTCGAGTCCCCATGTGCTGGGCTGCGGCGGAACGGAGCTGATCGCATCTGGAACGACGATTCAAAGCGAGACAGTGTGGAACAATGGGTCGACGGGTGGAGCGACGGGCGGCGGCGTGAGCGCGGTGTTTTCGCTGCCAAGCTGGCAGGCGAATGCCGGCGTGCCGGGGGGAACGATGCGGGGCGTGCCGGACGTTGCCGGGGATGCTTCGCCGTACAGCGGATACAACATCCTGGTGGATGGACAGCAGACGGTGGTTGGCGGCACCAGCGCCGTGGCTCCGCTATGGGCGGCGCTGATAGCGCTGATCAACCAGCAGAAGGGCGTGCCGGCCGGATTTGTGAATCCGACGCTTTACCAAAATCCGGGCGACTTTCACGACATCACGAAGGGGAATAACGGGGCTTACTCGGCCGGCCCGGGATGGGATCCCTGCACGGGGCTGGGTTCGCCGGTTGGAACCGCCGTCGAGTCTGCACTGAAGTAGTGCGGCGCGGCTACAATCCATGGCATGGGCGAGATGAATATTGCCAGGCAGATCGAGTCGCTGCGCGAGAAGATTCGCCATCATGAGTACCGGTATTACGTTCTGGATTCGCCGGAGATTTCCGACGCCGAGTTCGATGGGCTGATGCGCCAGCTGCAGAAGCTGGAAGCAGAGCACCCGGAGCTGGTGACGGAGGACTCGCCGACGCGGCGAGTGGGCGGCAAGCCGAAGGAAGGCTTTGCGAAGGTGCGGCACTCGCGGCCGATGCTGTCGCTCGACAACGTGACCAGCGAGGAAGAGCTGCGTGACTGGGACCGGAGAGTGCGCGAGCTGGCCGGGGCGCACGCGAAGGTTGAGTACGTGTGCGAGTACAAGCTGGACGGGCTCTCCATGGCGCTGCATTATCGCGATGGGAAGCTGGCGCGCGGGCTGACGCGCGGCGACGGCGAGACGGGCGAGGATGTGACGACAAACGTGCGGACGATCCGGTCTGTGCCCTTGTCGATGAGCAAAGACAAGCTGGAAAGCGCAGGCATGGCGTCGAATTTTGAGGTGCGCGGCGAGATTGTGATGCCGCTGAAGGCCTTTGACCGGCTGAATGTGGAGCGCGAGGAGCGGGGTCTGCAGCCGGCGGCAAATCCGAGGAATGCGGCGGCTGGGACGATACGGACGCTGGAGCCAAACATTGTGGCGCAGCGGCGGCTGGACTTCTATGCGTACTTTGCGCTGACGGAGACGGGCGAGGACGCGTTTGCCGAGCAGGATGAGGCGCTGGAGGCGCTGGCAACGCTGGGCTTCCGGGTGAATGAGCATCGCGACGCGGCGAAGACAGTGGACGCGGTGCTGCAGTTTGTGGCTCGGGCGGAGGAGCGTCGAAACCGTTTGGGTTACGAAATTGACGGCGTGGTGGTGAAGGTGAATTCCGCCGCGCTGCAGAAGAGGCTGGGGTATACGGGACGGGCTCCGCGCTGGGCGGCGGCGTACAAGTTCGCGGCGCGGGCCTCGGTGACGCAGGTGGAGAGCATTCGCGTGCAGGTGGGCCGCACGGGGAAGCTGACGCCGGTGGCGGTGCTGACTCCCGCGGAGGTGGGCGGCGTTACAGTGACGCATGCCACGCTGCACAACGCCGACGAGATTGAGCGGCTGGGGCTGCTGATTGGCGACTATGTGCGGATTGAGCGCGGCGGGGATGTGATTCCGAAGGTGGTGGAAGTGGTCGATGATGAGGCGCATCCGCGTGGGCACAGGAAGTTTCATTTTCCGGAGAAATGCCCGGAGTGCGGCAGCGAAGTGGTGCGCGCGCCCGGCGAGGCGGATTACCGTTGCGTGAATGTGGACTGCCCGGCGCGGCTGCGGGAGAGCCTGCTGCACTTTGGGTCGCGCAGCGTGATGAACATCGAAGGCCTGGGCGAAGCGGTGGTGGTGCAGCTGATGGAAAACGGGCTCGTGAAGACGATTTCGGATTTGTATTCGCTGACCGAGGAGCAACTGCTGACGCTGGAGCGGATTGGGAAAAAGTCTGCTGGAGCGCTGCTGGGCGAGATTGAGAAATCGAAGGAAGCGCCGCTGGACCGGGTGCTGTTTGGGCTGGGCATAAGATTTGTGGGCGAGCGTACGGCGCAGGCGCTGGCGGACGAATTTGGGTCGATGGATGCGCTGATGGAGGCCTCACAGGAAGATCTGGAGCAGGTGAACGATGTGGGGCCGAGGGTGTCTGAGTCGATTGTGGAGTTCTTCCACGAGAAGCGGAATCGCAACCTGGTGGAACGGCTGCGCGAGGCCGGGCTGCGCTTTACGGCGGAGAAACGGCGCAGGAGCAGCAAGCTGGAGGGCAGGACGTTTGTGCTGACCGGCACGCTGCCGAACCTGACGCGTGAAGAGGCGAAGGAAAAGATCGAGGCCGCCGGCGGGCGCGTAAGCGGGTCTGTGAGCAAGAAGACGAATTATGTCGTGGCCGGTGAGGAAGCAGGGTCGAAGCTGGACAAGGCGCGCGCGCTTGGAGTGCCTGTGATCGATGAAGCGGCGCTGGTGGAAATGGTGAAGGGGTGAGGCGGAGTCCAGCTCCGCCCTACTCGGCCTTGGGAGTGAAGTAGCCCTTCATGGCGTGGACCTTGTAGCGGCGATCCAGACAGTAGAGATAGATGGAGCGGAACTCGCCGTTGGCCCTGAAGTCCGCGGGCTTGTAGACAAGAGCGTACTGGCTGCGAAGCTCGTCCTCGACGGAGCTGAAGCTGATGGGGAGGTTGTGGAGGCTTCGCGGGAAGAAGGCTTGTCCACCGGTTTCCTCGGCCATTTTCTTCAGCACGCCGTCGCCATGCTCATCGGGAGTGGGATCGTCGTCGGTGCTGATGGCGTAGATGGCGGTCTGGGCGCGCTGGCACTCGCGGATGGCGTCGCTGAGGTAGGCGTGGCTCTGATCGTCTTCGCCGTCAGAGACGAGGACAATGGCGCGACGCACATAGAACGGACCGCTGGCGGCTTTGAGGAGCTTGTATCGGCAGGCGCTGTAGACAGCGTCATAGAGGGCGGTTCCGCCGCCGGGGCTGAGCTGCTGGACGGAGTTGTCGAGCTTGCTGAGGTCGTTGGTCCAGCCCTGAATGAAGTTGGGCGTGACGTCGAAGCCTTCGACAAAGGCCTTATCCGTCGATGGGCGCATGATCTGGAGAAGGAAGCTGTTGACGGCCTGCTGCTCAAACTGGAAGCGCTCGCGGATGGAGTTGCTGGTATCGACAAGGATGCCGAGGCGCAGGGGAAGCTGGGTTTGCTGGGTGAAGCTGTAAACCTCAGCCGGTGCGCGATGGTTGTCGAGCAGGGCGAAGTCGCTTTCCTTCAGGTTTTTGACGAACTGCCCCTTGTTGTTGGTGACCGTGAAGACGAGATCGACTTCATTCACGTTGGTGGTCAGCTTGTACTGGTGCTGAGTGTTGTGGGAAACATTGGGGCCCTGCGGTGCGGCGGACAACTGCTGCCTTGAGGACGCATGGCGCCTTGGCTTCGCGAGAGCGCCAAAGGGAACAGCCAAAAGGACTGCAAGCACGGCAATGGTCCGCGCGGGTGAACGGTGGAAAACTGTGATCATCGGCCTGACACTTATTCTACTAGACTCCATGAAAAGTCCAAGGTGAGCCGGGTGGTTCCGGGATGGGCAAAGTCAAAGGGCGTCCGGGTTTGGGCGCAAGGCGGCATATGGATGGGGGGATCGGGTTTGCGCGAACACAGATGGGCACGGCACAATACTGGACCATGAGTGAGAGTGAGAAGCAGGCAGTGGTGACGAAGGGTGCGCCGGCGGCGATCGGGCCGTATTCGCAGGCGGTGCGCGTGGGGGATTTGCTGTTTACATCAGGGCAGATTGCGCTGGAGCCGGCGACGGGCGCGATGGTGGAAGACGGCGTGGAAGCGCAGACGGTGCGCGTGTGCGAGAACCTGAAAGCCGTACTGGAAGCCGCGGGTGCGGGATTTTCGCAGGTGGTGAAGACCACGGTGTTTCTGAAGAGCATGGGCGACTTTGCGGCGATGAATGGCGTGTACGGCCGGTATTTTGCGCCGGAGGGCGCGGTAGCTCCGGCGCGCTCGACGGTGGAAGTGGCGAGGCTGCCCAAGGATGCGCTGGTAGAGATTGAGTTGATCGCCCAGCTAGGGTGAGCGGGGAGATTTTGCGGCATCCGATTCGCGAGAAAAGCAAGGGGAACGGTGATGGAGAAGATACAGAAGACGGAAGACGAGTGGCGCGAGGAACTGACGCCGGAGCAGTACTACATCCTGCGGCAGAAGGGCACGGAGCCGGCATTTTCCGGGGCGCTGTACCGGAATCACGAGAAGGGCAGCTATCATTGCGCGGCGTGCGGAGCGCTGCTGTTCCAGAGTGATGCGAAGTTCGAGTCCGGCAGCGGGTGGCCGAGTTTCTGGAATCCCGCCGAGAATGATGCGGTGGCGACGCACGAGGATGAAAGCTTTGGCATGCGGCGGATTGAGGTGACGTGCGCGCGCTGCGGAGGTCATCTGGGCCACGTGTTTCCGGATGGGCCGCGACCGACGGGGCTGCGATACTGCATCAATTCCACGTCACTTAAATTTGCGAAAGAGGAATAGGGTTGCTCTGGCGGCAACTCTTTGTTAGCCTCACGAATAAGTCATGAAACCGGTCCTCAACCAGATGTGTATCTTCTGTTGTTGTCGCGCCTGTCCCGCAGGCTGTGGGCACCGGTTCGCGTGTTGTTAAGCGCGAAGCAAGTTACCGGCCAGTCCCTTCGTTGCTGACTCGCTGCCGGAGCTTACTGGAACGGCAGCTTTCCCTCAGACAGATCGCACTGAATTTTTCTTACGAGGTCGCATGCTGTTCACCGAGAGCTTAGTTTCCACGGTATCCACTGAGCCGGCTATACGGACCAATCCGGGTCATCTTCGCCTGCTGGAGGCGGAAAGCATTCATATCCTGCGCGAGGTTGCCGCGGAGTTTGAGCGGCCGGTGATGCTGTATTCCATCGGCAAAGACTCGTCGGTGATGCTGCGGCTGGCGCAGAAGGCGTTTTATCCAGGGCCGATTCCTTTTCCGCTGCTGCATATCGATACGGGCTTCAAGTTCGCTGAGATGCTGGAGTTTCGCGACAACATGGCAAAGGAAGTGGGCGCGGAGCTGCACGTGTGGCGGAACGAGCCAGCGATCGCGGCGGGGACGAATCCGATCAAGCTGGACACAAAGCGCTGCTGCGCATTGCTGAAGACGCAGGCTCTGCTGGATGCGCTGAAGCATTACGGATTCGACGCGGCCTTTGGCGGGGCGCGGCGCGACGAGGAGAAGTCGCGCGCGAAAGAACGGATTTATTCCTTCCGCGATACGGCGGGGCAGTGGGACCCGAAGAATCAGCGGCCGGAGTTGTGGAACCTGTACAACGCGCGGGTACATCCGGGCGAGAGCATCCGGGTGTTTCCGCTTTCGAACTGGACGGAGATGGATGTGTGGCAATACATCCACGAGGAAAAGATTCCGATTGTGGATTTGTACTACGCAAAAGAACGGCCCATGTATGTGCGCGGCGAGGTGCTGATGCCGATTGAGCAGGAATTTGTGCGGCTGCCGGGCGAGGAGCCGCAGATGGTGCGTTCGCGGCTGCGGTCGCTGGGCTGCAGCCCGTGCACGGGAGCGATTCGCTCGGATGCGGACACATTGCCGAAGATTATTGCGGAGCTGCTGTCGTTCCGTTCCTCAGAGCGCGCGAACCGCGTGATTGACCACGACCAGGAAGGCTCGATGGAGATCAAGAAGCGGGAGGGTTATTTCTAGGATGGCTTCCCTGATTACGAAACAGGATCAGTTACAAAAAGAAACGGGCACGGTTTTCTCGATTGAGAAGTTTCTGGAGCAGGAGCGCGGCAAGGATCTGCTGCGGTTTTCGACGGCGGGATCGGTGGACGACGGCAAGTCGACGCTGATTGGACGGCTGCTGTATGACACGCGCAGCGTGTATGACGATCATGTGCGCTCGATTGAGGGCAAGGGCACAGCCGGTGCGGGTGTGCTGGACTTTGCGCTGCTGACGGATGGGTTGCGAGCGGAGCGCGAACAGGGCATCACGATTGACGTAGCGTACCGGTACTTTTCGACCGAGAGGCGGAAGTTCATCATTGCGGACACGCCGGGGCACGAGCAGTACACGCGCAACATGGCGACGGGCGCATCGACGGCGGATGCGGCGATTGTGCTGGTGGATGCGCGCAAGGGTGTGCTGATCCAGTCGCGGCGGCATGCGTATATTGCGTCGCTGCTGGGCGTGCGGCATGTGATTGTCGCGGTGAACAAGATGGACCTGGTGGATTACAGCGAAGAGGTGTTTCGCAGGATTCAGCAGGATTTCGAGGCCTTTCTGCGGGCTGCGAATGCGGATGGGCGTCCGGTGGAGCTGTATTTTCTGCCGGTGAGCGCGCTGCTGGGTGTGAATGTGGCGAAGCGTTCGCCGGGCGAGACGCCGTGGTATGGCGGGCCGTCGCTGCTGGAACTGCTGGAGTCGCTGCCGAGCGTGGAGGATACGAGTGGTGCGGCGTTCCGTTTTCCGGTGCAGCGGGTGGTGCGTCCAGACCAGCATTTTCGCGGTTTCGCGGGGCAGATTGCCTCGGGATCGATTCGGGTGGGCGATGCGGTGACGGTGCTGCCTTCCGGGCGGAAGTCGCGAGTGGAGCGGATTGTGACGTATGACGGCGATTTGCAGGAAGCACATGCGCCGTTCTCGGTGACGGTGACGCTGGAAGACGAAGTGGACGTCAGCCGGGGCGATCTGCTGGTGCGCGGCGGCGAAGAGGCGCAGCTTTCGCGGCGGTTTGCGGCGTCGCTGGTGTGGATGGATGGGCAGGCACTGGATCCGACACGGCGGTACCTGCTGAAGCATACGAGCCACACGGTGCCGGTGCGCGAGCTGAGCGTGCGGCATCGCGTGGATGTGGGCACTCTGGAGGAGTTTGCCGCCGGCAGCCTGAATATGAACGAGATCGGTGTGGTGGAGGTGGAGACACGCCGGCCGATCGCGCTGGACCGATACGCGGAGATTCGCGGTACGGGCGCGTTTGCGCTGATCGACGGGCGGACGAATGCGACGGTGGCGGCGGGCATGGTGAGGGAGATCTTCAAGGACGAGCCGCACTCGCAACACAAAGGCCCGGTGACGCCAGAGCAGCGCGCGCAGCGTTGGGGACATGAGGGCGAAGTGGTGGAACTGCGCGGCCCGGCGGAGGTGGCCGATGCGCTGGAGCACGCGCTGTTTGACCTGGGCGCGGTGACGGTGCGGGCGCTGCGGCGTGCTCCGGCGATGCACGCGGCGCTGGCGTCTTCAGGAATCCTTGTGCTGGTGCATCGCGAAGATCCTGCACCGGCGCGGCTGAAGATTGGAGATGCTGCCGTGGTGGAGATTGCGACGGACCATATCGACGCCGCGGTGGCGGAGATTCTGAAGCAATTGCGAGAGAACAAGATTCTGCAATAAGGCGTTGTTCGATTCACAGGCCGGCAGGCGGGCGCAGTGCAAGGCGGCTCTTTCTTGAGGAAAGAGCCACGCGGCAGCAGTCAGCCTTGTAAGGACTGGAATCGAAAGCGCCACAGCGAGGGATGATGAGCGAGAGTCTGAGCAAGGAACTGAGCGAGAAGATCGAGCGGGTGAAGGCGCATCTGGCGAAGGCTTTTGCCGATGCGCCGGTGACGGAGGATGTGTGCCTGACGTGCAGCTTTCAGGCCGAGGATGTGCTGTTGCTGAAACTGGCGATGGAGATGCGGCCTGAGATTCCGACACTGTTTCTGGATACCGGCTACCACTTTGCCGAGACGTATGCATACCGCGACCAGATTGCGGAGGAGTGGGGAGTGAAGCTCATCAACCTGCTGCCGGCGAAGACGGTTGCGGAGCAGGAGGCGGAATTTGGGGTGCTGTACCAGACGGCTCCGGACCGCTGCTGCGGAATGCGCAAGGTGGAACCGCTGTTTCGGGCGGTGGCGCAGTACAAGGTGTGGATTACGGGATTGCGCCGGGAGCAGGCCAAGACGCGCGCAACGCTGGAGGAGGTTGCGCCGTTTACGCTGCCGGGCGGCGAGCAGGTGCTGAAGCTGAGTCCGCTGGCGGACTGGACGACGAAGGATGTGTGGTACGCATGCCAGCATTTCGGGATTCCGCTGCTGGCGCTTTATGACAAAGGGTACTCGTCGATTGGCTGCGAGCCGTGCACGTCGCTGCCGGTGGATCCGAATGATCCGCGGTCGGGCCGCTGGGCCGGGCGCAAGGTGGAGTGCGGGATTCATATTGAAGCTGCGCCGGCGCGCTCGTAAGAGAGCGCGCGCATGCAATACCTGGTTTCGTTTCGCTCGCCGGATGTGCGGCGTTGGGGACGATGCTGTCGATGCGCGTGCCGAAGCGGCCGCTGAAGTTTGCGCTGTGGATCTGGCTGCTGCTGATTGGCGGGATGTTTGTTTACCGGCTGGTGTGAGGGAGATTTTAGCGGGAGCCAGGGGGAGAAATGCGGAAATATGCCAGCGATTGGCACAGTGTCGCGTCTAAAAAGACGTGAGATTGAAAAATTTTCTGCTTCGGCGCGGCCGTGTCCGGGACCGGCTGCGAGTGTGCTGTGTTGTGCTGGGATTGTGCGGTATGGTACCTGCGCCTGCAGCGCATGCGCAGGTGGGGCAGTGGCATCATCCGCGACATCCATGGGGACCGCCGTGGAAGGCTCCGGTGGCGCATTCGGCGTCGTTCCATATTGGGGCGTCAAAGATAGAAGTGGATTTTGGGCCGGGGCAACTGGATCTATCGACGCGGCAGATCATGCGGTGGGTGAAGGACGCGGCGAGCTCGGTGGCGACGTATTACGGGCAATTTCCGGTGCCGATGGATCGCATATTGATTGAGCCTGTGCCGAATGCCGAGGGCGTGCTGAGTGGCACGACGTGGGGCGATGTGGGCGGCGATCCGGCGTTTACGTTGATGCGGGTGGGGCAGAATACGACGCCCGCGGAACTGAATCGCGACTGGATGATGACACACGAGATGGTGCATACGGCGTTCCCGACGCAGAAGTGGAAACATCACTGGATCGAGGAGGGTCTGGCGACGTACATTGAGCCGGTGGCGCGGGTGCAGAACGGTCTGCTGCCGGCGAAGAAGATCTGGTGGGACATGATGCGCGATATGCCGCAGGGGTATCCGCCGCCGGGGGACAAGGGGCTGGACCTGACGCATACGTGGGGGCTGACGTACTGGGGCGGTGCGCAGTTCTGCCTGCTGGCCGATGTGTCGATTCGCGAGGAGACGCATGACCGCAAGGGATTACAGGATGCGCTGCGCGCAATTGTTCGGGCGGGCGGAACGATCAACCACAACTGGCCGATCCAGAAGGCGCTGGCGGTGGGCGACGCCGCGACGGGCACGCACGTACTGGAAGACCTGTACGCGCGGATGGCGGATCATCCGGTGAAGGTGAATCTGCCGAAGCTGTGGAAGGCGCTGGGCGTGGTTCGGAACGGCTACGGAGTGCGCTTTGATTCGAAGGCGCCGGAGGCGGCGATTCGGAGGGCGATTGACGCGATGCCGAAGTCAGGCCGGATTGCGCCGAAGGGGTTCACGCCGGGGCCGGTGACCGGCGCGAAGGTGCAGATGGTGGCTCAGCCGGGGAAGTGACCGGGACGGCAGAAACGATCGGCTGGACACATGAAAAAGCTCCTCCGGAGTGAGGAGCTTTTTGAGGAAGGCCGGATGATGCAGGGCCGGGCAGGGCGAGCCTGCGAGGAGTTACGCCTTGACGATTTTGCCGGACTTGATGCAACTGGTGCAGACGCGCAGCTTCTTGTTGGCGGTGGGGCCAACCTTGACCTTGACGGGACGCAGATTGACATTCCAGCGCCGACGGGTGATGTTGTGCGCGTGCGATACGTTATTGCCGAATTGCGGGCCTTTGCCGCAGACTTCGCAAACCTGAGCCATGACTCACTCCAAAAAACCTGGGTATTCAGACCAGATGCGCCTGAGCCGGACCGTTGGCCGCGGCTTTGCGTTGTGCCGCGCGATCTGGTTGAGGCTCAGGGCGATACGGACAGACGAATGCCCGCTCTGGCGCCGAATTCTTAGTCTAGCCCAGCAGGGCGGGTGAGAGCAAATTAGAATGTGACTGTTTATGCCTGAGCTGATGCCCGACGCTTCCGCCGATTCCACGAGCCATTCTGTGGATGCTCCTCCAGCGAACTCGATCACCGAGCGTTTCCCCTGGGTGATTTTCTGGGCTGCGCTATTTGTGCGCATTGCCTATATGACGTTCGCCCATACGTTCCATCTGCGGACGCACTGGGATCATTTCGAGTTTGGATATGAGATGGGGCGGATTGCGCGGTCGCTGGTGGAGGGCTATGGCTATGCCAGCCCGTTCTGGGGACACACCGGGCCGACGGCGTGGACGCCGCCGCTGTATCCGTGGATTCTGGCCGGGGTGTTCAAGGTATTTGGGGTGTACACGCTGGCTTCGGCGTGGGTGATTCTGGCGATCAACTCGATTTTTGGGGCGTTTACGCTGCCGGCGATCTGGCGGATTTCGCTGCGCTGCTTCAACCGCAAGGTGGCGGTGTGGGCGGCGTGGCTGTGGGCACTGTATCCGGCGGCGATGCAGTATGACGTGAAGTGGGTTTGGGACATGTCAGTGACCTGCTGCATTTTTATGTGGGTGTGGGTGCTGACGCTGAAGATGCGCGGAACGGGCGAGCCGGAGGTGGAACCGGCGGCCAATGCCACGCCGGGCCGGTGGGCGCTGTTTGCGGTGCTGTGGGGGCTGATCGCGTTGAGCAATCCTTCGCTGTGCCTGTTTCTGCCGGCGAGCGGACTGTGGATTCTGTGGGGCTCGCCACGATGGAAGACACAGCTTGCCTACGGCGTGATGGCAGCGCTGATCTTTATTGCGTGCCTGGCGCCGTGGACGTATCGCGATTACCGGGTGTTTCACCATTTTGTGCCGCTGCGCTCGGACCTTGGGGTGGAACTGGACCTGGGTAACGGACATGGGGCCAACGGGCAGCTGATGGAGTACAACCATCCGTTTGAGTCGCCGGTTCAGTTCCGGCTGTACAAGAAGATGGGTGAGTACGACTACTCGAAGTGGCGCGGATCGATTGCGAAGAAGCTGATTGCCGAGAAGCCGCTGCGGTTTGTAAAGCTGTGCCTGATCCGGGTGTTTTTCTGGTGGGCCGGGGTGACGCATCCGGAAAACGACCAGTGGTATGTGGAGCTGGGCCGGAGCCTGAATTTCCAGTTCACGAGCCTCGCAGGATTGTTGGGGCTGGCGCTGGCGCTGCGACGAAAGGCGCGGGCGCGATGGCTGTTTTTCTGGGCGTTTGCGCTGCTGCCGCTGACCTATTACGCGGTGACGGTGTCGGCGCGCTTCCGGCATCCGATGGAGCCGGTGATCGATATTCTGGGCGTGTACCTGTTCCAGTCGGCGGAGAAGAGCTGGAAGGTACGGTGGTTTTCGCGCAAGGGCTAACGCATCGATAGCTGACGGGCGGGGATCCGACGGAGTGGGTGGATGCGGAGGATATTCTGCCTGCTGGGGCGGCGGTCTGATTCACCGCAAAGACCGCTGAGAGCGCAAAGGACACAAAAATGCTTGCCAAACGCGCGGGTGCCCGCGTTGACTAGTAGTCCACTCATAATTCGCTTGTTTATCGGGCGGGAAAACAATATTGTTCTCCCGATAACTAAATAACATTAAGGACAACCGCATTGAGCGTTTGTGTTGCGTGCAACATTTCCGACGGGATTGTAATTGGGGTTGATAGTGCAACAACAATAGGGGTGAGCTTGCCCCTGAAAAACGTACTCCATATAGCGTTCTGAGAAGATATCGAAGGAGCGGCGAAGATGGAGCGAACACCGAGGAAGGCATACACGTACGAGTT
>JAJYVU010000059.1 GCA_021791875.1 Acidobacteriota bacterium | reverse complement strand
GAATATGTGGAAGTGACCTTGCCACCTTCAGGTGGCGCAACCCAACCGGGGCCGCGTTAGCGACCCCACAAGCCGCTTCGAGCGGCTCACAAAAGAAAGCCCCCGGCTCTGCCGGGGGATATTTACTAAAATACCCTCACTAGCCCCATGACCATCCGCTGAAATTGTCTTGCAGAAGGTCTACCCGGGTCCCCGCGTTCCCCTATGACCATAAGGAAGAGCGGTATTCTCTCTCCAATTCGAGGCTGAGCGATCGAAAATTCGCATGCGGTTGACCGATTTAACGCTGGCAGAAATCTTCACCGGCACTTTCACCCAACCAGGCAGGAAAAAGCAAAGGCGCAAGGAACAGATTCCTTGCGCCTTTGCTTGCGAAAAACACGGGCTCAGATAATGCTGGTACCGTACGAGGGCTGAGATTCGGTGCCTGTTTGTCTCAATGGAAATTCGTGCATGGTGTCGGAAAATTCGGGCAGCTCTACTTGATAGCTCGTTTCACCTCGCAAGAAGCATATTTTGGCTGTCTGGCAGAGAATGCCAATGTCCGTCTTCGGCGTGGCGGACTGCATGTATTCCCAGTCGATCTTAGCCTTGCTCGGTTTCACGAATCGATCGTAGTAGGCATCCAGATGCTCCCTGGGCACCTGGCTGAGCATTTCTTCCTCAAAACGAAATGCAAGGGTCGCCGCGCCGGTAATTCCGGGACGGAAAGGCATGTGCAGAGCCTCGTGATGCGGAAGTTTGGGCCTCGGACCAACGAGGCTCATATCACCACGCAATACGTTCCAGAACTGCGGCAGCTCATCCAACTTGTACTTCCTCAGCAATTTTCCAACTCCGGTAATCCGGTTGTCCCCGGTCACCGTAATGGGGCTTGAGTGGTCCTTTGCTACATGCATCGAACGAAACTTGTAAAGAGTAAAGACGCATCCGTTGCGTCCCATCCTTTGTTGCTTGAAGAAAACTGGCCCAGGGGAACTCAGTCTCACGGCAAGGGCCACCAGGCCCATGAGAGGTAGAAATACCGTTAGCGCCAGCGCAGCGACCGCGAGATCAATCACCCGGCGAGTCCGCGAAAGTGCCCAGGCACTTACAGAATGCCGATTCGCATCGGAGAAACTCCGCGCACGCTTTGCGCTATTTTGAGGCGTTTCGACCGCATCTTCGAACAGAAAACCTCCGCTAACGTGCACAGGATATGGTGTGTTCCTCACAAGATCAGTGTCCATGCTTTCCTTGCGACTCGCGCGAACGAGCTGGTAGTAAGCTGCCAATGAGCTTCGTAATTCGATCTGGAGAGAAAAATGGTTACTGCGACGAGGCTGCTTCTTTGGTTGGGGGGAGCACCTTCGCCTTAGCCTAACTTCTTGATTATCCGCCGTTTAAGCGAGCAACAGATTCTTAAAGCTACAGGTTGTGGGTTCTACAGACTCATGCCGCGTCCATCCACCGTCTTGATGGACCGACGGACCTTACCTACATCTATAACACAGTTGAATTCCGAAAGTTGTCATTTTTTTCTTCGGCGATTCAATGGTTGGGAAGTATGCAACGCGTAAATATTCGCACAATGTACTCCAGGATACAATCGCACCTTGCTCATCTTTTACGAAGCATCGCCCCTCGCGAATGCCAAAGCGCCTCCAGTTTGCAGGCGCACTCTTCCCGGCCGATCGTAACTCTTCTGTTTGGAGTTAGATACATAGCACTTATCGGCATGATCTCTCAGCGCTTTAGCTGTTTTATGCCAAATGCTTCGCGTATGGCTCGCATCTGACCGTTTGTTTCAGGATCCTGATTTAGGCGATCCATCCCGGCTGCGGCCAGTGCCAAGAAAATACCTAGAAATAGACCCCCGGCAAAGCACCCAATCAAAATCAGCGCCCTCTTCGGGGAAGACTTGTGGTCAGGAGGAATCGCCGGATCCACGACCTGAATCAGAGCTCCTTCCCGGGCCTCATCGAGCTTTGCGAGTTCGAACTGCTTCGCCAGAATGTCAAAAATAGCCTGGTAGTACTGCACATCACGAAACTTGCGCAGATATTCAAGCCCGGCAGAGGGAAGATTTCCTTTAGGCAAAATCAGTTCGGCGCCAGGATTACCACCTTTTCCGGCCAGGCTCGCAAGCTGTGCGCGAAGCGCGCGGAGTTCCTGCTCTGCCTGCACCAGATTGGGATTATCAGGCGCGGCAAAAGCGCGCATTCCCTGAACCTGCGCTTCCTGCGACGCAATTTGGGCCCGCAGCTGGGCTCCGGTCTCGATCAATGCCCGTGCCTGACTACTGATCTCGATCATGCCACTTTTTTCTTCAGTCTGCTCCAGGGCGAACTCCGCGTTCGTCAGCTTGTCTTTTGCTGACTTCATCTGCTCCTGGAAGAAGAGCCGTCGCTGCGCGGCGCTTGTGATGGCCAAATGGTTGGAGAGATTTCGGAACTGCGCCACGTATCCATTGGCCAACTCCGCGGCCCGTTCGGGATTACGGTCGGTTACCGAAATATGAATCAGGCCATCCTTGGTCGAACCATTGACCTTTGAGTATCCCTCAAAATCCTTCCTCGCAACGGAAAGGAGCTTCGCATGGTACTCCTTCATCAGCCCGTATTTGCGAATCATGGCATCTTCGACAGTTCGGCTGCGAAACATCGCCACATACATGTCATTCGGGTTCTTGAGGCCCAACCCATGGCCGGTAAGCGATGCAACGGCACCCAGGCTTCCAAGCTGTGATGACAACATGGAACTCATGGAACTCTGCTGCTTTGGGGGCAGCAATGTGGTCTTGGCCGTATATTCCTTCGGAAGCAGAAAGGCCAGAAGCAGCCCGATCACGACAGCGATGGTCAGCGTGATCAGCACAATACGCTTCTTCCGTCCAATAGTCGCCAGCAACTCCAGAAGCGAGATTTCGTGGTCCTGCTGCTGCGGCCCATTCGACTTTTCCAATGATGTGCTCGATGGTTCTGCCATGAATTCCCCTATGGAATGAAGTTGATGAAGGCAGCGCCCATAGCCATCTGCGAGAACAGCTGTGAATATTGCATTAAATTAAGAAGTTTGGAAGGCTTATACAGCTTTTCAGGCACGACGATCGTATCGCCGGGATAGACAATGAGCGAGCGAAAATCATTGCCAAAGATCGTGTGTGAATTCACCTTGCTGACTACCGATCCATCGGCGCGGATAATGAATTCGTGGCGACGGTCCGCATCCCGATCTTCGCCACCAGCCAGCTTCAAATAGTCGCCCACGCGACGTTGCCGAGAATATAGGAAGGAATTCTCATCGTAGACAGCACCGACGACGTTGACCGTGGAAGGCACCGCCGGAACCACAAACCGGTCGCCATCCTGCAAAACGATGTTTGGCAGGGAATCAGCCCCCTTGCTGTTGGGTCTCACATTGAGAACCACCCGCCCCGTCGCGCGTACCTGCTGCAAGCGAGCCAGCAGTTGTTGCTCACTGCTTTGGGCGCCCGATGCTGTAGCCAGATTCTGAGCAGATGACAAACCGCTATTGGCCGCATTGAGCGTGCTGCGCTCAATCTCGAGGCTCAGGTTTTGCACGTACTGGTTGAGCCGCGCTTGCTGTAGCACTCGCGTGGAGACTCGCGTGAAGCTCGATCCATAGAGATATGCGCCCGGTGAGAGTCCGCCAGCCTGCTGCACCAGCTCCCTCAGAGTTTCACCGGGTTTCACGCTGTAAACGCCCGCGTGTTTGAACTCTCCTTCCAGCCAAACGAACTTCGTCTGCTGCGAGAGCGGTACGTGAATATCAGCTTGCGAGAAAATGGTTACGATGTCTCCAGGCTGCAAGAGCAGATTCTGTGACTGGTCGTGATCAAGGACCAGTTTCCCAAGGTCAAACGGAATCAGGGTGGTCCGCAGCGTTTTAGGGTTCAGTCTCTCAATCACCGCATAGGACCAGTCGATATCCGGTGCCGGGAGACGGACTTTGAGCGGCGGAGGCGCGCCCAGCGTATTCTCCGTGCGAATTTGCGCCTGTGCCGCAACGCTCGAAGACGTTTGATTGCTCTGAGAGAGATACGCGTTTTGATCTTGAAGCTGATTTTGCGTCTGAAGTGGATTCTGCGTCTGAAGTGGATTCTGCGTCTGAAATTGCTGACTTCCTGTTTGAAGTGGGTTCTGGCTCTGGAATTGATTTCCCGGCGGAAGTCCGTTCTGCGCCTGGCCTTGAACCGACGGATATCCAGCAGACGAATTCGATCCAGGCTGCTGGTTCTGGAGGCTCTGGAGATTGAAGGGCCGGTTCGGCTGCATCAACGTCGGATACCTTTGCAGAGGCTCGAATTGGGGTGTTGGAAGTCCCAACTGCGCGCGCCGCCACCAGTAATTGCGGGTCACCAGGGATGCACGGTTCGGAATCAGATCCGAGAGCCGCATTCCTGGATGCCAGGCGAATCTTCCTGGGTTTGCGGTATTTCCACGCAGCGTTACCGTGTCCTTATATAGGGGAGCGATCGCATGCACCCGAATCAGGTCCCCGCTATCCACCGGCGTCGAGAGTCCAGCCGCATTAAAGGACACTTGCATGGCCTCGCGATCCTGATGATTCACAATGCGCTCAATCGATATATACGTCTTTGCTGCAATCTCAGACGCTCCCCCCGCATCCTGAATCAACTGTCCCAGCGTCTCCCCTTTGCGCAATTCATAAATGGCTGGCTGCCGTACGCTTCCGGTGATGGCAGCCTGGGGTCCTACCGGCGGAATAAAAATTACGTCGCCGGAAAGCAGATGCACGTCTTTCGACCGATTACCGCTGAGCAGTAGAGTGTACAAATCGAAATCCGTAATTACTTTTCCGTTTCGCCGGACCTCGATATTCCGCATCGAGCCATCCGTAGACGGCCCCCCGCAGGCAAACAGGGCATCAATCAGTGTGCTGAGCGAACTGATGGTATACACGCCGGGACGGCGTGCTTCTCCAACCACATATACCTGGATCGATCGAATCTGCCCCACGCTGGCGGTCAGTTGAAAATTGCGGAAAACCTTGCTTACAGCCTTCTGGAGCACTTCATGCAATGAAGACACCGGGGTGCCCGCGAGGTGCACTTCGCCAACCTGTGGCAGGTAGATCCCTCCCGTGCGATCGATGACGGGAGCAATCGAGAAGTTGACCTGTCCCCATACTTGAACAAGAACCTGATCCCCGGGCCCCAACACATAACTGGAGGGAACCGGTCCCTGATCGAGCGGCGCAAAAGTCGAAGGCACTTCACTGAACAGGGATGCACCAAAAATGGGCAGAACTATCTTTGTCGTTGAGGCAACGAATTTCTGAAAATCCGTCAGCGGTTCTGGCGGCAGGGGAATCATTACGCTTTGCCCCTGCAGGCCATAAAGTGAAAGAGATTGCAGCGTCGTGCCGTTCTGCAAGCCGGTTTGGCCTTGATTCAAGTTCTGGTACTGATTCGGGCCGTTAATGCCCATGCTGGTTAGTGGATTGATGTAGCCGTGTCCCTGCTGCGTCGGAAATTGCCCAGGCTGCGGTGTCATCGTGCTAGGGTAATTTGAATTTCCTGCCGAACACAGGCCTGCTGATTGCATATCGGACGTGCATTGCTGAGTAGAGCCGTAGGGGTTTGACTGGGTTGACTGGCCGGACTGGCCAGACAGCTGCGCGGCAACGATCAGCGTGCTGACGCAGAAAAAAATTGGAAGAAGATAAAAGCGAATTCTCATGCAGTCAATAACGTCTCATTCAAAAATCGGTAACAGGCTCAACCAGATCTACGCCGCTGAAATGCGACGCCTTAGGATCGATGCAATTCCAGTCTAACGGCGCGGCCAATTCTCCGAAATAGAAAATCTGTCACAAAAAGTTACTGGTTCCAATGTAAATATCGCTCCTCTCTCAGAATTCATGGAAATACGCGCCAAAGCGAGGCGCTGCAAATTCTGCATGCGCAAGCAAACTTACACAAATATTGGCGGCGCGTCCCGGCGCAAGTCTGTTTTTTCAATGAACTTCTGACGGGGCGCCCTCAATTGCCTTTATCGGTGCTCTCGTATCTCCGGCCGCTATGAACAAAAAGCCTCTCGCAAGCCTATGTGGCGGAAACCAGTATGGTTTTCCGCAGCAGCTGAGATTCCCGCCGCCTCGATTTGCACAGACCGCACGAGTGGCATTAAATGAAGCGGTGCAGCAAACTGGATGCCGTCTGTACTCGTGCCTCGACCTCCCTAAGGGTTCTGGCTGGGGGGGCAAAAATCACACCAGATGTTCCGTTCTGCAAGAAGTAAAGTCGAAGGGAGAATTGTCGTGAAACGTTTTCTGATGTGTTTGGGCCTCCTCGCAGCTACCACCGTCGGTCTGTCCGCACAGATGACATCCAGCAAGCCGCACAAGCCGCCATTGAGCCCTCCTGCCAAGGCAATGGCCACCATCAATGGCAAGAGCATCACCATTGTGTACTCCTCACCCCGGGTGCGCGGCCGCCAGGGCCACATCTTTACCCGGCACGGCCTCATCAGCCACGATGTCGACTATCCGAATTGGAGAGCAGGCGCGAATGCGGCCACCACTTTTAAAACCGCGGCTAATCTCACTATTGGCAATCTGAACGTCCCCAAGGGCGAGTACACGCTATTCGTCAATATCGCTGATCCGGACCATTGGGTGCTCGTCATCAGCAAGGAAACCGGCGAATGGGGGCTGAACTACAAGCCAGGCAACGATCTGGGCCGTGTTCCCATGCACATGAGCAAACCTCCTCACCTCATTGAGGATCTCCGCTGGACCATCTCCAGCCTTGGCCATGGCAAAGGGCGGCTGACTCTTGCTTGGGAGTACCACGTCGCCTCAGTCCCTGTCGAAGTGCACTGATACCGCCAACCGGAGACCTCAACATCGGTGCCTTCTAGCCCAATCCTGCGTGCCGTCGCTTCCTTCGGAAGTGGCGGCCGTTTGGCCGAAACGGAATGATCACGATACCATCGAATCTCTTACGAATTTCACCGGCTCGTTGTTGCGGATGGTATGCCTGAGACCTCGAATCATTCCTTCTATCGGCGATTTCTCTTATTGATTGCCGGCCT
Source organism: Acidobacteriota bacterium (assembly GCA_021791875.1). Taxonomy (GTDB): domain Bacteria; phylum Acidobacteriota; class Terriglobia; order Terriglobales; family Acidobacteriaceae; genus Acidobacterium. The sequence continues at coordinate 13,588 of JAJYVU010000059.1, read as the reverse complement.
TGGCGGCCTTCTTTATGGCATTGATGTTGGCATCATAGCTGCCGCTCTTCTCTATCTGGGCAAGGTCGTCAACCTGACGGTTGACCAGAAGTCGTTGATCGTCGCAGCCGTGCTCGGCGGCAGCATGCTGTCCTCTCCGGTTGCTGGTCTTCTGGCCGACTGGTTCGGTCGCAAACGGATGATGGTCGTCAGCGGGCTTATCTTCGTCGTCAGCATTGTCCTCATTGTCAGCTCGCAGAATTTCGTTCAACTCTTCTCGGGCAGACTTCTCCAGGGGATGAGCGGCGGCGTCATCGCCGTCGTGGTGCCGCTCTACCTCGCCGAAACTCTGAAGGCCGACCTCCGCGGTCGTGGCACTGCGATCTTTCAGTTCATGTTGACATTCGGCATCGTGATGGCCTCCTTGATTGGCTTCTATTACACCCATCACGCCGAAATCGCCATTGCGCAGGCCGCGGGCCATCCGGCTCTCATTCTCGCAGCGGAAAACCACGCTTGGCGCAGCATGTTTCTGGCGGTCATCTACCCGGGGATTCTCTTCTTTGGCGGTTCGATCTTCCTTGGCGAAAGCCCCCGCTGGTTGTTCCGTCGGGGCCGCACAGACCAGGCGCTTCGGGCGCTTCAGAAATCCTCATCGCTCGAGGAAGCTGAGCGGGAACTGGCGGAAATGCAGGCGCTCGCCGCCGAGCGGAAGGCTGGCGCCAGTCATCGCGAGTTCGGCTCTCTTTTGCAGCGCAAATACGTGATCCCATTCCTGCTCGCGTGTGCCATTCTTTCGCTCAATACCGCAACCGGAATCAACTCCGTGCTGAGCTTCATCGTGGTGATTCTCCAGAAAGCAGGGCTCACACCCACGCTTGCGACCCAGGGCGACATCGTTGTCACTGTGTTGAACTGCGTCGCGACTCTGGTGGGCGTTGCCCTGGTCGATCGCAAGGGACGTCGATTTCTGGTCAAAATCGGGACCGCGGGAATTGTGCTGTCGCTGGTCGCCGGAGCCGCGATCTTCCTCCACTTCGAATCACAGCAAGTGAACGTAAAGGCCCGCGTTGTGGCCGCTCAATCCGGCAATCGCATTACCATGCCAGTGAATCAGTCCGCGCTTGGTATCGCGCCCACCGGCCACGCCATGGCTCTGACGGTGCTCTATCGTTACGGTAGCGGCGAGCACATGACCACGGTTGTTACCTCCACGCCGCATCCCGAATTGCAAATTTCGCCCACTGCGGGCGAATCTCACAAATTGCTGACCGTCGAACTGGCCAGTTACGGACCTGTTCCTCCCGAAAGCACCGGCTGGCTCATTGCGTTGTGTCTGGGTGCATTTATTTGTTGCTATGCGGCGGGTCCGGGAGTCGTTGTCTGGCTCGCACTTTCGGAATTAATGCCGACGCGGATTCGCTCTACCGGAATGGGCATTGCCCTGCTCCTCAACCAGGGGGTGTCTACCCTGATGGCCTATGTTTTCCTGCCCATCGTGGGACATTACGGCTACTACGCCATGTTCTTCATCTGGGCGGGTTGCGCGGCCCTCTATTTCGTCACCGCAACCTTGTTCCTGCCGGAAACCAAGGGCAAGACGCTCGAGGAAATCGAACTTTACTTCGAGGGCACGCCAGGCTGATGGCTGAGCCATCAGCCCCTTAACCGATGGCCTTGAGCAACTGCGGCTTGCTGTTGGCAACCCGGAGAATCAATTCGCCGAAAAGCGTATTTGCCCACGCGAACCATGGCCGAGTGAACTCCGCCGGATCGCTCGCTTGGAACGACTCATGCATGAAATCCGTACCGGCCGTCGTGTTGCGCAGCCATTTCAGACACTGCACGATCTCCCCATCATCGGTCGAAGTGAGCGCGCGCATGATGATCCCCATCGGCCAGATATAGTCCAGCCCGGTATGTGGACTGCCGACACCTGAGGCGGAGCTGCCCTCGAAAAAGTAGGGATTCGACTTGCTCAGCACAAACTTTCGCGTCCTCTGGTAAACGGGATCGCTTACGCTGCAGCAGCCCAGATAGGGAAGGCTGAGAAGGCCCGGCGCATTTGCGTCATCCATATAGTGGTGGTTGCCGTAGCCATCCACCTCATAGGCCCAGATCTCTCCAAATTCCGGATGCTTCACCTTTCCATATTGATCGAGGGCGGATCGCACCTCTTCGCCGAGTGAGGTGCAGCCAGCGGCGATATCGGTCGCAGAAACCGCCGAGGCTAATTCCCTCAACTGGGCCAGAGCGCGCCAGGCAAACAAATTCGCCGGAACAAACAGCGGATAAGTGCAGCAGTCATCGGATGGGCGGAACATCGAAAAGATCATTCCGACGGGCCGTGCTGGATTTCCGTACCCGCTCAGCGGCACTGTATCCAGCGGATTCGTCGTCATGCGCTGGAAGGAATAGGGTCCCCGGCCCTTCATCCGTTGCTGTTCGCGGAATGTGCGCAGGATGGCGCGCGCAGCTTCCTGCCACTCTGCATCGAAGGGACTCGTGTCTCCTGTCGCGCGCCAGTAGCCGTGGGCGAGGCGAATGGTGTAGCAGAGCGAATCGACCTCCCACTTGCGCTCGCCAACGCCGGGCTTCATCTCGGTGCGGTCATGGACAGACCAGGGCAACGGTGGGTCGGACGTAGTACGCACAAACGCATTCGCGTAAGGGTCAATCAAAATATTGCGAACCTGGCGCCGCACCACGCCCTGCAGCAGCCTGGCAAGATTCGGATCCTGCTTCGCGAATGGCAGATACGGATGGACCTGCGCCGAAGAGTCGCGCAGCCACATTGCATCGATGTCGCCAGTGATCACGAACGTGTCAGGATGCCCGTTGCGCGTGCCCGGAAATACGGTTGTATCCAGAGTGTTCGGAAAGCATCGCTCAAACATCGCTGCCAGCACGGGGTCGGGAATCTGCCGCTTCACGCGTGCGATCACCGCTTCTATGACCGGGCTCGTAAATTTTCTGTCGGCCGGAGCAGGGCGGCCTTTTGCGATTTTCCAGGTCGATGCGGCGAGCTTCGACGGCAGAGCGGCGGCAATGCTTGCGGCCATTCCCGTGCGAAGCACCGCGCGGCGCGTTACGGACGAAAAGAACGGGCGGTTTGTATCGTCAATCATTGGTGAGATTCCTGTTTGCTGATTTGCAGCGCTGCTACCAGAGCATCCAGCGCAGAGCTTTGTGTCGAAGCATTGGGCTTGCCCGGCGGACCGGACCACACCAGCCCCAGAGCGTGGTCCGGAGTCTGATCATAGCCGAGGATGCTGTCTGCGTTCCGCAGAATGAATCGGCGATAGCGCTTCCTTGGAGTGGAGCGATTCAGCACAGCCAGGTTGCGCACGAAAATTCCCTTGAACTGGCTGCCATCCGCTCCGCAGTCCGGCTCACAGGGTTCGTGCAAAATGTTGCCCGGTCCGGTCAGGTGCCGGATCGCGGCGTTGGCGATTTTAGCCGCTGCCCGAAGCGGCCTGCGGCTGTGATCCTGCCGGGCAAGCTCGGCCAACCCTCCCAGAATCACGCCCTGGTTGTAGCTCCATTTCGTCTTGTGATTGTCCTTGCACGCCGAAGTCAGCCCGTCGCTGATCAGGTGATCGTGCTCGATCATGCCCGAGCGCCGGAACCAGTTCCACTCACGTTTCGCCCACGAGGCATACTCTGAGCGTTCTCTCCCGGTCGAAGCACGATTGGAGAGGTGGGCTGCGACGCTCAAAAAGAGTTCGTTGGCAATCGCGTTCTTGTATGCGCGCTTCTTGCTCCACCAGATGCCGCCGCCGCAGGTGTCATCCCATCCCCCGGTCATGTTGGTAAAAATATGCTCGGCAGTCTCCAGGTATCGCTGTTGACCGGTCAAATCGTAAGCATCTACCCACGCAAGCGCCCACCAGCCTTCATCGTCGTAGTACTGGTTGATAAATCCACTGTGAATATTTACCGCATAGGTTTGCGCAACGACGCTCTCATAGCGGGAACTGCGTGTCACCCGCGAATAGTCAATCAGGGCTGTCAGCGCATTGGCGGAATTCCACCAGCCGGTTGTTTTCCAGAGGCCGGTTTTCGGGTCGTACCAGGATTGCAGTTTGGCGACGGCCTGACGCACGGCGGCGAGCGAGGGCGGATGAGGTCTTGCTGCAGGCAGTGAGTTCGAGGCCGACGGCCTGGCAAAGGACGTAGTCGATGCGAAAAACAGGCCCGCAAAAAAAAGAGCGCAAAACCGGCTGGCAACAGAGCGCATGATACCGTTACCATATCAGGCAACTCAAAGGTTGTGCGATTTCAGTAGCGAAGTCGGTTTCGGGGGAGTCGGCTATCCTCGGCGGCAGACGAAACTTGCTTTCGAGCACACCCCAGGGGTTTTGGAAATCAATAGGAGATTGTTGATGAAGAGGCGCGAGTTTCTCAAAGCGTGTGCGGCTGCTGCGGCGGCTTCTGCCATATCCACGCCCGGGTGGGCAATTACCGGCGATCCTGCCAGCCGCAGGTCGCTGCATCCGGCTACGCTTTCCCACGCAACGTTGCTTGAGAATGTGCGTCCCATCATTGGTACGGGCTGGCATGGACATATGTTCCCGGGCGCGGTTGCTCCGTTTGGCATGGTGCAGCTGAGCCCCGATACCACCGGCAAGCCTGAGCCCAAGTGGAACGGCAGATGGGATATTACCGGCTGGGATCATTGCTCCGGCTATCACTATGGCGACGATGTCGTGATGGGTTTCAGCCACACCCACCTGCAGGGCACGGGCGCCAGCGATCTGGGCGACGTCCTGCTGATGCCGCTGGTCGAAGGCCGCAACTGGACCTGGAGCACCGGTATCCCGCTCGAACAGGCGGAATTTCAAATGAAGGCCCTGGGACCCGATTCCGGATGGGTGATGAATCCCAGGGAAAGTGGCTACTGGTCGTACTTTTCCCATGATCAGGAAGAGGCGCGCCCCGGATACTACAAGGTTCACTTGCAAACGCCCGGCGTCGGGGCCGAGCTGACCGCCACCACGCGATGCGGCATGCACCGTTACTCTTTTCCGGCCTTGCCTGCTTCCACCCGACAAGGAGTCATGCTCGACCTGATCCACGGTATCGGATGCGAGGTCTACGACGCCGCTCTTCACGTGGAAAGTCCCACACGCGTCAGCGGGCACCGCTACACCCATGGCTGGGCCGCAGACAAGCAGGTTTTCTTTGTCATCGAATTCTCGCGTCCCGTGACTGCCGTTCAGGTCAAGGTGGATGGCGCCGAAAAAACCGCATCCCCTGGCGACCGCATCACCGGCAAAGACATTCAGGCCATCTTTACGCAGTCCGCGCATGAGGCCCCCCTTGTCATTCGTGTCGGAATCTCCGGCACCACGGTCGACGGTGCTCGCAAGAATCTCGCGACTGAAATCCCTCACTGGGACTTCGACGCCGTGCTCGATCAGACGCAGCAGGCCTGGAGCAGGGCACTCACCGTGCTCGATGCGGATCTATCCAGTGAAGCTCTCACTCAGACCTTCTGGACTGGCGCCTATCACGGCCTCGTCGCGCCCGCGACCTTCAACGATGTCGACGGCGCCTATCGTGGCCAGGACCACAAGAATTATCCCAATCCCGGCTTCACCAAATACACCACGCTCTCCATTTGGGACATCTACCGCGGCGAATTCCCCTTCATCATGCTGATGCAGCCGCATCGCACCCGTGACGTGATCGAAACTCTGTTGGCCGACTACCGGCAGCTCAACCAGCACTCATTGCCGGTCTGGCCGCTCTGGGGCAACGAAACCTGGACCATGACCGGCTTCCACGTTGTGGGCATGATTGTGGGAGCATACGCCCGGGGCTTCCGCAATTTCGACGTTGAAGCCGCCTACGCCGCCATGCGCGATACCGCCATGGTCGGCGCAACGGCGAACGGAAACAAGGAGTTGCAGGAGCAATTCCGCACGCTCGGCTATGTCGCCGCAAAGGGCCGCGACCAGTCGGTGTCTCGCACCCTCGACTTCTCCTACGACTACTGGTGCGTGGGTGCGATGGCGGAGCTGCTCGGCAAGCACGACGACGCTGCCATGTTCTACAAGCTTGGCCAGAACTACAAGAACATCTTCGATCCCAGGACCGGCTTCATGCGTGGCAAGACCGCAGATGGCCAGTGGCTCGAGCCCTTCCGTCCCGACGAAGAAATCTGGTCCGACTACACCGAGTCCGATGCCTGGCAGGCGACCTTCAACGTCATGCAGGATGTGCAGGGGCTCATCAATCTCTACGGCGGCGACGAGGCCTTCATCGCAAAACTCGATGCGCTTTTCACAGCCCCGTCCAACGTCCTCAACTCCCCGCCCGATATCAGCGGCATGGTTGGCCAGGACGCACAGGGCGACGAACCCAGCAATCACATTCCTTATCTCTATCCCTTTGCCGGGGCCCCGTGGAAAACCCAGAAGTGGGTGCGCAAGGTCGCCGGCCTCTATAACAACACCCCTGCGGGCGTGCCGGGCAACGATGATTGCGGGCAGACCTCCAGCTGGTTTGTCTTTGCGTCGCTCGGCTTCTATCCGGTGAATGCCGTCACCGGCGTCTACATACTCGGAAGCCCGCTGGTCAATCGCGCCGCCATTCACAATCCCGAAGCGCGCACCACCTTCCACATCGTGGCCGAGAATAACTCCGACGAAAACATGTACGTGCAAAGCGTCAAGCTCAACGGCAAGCCCCTGAGCCGCTCCTGGATCACCCACGACGAGATTCTCGCCGGCGGGGAACTCCGGTTCCGCATGGGAAAACATCCCGACAAGGAGTGGGGATCCGCACCCGCGGACCGTCCTCCGTCAGGACTTTTGACCAGCCGGCATGGCAGAAATATGAGCTAATCAAGTCCAAAACCCACTCCAGTCTTGCTTGTCATCAAGGCGCCTGATCGAAAATGGTCAGGCGCCTTTTGATTGCCGCGAGGCCGCTCTTCAGCCAGTGCCCGCATTCCGCGCCCTTTGCCATGTCGCTCCCTGCCAACTCACCAGGTTTCGCGCCGATCCACTTCCCGCAATGCATCTCCGGCAACTGCCTCCGTTGTGTTCGTGACTGGTGCCTGCGGAGTCTGAAGTTTTCCACATGAGGCAATAGCCGATCGACAAAGATCCGCGCCTAATTGGATATCGCCGAAGACCTAAATTCCTGATTTCACGATGGTTTAGCTGCTCACTCAGCTCATTGTTAATGATCAAATTGATTTATTTTTGATCGAATATTGATTATTTGAGCGTTGACGCGGTAAATTGATCCATCTTGAAAAATCTGTCGGAGCCCTCATCGAAAGGCCCGGCGAAATATGTAGCTGTAAGGTCAGTTGAACTTAGGAGGCTGGAAATGTTGCACATCAGGCAACAATCGTTTTGGCGGTACCTCGTCCTGCTGGCGGCTGTTGGTTTTCTCGCATTCGGCGGCCAGCTCGCATTCGCACAAAGCGCTCAAGGCACCATCGTCGGCCATGTGGAAGACCCCACAGGAGCCGTCATCCCCGGGGCAAAAGTCTCGATCAAGGATGTAAACACCAACGTCGTAAATAACGTCACGACGAACGCCGATGGTGATTACGTCGTTCCTTACCTCAATCCGGGAAACTATTCGGTCAGCGTTTCAGCTTCTGGATTTTCTTCGCAGATCGCCACAGATCTCACTCTGGAAGTCAATCAGACCTTGCGCCAGAACTTCACGCTTAAAGTCGGCAGCGTGGCCACCACCGTCAAGGTGTCGGCTCTGGGGCAGATGCTGCACACCGACGATGCTACCGTCGGTCAGGTCCTGCAGGGCAAGACCATTGAACAGCTGCCTATTGCAGGCCGCGACTTCACCAACCTGATGCTGACCGACATTGGTGCGAATATCACTCCCGGAGGCTCGGGCGGCGTCTGGGCCTACCACGGTCTGAACACCGACTACACCGAAGTCAGTGTCGACGGCGCCCAGGCCCAGTCCACCGGATATTCTCTGGACGGCATCGACGATACGGATCTCTTCTTCAGCGTGCCGATCAACATCCCGAACGAGCTGGCTGTTCAGGAATTCAAGATGATGAACGGGATGTACGGCGCCCAGTACGGCGGCGGCGTGACCCAGGTCAACGTGGCTGTCAAATCCGGTGCAAACCGCTTTCATGGCGGGGCCTATGAAACGTTGCAGGCCAACTGGATGCAGCCGAACAACCTTTACATCCAGGCCCAGAATCTGGCGACCGGAGGTCATGCTTCCCTGAGTCCTCCGTATCACCAGAATCAGTTTGGCGGCATGATCAGCGGGCCTGTCTGGATTCCTCACGTCTATAACGGTCACAACAAGACCTTCTTCATGTTGAGCTACGATGAAGGTCTCTACACTGCCACCAACAGTCCGTCTACCGTATTTACTCCGCTGCCTGCCGAACTGAAAGGCGACTTTAGGGCCTGGCCGTTTCCCATCTACAATCCGGAAACCACGGTCGCCAATCCGAACTACAATCCGAATCAGCCCGAGAGCCCGACGAATGATCCGATCATTCGCCAGCCGTTTCCAAATAACCAGATTCCGCTCAGCATGATCGATCCTATCGCGCAGAAGGTTCTGCAATATTGGGATGTTCCCAATGTCGGAACCTGCGGAGAACAACAGCACATTCTCGAAGGCTGCAGCAACTACTCCGCGCTCACGAAAACAACAAAGACCACAGGCATTGGTACCGGTCGTATTGACCAGTACATCGGCCAGTCGGACCACCTGATCTTCACGGTAAATATAGGGAACCTCTCACAGGCGAGCTCCAGCATTAACTTCGGCCAGGGAAATACGACCTATGAACGGCCAAAACTGATCGGCGCATCCTGGACCCACATCTTCAATCAGAACACCATCAATGAAGCCGTCCTCGGTTATGATCGAGATCACTTCTTCAGTGGTCAGAACACGGCTTATGGACCCAATATTTCAGCAAATGTAGGCTTCCAGAACACCAACACCAACCCTGTAACCTTCGATTTGCCAAATATCTGCCTCACTTTCTACTACTGCATCGGTGGCGGCGAGCCGACGACCTATGTCGACAACATCTACCAGGGCAGAGATACCTTCACCATGACGCGCGGCAAGCAGACGCTGAACTTCGGCATCGACTTCCGCAGGATCAACCTTGCCGAGGTGGATAACTATGGCGGCACCGGAAATCTCGCTTTCAATGGGGAATTCACCGCAGCGGTCCCCTCATATGCCGGTGACAGCCTTGCATCGAATGGCGCCTATAGCTCCAGCGCACCTTATGAGGGCAACCCGGTCGCAGACTTTCTGCTCGGCGACCCGAATAGTGAATCGGGCCCGCCGCCATTGGGCACGGATAACTTCAATGTCTGGGGCAACAACTGGAATCTCTACTTCCAGGATGACTATCGTGTCACCAGCAATCTGACTCTCAACCTCGGCCTTCGCTGGGAGCGTCCGCCGAACTTCAAGAGCAAGGATCACAGCGGTTATGCCTTCAACACGGCTAACGGCGGTCAGCTGGTATGGGCCAACTGCAACTTCGTGAAACCCATTCTCGCCGGCGGCGGCAACCCGAATTACCTGGGCTGCGGCGCCAGCGCAACGCTGGTCCCCGTAGACACCAGAGACTTTGCGCCGCGCTTCGGCTTTGCCTATCGCCCGCCTTTCAGCAAGAAGTTCGTCGTGCGCGGCGGCTTCGGCATCTTCTACGGCGCGTATAACCGCTACTATGACGGCACGCAGTATGACAGGGACAGTCTCTACAACCTTGCCGCTGCTCCATACGCCACCCCCACCGGGAACGAGACGCAGTCTCCGGTGCAGATGAGGCACCTCTGGAACGCGCCTATTACGGCCAACCAGAGCTTCAGCCTTCCGAATTATCTGTTCCCCTACAATCAGGTCAACTGGCCTACCAACCACACTCCCTACGACGAACAATGGAACCTGGATACGCAGTACATGCTCCGGCCGACGCTGATGCTCGACGTGGGCTATGTGGGCGATCACGGTCTCCGTCAGCCAAGCCAGGATATTCTTGGCGCAGCATATCTGCCCCGAGTGGCAGGCGATACCTGTAACTCGCTGGCCGATATTTCTCAGGCTACTGGAAGCAACGCATATTGTTTGAACGATCCGAACTTCCAGCCGATTGACACGCGCGAACCATATCCGAATATGCCGCCTTACCTGTATGGAAACCGCAACGGGTTCCAGTCCACTTACAACGGACTTCAGGTGCAGTTGATCCAGCGTCCGTGGCACGGCATGACCTATCACCTTAACTACACCTACTCGAAGACCATGGATCTGACTTCGGGCATTAACCTCATCAACGGTGAGCCGAACCTGATCCAGAACCCCCACGATCCTTACCAGGAATACGGTCTCGCTGCGTCGAACCAGACCAACCGCTTTGTGGCTACCTATGTTTATCAGGTGCCCGAGTTCTTCCATCGCGGCTGGCTGAATGCCGTGACTGCGGGCTGGACTGCCAGCGGCATCTACCAGTTGTCGAGCGGCTTCCCGTTCGCGGTTTATGGCGGCGAACCTGCCGATCAGACGGCCATCTATTACGCAGGGCGCATCCTGGCCAACTCAACCTATCAGAAGAGCCCCGGCTTCAAACGGTCGCTCAACCAGTGGTTCGACACCTCTGAGTACTCCACGCCGGCTCTTGGTCGTTACGGCAATACCAACAAGAGCCCGGAAACCACACCCTTCTTCACGAATCTGGATGCCGCGTTTGGGAAAACCACCCACATGCCCGGCCATACCAATCTCTTGATTCGTGCGGAAATCTTCAACGTGGGATCCACCTGGCATTCGAATACGGGCGAGCTCTTCCCGAACTCGACCGTCACGAGTACTTCGTTCGGCGCCCTCGACAACCCAACTTATGGCGCGATATCCCTGTGGAATCCGCGTATTATGCAACTCACAGCACAATTCACGTTCTAGCTGGGCATGGGCAGGTCACTCCAAAAAGTGGCCTGCCTTGCCGTTGTCGTCGTGTGGTGGTATCACACGGTGTGGATGTATTTGGGGTCATTTGCGGCTGAAACCGAATTGCAGAAGCCGGAAAGACACAAGGGAGGCTGAAGCAGGTTGCCATGTTGTTAGAAGTTTGCGCAGATTCAGTGGCATCGGCGGTGGCTGCGGAACGAGGAGGGGCGCATCGCATTGAGCTATGCTCCGACCTCCTGGAAGGTGGAATCACACCGGGACCAGGGTTGATCTCGGTTATCCGTTCGCGTCTCCGGATCGACATCTTTGTCATGATTCGTCCCCGGGGCGGAGACTTCTTGTACTCTGCGGACGAGTTCGAGGTCATGCAGCATGACATGGATGAAGCCCGCCGGCTCGGCGCCAACGGCTTTGTCTTCGGAATGCTGAACGAGCACGGTAGCATCGATATAGAACGCACACGTGAACTTGTGCAAAGGGCGCATCCCTTGCCGGTCACCTTTCATCGCGCCATTGACATGACTCCCGATCCCTTGACCGCGCTGGAAGAAGTCATCTCTACCGGTGCGCGGCGCATCCTTAGTTCGGGTGGCGCCCCCAATGTAATGCGAGGCTGCGAACTCCTGCGGGAGTTGCATCTGGCGGCTTCCAATCGCATTGCCATCATGGCTGGTGGTGGCCTTACGCTCAAGACCGTGAAGCATGTGGCAGAGGCTTCCGGCATCACCGAATTTCATGCCAGCTTGCGCAGACCCCTTCCGACGCCTACGGACTTTCACAAGCAGGGCGTTTCCATGGGTGAAGTGCGGGATCGCGAGTACGTGCGATATGCCACGCTCGAAGAGGATGTCCGCGCGATGGTGGAGGCGCTCAAACAACTCTCGCAGGAAAAATTAGCCAAGAGTATGCGATAAAGTTCTCTTACCAATTCCTTCATGGCTCCGAAGGCACGAAACCATGTCAGTAAAGACAGACAAGCGGGCAAAGCAGATTCTCCAGGCAGTCCTTCGCCACGGCACGACTTCAGTCGATCAGCTCGTGGAACTCACCGGAGCCTCCCCTGCAAGTGTGCGGCGCGACCTTACTCGTCTTGAAGAAGGGGGGCTGGTACGCCGTACTCATGGCGGCGCAAAGCTTGCAGGGCAGGCGCAATACGAGCCCTTCCGATTTGACTCATCTTTCCAGGAACGCGAAAGCCGATTCACAGAAGAAAAGCGCCGCATTGGTGTTGCTGCCGCAGAACTGATCGCCGAACACGAAACCATCGGCCTCACCGCCGGCACGACGACCACGCAAATTGCACGTTGCATCCGGCATCGCACAGGCATTCATGTGGTCACCAACGCCGTCAATATAGGCATGGAGTTCAGCAATCAACCGGGGCTCAATGTTACGGTGATTGGCGGTACGCTGCGCTGGGCGGGAGCTTTCTCGCTGATCGGACCGATCGCGATTGAGGCGATCTCCGGAATATTCATGGACAAGGTGTTCATCGGCGCTACTGGGATCGACCCGGTGCGCGGGGCTACAGCGATTGAAGCCGATGAGGCCGCCATTTTCCGCGCCTTTGCCCGCCAGTCAAAGAAAGTCATCCTGGTTGCCGACTCCAGCAAGGTCGGCATGGTAAGCCCATCGCTGATCTGCCCCTTGAACCAGATCGACAAAATCATTACGGATCAGGGAATCGACTCCGATGCCCTCGATGCTTTCCGCGCCGCAGGCGTAGAAGTCCTCGTAGTCTAGGGGCACGGGATGTTGAAATGGCTCGGAAGCTGGGGCTCCGTAAGACCAAAACTGTTTGGCGAACCACCGTTGCCGTATCGTGCGGCAAGAAGGGGTCTTCATTGAAGTCGTTCTGCTCACTCATCATGGCTGCCTGCATTACAGCAACCCTGCATGCCCAGGCCGCGGTTCCCGTCTTTCACTTTTCCTCCCACGGACATCAATACACTTTGGTCGGTAATTCCCCGGCAAAAGGTGGCGCGACAAGAATTCCCGTCGTGCTGGTGCCCGTGACACTCTCGTTCGCGGGGCAGGACAGCAAATCGCCGGTCGTCTTCCATGCCTCGGCAGATGTTGCCTCGGTGCTTCATTCGCCGCTTTTCAAATCTTTTTCGTACCCCTCCGGCGAAAGAACGCAGTATGCGGATGCCTTGCTGCGCGCGAGTGTTCCTCACGCTTCTTCCTGGCATACGCTTCTGGAGTCTCCCAAAATCGATCCCGTAGCGGTTACGATTCCCGCGGCCGACGGCTATACCCTCTACTCACGTAAGAGCGGTCGCAGGATTGCCGTTGTCGATCTCAATTTTCTCGTGCACGCGCTCTTTAAGCGGCTCCCACCAGAACGCGGGAAACTGGTTGTCGCATTCGCGGACAATACGACCTTTTATGCTCTCAGCGACGCGACCGTCTGCTGCAGCTGGGGCGCGCATGGAGTCGACCCCGCGACAGGCGACTCCTTCGTGTTGAGCGCCGTTCTGCATGATCCACCGACCATTGTGAGGGACCGCGACGTGCAGCCCCTGACTCAGCAAATTGCCGAATTCTTATACGATCCGCTGCACGACCCGCTCTATCCCGGCAGTTTCCGCTCGGAACCTGGGAATCACTTCCCGGCGTGGCGGCGGCCCTCCACGGGAGGCTGCGGCGGTGAAGGTGT
>JAJYVU010000159.1 GCA_021791875.1 Acidobacteriota bacterium | reverse complement strand
GCCGGGCTCCCGGCAGAACTCTGCACACGCAATCCCGCCAAGCTCTCCTGCTCGGCTTGGCCTTCAACCTATACCGCCTCTGGCTGCCTGCTTTCCGCTTCCCATAGAGAGGATGTCAACAGAGCCATCAGCCCTCAAAAGACATTTCAAGTATCTTGGTTTTAGTCGCGCCAAAATGATGTCTCGCCACGCGGCCTGGGAATTTCATCGCGTAGGCAACCGACAATAGAATGCGATCGTGATAGGTGCGCCGCACTCAAGGCGTGGCTTGCAAAGAAAGGATTGAACCGATGCTTCCTCCGGAAAAGACGCGTGATTTGGCCCGCAGCCTGGTTGCTAGCGAGGCCGATGCAAGCACAACATCCCTGCATACCGAACCTGCAACTGTGCGCGTCTATGAGAGACTGCGCCGACAACTCGGCGCGCCCGTGGGAGTTGATGGTTTTCAGGCGCTCGCTTCTCGTGCGTTAGCTCTGGCCAAGTCGGAATCTCCCCGGCTCAGCGCGGTGCAGGTGACGGCAAATGGAGACTTGCGTGGTCTCGGCGCAGTGGAATCCCAAACGGACACGGATGAGGACGGCGAGGCTGGAATCGTTCTGATCGCTCAGCTGCTCGGGCTGTTTCTTACCTTCCTTGGCGAGGCAACAGCGCTGCGCTTGATCGAAGATTTACGACTTCAGGTTGACGTCAGGACAGAGGCGGCCACGAATGCAGAGGACACGACGGCCTCAGCGGCAGACGGACCGGTAATGGCTGCGGCTTTCGAGGACCTTCTGCTGGAAATTGACCGGCTGAGGAAGGTGAGCAACCGCATTGAAACCCTGGCGGACAAACATCCCGGCATGGAAGATGGGCTCGTGAGCGTTGCGGGGAACATTCGCAGTATTGCCACGGTTTTAGACGTTTTCACACTCATCCGAAGCAAGGCTGGCGGCCCGCAAGAAGAGGTATCCAACCTGCAAAAGAATCTCTACATGAATTGAGTTCCGCCAGCGCTACATCGAACGCGGCTCTGGATGTCGAACGCCGGAACCGTGAGAGCGCTTGCGATAGGAGAGAATCGTAATGCTGGTTCTCTTACGAAGCGTATAGTGGCGATTGAATTCTTCTACCTTGAACAATGCTGGCTTGAATATGACGGCTACCCCAGGAATGCGAGATTTAGCCCGTCGACTTCTAGTGTATGAAGCCGGTGCGGGCAAGAACTCCGAGCCAATGGACTCCCCGACCCTTCGCGTCTATGAGAAGCTGCGCAAGAGCCTTGGTGAATTTGTCGGAGTCACAGGTTTTCAATTGCTCGCCACTCGCGCCTTGACGCTGGCCAAGCCGAAGGCCCCCAGTTTGAGTGCGGTGCGGGTTGCCGCAGATGGATCTATACAGGGCCTGGGCGCGATTGAGACTCAAATCGATATGAACAAGGATCCGGCCGGCGAGGGAGGAATCATTCTCATCGCTGGCCTACTCGGACTGCTTCGTATCTTCCTTGGCGAAGCATTAACGTTAAGCCTGCTGCGTAATGCATGGCCAGGTGAAGCATTTGACGATCGCAATTCGGTACACGGGAGAAAAGCGTGAGCACCCAAGACAAAGTGAAGATCAACAAACTACCCACCGGGGTTCCGGGCCTTGACGAAATTGTGGGCGGCGGTCTTCCCGAGTTTTCATTCAACATCATCGCGGGTGCACCCGGAAGCGGGAAGACGACGCTGGCACACCAGTTCGTCTTTGCCAATGCCACCCCTGACCGTCCTGCTCTCTATTTCACGGTCCTGGGCGAATCCGCCATTAAAATGCTGCGATATCAGCAGCAGTACTCATTTTTCGATCCATCCAAACTGCCCGACTCCATTCGCTTTATCAACCTGAGCCAGGTCGTCCTGGAGAAGGACTTGGGCGCGGTCCTGGAGCAGATTGCCAAGGAAGTTGAAAAGGCCAACCCCGCCGTTGTGGTTGTTGACTCCTTTCGCACCATGGTTCGGAAGCCGGAAAGCGACATGGACCTGCAATCTTTCATTCAACGGTTGGCGCTGTTTCTCGCCAGTTGGCAAGCCACAACATTCCTGATCGGCGAATATGCTGAGGACGAGCTGCGCGACAATCCCATCTTCACCGTTGCCGATGGGCTGTTCTGGCTGCGCCAGACGGCGGAACGAAATTCGATTGTGCGGAAGCTGCAGATTATCAAACTGCGCGGTCAGGATTCCGTGCCGGGGTTGCACACCTTCCGCATCACCGATGCCGGAGTGCAAGCCTTCTCGCGCACGTTCGGGTTGACCGCTCGAAAGAGAAACCCGCCCAGCGATCGGCGCCTTTGCTTCGGAATTCCGGAATTGGATAAGATGCTGAGTGGGGGCGTGCGCGAAGGCGATAGTGTCCTCCTAGCAGGGTCTTCGGGAACCGGGAAATCAGTCTTGGCAACCCAATTCATTGCGGAAGGCATTCGCCATGGGGAACCGGGAATCGTGGCGGTCTTTGAAGAGCGCCCGGAAGCGTACGCGGAGCGGGCCACCAGTTTAGGTTTGGATCTGGAAACGCCGCAGAAGGACGGGAAACTCACAATCCTCTATCTCCGCCCCCTCGATCTGTCAGTGGATGAAACCATGCAGTCGATTCTCGACGCAGTGCAGAAGATCGGCGCCAAGCGCCTGGTGATCGATTCGCTGGCCGGCTTTGAAATGGCTCTGTCGCCCGGCTTCCGCGCCGATTTTCGCGAATCGCTCTACCGGATGATCTTCGCTTTGACGGGAATCGGAGTCACGATTCTAAGCACGGTTGAAGTGGATGAGTCTTTCACTGAATTCCCGTTCAGTACTTATTCGATTTCTTTCCTGACTGATGACATCATCCGGCTACGGTACGTATCCATCGATGGCCAACTTCGCAAGATCATGGTGGTGATCAAGATGCGGGGCGGAAATCATGCCAAGGACATTCGTGAATATGAAATCACTTCCAAGGGCGTAGTCATTCTGGGCAAACGCCTCACAGACTTTCAAGGCCTCATCACCGGGATTCCTGTGCATTCGGACCGATCCGCCCAGGAGGAGGAGCCCTCCCATGATTCGGAAACCAAGAACCGAACTTAAGGCATCATCTGAGAATCCAGAGATCGACGCCAACGTTCGCCTTGATTGGAAGCTGGATGCGTCGAGTATCGAGCGTTTGATTTTGGACACCTCACCCCTGCCGATGGCCGCATTGGAGGGACCTGATCACATCCTGCGCTACGCGAATTCAGCCTTCTGCCGGCTGGTCTGCAAGACTCAAGCTGAATTGACGGGGAAGCCTCTCGCAGAGGCCGTCTCCTGGGAGGGCTGCATTGCATTGCTGAACCTCGTATATAGCTCGGGAGAAGTCAAAATCCAGCTTGAACCGAAAGAGACAGAAGCTCATTCCGCGCGTTGGTCGTACACGATGTGGCCCGTCCGTGGTGCAGACGATCACCCGGTGGGAGTCATGATGCAAGTGACGGAGACCACACAATTCCATCAGCAGGCAATCGCCGTGAATGAGCAATTGCTGTTGTCGGGAGTGCGCCAGCATGAACTGAGAGAAACGGCGGAAAAGCTGAACGCGCAACTTCAACTTGAAATCTCCGATCGGAAGAAGATGGAACGGGCCCTGGTGACCAGCGAAAAGCTGGCGGTGACGGCACGATTCGCCTTAACCATGGCGCATGAGATTAACAATCCTTTAGAAGCAATGACGAACCTGGTGTACCTGTTGGCTGCTCTCCAAACCAGTCCGGAAGCAAAGGCTTATATCGCCACAATAGAAGACCAGTTGCAGGGTC
>JAJYVU010000158.1 GCA_021791875.1 Acidobacteriota bacterium | reverse complement strand
AATTCCCAGGCCGCGTGGCGAGACATCATTTTGGCGCGACTAAAACCAAGATACTTGAAATGTCTTTTGAGGGCTGATCAAAAGTGAACAGCCCGACTCCGCCCTCGGATGCGGTCGCGCGCCCTCCATCGGTGATTCCCAATGGGACACAAATCGAAGGCAACGGAATCATTCCCGTCCCATTGCGCGACTTCTTAGAACTTATCCGAAAATAGTAACGAACTTGGTACGCGACTGGGCCTTCAGGCTCATCTTGTATTGGAAGAGAGTGGGCTTTGCACAGCGCTTACGAAAAGACTATGCTGTCACGTAAGTTAAGGTGTGTGCCCTTGTTTGCATGTTTGTCATACACGACAGTTTCTTAACTGGTTGCGCGACACATATCAACTGGGAGTATCGGACTTTCCCGATGTCATTCTCATGGTGACCCGCTCCGACACATCACGAAAACTCACGCAGATTCTGATGATCATCGCGGCGGTTATCGCAATTGCTGTCCTCTACTTGGCGAAGGAAGTGGTCGTGCCGCTTGCTCTCGCAGTACTCTTTTCGTTCCTACTCGCGCCGCTCGTATCTTGTCTGCAGAGAATCCGTTTGCCCAGGATATTGGCCATTCTATTGGTAATTCTCACGACGGGGGCCATAGTGGGGGCTGGCGCTTGGACGGTTTTCAGACAGTTGGTCGACGTGACCGCTCATCTGCCCGTCTATGCATCGAACATTAACGAAAAATTTGTAACGCTCCACGCGTCGAAATTAATGAGCTATTCGCGCGCGCAGAAAGAGATAGAACTTCTGAGCCAGAAAATTGGCGTCTTGAGTTCAAGCGCCACGTTCGATCGGACCCATCCAGGCGCAGGAGAGCTAGGCGCTTCACCGAATCGTCCTGTTTTTGTGCAGGAAGCTGGGCAAACAAACGGCAGGCTAGACACGCTTCACGGCGTCCTAGGAGCGATGGTCTCCATTCTGCTGGTGGTGGTTTTTACCTTCTTTATGTTGCTACAACGGGAAGACCTGCGAAACCGCTTCATCCGCCTGACCGGACGCGGCCACCTGAACCTGATGACTCAGGCGCTCGACGATGCAAGCCACAGGGTCAGCCGATATCTCTCTCTGCAATTGCTGGTGAATACTTGCTACGGGTTGATTATCTTCACCTCTCTCCACTTCATTGGGTTGCCTCATGCCATATTGTGGGGAGCACTTGCGGGAAGTCTGCGCTTTGTTCCTTATATTGGAGCTCCCATCGCCGGCATTCTACCCTCTGCGTTCTCCATAGCTGTTTTTAACGGATGGACGCATACCCTTGTCATCATGGCAATTTTCTTTTGCATGGAGGTGGTGACGGCAAATTTCATAGAACCCCACGTTTATGGGAGGCGCACTGGCCTGTCGTCGCTTGCGATTCTAGTTTCGGCAGTTTTCTGGACCATCCTTTGGGGACCGATCGGCCTGATTTTGTCCGTTCCCCTCACAGTCTGCGTGGTCATCGTCGGCGGGCATGTGCCCAGCCTGGAATTCCTGACCGTCCTGCTGGGCGACCAGCCTGTCATGCGACCGGAAGCGCAGTACTACCAGCGCCTGCTGGCCGGCGACGAGCGCGAAGCGAGCCAGGTACTCGACACCTATCTGAAGGAGAAATCTCTTGAGGCCCTATACGACTCTGTGCTGGTGCCTGCGTTAAGCCTGTCCGAGCAGGACCGTCATGGCAATGTGATCGATGAGGCGGCGGTCGGATTCATCACGCAAACCACGAAGGATTTGGTGGAAGAATTATGTCTCAGCAGTGGCGAACACAAACCATCCGATCCCGCGACAAAAGCAATGTCGATTGGAAACGCCCTTGGGACCTCCGAAGAAGTTGCCACTCTTCGGGTGCTCGTTCCGAAGAAGATAGCATGCGTTCCGGTGCGTGATGACGCCGATGAAGTTGTCGCGATCATGTTGGCTCAACTGCTGGAGCGGGCGGGTCATTTCGCGAAAATGATCGCACTTGGGAGTGTGGACGAGATGCTGGCGGAAGTATCCAAAGCCGCGCCGGACTTGGTCTGTCTGTCGGCCCTGCCGCCGTATGCTCTGTCCTATGCACGGGCTGCCTACAAAAGCTTGCGCGCACAGCAACCCCAACGGAAAATCGTCATCGGATTATGGAATTATCCCGGAGATCCCGCCAAAGCCGCCAAAGAGATCAGCGGAGGAGAACAGGACCATATTTGCACCACCCTGGCTCAGGCTCTGCTTGAAGCCAGCGGGATTGTCTTAGCGGCTTCGGCGCATAAGACGGCCGCTCAAGATTCCTTGCCAGTAACTGTGTAGTGAGCGTCTGTGCCGAAAACATCGTGGAGTGCCTCATATATGAGGATCGGGTTGACCAGCCAACGATCAAAGTCCTAGTCCAATCGGGAGCCCCCCCGGCTCTGCCGCATAAGCACTAACTTGTTTGAGAGAATATTTGTTCCTGCGATTTGCGTTTGCGAGGCGCTTCGGCTAGATCCTTGGCGATCTGGTCCCAGTTTGCCAGCATGTCGCCCAGAGCAAAGGCCGGTTGGATTGCTGCGCTGATTTGGTGAAACGCAAAGGCAAACTCACGCCATGGGCTGGGAAGGCGCTGGGTGCGCCAATGGGTATCCCCAGGGGGAAAGGGCGCGAGCGTGCTAGATGAGTTTCTCGGTGAGTAAGATGCCCGTCTTTCCTGGCTCCTTGACCATCGTCGCATCGATCAATCGTAGCGTTGGAAGGGACGCCGATTCAGTAACAAGACCGCGTTCCTCAAATAGCGCGCAACGAAGCCTATACAGCCAATCCTTGCTTTTGCGCAGCCGTTTGAGCAAGGCTACGTCGGAAAGTTCCGCAAGCCTGGACTGCCGGGCCCTCACCACGGTCTCTCGCATGGAAAAACCGCACCCCAGGTGCAGCAAAAGGGTGCGCATGTAATTTTCTTCACTCTTATCCTGACGTAACCCTTTCAGCGCCCCAGTCACTTGCCCCAGCTCTTTCCAGTTCGGCGGGAAAAAGGAAAGCAGGAGTTTCCGATCCTCGTTAGCTGCATTGGCGGTTGTCATGCGCCCAACGCTATCAAAATCAGGCCGCCATTGCAATAAACAAGTTAGCGCTTATGCGGCTCTGCCGGACGATACTTACTCGAGACCTACAAGAACCTGCATCGTTTCCCGGAGTTGTCTTACCACGAAGACCACATCGCCACTTTCTTTGCTGCGGAATGCTGGGAACCGCGCGCGTTCGCGGAGTTAAAGGGCCACTGACACGGCACGGTCATGATTATCGGACAACCATCGGAGGAGACCGGCGACGGTGCACAAGCCATGCTTGCCGATGGTCTCTATGCCCGCTTCGGAAGGCTCGACTATGCCGTTGCAGAACACGACGACGAGGGTTGCAGCAGAGAAAATAGGCATCATTTCGGGTCCTGCCATGGCAGGCACGGGCCCGGTGACAGTAACGATTCGCGGCGTGGGCGGTCACGGTACTGCACCGGAAGAAACCAAAGACCCAATCGTGATGGCGGCAGAGTTCATCCTGGAGATCCAGACACTCATCAGCCGTCGGAACAATCCACTGGGATCTGCGGTCATTGCCGTGGACAGCAGTCATGGCAATCCGAGCAACGGCTGCCAAGAACGACCTAGGGTTGCGGGATCTGAATACCCCCGAACGTACTGCCGTACTATCGTGGCAAACCTCAAACTAAATACTGCGAAATGTCCTTCTGCTTGAGTTCCAAACCTAGTCCGGCACGGGAAAGGTCCGGGAACATGTGGCCATCGCGGGGCTCACGGAAGCCGTCGAAAAATATGCGTTCGATGCGCGCGTGGTCGTGA
>JAJYVU010000011.1 GCA_021791875.1 Acidobacteriota bacterium | reverse complement strand
CCGCTCTCGTAGCCAGAATCGACTGCTGAATTAAGCGCCCACCCTCGTTCAGCACCGCCGCTGAAATCGTGTCTCGGTGGACATCGAGTCCCACATATCGCACACTGTTCATCTGGGTGTTCCTCCTCGTTGGCTTCGGTTGTCTGCTTCAGCACAGCAACCGCAGCTTACAAGAATGGGGCGCCCTTTTATAATGCGTGGCCCGCCCTAATCAAGCCGGGGTTACACCGGATGCGGTAGGTTGAGGTTTTTGCGTCCCGCCCAAGCGGAGCTTGGACGGGGCACCCACATTCTCGGGGGAATCAAGTAAAAAAGCCCGCAGTGACGACACCGGGGGTGCCCCGTCCTAGCTTTGCTAGGGCGGGAAGTGAGAAACTTTCCCGGCCCGAACCTTGAGCCTGATCCCCATCCTCTCGCGTTTGTGTGCGGTCCATTCCGACTCGATCTCGACTACGCCCTCGACACCGGTCGCATAGTAGGGAAAGCTCGACCACGCCCAATCCTCAGGTCTTTCCACCAGACCACGCGCAACGGGATTGCGGTGCAGGTAGCGCAGCTTTTCAATCCGCTTCTCCTCGCTCCACACGTTGAAGTCGTAATAGCGTTCCTGCCAGAAGGGTTCCGGCGCGCGGAGAGATAGCGTGCGGGCTACGGACTGCTTGAGCGACTGCATGGCGGTGGCCAGAGGACGGGATTCCGGCTCCGTCACCAGTAGGTGTACATGCTCGGGCATCACGACGTATCCGACTACACAGAACTCGTAGACGCGGCGAGTCCGCTCCAGAGATTGCTCGAACACATTGCGAGCATGTGCCCGTCCCAGTTTCGGTTGCCGGTGGTAGCAACTGAACGTGATGAAGTGCATATTGCGGGTTTGCTGGAGTCTGGTCAGTCCCGTTGGCACTTCGATCATCTCCTTTTTGATGGATCAGAATACATGGGTTGATTGCTTGCGAAGGGCTACTCGTCCCGCCCAAGCGAACCTTGGACGGAGCACCCACGACTTATCCCCGCACCCAGTGCCCAGGCTGAGCCTCGGTCCACGCACCCGCCTCAATCCCGCCGGGCGGAAGCGTCGCCAGCGGCTGCTCGCGGTCGGTCTCCATCGTCGGAATCGCCCCGATAAGCCCCCGCGTGTAGGCGTGGAGCGGCTGGCGGAAGATTTCCTCGCGGGATGCCTCCTCCAGCAGCACGCCGTGGCGCATCACGGCAACGCGGTCGGCCACCTGCGAGACGACGGCGAGGTCGTGCGAGATGAACAGCATGGCCAGGCCGAACTGTTTGCGGAGGGTGGCCAGCAGGTCCAGAATCTGGGCCTGCACCGTGACGTCGAGCGCGGTGGTGGGCTCGTCGGCAATGAGCAGGCGGGGCCGGTTGGCGATGGCCATGGCGATGAGGATGCGCTGGCGCTGCCCGCCGGAGAACTGGTGCGGATAGTCGCCGTAGCGGCGCGCGGGCTCGGGCAGGGCGACGGCTTCCATCGCCTCCAGCACGGCGGCGCGCACCTGTTTGCGGCTGAGGCGCGGCTGGTGAACGCGTATGGCCTCGGCAATCTGCTCGCCGATTTTCATGACCGGGTTGAGCGCCGTCATCGGCTCCTGAAAAATCATGGCGATATCGCAGCCGCGCAGGCGGCGCATGGCTTCGGGCTTGAGCTGGAGCAGGTCGGTGCCGTCGAACTCGATGCTGCCGGTCACGCGCGCGGAGGGGTCGAGCAGCCGCAGGACGGCGAGCGAGGTGACGGATTTGCCGGAACCGGACTCGCCGACGAGGCCGAGCACCTGTCCGGGTTCGAGCGAGAGGTTGAGCCGGTCGACTGCGGGAGGCTTTGCGTCGTCTGGCCCGAATCGGATGGTGAGGTCACGGATGGAGAGCAGCGGCACGAAGCCATCGTAGCAGTATGCAGAGGCTGGGACCGGCAGAGCTATCCCCTGTTCTGCCGTTGCGCCGGAGTGCTAAACTCGCCTGTTTTACAGAAGTGAGGTTTTGCAATGGCCATGGATACGCTGGATGAGGTGGTACCGGCTCCGCTGACGCACTTGAGCGGAGATGAGCGGCTGTTTCGGACCACGGTGCGGGAGTTTGCCGAGGAGAATATCGCCCCGCTGGTGCACCAGATGGACGAGGAGCAGCAACTGGCGAAGGGATTGCTGCCGCAGCTCTTCAACCTGGGGCTGATGGGGATTGAGATTCCCGCGGAGTACGGCGGCGCGGGCGGCAGATTCTTTGAGGCGTGCCTGGCCGTGGAGGAGATTTCCGCCGTGGACCCCGCCGTGGGCGTGCTGGTGGATGTGCAGAACACGCTGGTGATCAACGCGATTCTGAAGTGGGGCAACGAGGAGCAGAAGAAGCGCTACCTGCCCGATATGGCCACCAAAATGGTCGGCGCCTACGCGCTGAGCGAGGCTTCGTCCGGCTCGGACGCCTTTGCGCTGCAGACGAGAGCCGAGCTGCACGGCGACCACTACGTGCTGAACGGACAAAAGCTGTGGATCACCAACGCCAAGGAAGCGGACCTCTACATTGTCTTTGCCAGCGTGGACCTGAGCGCGGGCTACAAGGGCATTACCGCCTTCCTGGTGGAGCGCATGGCCCCGGGGTTTTCCGTGGGCAAAAAGGAAAACAAGCTGGGGATTCGGGCGTCGTCGACCTGCGAGCTGATTCTGGAAGACTGCCGCGTGCCGGTGGAAAACGTGCTGGGCGAGGTGGGCAAGGGCTACAAGATTGCCATCGAAACGCTCAACGAAGGGCGCATCGGCATTGGCGCGCAGATGCTGGGGCTGGCGCAGGGCGCGTGGAACCACGCGGCGCGGTATGCCAAGGAGCGGAAGCAGTTCGGCAAACCGATTGCCGAGTTTCAGGGCGTGCAGTTCCAGATTGCCGAAATGGCCATCGACATCGAAGCGGCGCGGCTGATGGTCTACAACGCGGCGCGGCTCAAGGATGCAGGCCACACCTTTGTGCGCGAAGCCGCGATGGCGAAGTACTTTGCCTCGCAGACGGCCGAGCGCGTGGCGAGCCTGGCGGTGGAGATCTACGGCGGGTCGGGATTCGTGAAGGATTTTCCGGTCGAGAAATATTACCGCGACGCCAAGATCGGCAAAATCTACGAGGGCACCTCCAACATGCAGCTGGCAACGATCGCCAAGCTGATGCTGGCCGCTGTGAAATAACTGTGGTGAATTGCTGTCCCTGTTGCCCCGGAACCAGAAGCCGCCGGAGTGCCTCGCGCCGGCGGCATTTCTGTGTGTGGCCGGCTCAGGCCGGGTGCTGCGGAGCTTCCGTCAGCAGTTGGCCCGCGTCGCCCTCGGGATGGTCGGGGTTGGCGGCAAAGCGCAGCGTGGGCAGGTGCTGCGGATAGTTCTTCTGGATGAAGCCGATCATGTGCTCGCGGGCGTAGCAGCGCAGGTCCCACAGCTTGCTGGAGTCGGACGCGCTCATGAGGGCGCGCAACTGCATGGTGGTCTTGAAAAGATCGGTCACCTGCAACACGTTGACCTTGCCGTTCCAGAGCGGCGTGCTCTTGAGAATGCGGGTGAACTCTTCGCGCAGCGGGTCGATCGGGCATGTGTAATCGACATAAATATAAAACGTGCCCATCAGTTCGGCGGAAGTGCGCGTCCAGTTCTGGAAGGGATTCTCAATGAACCAGGTAAGCGGGACGATGAGGCGCTGGAGGTTCCAGATGCGGACGACCACGTAAGCGCTGGTGATTTCTTCAATGCGGCCCCACTGGCCCTCGACAATGACGACGTCGTCGATGCGGATCGGCTCGGTGAGGGCGATCTGGATGCCGGCCAGCAGATTGCCGACGGTGGTCCTGGCCGCGCTGGCCAGGGCGAGGGAAGCGAGACCTGCCGATGCGATGAGGCCCGCACCATACTGCCAGACGCGCGTGTGGTTGAAGGTGTAGAGAACAAGACCCGCGATGAGGAGAAAGATGAAAAACAGCGCCAGACGGCGCATGACGGCCATCTGGGTGCGAATGCGGCGGGCGCTCAGGTTGTCCGCGGCGCTGATATCGTAACGCCGGATGAGGAGGTCTTCGACGGCGTAGACGCAGACCACCAGAAGCCAGCCGAAGCAGAGCAGCAGGCAGATGTGCAGAACGTGCTCGGTAACGGCCTCAATCTGCGCATTAAAGCCGAAGGCCGGACAGGCGCTCATGGTGGCCGCAATCAGGAATACCCAGAAGGCGGGCTTGCGGAACCGGCGAAGCGTGCCGTAGTGCTCGAAGGAGATCTTTCGGCGAAGCAGGAAGCGGAAAACGAAGATGTAAATGCCGATGCTGACGAAGATGGCGCCCAGCAGAACCGCGGTTCCCAGGATGATTTTATGGCCCGGATTCTGCGAACCCCCGAAAATTTGCCCAAATACCGCAAGGACAGCCATGGAAAGTGTGGCAAAAAAGTGCATTCGTGCTCCTGAGGATATGCATTTGTTGGTTTTCGGATACGGGCAGGCACGAGACCGGGCTGAGCAGAATTGAGTCAGTCAACACGGGGTGTCTCCTGAGCTAGATGACAGAAATGCCGTAAAGGGCTGCCATCCCGTATACTCACAAGTTTGGCAGGTGCAAAGATGAAGCCTGTTTTACTTATTCATGGCGGGGCCTGGGCGATTCCGGGTGGCGAACTGGATCCGCATCGCGCGGGTGTAAAGAAGGCACTGACAGCAGGCTACGCAGTGCTGGAAAAGGGCGGCTCGGCGCTGGACTCGGTCGAGTGCGCAGTCACGAGCCTCGAAGACGATCCGGCCTTTGACGCGGGAACCGGCAGCTTCCTGACGCGGGACGGGCGCGTGCAGATGGATGCGCTCATCATGGACGGCGCGCGCATGCTGGCCGGCGGGGTGGCATGCGTGGAGCGGCTGAAGAATCCCATCCAGGCAGCACGGCTGGTGCTGGAAAAAAGCCGCCATGTGTATTTCGTCGGCCAGGGCGCGGAAGCATTCGCGCACGAGCATGGCATGCCGCTCATCGATAACGCGGATCTGATCGTCGACCGCGAACGTGCACGCCTGCGCGAGGCGCAGGAGCGGGAGCGAGCCGGATTGCCGGACAGCAGCTTTTCCGGCGACGAACCGCCGCAGATGCGACGCCCCGCGACCTCAGCCCGGATGGATTCGCATGACACCGTGGGCGCGGTGGCGCTCGATGCCGAAGGGCGCATCGCGGCGGCGACCTCGACCGGCGGCACGCTGAACAAAGCGCCGGGCCGCGTGGGAGACTCGTCGCTCATCGGCTGCGGCTGTTACGCCGACAACCTGAGCGCGGCGGTTTCGCTCACCGGATGGGGAGAGCCGATCATGAAGCTGGTGCTGGGCAAGTGGGCGGCAGATCGCGTGCAGGCCGGCAGCGCACCGCAGGACGCCGCACAGGCGTCGATTGCGTACCTTGCCAGGCGGCTCAATGGCCACGGAGGCATCCTTGTGCTGGCCCCGGATGGCCGCTGGGGCATCGCGCACAATACGCCGCACATGGCCTGGGGCGTTTGCGACGCGCAGGGACCCCGCATCGGCACAGAGTTCCCCGGCTGAGTGAGCATTGCGGCGGGCGGTTTGCGTTTCACTATCCTTATTCCCCGAGTGGGGAGATTTCCGCCGCGGTCTGAAATAATCGACCCTATGCTCGTACTTGCATCCGCTTCCCCGCGCCGCCGTGAACTGCTGGCGCAGGCCGGGTTTTCATTTGAAGTTGCTGCCGCCCAGATCAACGAAGATCCGCGCCCGGAAGAGTCGCCCATTGCATATGTCACGCGGCTCGCGCGCGAAAAGGCCGAAGCAATTGCCGGGTCTCCGAAATATGCGGCCGATGAGAGCGTCATGGTGCTGGGCGCTGACACGACCGTTGTTGCGCCCACTGGAGAGATTCTCGCCAAACCCCTAAATAATGCCGATGCCGCGCGGATGCTGCGGCTGCTGAGCGGAGCCACGCACAAGGTGATTACCGGCGTCGCGCTGGTTGCCGGCGACCACACCGAGGTCGCCGCGGAGGTCACCTACGTGACCATGCGTACCCTCAGCGACGAGGAAATCGCCGCATATCTGCAAACCGGCGAGGCGCATGACAAGGCCGGCTCGTATGCCATCCAGGGCTATGCCGCGCGCTGGATTCCGCGCGTTCACGGTTGTTACTTTAACGTGGTGGGATTGCCGCTGGCGCTGGTAACGGCAATGATCGAAGGCGTGGAAGCAAAGATCGCGCAGACCGCGACCAGGTAGAAATTCTTTCCTGAAAAGCCGAAGCAATAACGGCATCCGCACCCGCGATTACGAGGCGAGCGTATGTCCGTCATTCTCCTTGTCGGAGTGATTGGGTTCAGCAGCACCCAGCGGGGCTTGGTCCTCAGCGGGCGGGGCAGATTTCGGCCCTGCGAACACCAGCCCGGCAATCACCAGCACCGCCGCGCCCAGCAGCACGAACTCCATGATCTTGAGCATCCGAAATCCTCACCTCTCTGCACTCGCTATCATCGCCGCGAGGAGTGCGGTTCGCGGAGCCAGATGCCTGCGGAGCACTGACTCATGCGCAGCGTGCGCGCCTTCGCCGACCGCACCCATGCCATCCAGCGTTGGGACGTTCAGCGCCGCCGTGAAATTGCCGTCGGATCCCCCGCCGCTGGCTGCCTCACTGAGCGCAAACCCCAATTCCCGGGCCAGAGTTGCGGCCTGCCGGAACATCGCCACCGTACCGCGCGAACGTTCCATGGGAGGGCGATTCACGCCACCTTCTAAGGATAAGACGCATTGGGCGTCGCGAGGACGCAATTTATGAAACTTGCGGTCGATGCGCACGGCATCGGCGGACCTCGTGACGCGCACGTCAAAGTCCGCCTCGGCATGCGCTGCGATCACGTTGCGTGCGCTGCCCCCGCGAATCCTGCCGGCGCTGACCGTCACGCCACGCTGGAGGTCGGTAAAATTGCGAATCTGCTCGATCTGGTACGCGAGCTCATGAATCGCCGAGTGGCCGCTCGTGAAGTCGAGCCCGCTGTGCGCGGCCACGCCGTCAATGCGCAGCGTGTAGTCGCCCACGCCCTTGCGCGAGGTCTTGTACGCACCCTCCAGCCCCTGTCCGGGTTCCAGCACAAACACTGCCGAAGATTCCAGCGCCAGCCGCTCCGTGATGGGACGCGAAAACTGGCTGCCGACTTCCTCGTCACCTACCAGCAGCAGCGTCACCGGTCGATCAAGCAATCCGGTCTGCTGCAGCATCTCCAATGCCGTCAGCGCCATGGCGACGCCGGACTTCATATCCAGCACGCCGGGGCCGCAGATGCGCTCTTCACCGTCTTTCTGCACGTGGCGAAAAGGCATTTGCGCGAGCGTGCCGATCGGCCACACCGTGTCGAGATGGCCAAGCAGCAGCAGCGGACGCCCTCTCTTGCGGCTTGCGAAACGCAGCTCCAGCACGTCGCCCGAAGTCTTCGACTTGTGCCGGTGAGCCTTGGCGCCCAGCCGCGCGCCGGCTTCGGCTACCGCTTCCACGCAGTGGTTCACAGCGGTAAAGTCATGCGAAGGCGACTCGATTTCCACAAACTGGCGCAGCAAAGCCAGCAGCGAGGGTTCGGCCTTCTGGGCCAGTGGAAGCAGCGAAGCCGCCTGAAATGAGTGGGAAGCGTGCGGTTTGGGCATGGAAATCCTTTCTCGACCCGTGCTGAGAGCTGTGCCGATGCCGCCCTCAACTGTGGCAAAAATGCAACAGCTAAACTTTACCTTGCAGAGATAGTCTATTGCTTCATTGAGGGCTCCTGTTTGTTCGACGCTGCACATTACGAACACACGATTGACACTCCAGTTGCCTTTTCGGGTGTCGGCCTCCACAGTGGTGCTCCGGTTCAGATGAAGCTTCTGCCGGCCCATGCCGGGACCGGGGTGATCTTTCGCCGCACCGATCTGGAAGGGTTTGAAATTGCCGCCACCGGCCGCAACGTGGCCAAGGTAAGCTACGCAACCAGCCTGATGCGCCAGAGCGTGCTCATCTCCACCACCGAGCACCTGCTTTCGGCGCTGGTGGGCATGGGCATCGACAACGTGGTGGTGGAACTCGACAACCTCGAACTGCCCATCCTCGATGGCAGCGCCCTGCCCTACATCGAGGCCTTTCGCCGCGTGGGACTGCGCGCCCAGCGCCGCAAGCGGCAGTACCTGCGCGTGCTCAAGGACGTGGAAGTGCGCGACGGCGACAAGTTCATCGGCGTGTATCCCGGCGATGGCTATCGCGTCTCCTACCAGATCGACTTCCCTGCCCCCATCGGGCGGCAGGGCTTTGTGGTGGACCTGGCCTCGCGCAACTACGGCGCCGAAATTGCCCCGGCGCGCACCTTCGGCTACAAGGAAGACGAGGGCAAGCTGCGCGACATGGGCCTGATTCGCGGGGCCTCGGAGGAGAACGCCATCATCCTCACGCAGCGCGGTGTGGTGAACGGGCCGCTGCGCTTTGATGATGAGTTTGTGCGCCACAAGGTGCTGGACCTGATCGGCGACCTCGCGCTGGTGGGCCACCAGATTCTGGGCCACGTCAAGGCCGAGCGCGCCGGCCATGCCATGCACACGGCGCTGGTTTCGCGGCTGCTCAAAGACAGGTCGGCGTGGGAGCTGGTGACGCGCAGTGAAAAGCAGGCAGCGGCGGCAAGTGCGGCTCCGGCGCAGCAGCACCTGGCCACGGTGTAAGGCACGCGGAAGATCGCACTTCACATTGTTACAAAACGAAAACGGGCACCGCTGAGCGTGCCCGTTTTTCATGGATGGTTTGGCCTACTCGATGACGGCGACCTTGGCGCGCTTGCCGACGCTGACGGTAATTCGAGATGGGCGCTTCACCGCGATCCAGCGATCTGTGCGCTTGACACCGTCAATTTGCACGCCTACATCGACTTGCCGCTCTCCAGATGTTCGAGAGTTGCAAATTCCAAGTGCGACAAGCAATTTGGCGAGGTTAATTGGAATTTCAAGCTGGGGATCTGCTTTGAATTTATTCAGTGATGCAGCATCTGCAACGACAACGTTCAGCCAGCTTACCGGAACCTCTTCGAGATCGAACGATAGATCTTTCTGCTGGAACTGCTTCGCCCAGTTCTCATCCGCAGTCTGCGCCGCTTCTTCAGAGTGGAAGCCGGCCACAATGGTGCGCGCGAGGCGCTTCTTGGCTTCCATGGGGTGCAGCTTGCCGCTGGCCACGTCGGCCTGCATCTCGTCGATCTCGGACTGGCGGAGGTCGGTCAGCAGCGTCCAGTAGCGCCACATCAGCTCATCGCTGATCGACATCAGCTTGCCGTACATCTCCTGCGGCGGCTCGTGAATACCAATGGCATTGCCGAGCGACTTGGACATCTTCTGGACGCCATCGAGGCCCTCGATGATGGGCGTCATCAGGACGATCTGCGGCTGCTGGCCGAAATCGCGCTGCAGCTCACGCCCCGCCAGCAGGTTGAATTTCTGGTCCGTGCCGCCCAGCTCCACATCCGCCTTCAGCGCGACGGAGTCGTAGCCCTGCGCCAGCGGGTAGAGAAACTCGTGCAGCGAAATCGGCTGCTCTTTCTCAAAACGCGCGTGAAATTCGGCGCGCTCCAGCATCTGCGAAACGGTGAATTTGGCGGCGAGGCGGATGATGTCCTCAAAACTCAGCTTGCCCAGCCACTCGGAGTTGAAGCGCACCTCGGTCTTTTCGCGGTCGAGAATGCGGAAGACCTGGTCGGTGTAGGTCTTGGCGTTCTGGTCGATCTGCTCGCGGGTGAGTGGCTTGCGCGTGGCCGAACGGCCCGTCGGGTCGCCGATCAGCGCTGTGTAGTCGCCCACGAGGAAGATGACCTGGTGGCCTAAGTCCTGAAAATGCTTGAGCTTGCGCACCAGTACGGTATGGCCCAGGTGCAGGTCCGGCGCCGTGGGGTCGAAGCCGGCCTTCACGCGCAACGGCACGCCCGTCTGGCGCGACTTTTCCAGCCGCTCGCGCAGCTCCGGCAGGCGGATGATCTCCGCCGCCCCTTTTTCGAGCAGATCCAGCTGCTCATCTACAGGAAGAAATTTGTTCATGAGCGAATTTCAGTATAAGAGGTCGCGGCATTTTCACCATCCCTGGCCTCGCAGACAGGCTTGCGATGACCGTGGCCGCAGGCGAAAAGTCCGTGCCCCGGGCGAATCTGCACTATTTTTAGGGCAAACACAGAGAGAAATTAATAATCTTAATTTTAATTGTTTACGTAGTTAATTATTTGCACTAACATCGCCTCATGATTCAGAAATCAAGAGGTCGCTGATGGATCGAAATTCCAAAACCGCTTCTGACTGGCAGGATCTGCTCCGCATCGCCGAAGGCTCCTCGCTGGTCGTGGAGCGCGTCCGCCTGCCGGAAAAGCGTCTCACCGTAGAGGGAGAATTTCTCCTGCCGGAACTGGCCCAGTTCTCGCTCGAAGATCAGGTGTTCATTGCGGCTTTTCTGCGCTCGCACGGCTCCATCAAGGAAATGGAGCAGGTTTTTGGCGTGAGCTACCCCACCATCAAAGCGCGGCTCAACCGCATCGCCGGCAAGCTGCACTTCGTCGAAACCAATCCCTCGCCCTCGCGGGCGGAGATTCTTGACCGGCTGCAAAGCGGGGAAATTTCCGCCGAAGCTGCGATCCGCGCGCTGGAGGCACTCAAATGACTCCCAGTCTTGCGCTGGTGCGAATTCACACCACCGGCGGGAAGAACTTCCGGCTCTGGTTGCCGTTATTTCTGCTGTGGATTCCCTTCCTTTTGCTCCTGCCTCTGATTCTTCTCGCCTTGCTGGCGGTCACGCTCGCCGGCCGCATGAATCCGTGGCGCGTCACAAACGCACTGTGGGCCGTACTTTGCAGCCTGCCTGGAACAGACGTCCGCGTCGCTTCCGACGGAAATCGAGTCACCGTCCGGATTTTGTAAAGGGCCTATGAATCCCACGCGCCGCATCGCCCGCCCGCCGCACTCGGGCGCCGTTTCTCACAGCTTCCACACCTTATAGGAGGATTGCCATGAACGAACATCGCCGCCAGATTCTCGACATGCTGGCTGCTGGAACCATCAACGCGGATGAAGCCGAACGCCTGATTGCGGCGCTTGAGACGGAACCGGAAGCCGGCGCACAACCAGCCTCCACCCGGGCGGAAAGCACAACCTCAGTGAAATCGGGTGCCAAGGGTAAGGTGAAGTACCTGCGCGTGCTGGTCGAGGCGGATGAATCCATGACCGGCATGAAGGGGTCCACCACCGTGAACGTGCGGGTTCCCCTGCAACTGCTGCGCGCCGGCGTCCGGCTGGCCAGCCTGATTCCACCGCAGGCGCACGAGCAACTGGACGAAGCCTTCAGCAAACACGGCGTTCCGCTGAATGTTTCGCAGATCAAACCGGAAAATCTCGATGAACTGATCGACCACCTCGAAGATTTGACCGTGGATGTGGACGGCAAGGACGGAAATCAGACCAGGGTGCGTGTCTTCTGCGAGTAGATACCGCCGCGCCTGCTTCGCTTCTACTCGACTTCCAGAATCAGGCACTTCAGGTATTCGGTCTCCGGAATATTCAGGATCACCGGATGGTCGCTGGCCGCGCCGCGCCGTTCGATGAGGCGCGCGCGCCGACCCGCATCGCCAGCCGCGGAACGCACCACCTCGGTGAACTCCGCCAGCGAAACATGATGCGAGCAGGAACAGGTGACGAGCGTTCCGCCGGCCTCGAGCATCTTGAAGGCGCGCAGATTCAGCTCCTTGTATCCGCGCACGGCGCTTTCGGCGGCGCGCTTTGACTTTGCGAAGGCCGGAGGGTCGAGGACGATGGTGTCAAAGCGCTCGCCCGCGTCGCTCCAGTCTCGAAGCAGGTCAAAGGCGTTGGCCTCCAGCCAATCCACCTCGCAGCCGCCCAGCAGGGCGCGGTTCGCTGCCAGGTTGTTGTCCGCCACTTCGAGCGCGGCGCGGGAGATATCCGCACCCGTCACGCGCTCGCACTTTTTGGCCAGATGCAGCGCAAAGCCGCCCTGGTAGGTGCAGACGTCGAGCGCGCGTCCATGGGCATTGCGGGCGGCAGCTTCGTAGTTCTCCCGCTGGTCGAGAAAGGCTCCGGTCTTTTGCCCGCCTTCGGCATCGAAGCGGAAAACCAGCCCGTTGAGCCGGAAATTTGTGGAGGCCAGCGGCGGATCGAGCCGTGAGTACAGCACGGCGCTGGGCGGCGCACTCAACTGCTCCAGTTCGCGAATGCGCGGACTCGGCCGCTCCAGAATCGTCGCGGGACCAATCTCGTCTAGCAGCACCTCCACAATGGCCGCGCGCACGGCGGCCGTGTCGAGGGCCTTGCTGGCCAACTGCAGAATCACCAGCTCGCCGTACTTGTCGGCGATCACACCGGGCAGCGCATCGGCCTCGCTGAAGATCAGCCGGCAGGCTGACTCAGGCCCCATGGCCAGCAGTTCCTGCCGCCGCGCAATGGCCGCGCGCAGTTTGGCCTGCACCAGTGCGAGAAATTCCGCCTCGCTGCCGATGACCTCCGGAGCGATCCAGCGAAGTACGATCTCTGACGCGGGATTAAAGAGCGCCGTGCCCAGTAATGTGCCGCGAGGATCGTAAACCGGAGTCAGACCGGCCTCCGGCTCGTCGAGATTCACCGCCGCAATATCGGACCGGTAGACCCAGACATGCCCGGCGTGGAGGCGATCCGCGCCACGGCGGCTGACCACCACGCCCGGCTGCGACGCGACACCCGGTGCTGCAGGAGACTCAAAGGCTGGTTTGGAAGACGGTGAGGTCGATACGGAGTGGCCGCCCTTGCGGCCCTTGGAATAGGACGAAGACATAACGGAACACCAACCGTCATCTTCGCATATGCGACCTAAATCACCGGCGTCGCCGCTCATGGCGCCCAGATAACCGCGTCAAAGGCAATCGCCCGTCGCCCGTGTCAACTTTTCCAGTTGGTTGCCGTCTTTCCGTGCAGAAGTTGAGGGGACTCCGGTGAAGCGTGCCCCTCTCACTTCCAGTAAGCAGCCCGATGGTTGTGGGTCCATCGGGCTGCCTCTTTCCCGAAATGCTTTCCCAACTCAGGCCTGAGCCGAGCTGTGACGCGTGAGCCGATGCACGAAGTGGTAAGGCGGCCAGGGACCCGAGAGTTGCATCTGGCAGTCTTTCATGATGATGCTCGCACTCGAGTACTTGTTCTGGTAGCGCTCCACGCTGCGCGTATCGATCAGGTGAGCGATGTCGAGCAGCATCTTGCCGGTGTCCATGCGCCGGCAGGTTACTTCTTCGTCCAGCGGCGTGAACATGCGGTGCATCTGCACGGAAACAGAACGGGCCTTGGTCTGGCGCTCCCGCTGCAGTGCCGCGGTTTCGCGCAGGTTTGCAAGGTACGCCTTGCCGACAGCGTTCTTTTCCATGCATGGGCGGTAGTCCGAGTCTTTGCCGCAGTCTTCCAGCGTAACCTTCAGGTGCATCTCGGTCTTGCCGCGCAGGCGCTCGATATTGGAGGAAAATTGCCGGTGGTTGGATCGGATCGAACGGCGGAGGGCTTCGTCATCTCCAAAAATGGTGCCGAAGCGGAAAGGAAGAACAGTGGAAACCTTGAAACACTCTGCAATCACCCTGGCATGCTCTACGGCTGCCTTCTGGTGGAATTTTTCCTCGGGAGAGTGTTCGCTGACGATGACTGCTAAATCACTGGCTGGATAGAGGAAGATCTGATTTCCCTGAATGCCCGAAACCGACTCCAGCGGGATGGGCTTGCGGTGGCGGAGCAATTCAGGAAAGGCTTCTTTTTCAGTTACACAGTAGGCATACCACGCCATAGAGAGTCGCTCCACAAGCTGGTACTACATAAAGAGTTGTAGAAAGAACAGCATCCGGGGGAGAAACAAAAAGGTGCTTTTCTTGTTTTTACTTCGAGTACTGCGGGCGGGAACCTCAGCTGGTTCTCTGGCTAACTTGACTGCGATGCTAGTCGCCAGACGCAACATCTGTCCAGAAGTGTGTGATGGGAATCACAAAATTCACCTTTTTGATGCAAATTTGTATTGTCAAATTCAAATCTAGTTTTGATATTACGAAAAACTACAGCGCCCCTTGCCGCCCTCGAGAAATCGGAACAGGTCTTCCGGCGCATCCAGATCGAATTCGGCCTCGGGCAGCGAGACCAGCTCGATTTCCGCGTCACCCAGGCTGCGCAACAGGCTTCGGGCTCCTTGGTCTCCAGAGATTCTGGCCAGTTCTGGGATATATCTGGCCGGAAAAATCGCCGGCACGCCGGGGCGATCTCCGTGCCGGACGCTGACCACTTTGCCGGTGGCATCATAGAGATCCCAGAGGCTTTTCAGGTGCAGGGCAGTAATCAGGGGCTGATCGCAGACCATCAGCAGAACAGCGGCGGTCTCCGGTGCTTGCCTTTGCAGAGCTTCGACGCCACAGCGCAGCGAACTGCCCATCCCCTCTTGCCAGGCCTCATTCACGATGCCCGAGACGGCCAGCCCCTTGAGTTCCTGCGCGAGTATTTCCGCGGGCTCGCCCAGCACGACGATCACCGGCGAGGCCCCTGAGTGGGTCGCCGCCTCCGCCGCGCGCCTGAGCAGCGACTTTCCCTCCAGCTGAACGAGTTGCTTGGGCTGGCCCAGGCGAGTGGATGCACCGGCAGCCAGCAGAATGGCGGACCGCCCTGGTGACATTGCGCCGGCGCCAGCATGGTGAACGTCAGGAAGCATGACTCGAAATGGATGCCGCTGTGCGCACGATCTGGTGATCGACGCCAGCAGCGCGTGCGGCCAGTGCGGCCTGCACCTCGGCGGCGATAGAAAGCGCGATGGCTGCCGGCGTGTGCGCGGAAATATCCAACCCTACCGGCGAGTAGAGCCGGGCCGCGGCCTCGTCGAGCGTCATGCGCACGGTGCCGGTCTTGGGGTGCGTCAGCTGCTCCAGGATGTGCATGGTCCGGCGGCGCGGGCCAAGAATGCCGAGATAGCCCAGCGGCTGCGGCAGGAGCCGGCCGAGCAGCGCACGATCCTGCTCATAACTGTGGGTCATGATGACCACGGCGTCTTCGGGGCCGATTTCCTGCGCCAGATCGACGGGATTTTCCGGTGTCATCCCCAGCACGCGGCGTGCGTGCGGAAACCGCTCGGGCCGCGCCAGGTGCGAGCGGCCATCAGCAACGGTGACGTGCCAGCCCAGGTCGTAGGCAAATTCCACCAGCGGCTGCGCATCATCGCCCGCACCAAAAATCCACAGCGACGGCGGTGGCATGATGCGCTCGCAAAAGAGCAGGAGATCCGGCCGCCCTTCGCGCGCCAGCACGCGGCTCGTCGAGCCTTTGGAAAGCGCCTCGCGGGCAAAGCGTTCGAGAGCTGCCTTGTCGGCTTCGGCCAGGTCGGGCGAGGAGTACAGAATGTCGCCAGCGGCATTCCTCACGAGTCGCGTGCCCGGGGAATCTTCGTCGACCGCGGTGATCACGGCCGCGGGCCGACGATCCTGCACCGCGAGCCGCACCGCGTCGATGACCGCATTGGCAGCGGGGCCGCGCTCGATCAGCAGAATCACCGTGCCGCCACAGCCCAGACCGTAAGGAACGCCGGAGTCCTCATCAAAGAAGCTGGCGTAGCGCTGCAGGCTCGACCCTTTTTCGGTAAGCCACCAGGCCTTTTTGCTCACTTCGCCTTCCAGACAGCCTCCGCTGACGGTGCCGGCGCGCCGCCCGCCGCGGGTGAGCAGCATGCGCGCGCCCGGCTTGCGGTAGGACGATCCTTCGACGCCGACGACGGTGACCAGGCATATTTCCTCGCCCCGCCTGCGGGCGAGTGTGGAGAGTTCGAGGATGGCTTCCAGTTCTGGCATATTCGAGCTTGACCCCAGCCGTTCTGCGATGGAAATCGGGCGTTGACGCACACCTATTCCGGTAACGGGCACAAATCCATCTGCGGATCGACTGCTATGTCGCTCTGTGCGCCCGCGTGGTCCATGCACCCCCCCAATCAGGATAAGCCTGCTCTCCCTTCGCCACGAAGCAGGCATTCAACGCGTGACCCATCGCCCCCCAGCGGAAAACTGACCTGCGCGGTCCACTCACGGCCAACCGATGAGATTGAGCATGGTTCACCCGGGATGGACCGGATTGGTCACGGGTATGAGGTAATTTCATCGTCTCTTCGCCGTACTTTTCACTGGCACGGAGACTTGTGGCGAGGCTTCATTGCAGCAACATAAAAATGCTGCTTTTGCAGTGATTTCACCCACCTGCGATGTTTGACGACTGGCTGAAAACAGTCCTATAGTTAAGGTGTGGACTCGCGCTTTCGGGATAGTCGCGCGAGTTTACGATCCGCCCTCTGACTCCCACACGCCGAGTTCGCGAGAAGACTGTCTGCGGTTCGGGCAGCAACTTCTCTCGGAAGCAACAGGCATCGCGGGCACTGTCAGAGCCAGCGCGATCTCCAATTCCCTACAACTGCAGTCGCTTGCAGATTTGCGAGGGAGAGCTGCCTGTTACGGCAAGCAGTGGCGGAACCGGGAGGCCGCCGGAAAATCCCCACACTGAGCGTCATGTCAAACGTCCTCAATCCTGATCAAACCGAGAGCAAACCTCTGAACACCGAACTGGAAACCCCAACGCTGGAAACCGCGGCGGAGCAGGAAGCCCCGTCCCTCGAAACCACCCCTAACCCGGAAGCTGCCGAAGCACAGCCGGCCGAAGCTCAGGCGACCGCCGAAGCTGCACCCCAGGAAGCCTCTACACCTTCCGCAGACGAGATTGATCTCAACAGCGACCTCAACAGCATGGACTTTGGCGCCGTGCTCGAGTCCTTTGAGAATGAGCAGGCGGCGGAAGCCGCGGCTCAGTCCTTCGACGACACCCATGTGGTGACCGGTACCGTCATCAAGCTGACGGACAAGCATGTCGTCGTGGACATCGGAATGAAGTCCGAAGGACTGATTCCGATCGAGCAGGTGCTGGACCACAACCAGCAGCCGAAGGTGAATCCTGGCGAGAGCATCGAAGTCATCATCGAGCGCGAAGAGGCCGAAGGCGGCTATCTGCTCAGCTACGAGAAGGCTCTGCGCATGCGGGTATGGGACACCATCGAAGCGGCGGCCAATAGCAAGACTCCGGTTCAGGGCATTGTCGCCGGCCGCGTCAAGGGCGGTCTCACGGTCGACATCGGGATCAAGGCGTTTCTCCCCGGCTCGCAGCTTGAGGTTCGCCCCGTGCGCAACCTCGACGCATATATCGGCCAGCCGATTGAAGTCCGCGTCATCAAGCTGAACAAGAAGCGCGGCAATGTGGTGGTTTCCCGCAAGGAGATTCTCGAAGAGGAGCAGGCCTCGAAGCGCTCTGAGACTCTTGAGCACCTCGAAGAAGGCTCGATCCTCACTGGCACCGTCAAGAACCTGACCGACTACGGCGCATTCGTCGACCTCGGCGGCATTGACGGCCTGCTGCACATCACTGACATGTCGTGGGGCCGCCTGACGCATCCGCGCGATCTGGTCAACGTGGGCGATGAGATTCAGGTCAAGGTTCTCAAATTCGACCGCGACAAGCAGCGCGTTTCGCTCGGCTTCAAGCAACTGACGCCGGACCCGTGGCTGGACGCCGCCGAGCGGTACCCCGTCGGAGCGCATGTCCGCGGCCGCGTGCTCAGCGTGACCGACTATGGCGCATTCGTCGAACTGGAGCAGGGCATCGAAGGCCTGGTACACGTTTCGGAAATGACGTGGTCCAAGCGCATGAAGCACCCCTCGAAGCTGGTAAAGCCAGGCGACGAGGTTGAAACCGTGGTCCTCAGCGTGAACCCCACCGACCGCCGCATCTCGCTCGGAATGAAGCAGCTCCAGGAAAATCCCTGGGAGAGCCTCACCGACAAGTATCCTGCCGGCGCTACGGTGGAAGGCCGCGTCCGCAACCTGACCGACTTTGGCGCCTTCATCGAAATCGAAGACGGCATCGACGGACTGGTCCACGTCAGCAACCTGAGCTGGACCAAGCGCGTCAAGCATCCCTCTGAAGTCCTGAAGAAGGGCGAAAAGGTTCGCGCCGTGGTTCTGGGCGTCGAACCGGAAAATCGCCGCCTCTCGCTCGGCATCAAGCAGCTGGAGCCCGATGTGTGGGATACCTTCTTTGCGCAGCATCGCGTCGGCGATGTGGTGCATGGCAAGGTGCTTCGTACGGCGCAGTTCGGTGCATTCATCGAGATTGCCGAAGGCGTGGAAGGCCTCTGCCATGTCTCCGAGGCAACCGATCAGGACGGCGTCCCGGTCAAGCTGGAGCAAGGCGATGAGCACGACTTCAAGATCATCAAGATGAATGCCGATGAGAAGAAGGTCGGCCTCAGCATCCGCGCCGTGGGCGAAGAAGCCAGCCGCGCTGATGTGGAAGCCTACAAGGCCCCCGTTTCCAGCTCGACCACCACCCTCGGCGATCTGGTCAACTGGAAGCGCGACCAGTAATTTGCCGCAGACTCTTCGGTTGTAACCACACCTCAGCGCCATCCTTCGGGATGGCGCTTTTTTGTCTGTCATTCTGATCCGCGGCGGCGAGGCCCTCGGCTGCCTTACAGTCCGTCGGTGAGCAACCGGTGCAGCCGACGCATGCGCAGAGACAGC
Source organism: Acidobacteriota bacterium (assembly GCA_021791875.1). Classification (GTDB taxonomy): domain Bacteria; phylum Acidobacteriota; class Terriglobia; order Terriglobales; family Acidobacteriaceae; genus Acidobacterium. Next base: position 59,601 of record JAJYVU010000011.1, on the reverse strand, counting down.
CCCACAAAGACCAGGCCGGCCACGAGAGCGAAAATCCCGATCCAGAAGGAAATCGCAGTCGCACCCGCCTCCGGCGCCCATACCAGGATCAGCCCAAAAATCACCGCCAGCACGCCGCTCAGGCCGATCAGCCATTCCCGCGAGGGCAGGTCACGCAGCTGAAACGACAGCGCCACGCGCGCTATGCCGGTGAGAATCGCCCACACGGCAATAACGTAAACCAGCGCCAGAGCGGTCGCCATCGGGTAGAAAAAGGCAATCACCCCCACGGCCATGCCAATGAGTCCTTCCAGCCCATGGATCCACGGATGCACGGCTTCCGCCTGCAACGCGAGAGAAAGGTGCGTGATGCCATCCACGAACGCCCATATGCCAAACAGCAGGATCAGTAGCGCGAGTGTCAGCCCGGGCATGACCAATGCCAGCAGGCCGAACACAATGGCAAATACCCCGCGCAGCGTCCACACCCACCATCGCGCACAATAAGTGAACTGCATTTCCGTGCCCCCTCTGACAATGGAAAAACTTCCTGCAGCACTCCGGCAATTAGGATGCTATGACAACCTTCTGACGGCACCGCGTCGATTTGCGCCCTCATCCGGCAGCGCTTCCAGCAGCTCCGCCATGGTCTTCCCCAACAGCGGGTGACGCAGCGCCGGCGCAATCTCAGCCAGCGGAGCGAGCACAAACCTGCGCCGCGCCAGTTCCGGATGTGGAACCGTCAGCCCATTTGATCTGATGATCTGATCGTCAAAAAGAAGCAGATCAAGATCGAGAACCCGCGGCCCTTTCGGGATGCTCCCTGCGCGTTCGCGGCCAAAGCGGCGCTCGATTGCCAGCAACGCATCCAGCAGCGACTGCGGTTCCAGCGCCGTTTCCACGCACACCACCGCGTTTATAAACGGCGGCTGGACGGCGTAGTCCACCGGCGCGGTTTCATACAGCGACGACTGCGCCGTGACCCTCCCCACTTCTTTGAGCGCGTGCATCGCCGCCGCGACGGTCTCCTGCGGCGTTCCGAAGCTGGAGGCGAGATTGCCGCCCAGGCCGACCAATGCGCGATGCCGTGCAATCGTGGTTTCTGCTGTCATGGATCCCGTGCGCCTGACGCAATGCCATCAGCATACACAAGCAGCGTCGCCTCTCTGCTGCGTCCTACAATGAAGCCATGCGGCTGACTGCAGAGGATCACCTCTTCGCGCTCACCGGCGCAGGGATTTCCGCCGAAAGTGGGCTGGCCACCTTTCGTGGCTCGGGCGGCCTGTGGAACGGTCATCGTGTGGAAGAAGTCGCGACGCCGGAAGCATGGATGGCCAACCCCGAGTTGGTGTGGCGCTTTTATTCCATGCGCCGCCGCGACGCCATGGCTGCCGAGCCCAATGCCGCCCATTTCGCGCTGGCCGCCGTCGAAGAACAACTCGGCGACCGCTTCTATCTCTGCACGCAAAACGTGGACGATCTGCACGAGCGCGCTGGCTCGCAACGCCTGCATCACATGCACGGAACGCTCTTCGCCTCGCGCTGCGTGCGCTGCAACCGGCCCTTTGCCGACCGCGCCTTTTACGAGTCCGTCAAGGCCCTACCCGCCTGCTCCGTCTGTGGCCGTGCCGTGCGCCCCCACATTGTCTGGTTTGGCGAAATGCCGCTCGATATGGACGGCATCTACAGCCAGCTCGACCGCGCCACCGTGCTGCTGGTCGTCGGCACTTCCGGTTCCGTGTATCCCGCCGCGGGTTTTGTGCAGATCGCCCGCCGCCGCGGCATCCACACCGTTTACGTTGGGCCGGAAAAGCCGCTCAACGCCTCTTCATTCAGCGAAATCCTGCTCGGCACGGCGGCAGAAACGCTGCCGGAACTGTTCGCTTCCGTCTGAATCTGCATCCCATGTTTGGACCCGTTCCGGGCAGATGACGCAGGTGCTCAACCCGGCTACCATAGAGGCTGTTATGGCATTCCCGATCAAAACCTGTGTGGTCTGCGGCGAAGAGTTTGAGCTGCGCCCGGACAAGCCCGGCTTTGCCAATCGCTGCCCTGCATGCAGCGATCCGGAAGGCGAAGAAGGCCCCAACGATCTTTCCAGCGGCAACAGCGAGTTGGACGCCGAGCGCCGCAAGGCCATCCGCGACATGCTTTACCGCAAGGACAGCTGAACCGCCCGGCGTGGGCCCGCCCGCATCTGCGGCGCGAATGTAAAATACAGAATCGAAAAGGACCAGAAGGGAAACAGAGCAATGTCAGCATCCGTCATGGCGGCGATCCCCGCACTCAAAGATACCCACACTCAGCTCAAGGCGCGCATGGACAAGGCGGTGAAGGATTTCCAGGCCCAGATCACTTCCCTGCGCACCGGCCGCGCGTCCGTCCACATGCTCGATCACATCCGCGTGGACTACTACGGCACGCCCACGCCGATTCAGCAGATCGCGCAGGTGAACGCGCCCGATGCCACCTCCATCGTCATCCAGCCATGGGACCCCAGCGTGATTAAGGAAATTGAAAACGCGCTGCGCACCTCCGACCTCGGCTTCAATCCCCAGAACGACGGCAAGATTGTCCGCATCCCGGTGCCTCCCATGACTGAGGAACGCCGCCGCGAGGTGGTCAAACATCTCCACAAAGTGCTCGAGGAGCACCGCACCGGCATCCGCAACATTCGCCGCGACGGCAACGACGCCATCAAGAAAACCGCAAAGGAAAAGCAGATCTCCGAGGACGAGGAAAAGCGCTCCCTCGAAGAGATTCAGAAGCTGACAGACGAGGAGATCAAGCGCATCGAAGAGATCGGCCGCAAGAAGGAAGCCGAAATCATGCAGGTCTGAGCTCGCAGCTCATGGAAAACCAATCGGCCGGGAAAGAAAGTGGCGAATGCACCGCTGCCTTTTTCCGGCCGCTTTCTTTTGCGCCTGCCCAGTGGCTGCGCTCCCCGGCAGAGCTTACAATAGCCAGTCGTGAAAACGAGCCTTTTCGACCTCTACAAGATCGGCGTCGGACCCTCCAGCTCTCACACCATGGGGCCCATGCGCGCCGCGCGCCGCTTTGCCGCAGAACTCGCAGAGACGAATCTGCTGCCGCAAACCGCGCGCGTGCAGTGCGATCTCTACGGCTCACTCGCCCTCACCGGCATCGGCCACGGCACTGACCGCGCCATCCTGCTGGGGCTTACCGGCGAAGAAGCCGCTACGCTTGACCCCGACACCATCGAAGACAAGTTGGCGCGCATTCGTTCCACGGATTCGCTCGCACTGCTTGGCCTGGCGCCGATTCCTTTTCACGAGCCGGACGATCTGCTCTTCCATCGCGAGACGATCTACCCGCCCGGCGCCGTCACGCAGCATCCCAACGGAGTGCGCTTCACCGCGTTCGACGCCGATGGCCGCGAACTGCTCTCGGCCACCATGTTTTCCATAGGTGGCGGCTTCATCGTGAATGACGGCGAAGACTCCGCCACGATGGCCGCTGCCGTCACGCCCGTCCCGTACTCTTTCGCAAGCGGAGCTGAATTGCTCTCCATGGCAAATGAAGCAAAGCTCACCATCACCGAACTGATGCTCGAAAACGAAACTGCGCTGCGCATGCAGCAGACCGGCATCGCCCGCGACGAAGCTGCTACGCAGGTGCGGCGCGACATCCTGCGCATCTGGAACGTGATGAACGGCTGCATCTCGCGCGGCATGCGGACCGAAGGAATTCTGCCCGGCGGACTCAACGTGCGCCGGCGCGCGCCACGTCTCGCGCACCGGCTGCGCAGCCAGGGCTCGGTCGATCCGCTGGCGCCGCTCGACTGGATCACCGTCTACGCCATGGCCGTGAATGAAGAGAATGCCGCCGGTGGCCGCGTCGTGACCGCGCCCACCAACGGAGCCGCGGGTGTCATCCCCGCCGTGGCGCGCTACTACCTCGAGTTTCACGAGGACGCGGACGAAGAAGGGCTCATCCGCTACTTCCTCGCCTCGGCGGCCATCGGCGTTCTCTACAAGGAGAATGCTTCCATCAGCGGCGCGGAGGTCGGCTGCCAGGGCGAGGTCGGCGTGGCCTGCTCCATGGCCGCCGGCGGCCTTGTCGCCGCGCTGGGCGGCGCCAACGAAGCCGTGGAGCACGCCGCCGAAATCGCCATGGAGCACAACCTCGGCATGACCTGCGACCCCATCGGCGGCCTCGTCCAGATTCCCTGCATCGAGCGCAACGCCACCGCCGCCGTCAAAGCGGTGCAGGCCGCCCGCATCGCCATGAACGAAACCGAAGGCCACAAGGTTTCGCTCGACCAGGTCATCCGCACCATGTACCAGACCGGCCTCGACATGCAGTCGCGCTACAAGGAAACGTCCCTCGCCGGCCTCGCGCTGAATGTGATTGAGTGCTGAGGGCCGCTACAGCTGCCCCCAGCACACCACCGTCTCGTACTCCATGCGCACATGCCCGTCCTGCTGATGCTGCGCGAACAACTCCTCGACAGCAGCTTCCATCTCCGGATAACGCTCGTCCCCCGGCTGCGGCATGTAGGACGATGACAGCGCGCGGCCCATCAGGCCCTCCAGCGTAAACTCCTGAAAATTTTCAAACGTCGCGGTCTTGACCGGAGAGGGCGCAAAGAATGCCGCGATCTTTTCCGGACCAAGATGCTTGCCTTGCACGGCGGTATAGTCCGAGCCGAACTCGCGCAGAATTTGCTCGTACCCGGCGTGAAACGTGTCCCCCTCCATGCGGCGATGGTTGTAGAGCACCGCGCACCAGCCGCCCGGCTTGAGAATGCCCACAAACTCCCACCGCGTCCGTTCCAGGTCGAACCAGTGCATCGCCTGCGCCACCGTAATCAGCGCCACGGAATGATCCGCCAGCCCCGTCTGCTCGGCGCTGCCGTCAACACACTCCAGCTTTGGATACTCTGCCGCGAGCGCGGTGCAGGCCTCGCGCATGGCCGCGTTGGGCTCCACGGCGATGACGCGATAACCCGCGGCGAGAAACCGCTCCGTCAGAATCCCGGTGCCCGCCGCCACATCGGCAACGGTGTCGTCCGCGCTCAAGCCACACTCCCGCGCCAGCAACTCCACCACGGCTGCCGGATACCTCGGCCGGAATTTGCGATAAGTCTCCACGCGCGTGGTGAAGCGCGCCTTGCTGTCCGTTTGAAGCATGCATCAACCCCGTTCAATCGCCAGTGCGACGGAATTGCCTCCGCCGAGGCAGAGAGCCGCCACTCCGCGCTTTGCGTTGCGCTGCTGCATGGCATACAGCAGCGTCACCAGAATACGCGCTCCGCTGGCGCCGATGGGATGCCCGATGGCCACCGAGCCGCCGTTCACGTTCACCTTTTCGAGCGGAACACCCAGCTCGCGCGTGACGGCGATCGCCTGCACGGCGAAAGCCTCATTCAGCTCAAACAGCTCGACGCTGTCGAGCGACCACCCCGCGCGCTCCACCACGCGGCGCACGCCGGTCACCGGGGCCATCATCACCCACTTCGGCTCCACCCCGCTCGACGCCTGCGCCACGATGCGCGCCATCGGCTTCGCGCCCACCGCCGCGGCCTTGCTCGCGCTCATCACCACGAAGGCCGCACCCGCATCGTTCACACCCGGAGCATTCCCCGCTGTCACCGTGCCGTCTTGCTTGAAGGCGGGCTTCAGCCTGCCGAGCGCTTCCATGCTGGTATCGTGCCGCACCGACTCATCCGCATAGAACACCGTTGCAGACTGTCCTCTGGCGCCTGGAATCTCCAGCGGAATGATCTCGTCCTTGAAGCGCCCGGCCGCCTGCGCTTCGGCCGCTTTTTTATGCGAGTTCAGCGCATACTCATCCTGCTCCTCACGTGTGATGTTGTACTTTTCGGCCACATTCTCCGCGGTCGCGCCCATGTGGTAGTCGTTGTAGACGTCCCACAGGCCGTCATGCACCATTGAGTCCACCAGCGTGCCGTTGCCCATGCGGTAGCCGGCGCGCGCCTGCGGCAGCAGGTACGGTGCGTTGGTCATCGACTCCATGCCGCCGGCCACCACCACTTCGGCATTGCCCGCGATGATGGACTGCGCGCCCAGCGCCACCGCCTTCAGTCCCGAGCCGCACACCTTGTTGATGGTCATCGCGCTCACCCCGGAACCAAGCCCGCCGAACAGCGCCGCCTGCCGCGCCGGGTTCTGCCCCAGTCCGGCCGAAATCACGTTGCCCATGATGCACTCGTCCACGCTCTTTGGATCAATGCCCGCGCGCTTCACCGCTTCGCGCACCGCGATGGCGCCCAACTGCGGCGCGGTGAATCCTGACAGTGAACCCTGAAATTTGCCCACCGCCGTCCGCACGCCCGATACGATCACGATCTGTTCCATTGCTCCTCCATCCCTTTCATCAATCTCATGGATGCATTCTGTTCGACTCGCGGAATGGTCCCGTTCCGGAACGCCGCGGCGTATGTACTCCGTCACTCCCGCGAGTTTTTTGTGTCCGCTGCCGCAAACCAGCCGCTACACTCAGAAGTCGAACCAGTGAAGATACCAGACCATGAGGTTTTCATGCACGAGCCTGAATTGAATCCGTCCGGGACGCCCCTCGCGCCTGATGCCGCTGCGACTCCCGAATTCCCGCCCTCGCCGTCGAATCCGCTGGGCTCCGGGAAACAGGTAGCTCCCTGGTGGCACACCGCCCTGCTGCTCTTCATCCTTGTCGGCATATCGACGCTCGGCGGCCTGGGCACCAAGAAGCAGCAACTGGCCGGCCACCAGCTCTCGACCTACATCTTCACGATTGCCTTCGAATGGATCCTGCTCGCCTTTGTGTGGTGGGGGCTGCATATGCGCCGGGTGCCGATGAAATCCCTGCTGGGCGAGCACCACAAGGGCTGGAGCGGATTCGGACGCAATCTTGCCTACGCGGCCGTCTTCTGGGTGATCGCCTATTTCGTCCTCGCCGGCAGCTCGCTCCTGCTCAAGGCTCTGCACGTCGGCAAACCTGGTCCGCCGCAAAAGGTCATTGCGCTGGCGCCGACGACTCCGCTCGATTTCCTGATGTGGTTCCTCGTCTGCCTCAGCGCCGGCATCTGTGAAGAGCTCGTCTTCCGCGGCTACCTGCTGCGCCAGTTCTCTTCGATCGGCGGCAAGATCTGGATCGGCGTGGTGCTCTCGTCGCTCGTCTTCGGCGCCAGTCACGGCTATGAAGGTATGGCCGTCATGATTGTCATCTTTGTTTACGGCGTTCTTTTCTGCCTGCTGGTGCTCAAGAGCAAGAGCCTTGTCCCCGGGATGATCGCGCACGGTTGGCAGGATTTTTTTACCGGTATCGCCATCGCCGTGCTGCAACATATGCATCGTCTCTGACTTCAGGTCGAGAACAAATTTCACTCGCCGATTTTTTGCAAAAAACTTTGCTCGAAATTTTCTATTTTTCTCTTGACACCGCGCACGCGCAACTCTATACATTCGGTTAACTGCAGCAGACAAGCTGCAGTTTCGACGTCAGTCGAAAAAGGGAGAATAGACAATGGCAACCAAGAAGGCAGCCAAGAAAGCGCCGGCCAAGAAGGCCGCCAAAAAGACCGCTAAGAAGTAAGCGATCTTCAGCAGTAAAAGGCAACACGAAGGGGGATGCAATCCGCATCCCCCTTCGTAGTTTCTGCGGCCCGCATCTGCAACACAGCCACACTTCAAAGATCTGAACTACTCTATAGGCTCAGGAGAACTGCTCTAGCCGCATGACACGCCGCCGCTGGATCGCCGATACCTGGGACGAAGCCACCGCGTCCCTCACTGGAGAACAGGCTTCTCACCTCATTCGCGTACTGCGCGCGCAGCCCGGCATGGAGTTCGACATCGTCGCCGGACCGCGCGTCTGGCACGGTGTCGTGGCCGGCATCAGCGGCGACTCCGTTCGCTTCAATCTCATTGCTGAGGTCACCGCCGACCCTGCGCTGCCCATCACCCTGCTGCTCGCCGTCTTCAAATTCGACCGCATGGAGTGGGCCATCGAAAAAGCCACCGAGCTGGGCGTCGAACGCATCCAGCCGGTCATTGCGCGCCGCTCGGAAAAACATCTGGCGCAGGCCGCCGCCGCGCGCGTGGAACGCTGGCGCCGCATTGCCCGCGAGGCCGCAAAACAGTCGCGCCGCTCCGATGTTCCCGCCATCGAGGAACCCATGCCGCTCAAATCCGCCGTGCGCCGGCCGGGCGAACAGCTGCGCTTTGTGCTTGCTGAACAGGAACGCTCCACGACTTTTCGCTTTGCATTGACCGAAGCACTCGCCACCGCGGGCGATGAACTGCCGCCCATCGGAATTGCCGTTGGTCCCGAAGGCGGATGGACCGCCGAAGAAGAAGCGCTCTTTGATGCCGAAGGCTGGAAAGCCGTCAGCCTGGGGCCGCGCATTCTGCGCGCGGAAACCGCCGCCATGGCGGCGACTGCGATTGCCGCCGCGCTGCTCGAGTAGCCTGCGTACATCCTGGTGCGAGTACTACGCACCCCCGGAAATGCTCTAACATCCATTCAGGAATGTCCTCGCTCGCCCACTCCACGGAAACCTTCGCTACCCGCCTCGCGCATATCGAAGAGGTCATCGCCGCTGCGTGCCGCCGCGCCGGACGCCCGCGCGAATCCGTGCGCCTGATGGCCGTTTCGAAAACCCATCCCGCCTCAGCCATCGCCGAAGCCGTTGCCGCCGGCGTCACGCTCTTCGGCGAAAACCGCGTGCAGGAATTCCAGGCCAAGTCGCAGGATCTGGCCGCGCTCGGCGTCACCAGCGCCCAGGTTCACCTCATCGGACACCTGCAATCCAACAAATGCGCCAAAGCATCTGAGATCTTCTCCGCTATTGACACTGTCGATTCCCCTCACCTCGCCGAGCGGCTCCAGAACTCCGCCGCCTCACTCGGCAAGACGCTGCCCATCCTGGTCGAAATCAAGCTTAGCGAGGAAGCGGCGAAGACCGGCCTCGCGCCCGAGGGCGACGAACTGCGCGAGCTTCTCGCGCGCCTTCCGGATTTGCCTCATCTCAAGATGCGCGGCCTCATGACCATCGCTCCCTTCACTGGCGACGAAGCCATCACGCGCGCCTGCTTCCAGTCGCTGCGCCGCCTGCGCGACACGCTCGCCGCCGCGCATCCGCGTCTCGACTTTTCCGAGCTTTCGATGGGCATGTCCGGCGACTTCGAAATCGCCATCGAAGAAGGCTCGACCTGCGTGCGCATTGGAACGGCACTCTTCGGCCCGCGCGAGGCCCGCCCATGATTCCGGAAGGGTTGATTCGCGACACACCTTCCGGCGCCGTGCTTGCCGTGCGTGTCACACCGCGCGCCAGCCGGTCGACCTTTCAGGGGGTGCTGGTCAAGGAAGACCAGCCCATGCTCCGTATCGCGCTGCACTCCCCACCGATTGACGGCCGCGCCAATGAGGAACTGCTCGCCTTCCTGTCGCGCCAGCTGGACCTGCCGCATTCCTCACTCGAGATCATCCGCGGCATGCAGTCCCGCGAGAAGCTGGTCCGCACCATCGGCGTCAGCGCGGACGAGCTCAGCACCGCGTTGCTCCCCATTCTCCGGCGCCTCTTGCCCAACTCCGCCTGACAACCCCGCTCCGCTCCCGTACACTGTCGCTTACCCTTAGTGGCTGTGATTCCCTTTGGAGCCTTGGAGTGAATCGCAACCTCTCAATCCCGGTTGAGGCTTCTCGATGTCTCCTCTGTATGCCATGGTGCTGGGCGCGATCGTCATTGCTCTGCTGTCTGTCTCGCTCGGCCGCCTGCACACCATCAAAACCCGCGCGGACTACCTTGTCGCCGGTCGTACCCTGCCGGCCTTCGTGCTCGTCTTCACGCTGCTCTCCTCCTGGATTGGTTCCGGCTCGCTGCTGGCCGGCGCGGAAAACGCCTACCGCCATGGCTTTGCCGCACTGTGGCAGGCCGCCGGCGGCTGGGCCGGGCTGGTGCTCATCTACTTCATCGCGCCGCGCGCGCGCCACTTCGCCCAGTTCACCATCCCCGACCTGCTCGAAACCCGCTACAACCAGACCGCGCGTATCCTCGGCGTCATCGCCATCCTGTTTGCCTACACCGCCATCACCAGCTACCAGATCATCGGCGGCGGAGATATTCTGCACCTCATCTTCCCCACGCTCAACGCCACCGTTGGCAAATACATCATCACGGCCTTCGTCGTCGTCTTCACTGCGATTGCCGGCATGGCCTCGGTTGCCTACATGGATGTCGTCATCGGCCTGCTTGCAACCTTCACGCTCATCGTTGCCATGTTCGTCGTCCTGCACACCGTCGGCGGATGGGCGGTAGTCACGCATCGGCTGCCCGCCACCCACTTCGAGGTCTTCGGCGACTTCACCTGGGCGGACGCAATGGAGTTGTTCATCCCCACGATGTTGCTCATGCTCGGCAACCAGTCCATGTACCAGAAGTTTTTCTCCGCAAAGTCCGAGCGCGATGCCCGCGTCGCCGTGGTTGGCTGGGTGATCGGCACAGTGATCCTGGAAACCGTCATCGTCGCGCTCGCGGTCTTCGGCTCGGCGATGTTCCCACACGGAGAAGTGGAGCGACGTCCCCGCGAAATCATCGCCTACGTTGGCCTGCATGGTGTTCCTCCGCTGCTTGGCTCGCTGCTGGTCGGCGCCGTCTTCGCCAAGATCATCTCCACGGCGAACAACTACCTCTTCTCACCCGCTACCAATCTCGTCAACGACGTCTTCGTACGCTACGTCGCGCCCAACGCCTCCAACCGATTCGCGCTCATCGTTTCGCGCCTCATGGTTGCCGTACTTGGTCTGTGGGCGCTTTACGAGGCCATGCACACGCAATCCGTACTCAAACAGGCGCTCTATGCGTACACGGTGTATTCTGCGGCGCTCACGCCGGTCATCCTCGCGGCCTTCTATTGGAAGCGCGCCAACGCAGCCGGCGCCGTCGCCGCCATCGCAGCCGGCACCATTGTCACCGTTGGTTGGGAGACTCCCCTGGCACATCGCCTGTTCCCGCCCACGTGGACACAACTGGACGCCATCTTCCCGGCGCTGGCCGCCGCGCTTCTCTGCCTCGTCATCGTCAGCGCCGTCACGCGTCCGCCGCGCCGCGAGCAGCTCACGCCGTTCTTCCCGGAACTTTCCGCAGGGGATTAATGCGTGCGCCCACCGGTCCCGAATCCGGAACTCCCGCTGGTGACGAAAACCTTTGAGTGGAATCCAATGAGTGTTGTGGGTAAATTAGAAAACGGCTTGTCATGCGCGTTCTGCTTCTCTCCGACATTCACTCCAACCTGGAAGCCCTGACGGCGGTCCTCGCGGCTGCGCCTGCGTATGACACAGTCTGGAACCTGGGCGACGTCGTCGGCTATGGCGCCAACCCCAACGAAGTCATCAACCGCGTACGCGAACTCGGCGATACCTTTGTTCGCGGCAATCACGATCGCGCCTGCAGCGGCCTCTCTGACGTTTCTGACTTCAACCCCATCGCTGGCCGCGCCGCACGCTGGACGCGGGCCGTGCTCACCGAGGAGCACACGATCTGGCTGCGAAATCTGGCCGCCGGCCCCATCATGCCGGATGGCCCCGCCGTAAGCTGCGTGCATGGATCGCCACTCGATGAAGACCAGTACCTGCTCACCGTGCGCGATGCCTGGAAACCGCTCTGCCAGATCGAGACACGGATCAACTTCTTTGGCCACACCCATGTACAGGGCGGCTTCGCCACCAACGGCGAAGAGTGGTTCCGGCTCACGCCGCAATACAGCTCCCGCGACCATGTCGACTCCTACGAGTTGCAGTTGCGCGACGGCGGCCGTTACATGCTCAATCCCGGTTCGGTGGGCCAGCCCCGCGACGGCGACTGGCGCGCCGCCTTCGCGATCTACGACGACCAGGCACGCACCGTCACTTACTATCGCGTGCCTTACGACGTGCGCCTCGCGCAGATGCGCATTCTCAGCGCCGGCCTGCCCGACCGCCTTGCCATCCGCCTGCGCGATGGCCGCTGATCGTCCCCTCATCCCCTCACACCGGATACCATAGAAGCATGCTTGCCAAGCGCTATGCACGTTGGATGTACGCCTGGGAAACCGCCCTGACCACCCGCGATGAAAACCGCGTCGTTCGCCCGCTGGAGTGGGGCTTCGACTGGCTCGCGGACTTTGTCGAGTCCTCGGGGCTCGCGCCGCATGTGGCCGCCGCTGCCGGCAATGCCCGGGCCGAAGAAGCCGCCTTTCTCGCGCTGAATGAGGCAATCCTTCGCACGCCTTCGTTCTTCGACTACGAGCCTCCGTCCGACTATCAACTCGAAACTCGATTTCCGCAGCTCTTCCCCACCAACGTCCGGCCCGAAACTCTCGCGCAGGATGCCAAACTCAAGCAGGACGCCGAGGATGGCAAGCTGCCACCCGCTGAATTCCTCCGATTCACCTCGCCGGTCCGCACGCCCTACGCGGAAAACGACTTCGTCAACGCGCGCTGGTTTCCCGCACCGCCCGAGCGCCAGGCCGGCAAGCCGAAACAGGCCATCATCGTCATGCCGCAGTGGAACGCCGACGCTTTCAGTCACAACGCGCTCTGCACGCTCTTCAATCGCTTTGGAATTTCCGCGCTGCGCCTCAGCAAGCCGTTCCACGACATTCGCCGCCCGGCCGAGCTCGAGCGCTCCGACTACGCGGTCAGCGCCAACATCGGCCGAACCATCGCCGCCTGCCGTCAGGCCGTCGTCGATATCCGCTGTTGCCTGGACTGGCTACAGGCGCAGGGCTACGAGCAATTCGGCATCCTCGGCACCAGCCTCGGCTCCTGCTACGCATTCATCGCCTCGGCCTTCGACGCCCGCCTGCGCGTCAACGCCTTCAACCACGCCTCCATGAGCTTTGGCGATGTCGTCTGGACCGGCCAGAGCACGCGCCACATTCGTGCCGCCCTGGAGAATGAAGGCCTCACCCAGCCACGGCTCGACGCGCTCTGGCGCGCCATCAGCCCCATCTCCTACATCGACCGTTTTGCCGCGAACCCGAAAAAGGTTCTCGTCGTCCACGCCACCTACGACCTCACCTTTCTGCGCGAATTTTCGCAGGAAGTACTGCGCAGCTTCGCCGCCTCCGGCATCGACTTTGTGTCGAAAGTCCTGCCCTGTGGCCACTACACCACCGGCGAATTCCCCTTCAACTACCTCGACGGCTGGTATCTCGGCTCGTTTGTATACTCAGCGTTTAAGAATCTGGCACAGAATTCACGCCCGCCGCTACCCGCCGCGGACCGCGAGTTCGCCACGGAGTAGCTGAGCGAACCCGGACCCGATCGCCCATCGCCCGTCCCGATTCGTACAATAGAAGAAAGCCCATGGCCACCACCCACACCGCACCATCCAGCACCACCCCGGTTCCGCGCCTGCTGCGCCGCTATGCCTGGATCGTCACCATCTACACGGTCCTCGTCATCGTCTGGGGCGGCGCGGTAACGGCCACGGGTTCGGGCAACGGATGCGGCGACCACTGGCCGCTGTGCGACGGCCAGGTCGTCCTGAACCATCCGCACATGAAGATGATGATCGAGTACGCGCACCGCCTCAGCAGCGGCATCGTTCTCTTCGCCATCCTCGGCTTGCTGGTCTGGACGTTCTTCGCCACGCCCCGACGCCACATGGCGCGCATTTTTTCCGTGGCGGCCATGATTCTCGTCATGAATGAAGCACTACTCGGCGCCGGGCTCGTACTGCTGCGCCTTACCACCGGCGGGGTCACGCTTGAGCGCCTGCTCTATTTCGCGCTCCACTTCACCAACACATTTCTGCTGCTCGGCGCCGTCGCCGGAACCGCGCATTTCCTCTCGCGCAGGCGCGGCTACCTGCGCGGGGAAATCCGCTTCCGCTCACTGGGCTTTGGCCTTCCCGGCCTCATCGCTCTGCTCATTGTGGCCGTCAGCGGCTCCGTCGCCGAACTCGGCGACATGATTTACCCCTCCAGTAACCTGCGCGCCGCCATCGTCGCCGACTTTTCCAGCCATGGCTCCTGGCTCGTGCGCCTGCGCTGGCTGCATCCGGCCTGCGCACTGATTGCCGGAGTCTTCCTGCTGTGGCTTGTCTATGGCGCCGTGCAAAAGCCTGCGCTCCGCAGCCTTGGTATCGCTGTCGTCGCTCTGCTCGGATTGCAGTACACGCTGGGCATCACAGACGTTCTGCTCCTTGCACCCACTTGGATTCAGCTCGCACACCTCTTCGGCGCGGACGTCCTCTGGGTCACCGTCTTCCTGCTCGCCACGCAGCTCTGCATCGTCGAAGCCCCACAGGCATTCCCCGAATCCGTCCAGTAGAATTGCTCGTAGCACACATTTCTTGCGCCACGATGGCGCAGACCTGCGAGCCTTTGCGCTGCGTCTGCGATGCCCGCAGAGAAATCTCCGGTTCCCATCCGCACCTCGTTTCCTTTACGCTGTCATCGCGACTTTTCCCCGCTTTCGGAGACTGCACATGCCGCTTCTTCGCCGCATTCTTTGTTCTGCTGCCGCAATTGGCATCGTTTTCATAAGCTCAGCCGGAACTCCCGGCCACGCGCAGGCCACCAACTTCCCTGACAAGCCTCCCATCCTGCTCGGCGCTGCCTGGTATCCCGAGCAGTGGCCAGAATCCCGCTGGAACACCGACCTCGACCTCATGGAAAAGGCCCACATCCACCTGGTCCGCATCGGCGAGTTCGCCTGGAGCAGCATGGAACCCTCCGAAGGCAAGTACAACTTCGGCTGGCTCGACAAGGCTATCGCCATGGCCGCCCAGCACCACATCTGCGTCGTGCTCGGCACGCCATCGGCCGCGCCGCCTGCATGGCTCACCAGCAAGTATCCACAGACGCTGCGCGTCAGCGAGAACGGCGTGCGCGCCCAGCACGGCAATCGACAACAGTTCTCTTTCAGCGACCCGCTCTACCGCAAATTCGTTTACAACATCGTGCTGCAGATGGCCAGACGCTACGGTCACAATCCCGATGTCGTGGGCTGGCAACTCGACAACGAGTTCGCCGAGCCTGATTTCGGACCCACCGCGCAGGCCCAGTTCCACGCCTGGCTTCAGAAGCGCTACGGCACCATCGCCAACCTCAATGAAAAGTGGGCGACCGCCTACTGGAGCCAGACCTACGACAACTTCGACGAAATTCCAGTCCGCGCCGACAACGAGAACCCCGCGCTGCTGCTGGACTGGAAGCGCTTTGTCACCGACACGTGGAAGAGCTACGCGCAGAACCAGATCAATGCGTTGCGCCCCAACATTGACCCGCGCCAGTTCATCACCACCAACACCATGGGCTGGTTTGACGGCTTCAACGAGTACGAACTCCACTCCATCCTCGACATGGCTGCGTGGGATGACTACATCTCCTCCGACCATTATGACTATCTCGACAATGGTGCCCGCCACGACCTCACCCGAGGCTACAAGCGCAAGGACTTCTGGGTGATGGAAACCGAGCCGGTCTTCGTGGACTGGCGCAAAACGAACACGCCTCTCAAAAAGGGACAGGTCATTGACATGGCGTGGCAGGCCATCGGCCACGGCGCCAACGCCGTCGAGTACTGGCAATGGCGCAGCGCGCCCAACGGCCAGGAGGAATACCACGGCACGCTCATCGGCGCGGACGGCAAACCGGTCCCCGTCTACTGGCAGATCCAGAAACTCGGCGCGGAGTTCGACGAAACCGGCAGCGCGCTCGAAGGCACTTCTCCCCACTCCAGGGTTGCCATCATCAATGATTACGACAGCCGGTGGGCCATCAACTTCCAACGTCAGAGCGCCAGGTTCGATCCCGTCAAGGAAATGCTGGCTTTCTACGATCCGCTGCGCACCATGTCGCAGGCCGTCGATATCGTTTCCGCACAAGCGCCGCTCAGCAGCTACAAGCTGGTCGTCGCGCCTGCGCTCAACGTCCTCACCCCGGTCGAAGCCGAACACCTCATGCATTATGTCCGCAATGGCGGCCATCTCATCCTCGGGCCGCGCAGCGGTATGAAGAACGAGTACAACGGACTCAACCCGCAGGGGCAGCCCGGTCCGCTCGAACCATTCCTGGGTGCGCGCGTCTTGCAGTATTACGCGCTCGCCAACAACGTCCCCCTCGACGGCTTCTTCGGCCCCGGCAGAGCCAAGATCTGGGCCGAACAGCTCACCGTCACCGCGAAAGATCCGGAAGCGGACCATATTCACGTCCTCGAGCGCTATGGCAAGAGCAATGGATGGCTCGACGGCCAGCCCGCCATCGTGACCCGCCGCTACGGCACAGGCTCCATCACCTACGTGGGCGCCTGGCTCAACCCGCCGCTCATGCAGAAATTTGCTGCCTGGGCTCTGCATGACGCAGGGGTCCGTCCCATCCTGCCCAACGTGCCCATGGGGGTTGAAGTCTGCCAGCGCTCCAGCGCCGCCAAGGACATCCTCATCCTCATCAACCACGACACGGTGACGCACACCATCATGCTTCGGCGTCCTATGTTCAACCTGCTCGGCAATAAATCCATGCGCGTCGGCGAGGTCACGCTTCCCAAGTATGGCGTCGCCGTGCTGGAGG
Source organism: Acidobacteriota bacterium (assembly GCA_021791875.1). GTDB lineage: Bacteria > Acidobacteriota > Terriglobia > Terriglobales > Acidobacteriaceae > Acidobacterium. The sequence goes on along the minus strand of JAJYVU010000011.1, from coordinate 43,099 downwards.
CCTCGCCGCGATAAATTCACCGCAGACACCCCCGCGGGCCGCCGCACCGTAACGCCGGCCCGCAAGGCGCCTCAGAACATTTCCAGGAGAAAGCCTTCTCCCGATCAGGCTTGTTGTCCTCCCAGACACCGGGGATTCACTGAATTCCCGGCGCCTTTTTCTCCGCCCTGCCGGTTCTCGGCAATAACTCACTAGACACACGTTTGTCTCATCCTGTTCAATGGAAGCTTCGGTCTGGTACATTGTTTCCGCATCATTCCAAGGAGCCTCGTCGTGTCCAAAACAGCCTCAAATAAATCGATTCATTTCGTTGTGCTCGCCTTGCTGCTTTTTCTGGGCGCGCCCCTTGCGCTTCAGGCCCAGTGGCCCCTGCCCGATACTCCTGCCGTCGAAAAGAAGGTCGACGCCATGGTCAACAAGCTCACGCTCCAGCAAAAGCTGGAGCTCATTGGCGGCGTGGACAGCATGTACATCCGCGCAGAACCCTCTATCGGCCTGCCACGCCTCAAGATGTCCGACGACTCGCTCGGCGTCCGCACCTGGGGACCTGACACCTCCTACACGGCCAACATCGCTCTGGCCGCAACCTGGGATCCGTCTATGGCCCGCCAGGTCGGCCAAGCGATTGGACGCGATGCCCGCGCCCGCGGCGTGAACTTCCTGCTCGGCCCCGGCGTCAACATCTACCGCGCGCCGGTCGACGGCCGCAACTTCGAATTCATGGGCGAAGATCCCTATCTGGCCGGACACATGGCCGCCAACTTTGTTCTTGGACTGCAAAGCCAGGACGTCATCGCGACGGTCAAGCACTTCGACGCCAACAACGCCGAATACAACCGCCACAACATCAACGCCATCATCAGCCAGCGCGCCCTGCACGAGATCTACCTGCCCGCCTTCAAGGATGCCGTCGAGATCGGTCACGCCGGCGCCGTCATGGATTCCTACAATCTCGTCAACGGCGAACACTCCACCCAGAACAAGGAACTCAACATCAACATCCTTCGCAAGCGCTGGGGCTTCAAGGGCATCCTCATGTCCGACTGGTTTGCCACCTATAGCGCGGTGGGCGCGGCGAACGGCGGCCTCGACCTGGAAATGCCCTTCGGCGAGTACATGAATCCCAAAAACCTGATGCCCGCCATCAAGGACGGCCAGGTCTCCGTCGCCACCATCAACGACAAGGTGCGCGATATTCTCCGCGATGCCGTCCGCTTCGGCTTCCTGGACCGGCCGCAGCTCGTGCCCGGCCTTCCCAAGGATAGTTTTCAGAATCAGCAGGTCGCCCTGCGCGAAGCGCTCGAAAGCATCACGCTTCTGAAGAACCAGAATCACCTGCTGCCGCTCAACCCCGATGCCGTGCGGACCATCGCCATCGTCGGCCCGGACGCATGGCCGATGCCGGAAGCCGGCGGCAGCTCGAACGTGACGCCCTACAACTCCACCAGCTTCCTCACCGGCCTCGTTCGCTTCGGCGGCGCAAAGATCAAGGTCCTCTACGTGCGCGGCCTGCCTACCACTGAGGAATTCTTCCAGCACACGAAATTCGTGGCGTCTCCGGGCAGCAATCCCTACTTCTCCAGGGCCGTGAAGATCGAAACCTACAACAATCCCAACTTTCAGGGCACCCCGGCCGTCACTTGGGCGCCGAAGATGGCGGGCTACCATCCGGCCGAGTGGACCCCCGAAACCAAACATCCGAAGAGCATTCGCTACACCGCCACCTTCATGCCCAAAACCACTGGAAGCTACATCGTTGTGGCTGCCGCCGGCGGGTCCGATCGCTACCAGGTGATGATCAACGGCCAGGCAGTGCTGCATGAGGACACGCACGAAGGCCAGGCACCGCACTCCACCGAGATCCAGCTTCCGGCCGGGCAGGCCGCGCACATCGAAGTCAAGTACTGGCCCACCGGCAACTCCCCGCGCTTCGGCATGGGCATCGAGGCCGCAGACCAGATCGTCGATCCGGAAGTGAAGCAGATCGCGGCCCTGGCTGACGCTGTCGTGGTCTCCGTCGGCTTCAATGAGCACAGCGAGAGCGAAGGCTTTGACCGCTCCTTCGAACTGCCCTTCGGCCAGAACGAGCTCATCCAGACCGTGGCCGCGGCCAACAGGAACACCATCGTGACCATCTGCGCCGGCGGCAACGTCGACATGCAGCCCTGGATCCACGACGTCCCCGCCATCCTCGACACCTTCTATCCCGGCCAGGAAGGCGGCCCGGCGCTCGCGCAGATCATCTTCGGCGAGCACGACCCGGAAGGCCACCTGCCGGCCTCCTACGCAGCCAACTGGAGCGAGAACCCGACTTACCACAACTATTACGGACCCAAGGTTCCCTGGGGCACCGTCGAGCCGGTTAAGTATGCCGAGGGTGTTTACGTCGGCTACCGGTACTACACCACCTTCCACAAGCCCGTGCTGTTCCCCTTCGGCTTCGGCCTTTCCTACACGACGTTCTCCTTCAGCAACCTGAAGGTCACGCCGGAAAATGCCCCCACGGCCGGTGACATCACCGTGTCCTTCGATGTCACCAACACCGGCCAGCGCGAAGGCGCCGACGTTGCCCAGCTATACGTGGGCGACCCCTCGGCAAAAATCAAGCGGCCTGTCGAAGAACTGAAAGGCTTCCGGAAAGTCCGCCTGATGCCCGGCGAGGTGCAGCACGTCGTGCTGCACCTCACTCACAGCGATCTGGCCTACTGGAGCGATCAGAAACACGGATGGGAAGTCGACCCCGGCAAATTCATCGTTTACGTCGGCGACTCTTCCGAGCATCTGCCGCTGCAGCAGTCCTTCCAGGTGCAGTAGCTTTCCACTCTCACATCTCAGGCCGGTCCATGGGGACCGGCCTTGGTGTTTCCGCGCAACGGCGCCGCATCAAGCAATCTGCCGCCATTCCAGAGGCTGCCGCAAGGCTTCGTCGGCGGCGGTCGATTTCAACACTTCCACTTCCAGCATCACCACCTGGTGCTCGAAATCCCTTGGCAGCGCATGGGTGCAGCGGCACAGCTCGGCCATTTTGAGGTGCGAGCTCCGGCTCAGATGCAGGCCCGCCGCCAGCAGCACGCCATACATTTCCACGCAGATCGCCCGCGGAAATTCGCACTCCAGCCCCGCCGACCCGTCGGAGTGGAATCTCCGGCTCAGCATCTGCCCGCCGCAGGCCGCGATCGCTCCCGTCAGAAAACACACCGTCTTCTCCGGCGCATCCTCCGATCGGGCAATCAGCCGCAACTCGGGCAACAGATCGTTCTGCGTGATCAGCACACTCTCTTGATCGGACGAAAACGCTGTGTTGTTTACTGCGGACGAGGAAATTCGCCCCGTTTCTGTCACTTGCGCGCAATTCCTCTGCCGAAGAGCCGCAAAAGCCTGCAACGACTTGCACAAACCACTCATCCAAAACCTATTGCTGTCATTTACAGCCGGTGCCGGGCGCACGATTTGGTATCCTCTGCACAAGTCCGACGCATCGTTGAGGGGGTCCGTGCCTAGTCGTCAGGAAGTTCAATGGTCGCAGCTGAAGGTCGGCGTCCTGATCATCGTCGCGCTGGCGGCTGTGGTTGCCCTCATCTTCTTGATGTCGGGGAATCGGGGCGGCTTTTTTACCGGCAAGATCACCGTTCGCTCCTATTTTGAGAACTCCGCCGGCCTCAAGGTGGGTGCGCCGGTCAACCTGGACGGCGTCACTATCGGCAACGTAAAGGCCATTCACATCGTGTCAGAGCCCCGCCTTACGCCGGTCGAAGTCATCATGGGCGTCAGCGACCAGTACCGTAACAAGCTCTTCACGGATTCCAGAACCAGCCTGACCACCGTCGGCGTCCTAGGTGACACCGTCGTCGACATCGACAACCGCCAGGCCCACGGCCAGCCCGTACAGAACAACGCCGTCCTGCCCACGAATGAGACACCCAATCTGCAGGATGTGATCCAGTCCAGCCAGACCACGATCCAGAAGTTGAACACCATCCTGGATCAGCTGAGCCTGCTGGTAGATAAGCTGAACAGTAACCAGGGCTCCATTGGCAAACTCATCAATGACCCGACGCTCTACGACCGCGCCGTGACGGCAGTCAACCAGCTCAGCTCCATTGCCAGGCAGATCAACAGCGGCAAAGGCACCATCGGCAAGCTCATGACCGATGACTCGCTCTATAACCACCTCAACGACAGTGCCACCAAGCTGGACAACGTGGCCACAGAAATCAACGGCGGCAAGGGAACGCTAGGCAAGCTTATCTGGGATCCCACCCTCTACGACAACCTCGAGAAATCTTCCACGCAGCTCAACCAGGTGCTGGCCAAGGCCAACAACGGACACGGCGCCGTCGGCATGTTGCTCAACGACCCGGCCTTTGCAAAGAAGCTGAACGACACCGTCACCCAGCTCAACGCCATTCTCGCCCAGGCCAATGAGGGTAAAGGCACCATCGGTCAGCTCATTAAGAATCCCGCGCTCTATGACCACCTCGACGAAGTCAGCGTGAGCAGTAGCGAGCTTGTTACGGCCATCCGCAAGAACCCCAAGAAATATCTCTCCATCAAACTGCATATTTTCTGATTGACTCCCGTCCAAAACAAAAGCCGGAGGGCTTCCTTCGGCTTCAGTTCTTGTTTGGAATCGTGCTACTGTCTTTCAGCACAGAACACCCATCATCGTTGGCGGGCAGCCCCCCCCAACTTCTGAATGCTGCCCGGGAATGCAAGAGGAACGCATGCAAGTCACTCGTATTCTTTCGGTGCTTCTGCTGGGCACAGGCCTGGCTATGGCGCAACAGGCAAAGCCTGCTGCCACCCACTCATCGGTACCTGTTGAACCGAAGGCCCCGCACAGCTTTGACCTCCGGGCTCTCGATACCAGCGTCAATCCCTGCGACGACTTCTACCAGTTCGCCTGCGGTAACTGGATCAAGAATCATCCCATCCCCGCTGACCAGTCCCGCTGGGGACGCTTCAACGAGCTCTACGAGCGCAACCAGTACCTGCTCTACCTCGACCTCAAGCAGGCGGCCGACCATCCCTCCACGCCGCTCCAAAAGAAATACGGCGACTTTTATGCCGCCTGCATGGACACCGACCGCGCAAACGACCTGGGCGACCAGCCCATCCTTCCCGCGCTTCATGCCATTGACGCCATCCACAGCAAGCGGCAGCTTGCTCCGCTCGTCGCCCGCCTCATCTCGCAGGACGGCGTACCGGTCTTCTTCCGCTTCGGCGTCGTCCAGGACCAGAAAAATTCGGCCAGCCAGATCGCCTATGCCGGGCAGGGCGGCCTCACCATGCCGGACCGCTCCTACTACCTCGACGACTCGCCTCGCACCACCGCCATCCGCGCCCAATATCACCGATACGTGGTAACTCTCTTCAAGCTGGTCGGCGACTCGGATGCGCAGGCAGAAACCGAGGCAGCGCATGTCCTCGCCATTGAGACCGCGCTGGCCAGGGGCTCGCTGCCCCGCGTCGCGCTGCGCAATCCGGCCAACCGCTACCACCCCATGCCGGTTTCCGGTCTCGATAAACTCGCGCCCGAGTTCGCCTGGCAGAAATTCCTCGCGGACATCCACGCGCCGGCGATTCCGGTCATGAACGTCGGCATGCCCGGCTTCTTCACGGCCCTGAACCAGGAGCTCGCCACGCAGGACCTGGCAGCCATCAAGAGCTACCTGCGTTTCCACACCATCAGCGACGCCGCGCCCTGGCTCTCAGAGCCCTTTGCGCAGGCCCATTTCGAATTCTTCCGCCACACCCTCGCCGGCCAGGATCAGCAGTCCGCCCGCTGGAAGCGCTGCACCGCGCTTACCGATCGCGCGCTCGGCTTCGCCGTTGGGCAGGATTGGGTCCAGCAGCACTTCCCACCCAGCGCCAGGCAGAACACCGAGCAGATGGTCGCCGCCCTTAAACAGGCGCTCGCCCAGGACATCCAGAACATCCCCTGGATGACCGAAGCCACCAAAAAACAGGCGGAGATCAAACTGGCTGCCATGCGGCAGAAAATCGGCTACCCCGACCATTGGCGCGACTACTCCAAACTCAAAGTGTCCCGCGCCAGCTTCATCGTCGACCTGCAGCACACGGCTCGCTTCGAGTTCGACCGCCAGCTCAACAAGATCGGCAAGCCGGTCAATGAAAAGGAATGGGGCATGACCCCACCCACCGTCAACGCCTACTACAACCCACCGCAGAATGACATCAACTTCCCTGCCGGCATCCTGCAGCCGCCCTTCTACGATTACCGCATGGACCCGGCCGTCAATTTCGGCGGCATCGGCGTCGTCATCGGCCATGAAATGACCCACGGCTTTGATGACGAAGGCAGCCGCTACGACGCCCACGGCAACGTCCGCAACTGGTGGACACCGCAGGACCGCAAGGCCTTCGACGAGCGCACCAGTTGCGAAGTGAAGGAATATTCTGCCTTCCAGCCCATCCCCGGCGTCCACCTCAACGGCCGCCTCACTCTGGGCGAAAACACCGCCGACAACGGCGGCCTGCGCATCGCCTACGCGGCACTGCTCCAAACGCTCGCCAGCGAGCACAAGAGCATCGACGAGAAAATCGGCGGCTACACAGAGGCCCAGCGCTTCTTCATCGCTTTTGCGCAGATATGGTGCGGAAGCCAGACGCCACAGGCCGCCGCGCTCGCGGCCAAAACCGATCCCCACTCCCCGGGACGATTCCGCACCGATGGCACCGTGCAGAATTTCCCGGCCTTCGGCAAGGCCTTCAGTTGCAAAAAAGGTGACCCCATGATGCCGGTCCATGGCTGCCGCGTCTGGTAGCTGAATCCCTATTCTTTCCAGGGCCGCCATTTATGGCGGCCCTTCACTTTCCTTCAGCCGCAGAGAACCTTACAATGAGACACCGGCAATCTTGATGGATGCGAGATGTAAAATCTCTGCTTTACAATGCAATCGGGAGTCATCCCTACCAGTTTGCCTGCGCCATCTCCCCGACATGGCCAGGAAAGGAAGCGCATGAAGTTCAGGAATTTCGGCCAGGCCTCTCTGGCTATACTGGCGACCTTGGCGGCCACCATTGGGGTCTCCGCGTGCAAGCAGAATTACTCCACCGGCTATTTTTACGTCACCGGAGTGAAGACAGCCACGACCTCTGGTGAAATCGGAGCCTTCAAAGTCAACAGCACCGATGGTGCACTGTTTCAGGTCCCCGGCCAGCCGTTTTCGTCCGACGGCAGCAACCCCATTCGCGTGATTGCCGATCAGACTGGCCGTTACATTTTCGTGTTGAACCACGGTGTCAAGAGCACCAGCGGCAGCGGAAATATCACCTACACCGGAAACGGCATCGCCGTCTTCAGCGTCGGCGGCGACGGAGCCGTCTCGTTCCAGCAGGGCTATTCCGCATCTGGTACAGGTGACATTCGCATCCTCGAGTACGAGGGCTCGTACGTTTATGTGCTCGATGAGTATGCGCCCGCTGTTCTGCCTGGTACCCAGACGATCGCGAACGCCTCGCCCACAAAGAGCGCGGCATTCCCCTGCTACGACAGCGCCGATAAGGTATATCGGCCGGTGGGCGCCGTCACGGCCTTCCAGGTCAACTCCAACACCGGCATCTTCACCCTTCTGCAGAATGCTCAGCTGAACGGCATCACCTACTTCCCGGTAGGCTGCTTCCCCGTGGACATGCACATCGCCGGGAACGTCCTTTACACCATGGACGCCGGTAGCTCCAGCAATGGCGACATCGAAACTGTTTTCCCGTACCTCGTCAGTGCAGGCACCGGCCAGCTGACGCTGACCACCAACGGCCCCATCTCCGTCCCCGGCGCCGTGGCGATCAATACCATCTCGGGCGACACGGCCGGCAACTACGTCTTCATGCTCGATGGTTCCACCAACGAAATTTATGCGTACGAGCCCGGCAACAACGGCTCGCTGACGGCCATCAACGGAAGCCCCTTCAAGAACGACCCCAACGTGGCGGATCCCGACGCGCTCATGGTCAGTTCCGGCAGCAGTCAGCGCTTCCTCTACGTGGCGAACGCCCAGTCATCCGGATCGCTCACCTCGTCGAATGGCGAGATATCGTTCTTCACCATCGATCCCACCACCAAGACCCTGGCAGAAGATGCCGGTTCTCCGTTTGGTACCGGTTCCGGCCCCATCACCATCCTGATGGATCCGACCAACCAGTTCATCTACACCGTCGACCACGTCGGAGGGACAATCACCGGCCGTCTCTACAACCCGAATACCGGTGTTCTGACCGATCTCCACGTCGTATCCACTCTCAAGACAGTAGATCTCCCGACCTGGGGTGTCATCGACTCACACACTGACTAGTGGAAACCATGACGGCCTCCTCGGAGGCCGTCATGTCCCGTCAGCGAAATCCCCGTCATCTGCCGTCTAGCTTAAAGGGCGTTTGAACGATTACAATGCAATCCGGGATACCCATTTATCATCGAACCTCGTCCGTTCCCGGCAATGACGAGGATGAAGGAAGCGCATGAAGTTCAGGAAACCGGGCCAGATTCTACTGGCTATCGCTGCATCCGCCATCGTAGGACTCGGCCTTACGTCGTGCGGCCAAAGTAATACCATCGACTTTCTCTACGTCACGGCCAATAAAAACGCCACGGGACAGATCGCTGTCTACTGGGTCGATCAGGAATCGGGCGCTATTTCTCCCATTCCGGATTCACCATACCCCTCCGGCGGCGAAAACCCCGTTGCGGAAGTGGCCTCACCCAATGGCAAGTTCCTCTATGTCGTCAACCATGACGATAATGCGATCGTCGAGTTCGCTATCGGCACCGACGCCAAGATCTATCCCCAGAAGACCTGCAATACTCCCGGCACGGATCCTGAAGCCATTGCCATCAACTCGACCGGCACTGAGCTTTTCATCGTCGACACCTATGCTCCGGCCCCCAGCGGCCAGGCGCCTTATTCGCAGACCAACCCCGGTCCCGGAGCACTGGTCGCGTTCAAGCTCGATCCCACCCATCAGACGTTCAGCAGTTGCACACCGATCGCCAACGGCAGCCAGTCCTATTGGCCTCTCGGCAACTACCCGGGCGGCGTAGGGGTCACGGATAACGGTTCCTACGTCTACGCGGTCAACACAGGCTCCATCGTCACCACGACGACTCCGCCCACTGCGGGCGTGCCGGTGAATCCACCCACGACCGGTGCGGGTTCCATTTCCGGCTTCAAGGTCAACAGCAACGGCACTTTGGCTGCACTGCCAAACAGCCCATTCTCTGCCGGCACCGCTCCAACAGCCATGGCAATTGATCCGACCAGTCGCTTCCTCTACGTTACAGACAGCGCGCAGAATCAGGTCATCGAATACACCATACAGTCCACCGGCCAGCTCAACCCCATCAATGAGGGCCTGGCTCAGACCGGCAACTTCCCCAACGGCATTACTGTTGACCCGCGCGGCATGTTCGTCTACGTCACGAACTATACCGACGGCACCATCTCCACCTACAACGTCAACACCGCCAACGGTATCCTCACCGATAACGCCACGCCCACCCTCAAGGCTGGACCGGGCGCCCTCTGCGTGATCGTGGAACCGGCGCTCGCCCGCTTCATTTTCACGGCCAACTTCCTGGAAAACGAAGTCAGCAGCGCCGAGCTGAATACCGTCAGCGGAAGCCTCACCACGGACCAGAACTCGCCGTACCCGACCTCAGCGCAGCCTACCTGTGTGGCCGCTGTACCGCACGGCAACCACTCGACGCAGAATGTCACCGTGGCTCCCACCGGTAACATCTAAAATCAAGCTGTATCATTCCACACAAAAGGCCCGCTTCGGCGGGCCTTTTCTATTCCCTTTACAGTTCGTATTGCTTCCCGCAGGCGTGGTTCTGTTTTTTCCCCGAGAAAGTCACCCCGATACTCTCGGCAGTTTCCCGCAGCGGTCCTGCCCGTACCCAATTGGCGCAAAAATCGCCCTCCAGGCTCCCCGGAGCGAAAGATCCACTCTCAGGCCACCCGCACAGACCTCGAACGCTCTCCAAGGCTGCAGGAAGCTTCCGTCGCCTCGTTCAGAGAGCCAGCCTCGCCGGGCAGATGCCCGCAGATCTCGCAGATCGGAAAAGCACTCCCAGACCGGGCTGGACTAGCGGCAGGCAGCTCCGACGGCGAGGAGTTTTCCTCCTGGCATCTTGCCGCGGTGCACCATCCTGGTCCCGAACCGGCCTTTTTATCGCCCGTAGTTGGGTAGAAATTTTGTGCGAATATACCTTTGAACCGGCTTCTCGAAGAAGGTCATCACCAGCACGGCCACCAGCACCAGCGTCGCGTAACTGATCCAGGGATCGAACCGCGCCAGCCCCAGATCATTCCACAGATGCCAGCGGTGGATCAAAATCCACAGGTTGAAGTGCAGAATGTACAGGCAATAGCTCGCCTGCCCGGCCACGGCGAGGGGGAAAAACCCGAAGATCCGCGCCAGAAAATTGTGACCGGCCAGCCCGAGAATCGCCAAGCCGAAGAGCGGCATCAGCAGCCCGTCGTGCATCATCGGGAACGGCATATAGTCGCCGTAGTACAGCACCGCGTAAATGGCTGCACACCCGGCCAGACCCAGCCACAGCCTCAGCCGCGCATCACGCCGGATTCGCCCATCCAGGTCCGCCAGCGCAATCCCGAACATAAACGATGGAATATGTGGCGGCGGCGTGAACTTCAACGCCCGAATCCAGAACCCATCTGTATAGCGGTTCACATGCATCACGCCGTCCGGATGGAAGTACATATACAACGACGGCAGCACCATCCCCGCGGCCCACAGTCCTCCCATCCACAGCAGCAGCCGGCTCAACCGCGTCGGCCGCCGCCACAGGATCACCACCGGGAAGATCAGGTAGAAAAATGCTTCGGTACACATCGTCCACGCCGGCGTATTCCAGAAGGTCGAAAGCGACGGGCTCCAGCCCTGCAGCATCAGAGGCGTCAAAATCATGCCCAGCGCAAACTGGGCGTGCGTCCGGGCATGCCACTCATCCACCAGCATCCCCAGCGAAACCACCAGCGCCAGCACGTACACGGGGTAGAGCCGCGAAAAACGCGCAATCCAGAAGTTTTTGGCCTTCAGCTTGCCGGCCCGCGCCCGCTCCTCGTAGTTGTAGGCGAGGATGAAGCCGGACATCATCAGGAAGAAGCTGACTGACGTGTAACCATTGGCCACAATTGGCGCAAACGGGCCAAACCACTTCGGGTTGGAAAAGTGGAAGAAAACAATGTTCAGAGCGGCGAGGCACCGCAGCCCGCTCAGCGCAGGCAAACGTTCCTTCTTGAGTTTGACCGGCTTCTGTTCTACGGCGACGACGGAGGGAGTTTCTAAAAATGCGGTGGATGCCATAAAGGCGGACTGCCTGCGGTGAAGTTACAAACCAAAGGGATGATGCGCCGCCGCCTTTGGCAGGACGCGGTAGACGAGGCCCATGCTACAGGTTCTTACCATAGGATGCGGCCAAATTGCATTCAGAATTCTTTATTTCAGGGCGTCTAGGCCGTTACCAGCGAACCGACCCGCTCGCCCATGATCACCCGCCGGATATTCCCCGGCTCGTTCATGTTGAAGATGATCATCGGCAGATTATTATCCTTGCACAGGCTCACCGCTGTGAGGTCCATCACTTTCAGCCCCAGCCGCAGAATCTCCATGTAGGTAATCTGCTCAAACTTCACCGCGTCCTTGATCAGCACCGGGTCGGCGTCGTAAATGCCCTCCACCTTGGTGCCCTTCAGCAGCACATCGGCCTTGATTTCCATGGCTCTCAGCGAAGCTGCTGTATCGGTCGAAAAGTATGGATTCCCCGTCCCGGCGGCAAAAATCACCGCTCGGCCTTTTTCCAGGTGCCGGATGGCCCGCCGCCGGATATACGGCTCGCAGACCTGGTTCATCTCTATGGCCGACATGACCCGGCATGGAACGCCCTGCTTTTCAATTGCATCCTGCAGCGCCAGCGCGTTGATCACGGTCGCCAGCATGCCCATCTGATCGGCGGAAACCCGATCCATCTCCCGCGCCTGCTCGGCCACTCCGCGGAAAAAATTCCCTCCGCCGACCACAACGGCCACTTCCACACCCAGCGCGCGCACCTCGGCAACCTCTTTGGCCACCTCATGCACGCGAACGGAGTCCACTCCGAAGCCGCGGCCCGCGGCCAGCGCTTCGCCAGAGAGTTTCAGAACGACGCGTTTGTACATTTAAATGGAGTATCGCATACCGCCCGCATCCGCTGGAATCCCGCCGCCAACGCGGTTCTCCTTCGGATGTATGCCGAAGGCCGAATCTCACGCGGTTTTCCCTTATCAAACGCCGCACGGCATAAATCGAGAAGTACCCAGATGAAGGAGGACCGCCTTAGTCCTCCGCCGCCGTCGGGTCAATCACCGACAGCACCCGCGCCACGCTGTTTGCTGGAAACCCTCCCAGCCGCGCATGCTCCCGAAACCCGCAAAACTCAACCTCGAAACGCCCTGATCACTTTTTCTCCTTGGCAATCTGCGCCAGCAACACCTTCACCGCCGCTTCCAGTTGCGAGTCGGTACCAGCCTCTGTCTCGCCCGGCTTGCGCACTACTTCCACGTTCACCGGTCGCGGATGCATCTCCATCGTCTGCCCGCTCATCGTCTGGACGCGGATCATCGGCAGCCGCAGGTAGGAGCCGTCAATCAGAGTCGTTCCGCCCGTGTAGATGATCCATCCGGCGGTCGGCGTGCCCACCACCTGGCCCAGGTGCAGCGCCTCGTAGCCTTCGGTGAAATCCTCTCCGTCCGACAGCGTCGATTGATTGGTCACCAGCACTGTCGGCTTGCCCAGCGCCCGCTGCCCCAGCAGTTGCCGCGCCGGAGCCGAAGGCAGCCCGCGCGGCGTCAGCATGATGTAGTTCTTGCGCGCAAACACGTCAATGGCGTAACCGTTCACAAAGCCGCCATCGTTGTTGCGCACGTCCACCACCACGCCTTCCTTGGACTCATTCTGCGCATCCAGGTTCAGGTACAGGTTCCGGAGCGAGCTTCCCTCCATCGCTCCCATATGGACATAGCCCAGCTTGCCGTCGCTGATCTTGCTCACATAGGCGCGCTTGCGCTCGACCCACGCACGGTACATCAGGTTCTTCTCCACGCCCAGATCCACCGGCTTCACATCGACCTTGCGCGGCGCCGCGTCGCCGGTCTGGACCATCAGCACCGTCTTGCGGCCAATGGTGTTTTCCAGTAGCGCGTTCAGGTCCGTGTGCGGGCCAATCTCATGCCCGTTCACCGAAAGCAGCCGGTCGCCCACCTGGATGCCGCCCACGTTCGCCGGACTCAGCGGCAACACCATCGAAACCACCAGCCCCTTGCCTTCGTCGTAGGCCGTGCGGCTGAAGCGCACGCCCAGCCGCCCCACCGTCGGCTTTTCGTGCTGTGGCCCGTAGATACCCGAGTGCGATGAGTTCAGCTGCCCGATCATCAGGTTGATGTCGCTGCGCAGCTCATCGCCGGTCTGCACCCCCGCGATAAACGGCGCAAACTCCGCGTGGATCGCCTTCCAGTTCTGCCCGTTCATGTCCGCGTTGTAGTAATAGCGGTTCAGGTCGCTCCAGGCCTCATTGAAGACGATGTTCTTCTCCACGTTGAAGTTCACGCGGTACTCCGCCGTCACCGGAATCGGCTTGGCCTTATCCCCAGCCAGCGAAAGCGTCATCACATGACCGCCCTGCAGGTACACAATCGACTTCGAGTCGGGCATGAACTGCACGTCGGACTTGTCCCCATCCGTCGCCGTCAGTTGCTTCGCGACCGGCGGAGCTTTGGGGTTCGGCTTGAGCGACCAGCTGTACAGGTTCTCCTCGCCCGCCACGCGCGCGGCAAATACCAGCGTCTTGCCGTCCGGACTGATCACCGGCTGCGTCGCGCTCAACCCCAGCGGCAGCAGCGAGAGGCGGTTGCGAATGCCCTCAAAGAGAATCTTCACCGGCTTGGCCTGCACCACACCGCTTCCGCTCTCCCCGGCGCCGCCGGACGCCGCACTCGCTGTCTTCTGCCCCTTCGACGCAGACTCACTCGACGTCTTCGGCTTGGGGTGTGCCGGCGGCTTGAACAGGTTGTAGAATTCGTTTTCCGCATACACCGGCGTACGCAACACCAGGTCCACGCGCGCCATCTCGGAGTTCTCGCTGCGCTGCGCTGTCGCAAACAGCATGTATTTGCCATCCGGCGACCACGCAATCTGCTGCGCCGTTTCCCCATTCGCGAGGAAGCTCACCGGCCTGGCTTCGCCACCTGTGGCCGGCACCACCTTGATATTGATGAAGCCGTCCACGCCGTAATACGTGTACGCCAGCCAGTCCCCCGCCGGAGAAAACTTCAGTTCCGGGAACCACATGTTGTCGTGCGCCAGCACCACATCCTTGCCGCTCTTGAGCGTCAGCAGATGAACCTCATGCTTGCCGCGGATGAACGCAATCGCCTTGCCGTTCGGGTCCCATCGCGGATCACGGTCCATCCCCGTTCCGTGCGTCAGTTGCGTCTCCTTGTCGGTCTTGAAGTCGTATTCGAAAATCTTGCTTACGCCTGTCCGCATCGACGTATAGATCAGCTTCGTGCTGTCCGGCGACCAGTGCAGGCTGCCTTCCATCTGCGGCGTGTGCGTAATCTGGATCGCCCGCCCGCCGTTCTTTTCCGTCGTCACAAAGACGTCGCCATGCGCAATCAACGCCAGCTTCTTGCCGTCCGGCGAAAGCGCCATATCGGTAAATTTCGACGTGGTCACCTCGCGCACGTCCGCGCCTGCCGGGCTGCCGATCAGCGTGATCGGCACCTCCTCGGCTTTGCCCGTCTTCAGGTCGAGCTTCCAGATTGTCAGGTCGCGCTCAAAGACAATCTCCTGACCGTGATCGCCGATCGTCGGCCACAGCACACGCCCGTTGGTGAAGTGCGTAATCTGCGTCTCCTGGCCGCCCGCCGCCGCCAAACTCCAGATATTTTCCGGGCCGGTCTTGTCGCTCATGTAGTAGATCGTCTTGCCGTCTGCCGACCACATCGGCCACGCATGCTTGGCATTGTCCTGGAGCAGCACGCGATACTTCCCGTCCGGCGCCAGCGACTTCCACCACAGCTCCGTATCATCGATATGGCTGTGCCCGTCGCGCCACCACTGCATGTCGCTGATGCCTTTGGCCATCAGCACGATCGCCTTGCCGTCCGGCGAGGGTGCGCTCTCAAACTCCGCCAGGTACTGTTCCTTGCTCACCTGCATCGGCGTGCCGCCGTCCGTGCTCACACGGAAAACATCGGTGTTGTAGTCGATATCGTCATCCACCGACGAGTAGTAGATCCACTTCCCGTCCGGCGACCATGCATCCAGTTGCTCCAGCGTGTCGCCGTAGGTCAGCCGCTTCAGCGCGCCCGTCGCCAGCGTCAGGACGTAAATATCTCCGCCGCCGGTGCGCGTTGAGATAAACGCCAGTCTCTTGCCATCGGGCGACCACAGCGGCCGCGACTCGTTCGCCGGACTGCTCACCAGCAGATGCGCGTCGCCGCCTTTGGCCGCAACCTCCCAGATATCTCCGCCCGAGGCAAACGCAATCTCCTGTCCGTTGGACGAGAGCGAAGGCTGCACCAGCGAAGGCTTTGGCGGAACAGGCTCAGTAGCGGCGAAAACTTGCGATGCGGCAAACGCCACTGCGAAACAGGCGGCAAAATGACGGAGCTTCAAGGTCATCTCCCTTGGCGACAAAAGAAATAAACTTCTGCGGAACGTTTAGTTTTAGCACAACGGCCGAGTGGCGAAGCATGAACTCCTCATTGCAAGCCGGCGCGCCCCGCCGCCGGCAGAATACAAAAAGCCCGGCATCTCGCCGGGCTCTTCGGGTTCAAATGACTGAAGTTACGACTACGCCGAAGCTTCGTCCGCGGCTTTCACCTGCGCCACGGTCCACGTGGGCTCGCCCACCTTGAAGCGCGCAAAGCGCCGCACGGTGATGTTCTCGCCCAGCTTGCCCACCTTCTGCGCAATCAGGTCCTTGATCGAGAGCGACTGGTCCTTGATGAACGGCTGCTCCAGGAGGCAAACCTCCTCGTAGAACTTGCTCATCTTGCCCTCGACAATCTTCTCGACCACCGGCGCGGGCTTGCCCGTCTGCGCGGCCTGCGCACGGTAGATCTCCTTCTCGCGCTCCAGATCTTCGGTCGTCACGTCTTCCCGGCGGATGTACCGGGGATCGGTCGCCGCAATGTGCATCGCGATGTCCTTCAGCAGCTCCTGGAAGTCCTCGGTGCGCGCCACAAAGTCGCTCTCGCAGTTCACTTCCACCAGCACGCCGATCTTGCCGCCGGCGTGGATATAGTTCCCCACCGCGCCTTCGTTGGTCGTGCGCGAGGCCTTCTTCTGCGCCGAGGCCATGCCCCGCTTGCGCAGGATCACAAACGCCTCTTCCATGTCGCCCTTCGACTCCTGCAGAGCCTTCAGGCAGTCGCCCATCGGCGCGCCAGACTTGTCACGAAGCTCCTTCACGAGCTTTGCATCGATCTTCTCACTCACAGTCGCCATCGACTCCTATCCTTCTTCGCGCTCCCGCGCGCTTCTTTCATTCTCGCCGCCGCCGCGGCGGCGCTTCATCAAACTGACATAAAGAAAGCGTGGCCCCTGTTCCGAAGCCACGCTTTCCTGCTATCGGAAACTTCTCAACTGCCTTACCGGCTGTTGGCTGCCTCGTTGTCATCCAGCGAGCTCACCGTCGAGGGCGACTTCCGGATCACGTCGCCCAGAGCTGCGGTCAGATCCACGTCTTCACCTTCGGCTTCGGCTTCCGCTGCCTGAGCTTCCACGGTTTCACCTTCAGGCGCTTCCGCCATCTCGCCTTCCGCGGCCTCTTCGCCGGCCTCAGCCTGAATATCCGTCGCGACGCCGCCCATCTCCGCGGCAAACCGCTTGTCGCCGGCCATCTGCACGCCCTCGACCACCGAATCGGCAATCTTCGAGGTGAACAGGCGGATCGCGCGCAGCGCGTCGTCATTGCCCGGGATCACATAGTCAACCACCGTCGGATCGCAGTTTGTGTCGACCACGGCAACCACCGGAATCCCCAGCTTGCGGGCTTCCTTCACCGCGATCGCCTCGTTGTTCGAGTCCACCACAAAGATCGCGTCCGGCAGGCGGCGCATGCTCTTGATGCCGGCCAGGTTCGCCTGCAGGTGCTTGCGCTCCCGCTCCAGCCGAATCACTTCCTTCTTGGTCAGCAGGTCGTACCGGCCGTCCGTGGCCATATCATCCAGTTCCTGAAGGCGCTTCACCGACTTCTGCACCGTCACCCAGTTGGTGAGCAGGCCGCCCAGCCAGCGGTTGTTGATGTAGTACATCCCGCAGCGCGTCGCCTCTTCGGCAATCGCGTCCTGTGCCTGGCGCTTGGTGCCGACAAACAGAATCACCTTGCCCTCGGCGCACAGGTCCGTCACATACTTGCTGGCGTCCTTGAACATCTTCAGGGTCTTCTGCAGGTCGATGATGTAAATGCCGTTCCGCTCGCCGAAGATGTACTCCTTCATCCGCGGATCCCAGCGCTTTGTCTGATGCCCGAAGTGAACACCCGCTTCGAGCAGCTCCTTCATGGTGATGTTGGCCAAACAGCCTCCTTTTTGAACTGCATCCCGGCGATACCGGGATTGATTCCCAAATCAGGGAAGATTTGCTTCCAAAACTTGTGCCGGTTGTCAGTTGCCAGTCCCCAGTAAAACCACTGAGGACTGTCGACTGAAAACTGCGGACTGAAAACTGCGGACTGCAAACGCGCTAGCGCTTGCTGAACTGGAACCGCTTGCGGGCGCCCTTCTGTCCGTACTTCTTCCGCTCCTTAATGCGCGAATCCCGCGACAGCAGACCTTCGCCCTTGAGCGTCTTGCGCAGCTCGGCGTTGAACTCGAGCAGCGCGCGCGCCGCGCCCATCTTCACTGCGTCGGCCTGTGCGGCCACCCCGCCGCCGGCCACCGTCGTGACCACGTCAAAGGTCGAGAGCGTCTCGGTCAGCGCCAGCGGCTTCTTTGCCGAAACCCGCTGCTGCTCGGTCACAAAGTACGTCTCAAACGGCTTGCCGTTCACGGTGAAATTACCGCTGCCCGGACGCAGAAAGACGCGGGCGATCGCCGACTTGCGCCGTCCCGTTCCGTAATACTGAATCAGATCTGCCATGAATCCTCGGTCTCTTTAACTATGCGTTGATCTCAAGCGGCTGCGGCTGCTGCGCGGCATGCGGATGCTGATCGCCCTTGTATACATTCAGCTTGGATGCCATCTTCCGGCCCAGCTTCGTCTTCGGCAGCATGCCCTTGATCGCCTCTTCCACAATCTTTTCGGGCTTGCGCTGCAGCAGGCGCACGAACGATTCCTCGCGCAACCCGCCCGGGAAACCCGTGTAACGGCGGTACATCTTCTGCTGGCTCTTCAGCCCGGTCAGCCGAACCTTCTCAGCGTTGATCACGATCAGGTGATCGCCCATATCCATAAAAGGCGTGTACCTGGGACTGTTCTTGCCGCTCAGCACCCTCGCCGCCTCGGTGGCCAGGCGCCCCAGCGTTTTGCCGCTGGCGTCCACCACATACCACTTCCGGCTGACATCGTGCGAGCTCGGGAAATACGTCGACATCGTTCCTTCTCTCCTCAGGCACTCGGCCCTTGCCTTGCGGCGCTCTGCTCAAAATCCTGCCCGCGTCACTCTTCGCGCGCCCGTCCCCGCTCCCGAAGAACCCCTTGTTTCGGGTTTCGCATCGGGCCCAGGCTCGCGCCAAAGCGTTCCGCGATACTTCCGTTTATCCCGCGGTTCACCACAGCTTTTCGCGTGAGTGCGCGCAGCGTTCTCTTTCACCCGTCCGACCCTTAAAAGCCGGTCTTTCCAACATTTCCGGGTTAGAGCTTCCGGGATTCCGTCTCCCCAGCCTCGAAACACAACAAAGGCGGGCAGACAGAAGTCTGCGCAAGGACTTTAGAATACGAGAATTTCAGGGCCGAGTCAATGAAAGAGGAGGCGTCGTCTCAGCCCTCTGCGCCGCCGGGATCGGCCCTGTGACGACTTCCACGCGGGAAGATCTCTCGGAGTACCCCTGCCCCACACAACCAACCCTGGCTCGAACCCCTGACGGCAAGTCTCGGCACCCTCGCACCGAATCCAGACATCGCCTTCCGGCAGTCTCTGCTATCATGGCCCCCGCCAGGATTGTCTCTCTACGCGGGCACACTATGCCTCGGCATATCTATCTCAAGGCTTTCGGCCTCGCGGTCCTCATCGCCGGATCACTCGACATCTCCGACGCCCTGCTCTTTTACGGCCTGCGCGGAACACCTCCTCGCCTGCTCCTCCAGGTCATTGCCAGCGGACTCCTTGGCCCTCTGGCCCTCCATCTCGGCCTCTTCGCCGCCCTGCTCGGCCTCGTTATCCACTACACCATCACCGCGTTCTGGGCCTCGCTCTTTCTCGTCATGACTCGGCGCTTCTCCGGGCTCCTGCGCCACGCGCTGTCCGCCGGAGCTGCCTATGGGGCTCTCATCTACCTTGTCATGAACTACCTGGTTCTGCCGCTTTCCCGCGTCATAGCCCACCCGGTTTTCAGCCTCCCCGTTTTCGCAAATGCAGTTCTGGCCCTTGTCTTCTGCATGGGCATACCCATCGCCCTCGTCAGCAAAGCCGTCCTCCGGAACAGCACTCCCGCCATTCCCGCCTGAGCGACATGCCCATCGGTGAAATCATCGATTGCCGGGTCCCCACTTGTTATAACGATGGGCGGCTCCCCGCTTGTTATCCTGTCAAAGAAGAACTCTACCCGGCAGCATCCCCCTGAAAACGACCCGCACCCATCCTCGACCCCAGAAACACAGCGCCGGACTCCTCCTGTATCGGCGCAAACCCAACGCCCATCTCGAAGTCCTGCTCGCCCATCCCGGCGGCCCCTTCTGGACGCACCGCGACCTCGGCGCCTGGACCATCCCCAAAGGCAGCGTCGTCCCCGGCGAAGACCTTCTCGCCGCCGCCTGCCGCGAATTCCGCGAGGAAACCGGCCTCACGCCCCCCTCCGAGGAACCCGGCCGCTACTTCCCGCTCGGAGACATCCAGCAGCTGAGCGGCAAAATCGTCAGCGCATGGGCGTTCGAGGGCGACTTCGACCCTGCCGGCCTGGTCAGCAACACCTCGCCCATCGAGTGGCCACCCCGCTCGGGCCGCGAAGTCGAAGTCCCGGAAATCGACCGAGCCGAATGGTTCGCCATGCCCGCTGCCCGCAACAAGATCCTCCCCGCACAAATTCCCTTTCTCGACCGCCTCGCCCGGCACCTCGCGAAAAAGTAATCCCGCAGGCTGGCGGTCATCTGGAAGTTTGAAGCCGAACTCCCCCAACCGGCGCTACAATCAGGCCGGGAGGCTTGCAAGAATGAAACGCCTCGTCTTTGACATGATCCAGCACGGCCAGACGGCCGAGCTCGCCGCCCAGCTTGCCAACCACGCGCAGCTGGCCGAGGCTCAGAACGCTGACGGCATCTCCGCTCTCCGCGCCGCCGTCTATCACCACCAGCCCGCGATTCGCGACCTGCTCCTGCCCTACCTGCCCGAACTCGATATCTTCGACGCTTCCTCCGTCGGAGACATCGAACGCATCGAGCAGCTTCTCTCCTTCGATCCCTCGCTCGTCGCCAGTCACTCCACAGATGGTTGGACGCCGCTGCATCTTGCCGCCGCCTTCGCCGATGAGGACACTGTCCACCTGCTGCTTTCGAGAGGGGCGGACGCCCACGCCCGTTCCCACAACGATCTGGGCAATCAACCATTGCATGCCTGCGTCGCACGCTTCGGCTCGCTCGCCTCGGCTCGCGCTCTCATCGAGGGCGGAGCCGACGTGAACGCGACCCAGTCCGGCGGCATCACGCCGCTCCATCTGACCGCGGCACAGGGCAAAACGGAGATGCTCCAGTTACTGCTCCGGCATGGCGCATCGCCCTCCGCCCGCACAGACGAAGGCAAGCTGCCGCTCGACCTCGCACGCGAACGAGGCCACACCCAGGCTGCCGAGCGGCTCGCGGCGCTTTCGTCGCCCAATTAACAGCGGTGAGGCGCTTTGCAAGGGGCCTCATCTTTCTAGAGCATTTCCCCTATTGGTATAGACCGAAGAGAGAATCTCAACCCAGCTTTTCCGTTAAGAAAAGCTGCGCTTGGTTGATTTCAGAAGGTTCCCAGGAATAGGGGAAATGCTCTAATCCATCTGGTCGATGATTTCCTGCAGCGTCGGCTTGTGCTTGCGCTTGCGTTTTGTGTCGCGCGGCTCGCCCTCGATCACGCGTTCGGGTTTTGGCTGCCCCACCCGTTCCCGGGCTGTCGCCTTTACCGCCTTCACCTTGGAGAACACCCGCTTCTTGGCCCGTCTTGCCATCGTGGCTATCACGTTAGCACCGTTTTCCAGCCGCTGCCGTGAAATACTGACTCCGGGTGATAGATCCCAACTCCCCCTTTGGAGACCGGTCATGGAAGAGCGCGATTTTTTTGACGAAAAACAGGAACAACGCACGCACACGCTCACTTGTCCCCACTGCGGCCAAGCCGACGAGTACCAGATCGGCTGGCTGGTCCGCCGTAAAAAGGCCTCACTCCCTCGTCATGCCGACGAGCGCGACCGCGCCCGCTTTGCCAAGGCGCAGTCCTACATGGTCCGCCGCGACGATGTGGTCGCCTGCAAAAATATCCGCTGCCGCAAGCGCTTTGAGGTCACCTCGCTGCAATCGGTAGCCTTCCTGCAATCGGCCTGAACCATGTTCCCCCTCAACCGGAAGCGGGCATCGGGAGCCATTTTCCTGCTGTTCGCTTCATTCGCTTTCGTCACCGCGTGCCCTGCCGCCGCACAACGGCCCGCGCCTCAGAAAGGCGCCACCCCACATCTGCACAGGAGCTATCTCGGCTTCGACACGAACCTCTACCCGGGCGATGCCATGCTGCCTGAGTTCCGCAAGCAGTTCGCCTATCTCGGCTACTGGCTCAATGACCCACCAGGTATGTCGACCAACGAATGGGTGGGCAAGCGCGCCGCCGTCCTCCACGCGGGCTTTGGATTTCTCATTCTCTTCAATGGCCGCCTCGACAAGGAGCTCCGCCACAATTACGCCGCAGCCCTTGGCGAGTCCGACGGGATGGACGCCGCCCGCGCGGCCAGAACTGAAGGCTTTCCGCCCAACGCCATCATCTTTCTCGATCTCGAAGAAGGCGGCCGCATGCTCCCCGAGCAGCTCGCCTACATCGGAGCCTGGATCCACGCGGTCCGCGCACAAGGCTACCGCGCCGGCGTCTACTGCGCTGGAATCCCCTTCCGGGACAGCGGCCAGACACTCACCACCGCCGACGACATCACCGCCCACTTCCCGGGCACTGCCATCTGGATCGCCAACGACCAGTGCCCACCCGCGCCGGGCTGCGTCGCCCGCGCCCTTCGGCCCTCGCAAAGCGGCTTTCAGCACGCCCTTGTCTGGCAGTTCTCCCAGTCGCCGCGCCGTCACCAGTTCACCCGCGCCTGCGAGGAAACCTACGCCCGCGACGGCAACTGCTACCCGCCTGGCCTGCCGCGGAACGAGCGCACCGCCGTCGATCTCGACACCAGCACCACCCCCGACCCCTCCGCCGGCCGCTGAGCCGCCGATTCATCCGCCGGAATTCGATCCCGCCCCGAAACTGCGGGCCGTCCCTTGCATCGAATAGAGTAGCCTTATCCAATGCCAGCGCAAGTCCCCATTCCGGTCGACGCTGCTTCCCGTTCCGCGCGCCTCTTTGACAGCCAAGGCCGCGCCATCACGGACCTGCGCGTCTCCATCACCGACCGCTGCAACTACAAGTGCGTCTACTGCCGCACTGGCAATCAGGGCGCGCTCTACTCTGAGCTGCCGATCTCCGACTACCTGCGGCTCATCCGCGTCTTCGTTTCGCTCGGGATTGAAAAAGTCCGCCTCACCGGCGGTGAACCGCTGCTGCGCCACGGCCTGCTCGACCTGCTGCGCGAACTCGCTGCCCTGCGTACCCTCGACGGTGAACCGCTCGACCTGGCGCTCACCACCAACGGCCACCTGCTCGAATCCATGGCCGCGCCCCTGCGCGACGCCGGCCTGCAGCGTGTAACCGTCAGCATGGATGCCGTCAACCCGGATGCGTTTCATCGCATCACGCGCGTGCCCGGCAGCTTCCACCAGGTGCTGGCCGGCATTCGCGCGGCCAAAGCCGCGGGCCTCGAACCGCTCAAGGTCAACTGCGTCCTGCTGCGCGGCTTCAACGATGACCAGATCGTGCCCTTCGCCGAATTCTCCCGCCGCGAAGGCGTCATCGTCCGCTTCATCGAGTTCATGCCCCTCGAAGAAGACCGCCTCTGGAGCCCCGAAGTCGTCATTCCCTTCCTCGAGGTCGTTGACCGCCTCGCCACCCTGCGCCCCATCGTACGGCTCACGCCCAACGCCGCCAGCGAAACCGCCGTGCGCTTCACCTTCGACGACGGGCTTGGAGAAATCGGCATCATCGCGCCCGTTTCGCAGGCCTTCTGCGGGCAGTGCTCGCGTGTCCGTCTTACCTCGGATGGGAAAATCCGCACCTGCCTCTTCTCGCAGTCCGATCATGACCTCTATGGCGTGATGAACAGCGGCGGCAGTGACCACGACCTCGCTGACTTCATCCAGCGCACGATCCTGAAAAAAGAGGCCCGCCATCACATCGGCGAGCCCGGTTTCCTCAAGCCTTCCCGCAGCATGGTTCACATCGGCGGCTGAGGCTCTTATTCCATTGTCAAAAAATCAGTGGCGGCCGCTCTGGCCGCTTCCTTCCTTTAGTGAAAATCCACGCACTCGCGGCCCGAGCAGAGCTGGTAACCGCCCTTCGCGGGCAATATCTCCAGCGGCACCGGACGATCGCCCACGAAGGCATGCCATGAGGCTTCCATGATCTGCTCGCCGCCGATATTCAGCACCACAAAGCGCTTATGGCCGATGAACCCAAACCCGTATGCACCCGGCCCCAGACGATGCCCGCCAAAATCCAGCGGCACTTCCGTCAGCAGATAGCCCTGGTACTTCTGCTTCACTTCCGTGGAGTAGCCGGAGGTATCCACCAGCGCGGCCAGCATGAATTTGCCGTTGGCAAAGTGCACTCCGCACGAGTTCCGCCCCTGCGTCGGGGCCGTCTGCCCGCGGAAAAACACCGTCGCCGGCATAATCTTCGATGCAGCTGTCCTGTCCAGGATCTTTGCGGTTGCGGCGTGCGCCGGAAGCTGCGCGACCAGCAGCATGCCTGCGGTCAGTAATCCCAAAAACAACCCACTGCGTCGACGGCTCAATAAATGCATTTTGACTCCTCCCGAATTTCGATCATCATACGCCCGCGCCAGTGAATCCGCGCGTCTTGCAATTTCCGGCCAGGTCAGTCTCTGCCCTTGGCGGATTCCCCGCTACAGCGCTTACACTTCCAGTCTTCACAACCTGGACGCCGCCGATGGCTTCTTGCTCAGGAAAAGATCACTCCAAACGCCATTGGTCCGCCCGCGCGCGAAATGAAAACCCTTCAGCGGATAACGCCCTTGCCCTCTTCCACGGTATATACCTTGTCTACCGCCGGCAGGTGCACTTTCTCGATGGCCCCGCTCGGCCAATGAATTTCAACCAGTTCAATCGTCTCTGCCGTGCCCAGCCCAAAGTGCAACCGCGGATCATTCGTCGAAAGAAAGCTTCCGCCGCTCATTACGTCCGAGCGTTGGCGCATGCCATTGGCCGTCACGTACACCGACGCTCCGATGGCATCCTTCGGGCCTTTCGGGCCGCCGATCAGCTTGATAAGGACCCAGTGGTTCTTGTCCTCATAGACGTTCTTCAGAAGCACCGGATGACCGTCCATCACATTGATCACGACCGCCGTTTTCCCGTCATTGAATAGGTCGCCGAACGCCGCGCCCCGGCCCACAATCACGTCTGCAAGCCCGGTGCCTTCCACCGCCGGCATCAGGTCAAACTTCTTCCCGCCCAGGTTCTTGAACAGCAGCGGCCGCTCGGCGTAACTCATGCCCCAGTTGTTCTGGTCCACCTGGGGATAAACGTGGCCGTTCACATAAAGCAGATCCTTCCAGCCATCGTTGTCAAAGTCGAGGAATCCAACGCCCCAGCCCAGAAACGGAATCGTGTCGCGCGCAATGCCCGTCTGGTAGCTCACATCGGTGAAGTTCGCCTGCCCGTCGTTGTGGTACAGCACGTAGTAGTCGTCAGAGAAGTCCGTGGTCGCGATGTCCAGCCAGCCGTCGTTGTCGTAATCGGCCACCGCCACGCCCATCGTCGCCGTTTCGCGCCCGTCCTGATTCAGCGCAAAACCCGACGCGTAACTGTCGTCCTCGAACTTGCCATTGCCCTTGTTCACGTAAAAATAATTCGGCGTCGAGTCATCGGAAACCGCGAGGTCCATCCTGCCGGTGTTTCCAAAGTTCGCAAACACCCCCTGAAACCCGTAGTACTTGCTCGGATCGCTGACGCCGGCTTCCACGCTCACATCCGTGAACGTGCCATCGCCGTTGTTTTTGAACAGGTGATCCGGTTCGCCCTGCAGCCCGCGCGGACCGCACATCGTGGCCACGCCGCGGTAGTTGCAGAACGCATAAGAGACCGCCTTCGTGCCTGGAATCGGCGGGTTGTTCAGGTCATAGTGCACGTACCCGGGCACAAAAAGGTCGAGCAGCCCGTCGCCGTTGTAGTCGCCCCAGGTCGCGCCCGTCGACCAGTTGCCGAGCGCCACGCCGGCCTTCTCGCCGATATCGGTGAAGGTACCGTCGTGGTTGTTCTTGTACAAACGGTTCTTGCCGAAGTTCGTCACGTACATGTCCGGCCAGCCGTCGTTGTCGAAATCACCCACCGCAACCCCGAATCCCCAGCGCTCGTTCAGCACGCCAGCCTTCTCGGCCACGTCAGTGAATGTGCCGTCGCGATTATTGTGAAACAGCGCCGCCCGCGGCGCCGGCTCTTTGCTGTCCATCGCCTTGTAGGTCGACCCGTTCACCATGTAGATGTCGAGCCACCCGTCATTGTCGTAGTCGATCAGGCCCACGCCTGAGCCCGGAACTTCAATGATGAACGTCTTCTGCGGCGTACCCATGTGGTGCTGAAACGTCGTCAGCCCCGCCTGCTGCGCCACGTTCTGGAAGACCACCGGCCCCGTCTTCACAAACCCGCCGGCTGTGATCGGCCGGTGCTCGGCATCATAAATTGCCTTATGAACACCTCCGGTGGCATTGCCTCCACCCATCCCGCCCTGCTGCGCAAGCCCTGGAATGGTGGACAGGTCAACGCCTGCTCCCATCAATGACGCAAGAAAACTCAATGTAAATACACGACGGTTCACCTGGATTACTCCACAAAAATTTTCTTTTTGGGTCAGTCTCACAATACGTCAGCGGCAGCACCCCTCTCAAGGCCGGTACTTTTTCGATGACGGTGTCTTCATCGCTTCCGCCTCCGTATGCACATGCCACGGCACGGCCACGTCAGAGATGTCGGGATGCCGCATATAGTATTGCTGCATCTCCACATCCGCCATCGGATCGTCCTTGTCATCGGCAAAGATGGCTTCCTGTTGCTCTGACTTTTCCGCCTCTCCAAGCCGCCGGTAAAGAATTCCCAGGATATAGTGCGCTGAAAGGCTGTCCGGATCGATCTTCTGCACTTCCAGGTACTGTGCCTCGGCCAGCTTGTAGTGGTGCTCCTGGTAGTAGCTGAAGCCCAGTTCACGATGAATGTCACGCGAAAGCGGAAACAGCTTCTCGGCCTTCTCCAGGTTCGCCACCGCTCCCGTCATGTTACCCAGGTTCCGGAAGGTAAGAGCCTGCCAGTAGAGCGTCCGCGCGCGGCTGATGGGGGACGGATTCATCGTCAGCGCCTTGGCCAGATACTTCGCCGCCTCGCCGTATTTCTCCCAGTTGTAGTACGCAATCCCGATATTCGCCCACGCACGATCGTAATTTGGCCGCAGGGCTGCCACATGTTCAAAAGCCGCCACCGCCTCGCCATACTGCTGCTCGGCAATCAGGGTAATCCCAAAGTCGTTCCACCGCATCCAGTCTGGATTATCCCTTGGCTCCGGTGGAACCGGTTTGTTCTCGCCCAGGTAGAACGTCCGTGTCCGCGAAGCCATCACCGTGATCGGCAGCGGCTTGTGATTCTTGCCCCACACCCAGTCGGCAAAGGCCTCATCGAAATGACGGTAATTCACCCGCGCCGTCACCGTAAACGGCCCGGGATCATTCGGCGGTATCTGGAACTGGTACCGTACCAGCGTCGAACTGCCCGACTGGATCGTGTATTGGATCGCTTTCGTGTGGCTGCGCCACACCTCATGGTGAACCAGCAGGTGGCCGTTCTTGTTGAGCAGCAGCGCCAGGAAGGTGTATGCATGTGGATCGACGTACCCATTGGGCTCGATGCCGCCGCTGTTCATAATCACGCGGCCTTTGGCATCCCTCACCACGAACTGCACCCAGCTTTCGAGAATGTCCCGCTGCTCCGGCACCAGCGAATGGCCGATTCCCTGGTTCTGAATCACCACCGCAACCTGCACCGTGTCCTTCGCCTTCAGCGTGAACGGCGCCGAGCCCAGCGGAGCAATCCACTGCTTGCTCCCGTTCAGCCGCATGCCAAAGATGTCCACGTTCAGCGTCGGATGCTCCTTGCCCTCCAGGTGCTCCTCGGTCAGCTTGAGTTGCTTCTTGTAGTGGTAGTACCAGGGCATTTCCGTGTTGCCGCCAATCCATCGGTGCGACATGATCATGCCGTGCTGTTTCGCACGATCCGGCCGCCATGCCTTCACCATCGGCATGTGGCAGTTCTGGCAGACCAGCTGCGGCTTGGTATAAAACGGCAGCGGAGACTGGTGCGAGAATGACGACTCCTGCCACTCGTTGTAGAGCGTGATCGCAGGCAGCCACTTGTAGTGGTTCAGCGAGCGCGGAATATCCGCCTCATGACACGCCGCGCAATACTGCGGCGACTTGTAAAACGGCTTCATCACTGCCGCGATGTGCCGCTTCACATGCTTCATGATCTCGCTGTAGGGCACTTCGCCCGGAATCGGGTTCCCGTTCTTGTCCAGCAGCGCCGTTGGCACGCCCATCACATACGAACCCACTCCATACGTCGGCTTCACTTCCACGATCGAGTGGCACACCGAGCAGGTCACGCCCTCATTGTTGTACCAGGTGGCGTGGCTCACCGGATTCGGCGTCAGGCTTCCGCTCAGCAACGCAATCGGGTTGTGGCAGGCCTCGCAGTGACGGGCGTAGTAAACCCCCTTGGTCCGCTTGAGCAGGTTCACATTCTTCACATACGCCGGCTCGCGGAACGAGTTCGCATGCAGCGACTGCCGCCACTCGTGATAGGTCGCCATGTGGCAGTGCTCGCAATATTCGGCTGTCGGAAACGTCCCCGGCTGGATGAACTGCCCATTCCAGGTGCCGGCATAGCTGGGCAAAAACGGCTTGTCCTTCCCGAAGGGGTACAGATACGTCTGCTGCACCTTCGCCGAGTAGGCGCTTTCCGCTCCGGCGGTGATGGGTACCGGTCTTGATCCGGCATGGGTCGACCGCAGGAACAAAATGGTGCAACCTGCGAAAATGGTGAGCGTCGCAATGGCCTGAAAAGTGATTCTGCGTGACTGCATATGGTTTTTACGGGCTGAGGGATAACGTGATGGAATGTACAGGATTACAACCACCCCGAGCAATGCGAAAAAACGCGTGCTAACACAGAAGATGACGGCACTTTTCGAGAAACAAACCGCGGTTGTAGAAAGAACTCATACTTAAGTTTGAGATTGACCCATCCCGCAAAGGAGCTGCTCCATGAGGCCCATCCGCTGCCTTCGTTTTGCGCTCGTAAACCTTGTGACCATCGCGGTCTGCGCCTTGCCCGCTTTAGGGCAAAAACTGCTGCCGCCGCCCGGTGGCCACGTCTTTACGCTCACACCAACTCCCGGCCACTTCACAGAGCCCGGAGTCGCTGTCAATCCCAGGAATCCCACGCAGGTTGTCGTGGTCTACCAGTTCACCGCCGCGGCAGCCTACACGCGCAATGGCGGCAAAACCTGGCAGCTCGCCACCGGCGTTCCGCCCCCCAACTACAAGATGTCCGGCGATGTCTCCATCGCTTTTGACAACCAGGGCCACGCTATCTACGACTGCATCGCCTTTGACAAGCTCGGCACCTTCAACTACTGGGCGCACGGAGCCACCCGCAATGGCATCTTCGACCGCCGCTCACTGGACGGCGGCAAGATCTGGCAGCCCACGCTCCACACCGTCAGCGCATGGCCCACCGAGCCCGGCATCCCCTTTGAAGACAAGCCATACATCGTCGCCGACAACAGCCACAGCAAATATGCCGGTAACCTCTACATTGGCTGGACGCGCTGGACTCTGACCGACTCGCGCATGCTGCTCTCTCGCTCCACGGACGATGGCCGCACCTGGTCCAGGCCGATTGAAATCTCTCACGACCGCGGCCTGCCGCGCGATGACAACGGTGCGCTCGAAGGCTTTGACGGTGCTGTCGGCCCCGACGGCACGCTCTACGCCGTGTGGGCGCACACCAACCGCATCGACTTCACCGAGTCGCACGATGGCGGCAGGACCTTCACCACCTCGCACCCCATCGTCCACACCGCGCCCACCATGTTTGCCGTGCAGGGCATGGACCGTGCCAATGGCTTCCCGCAGATCGCCATTGATCCGCGCGGCGGCCCGCAAGGCGGCCCCATCTACGTCTCGTGGAGCGACTACCGCAACGGCGAAGTCGATGTCTTCCTCATTCGCTCTACCGACCACGGCCAGACATGGTCGCAGCCCATCAAGGTCAACACCGACCCCATCCACGATGGCGCAGATCATTTCTTCCAGTGGATGGCCGTTGACCCCGTCACCGGCGCCGTGAACCTCGTCTTTTACGACCGTCGCGAAGATCCCGCCAATCGGCAGCAGATCGTCGTCCTGGCACGCTCCACCGACGGGGGCAAAACCTTCCGCAACTACGCCTGGACGGATCAGCCCTTCAACCCTCACGGCGTCTTCATGGGCGACTACCTCGGCCTCGCCGCTTATGGAAACAAAGTCTACGGCGCATGGCCCATTCATCCCGCCGGCGCTAAAGGAACCCTCCTGCAGGTCGGCGTCGCCAACTTCAACCGCAAGTAACCCGCTCCAGACCAATCCATCCGCAAAAAAATCACCCCATACCTCGTCAGAGATATGGGGTGAAATTGCATTGGCGTGCGCAGCACGCGTTTGCCTGGACGGCGAGTCCCGTGCGCCGAGCACCTTACCGCGTCATCAGGTAATGCACCTGCTGCTCGATTTCGGCAATCGCCACCGGCTGCAGTTGATGGCTCTTGAGTGCCAAATTCAACTTCGCCAACGGACCATGCTTCAACTGCTCCCACTCGGCTGCCCGTGCCGTCACTTCGCGTGAAGCACTGGCACTCAGCGCCAACGCCTGGTCCGTTGGTGTGCGGTCGCCGCCTTCAATGGCGCCCAGCGCGGCAAAGAGATCCCCGTTGGCCAGCGCCAGCCCCGGATTGCCTTCGTTGCCGTGCAGGATATCTTCCACGCTCCCCTGCACCGCCTTCACCTGCGCCAGCAGACCGGCGCTTGCCACATCCTGCGACTTCGCCAGTTCCGCCAGCTTCACCTCCACGGAATTGATCTCCGCCAGCGCCCTGCGGCTCACCAGCGTCTGCTTCCATGCCCGCGTGCCCGCGTCGAACTGCGCCTGCAACTCGGCCGGTGTCGCCGGACTGTTCGGATCCATCACCACCGTCAGCGGTTCCGTCTGGCTTACCCCATCGACCGTCAGTGTCACCTCGTACTTGCCAGGCAGCACATGCGGACCATTCGGTGCGCGCCTGCTGTGGTCGTCAGCATCCTTCTTCTTGCTGCCGGTTGCACCCCAAAGCAGATCCCACACAAACCGGTGCTCGCCCGGCGTGCTCACAATGCGCTGTGGCTTTGGGAACCACCGCGCGGCAATCGGCAGAGGCGGCCGCGGCGGCGGCGGCGGTTCGTTGCTGGAGAAGCGCCGCACCACCTGGCCCTCCGCATCGCGAATCGTCAGCGTCACCCGATTCTCGTTGGCCGGCAGGTAATAGTCCAGAATCGCCCCGTTTGGCGGATTCTTCGCCGTCGGCACCTCGGGCGGCAGCGGCGTGCCCGGAAACGAATCATTGTCAATCCGGTAAGCCGGCTCCGGCGGAAACAGCATCGCTTTCGCCGTCGAAGTCTCCGCGCTCAGGTGCCGCAGCGGCGTCATGTCGTCCAGAATCCACATCGACCGCCCATGCGTCGCCACAATCAGGTCGTTGTCGTGCACCACCATGTCGCGCACCGAGCTCACCGGCAGATTCAACTGCAGTGACTGCCACTGGTTGCCGCCGTTAAAGCTCACGTAGATGCCGAACTCCGTGCCCGCAAACAGCAGGTTTGGCGACTTGGGATCTTCCCGCACGGCCCGCACAAAATGCCCCGCTGGAATCCCCTTCGTGATCAGCGTCCACGTCTTGCCGTAGTCCGTGGTGCGGTAGAGGTACGGCGTCGTGTCCATCATCCGGTGCCGATCCACCGCCGCCCAGGCCTCACCCTTGTCAAAGTACGAGGCCTCGATCATCGAAATGCAGCTCCATGGTTTCAGCCCCGGCGGAGTCACATTCTTCCACGTCTTGCCGCCGTCCAGCGTCAGGTGGATCAGCCCCGTATTGCTCCCCGCCCAGATTTCGTTGGCATCCAGCGGCGAAGGCGCAATCGAGTTCACCACGCCGTATCCGGCCTTGATCGCCTCTTCCGGCGTCGGCGTTGTACCCGGCTTCACGTATGGCCGCGGCGTCACCGCGCCCGTCAAATCCGGACTGATCTCCTCCCAGTGCAGCCCGCCGTCCGTCGTCTTCATCACGTACTGCGTGCCCAGGTACAGCGCATGCTTGTCCACCGGGGAAAATACCAGTGGCGGCGTCCACGGATCGCGATACTTCCAGGTATTGATATCCGAAATGCTGAAGCCCTGCCCTGGATCCGGCGAAATATCCTGCGAAAGCGAAGTCTTCCGGTTCCAGCGTGTCACCGTCCCGTAGGTGTCCGTCTCATAAATCACGTTCGGATTCAGCGGATCAGGCGCAATGTAGCCAGCCTCGCTGCCGCCCGCCGGAAACCAGTCCCGCGGCGTAATCTGCCCGTGATTGGTCCGGCTGTATACGCCCACGCTGCCGCTGTCCTGCTGCGCCGCGTACACCACGTAGGGAAACTGGTCGTTCGTGATCACATGATAGAGCTGCGCTGTCGGCTGGTTGTACCAGGGCGTCCATGTCTTGCCGCCGTCCAGGCTCAGCGTCGTTCCCTGGTCGGTTCCCAGAATCATCGAATCGGAATTCTTCGGATCCACCCAGATCTGGTGGTAGTCATCCCCGCCCGGCGCGCCCCGCACAATCGTCAGCGTCTTGCCGCCGTCGGCCAGTTTGTACATCGCAACGTTCGGCACGTACACCACGTCCGGATGCTGCGGGTCCACCGTGATCGAATCGAAATACCAATCCCGGCTCGTCAGCCGTGGATCGTTGTTCACCAGCGTCCACGAGTTGCCGCCATCATCCGAGCGATAAACCCCGGAGAGCTTCGGCACACTCGTCTTCACCACCGCATAGACCAGCCGCCCATCCGGTGCCACGGCCACGCCCGGCCGGCCCCAGACGCCGCCCGGCAGTCCATGCCCGGTAATCCGCGTCCACGTCTTGCCCGCATCCGTCGAGCGATACAGTCCCGTGCCGGGCCCCTTGATCGGCGGATATGTCGTCCACGGTGGACGATGCGCATTCCACGTCCCCGCAAACAGCACGTTGGGCTTGTCCTCGGCAATCGCCAGATCGCTGATGCCCACGCTCGGTCCCTTGTACAGCACGTGCTGCCACGTCCTGCCGCCGTCGACTGACTTGTAGACGCCGCGTTCCGGGCTCGGCCCGTACGCATCGCCCAGCACGCCCACGTACACAATCTTCGCGTTGTCTGGATCCACCACCACCCGGCTGATCTGCTTCGAGTCCGTCAGCCCGACGTGCGTCCATGTCCTGCCCGCGTTCGTCGACCTGTACACGCCATCGCCCGAAGCCAGGTCCGAGCGGATATCCGACTCGCCCGTGCCCACATAAATCACGTTCGGATCCGACGGCGCCACCTCAATCGCGCCAATCGAAGCCACCGGCTCGTGATCAAATACGGGTTTCCACACCGTTCCCGCGTCCGTGGTCTTCCACACGCCACCATCCACGCCGCCAAAATAGAATGTCGTGTTGTTGCCCGGAACGCCCGTCACCGCCACCGCGCGCCCGGCGCGGAATGGCCCAATCAGCCTGTAATGCAGGCCCTCGAAAAGCTGTGGTGGCACGCTTTGCGCCGAGGCGATCACAGGCACGCAAAGCCCTAAGACTACGGCAGAACGCAGGAATTTTCTCAGATTCATCGTGACATGATTTAATCTCTTGTCTCGGGAAAGATCAAAGCGAAGCGCCGCAAATCTGAGACTTCGACACCGATTTTTTTCGAGCAAGACCTGCCTGTTTTGCCCCAAATGACTGCGTCGCGAGGAACTCCATGACCTTCGACTACCTCGTTCACGCCAGTCCACGCTGGGAAAAAGCCATCGATCAGGGTCTGTTTCCATCCTCCTATGCCTTCCAGATCGGCCTGTTTTTCCTGATGGACGCTGTGCCCATCGCCAACGCACGGGGCGCTATCACTTTACGACCACGGGACTCGGCATAGTCCTGGGCTTCACCCTCATTCTTCTCGCTGGCGCAGGCTGCATCATCGCCCGCCTCTGCAATGAAACCCGCTCCCGGCTGCGCTCCAGCTTCATTGACGGCGATTCCCGTCGTACTCTGCTCAACGTCGGCTACATGGGCTACCGCCTGTACCTCATCCTGATCGGGGCTTCCGCGATCATCTTCCTCGTCATCCTGACCGTGCGCCCCTGGGGTTTCACGCGTGAAGCACGCGTCCGCCTGGCGCACCGGCCCCACACGATCCCCATCCACTCCGTACGCCTTCCCTGATAAACTTCGCTGTTC
This sequence comes from Acidobacteriota bacterium, assembly GCA_021791875.1. Lineage (GTDB taxonomy): Bacteria > Acidobacteriota > Terriglobia > Terriglobales > Acidobacteriaceae > Acidobacterium. The sequence goes on along the minus strand of JAJYVU010000011.1, from coordinate 8,988 downwards.
CCATTCTTCCTGTTCCGGAGCTGCCATCATGCGGAAACTCACGGCCCTTATCGCCCTCGTCTTTTGCGCTGTTTCGCTCCCTTGCTTCGCCCAAAGCCCGGCCCAAGCCCCAGCACAGACCACGCCGTCCGCTATCCATTCTTCGGTCTTCGATCACGACCTCCACTGGCGCCTCATCGGCCCGTTCCGCGGCGGCCGCACCCGCGCTGTCTCCGGCGTTCCCAGCGAGCCCAATGTCTTTTACGTGGGCGCCGTCGACGGCGGCGTCTGGAAAACCAACGACTTTGGCCGCACCTGGCACCCCATCTTTGACCACGAGCCAACAGGCTCCATCGGCGCACTTGTCGTCTCGCCCTCCAATCCCAACATCATCTACGTCGGCAGCGGCGAGGGCCTCCAACGGCCCGACCTTTCCATCGGCGACGGCATGTACAAATCCATCAATGGCGGCAAAACCTGGACCCGCATCGGCCTGCGCCAGAGCCAGCAAATCTCCGCCATGGCCATTGACCCCCACGACCCCAACCGCGTCTTTGTCGCCGTCGCCGGCCATCCTTACGGCCCGAACCCCGAGCGTGGCATCTTCCGCACGCTCGACGGCGGCAAAACCTGGCAGAAGGTCCTCTACATCAACCCGAATATCGGCGGCAACGATGTCCGCATCGATCCCCAAAATCCCAACATCGTCTACGCCGGCCTGTGGGACTCGCGCCTCGGTCCGTGGGAAAACGGCCAGTTCAACGGCACCGACGCCGGTATCTACAAATCCACAGACGGCGGCACGACGTGGAAGAAGCTCTCCGGCGGCTTGCCCGATGACATCATTCAGGCCTACATCGCCATCGCGCCCAGCCGTCCCAGCCGCCTTTTCGCGTCCGTCGCCCTGCCCGGCAAAGTGCAGCTCTATCGCTCAGACGACGCCGGACTCACCTGGCACACCGTCACCAACGATCCCCGCCCCAAGGAGCGCATTGGCGGCGGCGATCTGCCCATGCCTGCCATCGACCCCGAAAACCCCAATGTCTTCTACATGACCAGCATCGTCACCTGGAAGAGCACCGACGGCGGCCACACCTGGAATGCCCTGCGCGGCGCCCCGGGCGGAGACGACTACCAGAACATCTGGATCAATCCCACGAATCCCAAAATCATCTGCCTCGTCGGCGATCAGGGCGCACTCGTCACCGTCAACGGCGGCCAGACCTGGAGTTCCTGGTACAACCAGCCCACCGCGCAAATCTACCACGTCGAAGCGGACAACTCCTTCCCCTATCGCCTCTGCGGCGGCCAGCAGGAAAGCGGCTCCGTTTGCATCCAGACGCGCGGTAACGACGGCGAAATCAACTTCCGCAACTGGCACCCTGTCGGCGCTGAAGAATACGGCTACGTCGCGCCCGATCCGCTCAACCCCAACATCGTGTACGGCGGCAAACTCACCAAGTGGTTCCGCAGCACCGGCCAGGTCCAGAACGTGCTCCCCAAACCGCTGCGCAATGGCGGCTACCGCGCCATCCGCACCGAGCCGGTCATGTTCTCGCCCATTGACCCGCACTTGCTCTACTTTGCCGCCAACACCCTCTGGGTCACCAGCGACGGCGGCAACTCTTGGAAGCAGATCAGCCCCGACCTCTCGCGTAAGACCTGGCCCATCCCCTCGGTCGTCGGCGTCTACAGCAACCAGCCCGCGGCGCAGCCCAAAGACCGCGGCGTCATCTACGCGCTCGCGCCTTCGCCGCTTGAACTCGACCGAATCTGGGCCGGCACCGACGATGGCCTCATCTGGCTCACCACCGACGGCGGCAAGCACTGGAACAACGTCACCCCGCCCGAACTCAAGCCCTGGCAAAAGGTCTCCATTCTCGACGCCGGCCACTTCCACCCCGGCACCGCCTACGCTGCCATCAACACCATTCGCCTCGAAGACCTGCACCCCTACATCTACCGCACGCACGACAGCGGCAAGACCTGGACAAAAATTGTCAACGGCCTGCCCGACGACGAAGACGTCAACGTCGTCCGCCAGGATCCCAAGGTTCCCGGCCTGCTCTACTGCGGCACCGAGCGCACCGTCTACGTTTCCTTTGACGATGGCGACCACTGGCAGCCGCTCCGCCTCAACCTGCCCGCCACCAGCATCCGCGACCTCATCATCAAGAATGACGACCTCGCCATCGCCACGCACGGCCGCGGCTTCTGGGTGCTCGACGACATCACCCCGCTGCGCCAGTGGAAGAAGATTGCCGGTTCCACGCCCGCTCTCATCCGTCCCGAGCTGGCATATCGCGTCCATTGGGATACCAATACCGACACGCCGCTCGCGCCCGACGAACCCGCCGCGCCCAACCCGCCCGACGGCGCCATCCTCGACTACTGGCTGCCCCACAATGCGCAAGGCCCCGTCACCATGCAGATTCTCGACGCCCAGGGCGACGTGCTGCGCAGCTATTCAAGCGCCACGCCCGTGCCCAAACCCAACCCGATGCTGCCCATCCCGTCCTACTGGCTGCGCCCGGCGCAGCACTTGTCCGCAGAGGCTGGACTGCATCGCTTCGTGTGGGATCTCCACCTGCAGCCCGTTGCCGGAATCCCGCCGCGCTACCCCATCGCCGCCGTGCCCCACAATACCGCGCCTGCGCCTACGTCGCCTTTCGCTATGCCCGGCATGTACACGGTCAGGCTCACGGTCGACGGCAAATCCTATACGCAACCGCTACTGTTACGGGAAGATCCCCGCGTCAAAACTCCCACGGCCGGCCTTCAGGCGCAGTATGATCTCTCGCTGATCGTCTATCACGACCTCCAGCGCATCCAGGCTGCGGTGGAAAAAGTCCAGACCGCCGCCGCTCGTCCCGGCGCAGGCAAAGAACTGATGCAACTCCTCGGCGGATCCGGCTACTACGGCCAAAGCCCGTCCGTCGTAGCCCAGACCCTGCTCGGAATGCGTGGAACCCTGTGGGGCATGCTCCGCACCCTGCAGGGAGCCGACGTCGCACCCACCCAGCCGCAGTACGCCGCCGTCGATCACCTGCACGAGGCCACAGACAAGCTCCTCGTCCGGGCAAAATCCCTCGGCGTGGACTAGAGCATTTCCCCTATGGGTATAGACCGAAGAGAGAATCTCAACGCAGCTTTTCCGTTAAGAAAAGCTGCGCGCGGTTGAATTCAGAAACTTCACAGGAATAGGGGAAATGCTCTGAAGCCTCGCCCCGAAAAAGATGCTGTCATCCTGAGCGAATCGGGCCGTCACAAAGTGGCGGCCTGCGCAGTCGAAGGACCTGCGGTTTCATTCACCCGCCGAGGCGATTGCCACCCGCTTCTTCCTCTGCACCCAGTACACGACCGCGCCCGACCCAATCAGCACCGCCGCCCCCACCAGCACCTTCGCCGCAGCCAGCGCCTTGTCCGGCTCTTCCTGTGACGGAACCAGTGACAATGCAATCGTAACCGCTGTGCTTACAAACCCCACCCCAGCCAGCGGAATCGCTACCTTCGCGCCGCCCGGCACCCGCATCACGCCTTCGCCCGCCGATCTCCACTGCAACTTGATCATCGACGCAAACAGGTACAGGTACGGAACAAAGTACGTAATCACCGTCATGCTAAGCAGCACATCGTACGCGCCCCGCACCGTCGTCCCCGCCTGGCTCAGCACCGTCATCACCATACCCGCAAGCCCGTAGCAGCCAATCGCTACCCAGGGCGTCCGGTAGTGCGGATGCACCCATCCAAAGGGCCGCGGCAAATAACGATCTATCCCGGCTACAAATGGCAGTCGCGCCGTCGATGATAGGAACGAAGCCGCGCCGCCCACAGCCCCCAGCCCGATCAACAATCCCAGCACCTTCTCCAGCCACGGCGCACCCACCTCCGTGCACAGCACGTGCACGCCATGTGCCAGGCCGTTCACTCCGGAAATTGCACTCGACGGCAATGCCACCAGCAGCGCCACCGTACCCAGGATGTAGCACAGCGCCAGCACCACTCCGCTCACCAGCAGCGCCCGCGGAATCGTGCGCCGCGCATCGCGAATCTCCTCGCCCATAAACGAGCCTGCCTCGCAGCCGCCAAAGGCAAAGAAGATCGTCGAAAGAAAAATCGCGTCCTTCAGCGTCGGTCTTGGAACCATGGCGCTCGCCGTAAAACGCGTCGCCGATCCGTGATGCGCGTACGCCACGGCTGCCAGCACCAGCAGAGCCACAATCGGCAGCCAGCTCCCAAATGACGCTACGTTGTTCAGCCACTTGCCCGCCACCGCGCTGCGAATATTCACCAGCGTAATCACTGCCAGCCACGCCAGCGCGAACACGGAAAAATAAGCGGGATCCTCATCCAGCTTCGCGCCTCTGGCTCCCATCACGGGTAGCACCGAGGCCGCGCTGAAGTACAGCACCGACGGAAAGAACGGCAGATTCGCCATGAAGTACGTCCATCCCGCCACAAATCCCGCGCCGTCGCCAAAAGCCTCGCGCGTCCAAACATACAGGCCGCCCTCCTGCGGAAAACGGCTCGACAGCTCCATCACGCTGAAGGCCAGCGGCACAAAAAAGCAGCACAGCGCTGTCACCCACACCGCCAGTGTCCCCGGACCAGCGGCTGCCGCCGTTGCAATCCAGCGCAGGCTCAGCGCCGTCACGATGTAAAAGAACGTCAGGTCGCGAAAGCCCAGTACCCGCTTCAGCCCGTGACTGTCTTTCCCGCGCCCTGCGCCCTCCAGCTCACCGGTCATGCGACTCGTCGCCCAGCACCGCCATCGCCGCATTTCTCCCATTGATCCCGATCACGCTCCCGCCTGGATGCGTACACGCCCCGCACAGGTACACCCCGGGCATCGGCGTCCGCGCTGCCAGCCGTTTGCCCCACATGTACGCCGGCAGACACTCGCCCTGGAAAATATGCCCGCCCGTCAGCCCCACTTTTTCTTCAATGTCCGGGGGCCCCATCACCTGCGCATCGATCACCGCCGTCTCGATGTTCGAGCAGAAGCGAGCCAGGGAGTTCACCGCCAGGGCCCGCACCTCTTCGCGCCGCGTCTCCCACGTTCCATTTGTAAACGTGTAAGGCACATATTGCGCGAACACGCTCATGGTGTGCGTTCCCGGCGGGCACACGCTCCTATCATGCACGCTCTGGAAATACAGCTCGCACCACAGATGCTCCGGCAACTCGCCGCGCTTTGCCGCTGCAAATCCCGCTTTCCATTCATCCTTGGTCAGCGGCGCGTTGATCTGCCCGTAGTGGTGCGGCATGTCGAGTCCCGGCCGCGCCGCAAAGTCCGGCAGCTCCCGCAGATGCACATTCAGCTTCACTGTGCATCCTTCAATCGGAACTCCCTCCGCCTGCGCGCGCCACTTCGCATCCGCCGCATCGCCCAGCATCATGAGTGTTCTTTTGGGGTCCGCATTCGATATCACCACGCCAGCATGGATCCGCTCGCCACCCTCCAGCACCACGCCTTCGCCCGGTACAATCTGCGCCACCGGAACCCCCGCGGCCACCACCGCACCGGCCTCGCGCGCCGCATCGCAGAAGTAGAACGACACCATCCCCATGCCGCCTTCCACGTAGCCCCACATGCCCGGCATTCCGCCCAGCCGCCCCGACGCGTGATGAAACCGGATCGACGCCGTGCCCGCATCAAACGGACTCGCGTTCGTTCCAATCACGCCCTGCCCCAGGTACGCGCACTGCAGCCGCTCGTCCTCGAGATATCGCGTCACAAACTCCGCCATCGACCATTCAAACAGCAGCCCGCGAGCTTCATCGTCGTTGCCCAGCCGATGCTCTATCTCCTCCCGCGACGGCGCATCCCCAATCCACAAATCCCGCTCGCCCGCCGGGCGCAGCGCTTCGCGTGTCCGGGTAATCACCGCATTCATCGCCCTCCATCCGGCCACATCGCCGGGCGAAAACCGCCTCACCTCCGCCTCGCACGCCGAGTCATCATCCCAAAGCTGAATGCTCCCTCCGTCCAGAAACGGTACAAACAGCCCGTTCACCGCGGGAGTCCACTTGTATCCCCGCGCCGGCAGCCCCAGTTCCTCCACCACCAGCGGATGCAGCAGACCCGCGAGGTACGCGCACGGCGACATCTTCACCCCCGGAAACGGCTCCTCAATCGTGCACGCGCCGCCCACACGCGCACGCGCCTCCAGCACCAGAACGGATTTCCCCGCCCGCGCCAGGTAAGTCGCGCACGCCAGCCCGTTATGCCCCGCGCCCACCACGATCGCATCCCAGCGCCGCGCAGCCAGCGCCCTCACCGGCTCCGGCAAGCCCACCTCGCCCAGCACTTCCGCCGTCTTTGACTTCATCCCCGTGCCCATCACAAAGCTCCTGTCATCTCAGCGTCATCCGCCAGCAGACGCCCTCGCAGGCTTTCCGACCACTTTACGCTGAATTTCCCAGCTCCCACCCCCAAAATTGCGCCTTTTATAACAGCGATTCGTTATCCTGTTACGAAGGAGACTCACCCGCATGATGCCGATGACCGTCCGCCGCACCCTCCGGCGCTGGAACCGCCTCTACCGTGAGACGCGGCTCGTCGCCCTGGCCCTGCGCGAGAAGGACCATCCCGTCTTCGCCCACGTCGTCGTCACCCGCCGATGCAATCTGGACTGCGCCTACTGCAGCGAGTACGACACCCACTCCAAGCCCGTGCCCATCGAGGATCTCCTCCGCCGCATCGATAAGCTCGCCGCCCTCGGCACCACCACCATCACCATCACCGGCGGCGAAACCCTCCTGCACCCCGAACTGGAAAAAGTGATCGCGCGCATTCGCAGCTACAAGATGATCTGCGTCATGATCACCAACGGCTACCTGCTCTCCATCGATCGCATCAAGAGCCTCAATCGCGCCGGCCTCGACCGCATGCAGATCAGCATTGACAATATCGAGCCCGACAGCGTCTCGAAGAAGAGCCTGCGCATCCTCGACCTCCGCCTTCGCTGGCTCGCCGAGTACGCCGAGTTCCCCGTCCACATTCACTCGGTCGTCGGCGCCGGCACCAGCAAGCCCTCTGACGTGCTCACCATCCAGAAGCGCGCCAAGGAGCTCGGCCATCTCAGCACCGCCGGCATCGTCCACGACGAAACCGGCAAAATCAAGCCCATCGACGAGGAGAGCCGCCGCGTCCTCAAGGAAGTGGAAGACAAGACGCGATCCGCCTTCTCCTTTGCGCGCCACAACCCATGGCGTAAGAATCTGCTCGCCGGCAAGCCAAATGACTGGCATTGCCCCGCCGGCGGACGCCATCTCTACATCTGCGAGTTCGGTCTCGTCCACTATTGCATGGCGCAGCGCGGCTATCCCGCCATTCCACTTGAGCAGTACACCATTGAGGACTGCGTCCGCGAAGCCAAAAAACCCAAGTCCTGCGCGCCCTACTGCACCGTCTTCTGCGTGCACCGCATTGCCTGGGTCGACCAGCTTCGCGAGAACCCCAGCCAGGCGCTCGTCCAGCTTTTCCCGCCGGACGAAAGCACCGGCCAGTCCACCATCCCCGCGCCTGTACGCGTCTTGCAATCGCTCTTCAGCGGCTCCAGCGGCAAGAAACCCGGAGCCGCGACCGTCGCCTTCCGCAAGGCCGCCATGCGCCTGCTAAAAATCAGCTGAAGTCGGCCGCAAAATCAAAAACCCACTCAGTCCTCGCTGAGTGGGTTTTTCTCTTTAGAATCACAGTGATGTTGCTCCATTCCAGCCCGTTTTTGGGCTGGAGTGGGCCTCGCCAGCGGACTAGCCCACCGCCGGCTCTGCTTTCCGCTTGCCGCCGCGCGCGGTTTCCGCCGCATGCCGCCGGTAGGTCGCACCGGAAATCTCCAGCCGCGTGCAGATCGCCTCGGGCGTTTCGCCCATGGCCGCCGCTTCCCTGATCTCGATCGCCAGCCGCTCTTCGCGCAGCAGCACGCGCCGGTAGTAGTCCTCCAGTTGCCGCGTCGCCGCGGACCATCCCCACTCCTCGGCATCCCTGCGCGCATTCACTCGCATCTGCGCATGATGCTCAGGATCGGCCAGCAACTGCTGCACAGCCTTCACATGGCCCATCTCATCCGCTGGATCGTAAAGGTGGCCCGTCACGCCGTCCTGCACAATGTCCGCCGTGCCGCCCGCATTCGGCGTCACCACCGGGCATCCGGCCGCCATCGCCTCCAGCAGCACCAGTCCCAGCGTTTCCGTGCGCGAGGGCAGAAGGAACACATCGCCGGAAGCAAAGGCCGAAGCCAGATCCTCGCCGCGCATGAATCCCGCAAAATACGTCGGCGTCCCCGCAAAATACTGTTCCAGCTTCTCGCGGTGCGGCCCGTCGCCCACCAGCGCCAGCCGCAGTCCCGGAGTCGCCTCCAGCACATCCTTGCAGCGCTCAATTTCCTTCTCTGCCGAAAGCCGTCCGATGTAGACCAGCAACTTTTCTTCGGGATGCCCCTGCGTCAGCCGCTCGCGCATCTCGCGGCTCGCCCGGCTCGGGTGGAAAGTCTGCGTATCCACGCCGCGCCGCCAAAGCTGCACGCGCTGGATGCCATGCTCCTCCAGCTCGCCCTGCATCACGCTCGAAGTCGCCAGCGTCAGGTCCGCGCGGTTGTACCCGCGCCGCATCCCCCACCACATCAGCGGTTCCAGCTGGCCCAGCTTGTAGTACTTCAGATATTTGGGAAGGTGCGTGTGGTAGGAAACCACCAACGGCTTCCGATAGCGCACCGAGTAAAAGAACGCCGACACAGCCAGCACCGCTGGATTGATCGCATGAATCACGTCCGGCCGGAACTCGTTCAGCGCCGCCCCCACGTAAGACCGCGGAATCGCGAGTTTCAGGTCGGGATAAAGAGGAAAAGGGAATCCTGGCACGCCCGTCACCGGCGTCCCCTCAAAGTCCGTAACGCCCTTCGGCGCGATGATCATCACCTCGTGACCGAATTCCCGCAGATGCCGGATGGTATGGCACAACCGCGTCACGATTCCGTCGATCTTCGGCAGAAAGGTTTCCGTCAGGAT
>JAJYVU010000058.1 GCA_021791875.1 Acidobacteriota bacterium | reverse complement strand
AACAAAAATCTGCGGGTTCTTCGGATTGATCCACAGCACATGGTTGTCCCCATGCGGTGGATGCAGCCGCTTCAGCTTCTTGCCCCCGTCGTGGGACACAAACAATCCCGTATTCGGCAGGTAGATCGTATCCGGATCCTTGGGGTCCACAAACACCTGCATGTAATAGAAGGCGCGTTGCGTGATGTCCATGCTGTTGTTGATCAGCTTCCAGCTCTGGCCGCCATCCTCTGAGCGGAACAAGCCGCCCGCCTGCCCCTTATGTTTGGCTTGAATCAGTGCATATACAACCGTGGGCTGGCTCGGCGCCACCGCCAGGCCCACCATTCCAAAAATCCCGCCTGGCAGCCCTGCCCGGTGCGAGATGTTCGTCCACTTCGCTCCTCCGTCCGTCGTCTTGTAGATTCCGCTGCCCGGACCTCCGCTTGAAAATGTCCAATGAGTCCGCGATAACTGCCACATCGAGGCATACACCACGTTCGGATCCGACGGGTCCATTGCCATGCTGATCGCGCCGGTTTCATCATTCACGTACAGAATCTTCTTCCAGGTCCGGCCGCCATCCGTCGACTTGAATACACCCCGTTCCGGATTCGGCCCGAACAAATGCCCCAGCGCCGCCACATAAACCACATCTGGATTCCTGGGGTCCACCAGGATCCGGCTGATGATATGGGTCTCGCCCAACCCGATGTATTTCCAGGTCTTCCCTCCATCCGTCGACTTATACATCCCCTCGCCCGTCAGCACCGTATTTCGGGGAGCCGAATCGCCTGTACCGACGTAGATAATCTTCGGATTGGAGGGCGCGATCGCCATCGCGCCGATATTGCCGCTCTTGAAGTCCTTATCGGAAATATTCTTCCAATGCTGGCCGTAATCATCACTCTTCCACACACCGCCGCCGGCCGTGCCCATGTAAAACACATTGGGCTCGTCGGCAATGCCCGCCACCGTAGTCACGCGCCCGCCGGTATAGGGGCCCACGCTGCGCCAGCTCAGGGCACCGGCAAGCTGGCCTGGAGACAGGGGCGCCGCAAACGCCGGCAAGGCCAGGGCCAAACAGGAAAGCAACAGAACGCAGCGAGTTTTGAACATGGTGGAGTTCCTCTCTTTCAACAAATTCAATGTGGCCGTAAGGGCGTGGCCTGTCGCGACGATTTTGCTACCAGCTTTGCTGGGACTGAATTCAGGCGCGCCTGGTGAACTGGGCCGGAGACGCGGAATCAAGATGATCTACCCCCAGCTAACGCATTAAATGCCATAAAACTTATCACTTCACAAGGCTTACAGGCGATTTTTCAGGGTACCCATGGAAGAGCGGAGCAGAGTTCACGCATGTGAAGTTCGCACCCGCTTTTGGATGGGAGGCAAGCAGGCCCTGGTATCTGCAGACTAACCGGACATCAGTTCAACCGGGGGTGAGCTGCCCCCTCCGGCAACCGATACGCCTCCATCAGGCGGAGCACTCGCAGGACCGGCACGCCGCCAAACCCGCCCGCGCCAGCCTTCACTTGCCGTAGTGGTACAACGTGATCCGCTCGATCCTCTCGCCGTTCGGTGGGAATTGCCAGTGCGCCCCCTGATCGTCTTCATCGCCGTTGAGCCGGCGGCCCGGATTCCATTTGTCGTTCTCGTACTTGCCTTCAATCACCTTTGCAATGCCGACCTGCGGACTGCTTTCCGGCCGTTGCGTGAACCTCACCATGAATCCTTTCCCAGCTCCCAGGAATTCATTCTTCCCCATGGCCATAATCAGCCCGAAACCGGCCTTGGCCTGCCTCCCGAAGCTGTTTTCGAGACTCACATGCAGCGTGTAGCCATTCATGGTGAAGTCAACGGTGGAATGTCCCCGATCCAGCACAAAACCGTGAACATCGCCGGCGCTCTGGTGCGCGAGCAGCAGCGGTTCGATCTCCCCGAGGATGTGATAGCTCGCTGCCAGTGGATCGGTATCGCTCGCCTCCGATTCAATTCCAAAGGGCGAAAAGCTTATGCCTGCTTTCTCACCCAGCGCATAGAAGACATTGGCCGCTCCCGCTGCCCGGCCCCGCGTCTCCGCCATGAAGAGCGGATTGCCGCGGCGATGAAATCGACGGGACCATTGGATGAAATTGGGTGCATACAGATCCGGCGCGTAGATGTCGATGCTCGATCCGGCGGCTTTCCACACGTCCATGACGCGTGGCTCCGCACAGCCGCTCGGATACTGACCGGGCGGCGTGGTTTCGCCTCGCAGCCATACATTCACGTACATCGGAATGTTGTACTCGGCCTTGCCGGCTGCCGCGACGGCTTGCGTATATCTCGCGTACTGCCAGGCCATAAAAATTTCGTCGGTGCGCTGCGTATTCCCGAAGACTTGTGTCCACGTGCCCGAGGTCTTGTCGCCATTGGCATCCCACAGCTCACGCAGAGAATGATTCAGCGTAGCGCGGTGCGCCTGTAGATAGGCCATAAGCCTGGCGGGCACTTCGCCGTGAAAGGCAGCGTTCGCCGCCGGTGAGTGGTCGCGCGAGTCTCCCCGCACCCCTACTTCATTCTCAACCTGCATCATCAATACGGTGTGCTCGTGCCCGTCAACCTGCTTAATGTGATTCATGAGCGCCGCGAAGGCATGCGCATCCGCCTCCTCGGTGGCTTGGCCCAGCGGGCTCAGAATCTCCACCTTACGGCCAAATTCCACCACCCGCGGAAAGCGCTCTGTATTCTCCTTGACCCAAACGGGCGCGTAGCTCGACATGCCGTTTTTCCACGAGGCGAGCCAGAGAAAAACGATGTGCTCATGAGCCGCCCGCGCTTGCTGGATAAGACCATCAACGAGTGAAAAATCGAACTGGCCTTCCCTGGGCTCAATCTGCTCCCAACTCAAAGGTGTGAAAACCGTGTTCAAGCCCATCGCATGAAGCTTCGGCCAGATTGGCTTCATATACGCGAGGCTCGATGAGGAAGAGTTATGCACCTCTCCGCCAAGGATCAGGAACGGCTTGCCGTTGACGATAAGCTGGGTGGCGGCACCGCGCTTTTCAAGATGCGGCGGGCTCACCTGCTGCGCCTGCAAAGTACCCAATTGGAACGCAATAAGAAACAGAAGCAAGATTGGCAGCGAGTAAGTTCGGCTTGGCATGACGGTAGGGAGTCTAGCACAGCAAACGGTTCGCCGTCGGTTCCCATTCAAAGATTCAAAGCTATCCACGCCGAGTGCCCTGCCGATACGAGGACAACCGTAGTCAGGCGATCATGCATGTCTCGAATGTGTGACTGGGGTCGTAAGGAACGAGATTGAGACTCACTCTATGCACACCGGAACAGTTGCGGGGGTGTCGATTTCCAGCCCTCGCTGGTGATCAGTTAGCGGGTATCGCCTGAAGACGTTTATCCATTCCTGATTGGATAGCCGTCGCTATTTCTTCGGGGGAATTATTCGGCAGCTGCGCCATTGTATTCGTGACTGCGGTCATTGTGGCTTCCCGCAACTCTTCAAAGATGGAAGCCATAATCTTCTCTCCCATACCTGCGTCCTGGGCCGTTTTGATGAAATGGCGAGCGGCGATGGTGTTGATGCGGTAATGACAATTTTTGCCAACAGCCATCGCTGATCGGAACTGGTTGTGACGGATCTCGCCGGTATTCACGCTGGGCTGCGCAGAGATAACGTCGTAGAGCTGCGTCATCCGGTACCCTCGGCGCGCGCGCCGCAATGCGGCTGCGGAGGGTGTTATTGTCGGGCAGCAGATTCTTAAATACGGCTGAGACCGGCGCGCCATGCTCGCGTGGTTTTTGCTTGCAGGTTTGGTTCGCGTGGAGCTCTGTTGAGCAGCGGAAATACGCTCACGGAGTGATGGATTTCTCTGAATCGTCAACGATGACTGTGGTCAGCGAGTTCCTCCATCTGGATTAGCCGGGGAACATTCTTGTCGGGCCTGAGGGTCTTGAACATGTGTCCTGGGTTGGTGGGAGCAGGTTTATCGCCTGGGACGAAATCGTCGAAGTCAATACTTACGAGAAAGATGCAACGATCACTTTCAAGAAAGGGAACGGTGCAACTATAGTTCATTCATCGCGCCTGCCAGATCGCGCACAGTTGTTTTGGGAAATCCAACAGTATTGGGCGAACGAACTGCCTCCTGAGTTCGCGGGTAAGCCGATGAGCCGCCCTGAGCCAGACGCTGTATGGCTTGCCTGTTAGCGGATGGACTTCTTGAACTGGTTGAAGTCGCTGTTGAGCATGCTGACGTCCCCTACCTGGAAGCTGCCGGAGTCGAAGGCCTTGAGCAGTTCTTTGGCGCTTTTACGCAGTTCGCGGCGGTCCATGCGGCGGCCCTGTGCACGGCGGTCAGCGGCTTTGACGAGTTCAGCGGCGTCCTGGCTGAGGTTGTAACGCTGGCGGGCGTTGAAGGTGCTCTGGTCGAGCGCCTGGTTAAGATCGCTTTGAAGCTGGTGGGCGGCGGTCTGCATGGGTGTCATGGAGCCGGCGAGCAAAGGCAGCGGTGCGGCAAGCAGAGTGGCGAACAATACGGGTAGAAAGTATTTTTTCAACGAATTCCTCACAGCCCGGGTGCGGGTCTAGAACGGATTTTCTATTGCTATCTTCCACGCCAGCCTGAAAGCTGCAGCCTTTTTTGATGGAAAAGCCGCGCAACGCGCGATGGCCTGTGGGCAGAAGCACAGAAAATTCCCCCCTCGCTGATATTTTGAACTCTTGCGGTTGAAGTGGGGAAGTGCGCAGGCGGCGATACTGCCCGGTTCGGGGCGGAAAGTATAGAAAAATCGGGAGATGCGGAGGAGAATTTTTCACCGCGCTGAGGCCGTGTGCCGGAGTTTTGGAGGCGATTCATTGAGAGGATAGATTCATGAAGCGTATTCCAACTTTTCGAGTTGTAGTTCTTTTTGTGCTGCTGATTTTGTGCGGCGCTCCGCTGCTGCCGGCGCAGGAGACCATTGTGGCGATTCGACACGGAGAAAAGCCGCAGGCCGGGCTGGGACAACTCGACTGCAGGGGCCTGAACCGGGCGCTGGCATTGCCGAGGGTTTTGATTTCGCGATTTGGGCGGCCAGATGCGATTTACGCGCCAGATCCGGCGGATGTAGATCGGGGCCCCGGCGGGCACATTTACTCTTACGTGCGGCCGCTGATGACGATTGAACCGACTGCGATTGCATTGGGGATGCCGGTGAACGCGCAGATCGGTTTCAAGGACATTGACGAATTGCAAGCGGCGCTGACGGCCCGGAAATACTCGCACGCTATGATTTTTGTGGCCTGGGAGCACAAGATGCTGAACCGTTTTGCAAGGCGCATGCTGCGGAGCTACGGGAAGAATCCGGATGCGGTGCCGGTTTGGCCGGGGAACAATTACGACAGGATTTATGTGTTTCACATCCGGAAGGTGGACGGGAAGCCAGTGTTGAGTTTTCACGTAACCAGTGAGGGGCTGAACGGTGAGCTGAGCAACGCTTGTCCGGGGTATTAGGAGAGATTTGCAAAAATGAAAAGGCCTGTGGAAAAGTCGGAAACACGACGTGTTTTCCACGTGCACTGGAAAAGTCTGTCTTTGACTTTTCCACAGGCTCGACGGTTGCTGGAATAGGTTCTATTTACAAATCTTCAAGCGGTAACCGCTAGAACGGAATGTCGTCGTCGGTGATTTCGGTGGACTGGACGAGGTCATCGGATGAGGCGGGGCGCTGGTCGTAGTTGTTGGAGCGGGCGTAGCTTCCGCCGCCTGAGGTTTCATCGCGGCCGGAGAGCAGGACGAGGTCGTTGACAACAATTTCAGTCTTGTAGCGCTTCTGGCCGCTGGCCTGGTCATCCCAGGAGCGGGTCTGGATGCGGCCTTCGACGTAGAGCTTGGAGCCCTTTTTTACGTAGTCGCGGATGATTTCCGCGGTGCGCTGGTAGGCGACGAGGGAGTGCCACTCGGTGCGCTCCTGCCACTCGCCGGACTTGTCCTTGAATCGCTCGGAGGTGGCGAGGGAGAAGTTTGCGATGGCGTTGCCGTTGGAGGCGAATTTGATTTCGGGCTCTTTGCCGACGTTGCCTACCAGAATGACTTTATTGACGGATCTTGCCATGGCAGTTTTCCTCGCTTGGTAATGGAAATGAATCGGAGAGCCATCCGGCTCAGATGGAAGGATAGCAGACCGGGAGAAGTAATTTGAGGGCGCGCTCAGCGCGGCCGCACGTTGGTACCCGTTGCGCGCGGCGTGAGCCGCGCGAGATGGCGGTTGCGGAGCGACTTTGCCAATCCGAGGGCCGAGACGGTGATGCCAAAGGGCAAGCACATGAGGGCGACCATCATGCAGAGCCATCCGGCGCTGGAGTGAGGGCCCTGCTGGGTGAATCCGCCAAAGACCAGAGCGGCGAGTGCGGTGGCGGCGATGCCAACGGCGAGGGTCCAGATGCCGGTACGCACAAGCTGGTTGGTGCCGTCCTCAGCGTTGCGGAGCTTCCAGCTGTGTTCCCAGGAAGGCTCGGCGGCGCCGGCGACAGGCCGGATGGATTGGATGATGGGAGTCATGGGTGACTCTTTACCTCCACATGGTCAGCATAGCGTAGACGACGACCCCCGTCACGGAGACGTACAGCCAGAGGGGGTAGGTGACAGGCGCAATCTTGCGATGCTGCGGAAAGCGGCCAGTGAGTGCGAAGAAGAACGTGATGAGGATGAGCGGCAGGGCGACGGCGGAAAGCACGATGTGGCTGATGAGAATGGCCAGATAGATGACGCGAATGGCGCCGTGGCCGGCAAAAATCATGTCTCCGCGCAGGGCGTGATGGACGATGTAGGTGACAAGGAAAAGCGAGGAGAAGACGAAGGCCGAGATCATGGCGTTGCGGTGCGCGGTGATCCTGCGCTGCTTGATGAATCGCAGACCGGCGAGCAGGGCGATGGCGCTGGCGGCGTTGAAGCCGGCTTCGAGCGGAGCGAGGAAGGTGAGCTTGTCCGCGGAGCCTGCGGCCGCGTGGTGCACATAAAGCAGCCAGCAGAGAAAGCCGATGGCCGCGACGCTGAGGACGATGAGGCTGGTGATGGCGGCGCGGGTGTTACTGGATCGGGCTGCACTGGCTGGCTTGGTCATAGTTCTTTGCTAACAGAGAGCGGGCCGGAGTGGAAGGCGGAGTTGGAAGGCCGCCCGAAATGTGGGCGGCCTGATTGGAAACTAGAGCCGGGAATTTTGGCCCGGCGAAGTTGGGTTATGCCGCGGGTTTGTGGGTGCGGCGGTTGACGATGGCCCACGAAAGGACGAAGAAGACCAGGCAGAGGACGGCGGTGATGATGAGATTGTCTGCCATGTTGAGAAACTCATTGGACTGGTGCAGGAGCGATTGCTGGAGAGCGACGACACCGTAGGTGAGCGGGTTGGCCATCATGAGGTAACGGAGCCAGCCAGAAGCATCGTGAACGGGGAAGAGCGCGCCGGAGAGCATCCACATGGGTAGCAAAACGAGGTTGATGATGGCGTGGAAGGCCTGGGGTGAGTCCATCGGCCAGGCGATGGCGAAGCCGACGGCGGTGAGCTGGAAGCTGATGAGGCAGATGAGCAGGATGCTGTAGCCAATGTCAGCCAGCGTGGCGTGAATTCCGATCATGGGCATGAAGACCAGGAAGATCACCCCCTGGATGGCGGCGAGTGTGGCACCGCCAAGAACTTTGCCCAGGACGATGGAGGAACGGCTGACCGGCGCGGCCATGACGGAGAGCAGAAAGCCCTCGTTGCGGTCCTGAATGAGCGACATCATGCTGAAGATTGCGGTGAAGAGCACAATCATGGCGATGGTGCCGGGGAAGAAGTACGCCATGTAGTTCAACGAGGAGCCGCTGGCGTGGAAGCTGTTGGCAAAGCCGGAACCGAGGACGATCCAGAAGAGCAGCGGTGTGGCGATAACGCCAACGACGCGGGAACGCTGGCGGTAGAAGCGGACGATCTCGCGCAGCCAGAGGCTGTAGGCGGGTGTCCAGATGCCGGGAGCAGAGGCGTGACGCGGCTGCTCGAGAGTCGTGGTCATGGTTGCCATGGAGATCCTCCTTATTCTTCGTTTTGTGCTTCTGTCCAGAAGCGATGGCCGGTGTGCTGGATGAAGACGTCTTCAAGGCTGGGCTTGGCGACGGAGATGCTTTCGACGAGTCCGGGGAAGGCTTCGACGACCTGGGCGACGAAGCGGTGACCTTCTTCGCGCTCGAGGCGGACGGACTTGCCCAGCACGGTTGGCTCGACAACGAAGCGGCTGCGGATGCGCTCACCGAGTTCAGCCGCGAGCTCAGGAGTGGTGGCCTCAAAGGTAACCATGTCGCCGCCGATCTCGCTCTTGAGATCGAGGGGCGAGCCGAGGGCGACGAGCTGGCCCATATTGAGAATGGCGAGGCGGTCGCAGTGTTCGGCTTCTTCCATGAGGTGTGTGGTGACGAGGACCGAGATGTTTTCCTCATCGCGGAGTGTGCGCAGGTACTGCCAGAGATCGATGCGAGCACCTGGGTCGAGGCCCGTGGTGGGCTCGTCGAGTAGCAGAACTTCGGGCGAGTGGATCAGTCCCTTGGCCAACTCGACGCGGCGCTGCATGCCTCCGGAGAGCTCTTCGACATTGTCGTTAATGCGGTCGAGCAGGGCGACGCGCTCGAGGACTTCATGAATGCGCTTCTTGAGGCGGTTGCCGCCGAGCCCGTAGAGGTGCCCCTGATGCTTGAGGTTTTCGCCGACAGTGAGCTTGATGTCGACGCTGCGGGCCTGGAAGACGATGCCGATTCTTTCGCGGACGCGGTTGGGTTCCCTGGCGGCGTCAAAGCCGAGGATGCGGGCCGTGCCGGAGCTGGGAATCATGAGCGTGGAAAGGATGCGGAAGAGCGTCGTCTTGCCGCTGCCATTGGGGCCAAGCAGGCCGAAGATTTCTCCGCGATTGACACGGAAGCTGAGATGGTCCAGCGCAAGCCGGCTGCCGTAATCATGCGTCAGGCCGTCGAGTTCGATCGGAACCGCACCGGTGCCATGACCGGTAGATGCCGGGGAACGATGTGCCATTGTCGCCATATTTTCAGCGCCTTCCCAACGCGTTAAGCATGAGTGCGGTGAGCAGAAGCGGTAGATAGATCACACTCACCTTCAACAGATCGCGCGCATACATTTTGGACTCCGTGTGGCTGCGCTTACTTGCCGCCGGAGTTTTCGTGAAACGAATGGTATAGGCAAGATAGACGGTTCCCAGCAGCAGAGCGATAGCGCCGTAAATGGGGCCGGCAACGTGCAGGTAAACCGGGAGCAAACTGACCGGAATCATGAGAACTGCGTAAACCAGGGCTTCAAAGACGGTAGACCAGCCATCGGGCTGCACTACGGGCAGCATTCGGATGCCCGCACGGCCGTAGTCTTCGCGATAAAGCCAGGCGATGGCCATGAAGTGCGGGAATTGCCAGACAAACAGGATGGCAAAGAGTGCGACTCCGGCCCACTCGATCTGGCCGCGGGCGGCGGTCCAGCCGATGAGCGGCGGCAGAGCTCCGGGGAAAGCGCCGATGAAGGTGGCGATGGTGGTGACGCGCTTGAGCGGCGTATAGACGGCGACGTAGAGCAGCGCGGTGAGCAGCGTGAGCGCAACAGTGACCGGATTGGTAGAAAGCGCGAGGACGGTGCCTCCGGCCGCGATTGCAGCGAGGCCAACGGCGATTCCGTGCGCGAGGGAAATGCGGCCAGCGGCCATGGGGCGCTGCGCGGTGCGGATCATTTTTGCGTCGAGTTTGCGCTCGATGGCCTGATTGAGGGCGGATGAGCCCGCGGAGACGAGTCCGATGCCGAGGAGCGCTTCGACGAGTACGGGCTGGACGCTGCTGACGCCTGAACGGATGGAGCCGAGGTAGAAGCCGGCCCATGCGGTCATGACGACGAGGCCAGTGACACGGACTTTGAAGAGCTCGATGTAGTCGTTCAGCAGAGAAGCGGTGGCCCCGGCGCGCGGCGCATGGATCTGGATATGGTGCTGGGGTGCGGCGGTGGGCTGGTCCGCAGCCGGAGTAGCGTGAGCCGTGTCCGGCATCTCGACGCTGGAGGGCAGAGTGCTCACTGGCACAGACTCACTTTCTGTATGCGTTCGCGAGACGGGCGGACTGGGGCGTGGCTTTGCATTTTGAGGGAGGAACGCGACGAGCTGCCGGTACGGTACCGGTAATCGCGGTCCAACCTTAATGATAACAAGCGGGGCGGAAGCGATTCAGGTGAAGGCGGAATTATTGGGCGGGAGTTGAGCTGGTGGGACGGAGGACGGTGAGGGGATGGTCGCCCGCAACCAGATATTCCTCAATGAGAACGGCGAGGAGTACGGCTGTTGGAACGGAGACGGCGGCGCCGGCGATACCGGCCAGCGAGCTTCCGATGACGAGAGCGATGAGGATGGCAATACCGGGCAGGTTGACGCTGCTTTGCATGATGCGCGGGGTGAGGACGGAGGTTTCGACCTGGGAGTAGATGGCGTAAAAGACGACAACGCCGAGGACGCGGCCCCAGGAGTCGATGGCGGCGACGAGGATGGCGAGGGAGACGGTGATCATGGCACCCACGACGGGGATGATATTGAAGACGCCCATGAGTACGCCGAGAGCGTAGGCATAGCGGATGTGCAGCGAGAGGAAAACGATGGTGCTGGTGACGCCGAGGATGAGCATGAGCGCACCCTGGCCGAGGAGCCAGCGGCCCATGCGGACCTTGGCGCGGGTGAGAGCGCGGTCGAGGCGAGAGCGGTGCAGGATGGGGACAAGTTGGAGGCTCCACGCGTAGACTTTTTCGCCTTCGATCATGAAGTAGACAGTGAGCAACATGCCAGTGATGAGAGCGAAGAGGCTGTGCGCCCAGTTGCCGGCAGACGTGAAGACGTAGGTGGCGAAGCGAGTGGCGAAGTCCTGCACCTTGGCGTTGAGGGCATTGACGTTGAGATGCTGCATGAAGGGCAGGGACTTGACGCGACTGAGGATGCGCGGGGCGTGCGCGGGCAGTTCGGCGATGAAGTCGCGCAGGTCGCGGTACGCCGGGGGCACGGCAAGGGCGGCGAAGGCGGCGATGAAGGCGACGATGACGAGAATGAGCGCGATGACCGACAGGCCGATGCCGGGATGCCACTTACCGATGCGGATGCGCATAATGCTCTTCGCCACAGGCTGCAGGACGACGGCGGCGAGCGCACTGACATAGATGAGGGTGAGCTCGGCGCGCAGTTCGTAGGCGTAGTAGAGCAGCCCGGCAATGGCGAAGGCGAAGAGGATGTTTCTGCGCTGCTGCCGGGCCTGCGATTCGTGATCGGTGGTCATGATTTACGGTTTCATGCCTGTCCTGAGGAGATGAGTGACAGACTCTGCAATGTTGCTGGCGACCTGCTCGGGCGTCAAGTTCTGAGTTTCGAAACGCAGATGAGCCTGCTGGTAATGCGGCAGACGGTTGGCCCAGCGAGCATGGAGGCGTTCGCGGTCGGCAAGAACGGGGCGAATGGCGGATGATTTCTGCTGCTGGGCGAGGCAACGATCGATGAGGGCCTGTAGCGGCGCAGACAGGAAGACGGTGCAGACGCCGGGGGTGGCGGCAAGCAGGGCGCGGATGGCTTCGGATTCGATGGCTCCGCCGCCGAGGGCGAGAACTGTCTCCGCGCGTGTGATGCGGGACTGGAGGGTACTGGCTTCGCGGGCGCGGAAATCTGGTTCGCCATGGATGCGGAAGATTTCGGAGATGGTGATGCCGGCTTCGCGCTCGATTTCGGCGTCGAGGTCAAGGAAGTTCCAGCCCAGGCGCGCGGCGAGCAGGCGTCCGACGGTGGTTTTTCCGGCGCCCATGAAGCCGGTGAGCACGATGGTCTGAATGGATGTAGGGAGTCGGCTGCTTCCCGGAGTCTGTTCTTGCATAGCGGAATTGTTTGACGGGCCGGAATGGAAGCATGCCGGCACAGTGTAAAGTTCAGGTCTCGTTTGTGTCGTCCTGCTCTTTTTTGAGCGCGGACTGAATGGTGTCCCACACGGCGGGGCTGGGATCGTGAATGGGCAGCAGGAGCTTTGCCTGCTGGGCGATGTATTCGAGATCACGCACCAGGGCCGCGCAGTTTTCACATTGCCGGAGATGTTCATTCTGAGAGAGGTCGGCCTGGGCTTCGAAGAGTTCGGGCAGTCTCTGCTGAAATTCGGCGCAGTCCATCGCTGTTTGAGTTGGATGAAGCGGGGTCACCGGGGTTGCTCCGCTTTCTGGCCGCTGTGGAGGAGGTCGCGAAGCTTCATGCGTGCCTTGTGAAGTTGAGATTTGCTGTTTCCGATGGAGCAGTCCAGCATATCCGCGATTTCGTTGTGTTCGTAGCCTTCAACATCGTGCAGAACGAAGACGAGGCGGTAGCCGGGAGGAAGGTTTTCAATGGCGCGTTCGAGGGTGACGCGGTCGATGGAGCCGGCGAGGGTGAGATCGCGGGCACCGATATCTTTGCGCGGGCCGTCATCCTGGGCGGGTTCGAGCGTTTCTTCGAGGGATACCTGGGGAAGGCCTTTTTTGCGCAGGTGCATGAGCACAACGTTGACGGCAAGGCGGTGCAGCCAAGTAGAAAAGGCGGAATCCCCGCGGAACGTGCCGATTTTGCGATAGAGCTGAAGGAATGCTTCCTGGGTGAGGTCTTCAGCTTCCGCAACGTTGCCGAGCATGCGCAGGCAAAGCGAGTAGACGCGGCGCTTGTGCAAGGAGTAGAGGGTTTCGAAGGCACGGGGGTCGCCGGACTGGGCGCACTCAATGGCCTCTGCCTCGCCAGCGATGGGAGGATTGCGGCGCATGTGGCGTGCGGCCGGTTTGGGAGCAACGGGGCCATTGCTCATGGGCAGAACCTTTCCTGGGGTCGCCAGGCGGTCCTTACTGGGCGGGTTTGTGTCCGCGCTGGTGCGGTCTGGCATTGGCATACTCATAAAACGCAAAGGTAATCAAGCGCTTAGACGCCTGACAACCCGGAAGGGTTTCCCCAGCCAGAAATGGGTAGGCGCAGCCCGCAGGCTGCGCCAGTGGAGATGGAAAGAGATTACCTTCCGTAGTGCTGGGCATTCTTCTCGGCGAAACTCTGCCATTTTTCCGGCAGGTCGTCGAGGGCGAAGATTGCCGAGACCGGGCAAACCGGAACGCAGGCGCCGCAGTCAATGCACTCCACGGGGTCGATGTAGAGCTGTTCGGCGTCGTTGAATTCGCTCTCATCTTTTTTGGGGTGGATGCAGTCAACTGGGCAAGCATCCACGCATGCTGTGTCCTTAGTGCCAATGCAGGGTTCTGCGATAACGTAAGCCATTCCGATCCTCTTTGAACGTAGGTGAACTCTACAGCAGGATTGTAGCAGGGCTTCGGTTTCTTGAAGTGATGAAAGTCACTGCCGCGGGACCCTGCCTGGTGGATTAGAGCCGGATAGAGGCACCGCTAAGAGCGGGCCGCGCGTTGCGCCGCAAATTCCTGGGGGGTGAGCAGGGGTTCAAGATCGCGTCCGGCAAACATATTGTCAAAGAGCCGGATCATTTCGTCCCGGATACGGGCGTTGGTAGCGAGCACCTCGCGGCTGTCGATGCGGAAGGGACTGCCGTCAAAACGGGTGACAGTGCCGCCGGCTTCGAGGACCAGAAGCATGCCAGCCGTAGTGTCCCAGGGATTGAGGTTGAATTCCCAGTAGGCGTCGAAGCGGCCGCATGCGACGTAGGCGAGATCAATCGCGGCGGAGCCTGCGCGGCGGACGCCGTGGGAGCGAAGGGTGAACTCCTGGTAGAAGTACACATTTGGATTGGCGTGGCGCTTTCGGCTGGGAAAGCCGGTGGCGATGAGCGACTCACAGAGATTGGCGGTCTGGGAGACGTGGATGGGTCGCCCGTTGAGATATGCTCCCTTGCCGCGCTCGGCGGTGAAGAGTTCGTCGCGAGTGGGGTCGTAGAGTACGGCGGCGATGAGGGTGCCATCCTGATTCTCGGCGAGCCCGGCGGGGCGGTGTTCGAGCCCCATGGAGACGCAAAAGACGGGGAATCCATGGGCGAAGTTGGTGGTGCCGTCGAGGGGATCGATGTACCAGCGGTATTCACTGTTGAGGCGCTGGCGCGTGCCTTCTTCGCCATAGATGCCGTGAGCGGGGAAGACGGCGTGCATGCGCTCGGCGATGAGTTTTTCAGAAGCACGGTCGGCCTCGGTGACGAGGTCGACGTCGGCCTTGTATTCGGTGGCGACGCCTTTCTTGAAATAGTCGTGGATCAGTGCGCCGGCCTCGAGGGCGATGGGAGCAGCAGCCGAAGCGAAGGTAAGGCTGGAGGGGACTCTGAATGGTGTAGCGTCGGCGGTGTCCGGTGGCGTCACTTGTTTTCCTCGTTCGCCGGGCGGGTGCGATTGCGGGCTTCGTCGCGGCGCTGCTGCTCGGTAATGGTTCGAATCTGCTCTTTATAGATGAACAGATTGGGTTTGTTTTGTCGCGTGAGGCGGATCATGCGGTCGTCGAAATATTCGATCCATCCGGAGACAATCTCTCCGTCGCGGAGCTTGATATTGACGGTCACCTGTCGCTCGCTGAGCGAGCGGAGGTAGAGCGCTTCCTGCCCGGTATCGCCGGGCGGCGGAGATTTCTGGCGCTTTCGGGATGAACCTGGGAAGGGCATAGGGAAATTTTATCGAAGTGATCCGTTGGGGCCGCCGTCCGCGGGGCCGAGCATGTTCTGGTGGTTGCCGGAGTCCGCGTAATAGCCGGTGCGATAGGTGACTTGATAGCTGGATGCACGGGGCACGTTGAGCTTGACGGTGATGGCGTGGTAGTGGGAAAAGCGCCGATGCACCGATTTTGGGTAATAAGCGAGGAGGTATTCGGTGCGGAGGTCGCTTGCGACGCGGTTGAAGACCGGCTGAAGATTGCCGGACTGCGCGTAGTAATACTTTCCGCCGGTTTGTTGCGATAGGGTGATGAGGGCGTGTTCGCCGGCGATATCGCGGCCAGCGTCGTTGATGATGGGCAGGTCGATGATGGGGTAGATCATGGCCTGGGCGCGCCGGGCTGCATCAAGAGCCTGCGGGTAGTCGACGCCGTCGACGGTGTTACCGCCGTCGGAGATCACGATGAGGACTTTGCGTCCGTGCAGCGGGGCGAGCTGCTGTGCCCCCTGAACGAGCGCCGCATAGAGTGCCGTGGCGGGGCCCCTGGAGAGACGGCGGAGCGCGGTGTCAATTACGCGCAGGTTGTTGGTGAAGGGCACAACCTGGTGAACGGCGGTGTTGAAGTCGAGTACCGCGACCCTGTCACTGGGACGGAGCAGGGCGTGAATGAATTCGCGGGCGTCTTCGGTTTCGAGGCCGAGGTCTTTCTGTACGCTTCCGCTGGTGTCGATGGCCAGGACAATGGACAGCGGGCGATCGGAGTGCTGTTCAAAGACGGCGATCTGTTGCTGCTGGCCGTTGTCGAAGACGGAGAAGTCGTTCTTGGTGAGGCCGGGGATGGGAGCGCCGGTTTGGTCCGTGACATTTACAAAGACATTGACCAGGCGGACCTGAACGCGGAGGGGTGGAACCTGCGGTTGCGCCTGCGCAGGATGGGCGGCGCAGATGAAGGCCAAGGCGACGAGAATCGATGCGAGGAACCGGGCGATGCAGGGCGAGAATCGGAAGTCGGGCAGTAACTTCAACGCGAAGTCTCCGGAACGATTTCCGGCGGGAAAGCTTCGCCGGGAGCCCATACGGCGCCGTCCTCAAAGTGCTCCTGTTTCCAGACAGGGACGGTTTTCTTGAGTGTGTCGATGAGCCAGCGGCATGCGTCGAAGGCGGCGGCGCGGTGCGCGGAGCAGACGGCGATGAGGACGCTGGATTCGCCGATTTCGAGTTTGCCAAGGCGGTGCACGATGGCGACTTCATGAATGGGGAAGCGCCGGCGGGCTTCAGCCGCGAGCTGCTGCATCTGCTGAAGAGCCATCTCCTCATAGGCTTCGTAGATGAGGAAGCGAGTTCGGCGGCCGCGCGTATTGTTGCGCACGATGCCGTCGAAGATGGCCACAGCTCCATCCTCAGGGTGGCGGACGGAGGCGAGAATAGCCGGGGTATCGATGAGGTTGTGAGTGAGGGCGACGAGCGGCTGGGAAGACCCGCCGCTGACGGGTGGAAGCAGGGCGAGTTCGTCGCCGTCGGCCAGCGGGCGGGAGCGATCAACATATTCGCGATTGACGGCGACAGCGATGGAGCTCCAGATATCTGCGACGGCGACGGCGGACGAGGAGGGTTCCACGCGGGCAGCAGGGGTATGTGCTGCCGAGGCGCCGTGTTCTTCCGCAAGCCTGTCGACAAATTGGCCGACGGTGCAGGGCCCGGGGACGTCGAGGCAGAAATCGGCGGAGGGAAGCAGTTCCCGCAGGACGCCGAAGGCCAGGACACGGATGCGCATGGGATCAGGATACGCGGAGTTCCGGATTTGGTGCTGTGTGGCATGCATGGTCGTATCAGGGTTTGGTGGAAGGGCGGATCAAGACTTCGCTGACGAAAGACTGGGGGCGCTGCTGGACGAGCAGGGCGATGACATCAGCAATGTCGTCGGGCTGAAGGCGGACATCTGGATTGGCGGGCTGACCTCCGCCAAATTCGGTATTGACCGAACCGGGCGCGATCACGGAGACGCGAATGCCGTGATCACGGAGTTCTTCGGCGACGGAATAGGTAAGGCCATTGAGGCCCCACTTTGAGGCTGAATAGGCGGCGCCATTCTTGAGCGGATTGTGGCCGGCCAGAGAAGAGATGTTGATGACGTGGCCGTAGCGGCGCTCGATCATGAGAGGCGCAAAGGCGCGGATCATGAGATAGGGTGCGCGAAGGTTGACAGCCATGAGGCGGTCCCAATCCTCGGGTGAAAGCTGGTGCAGGGGCGGGCCCATTTGGCCGATGCCGGCGCAGTTAACAAGAATGTCGCAGCGGCTGTGCCGGTCGCGGATGGACTGAGCCAGTGCGCCAATCTGAGTGGCCCGAGTGAGATCGAGGGGAAAGGCTTCTGCGCGAAAACCGGCGGAACAGAGTTCGGAGGCGAAGCGGTCGAGATCCTCGCGATGGCGAGCGCAGAGGACAACATACGCGCCGAGGGCGGCCAGGCGTCGTGCAATAGACCGGCCGATTCCGCGGCTGGCGCCAGTGATCACGGCCACTTGATCCTGCAGCATAATCGCCTCATTTGTTGGGATGCGGGCAGCGCCGGGGGAGTGCTGAGGGGGCGGGGGTGGGCAGGAAATCTGACGGGAGAGCGGGATTTGGGCTATTGACCGGCTTTTCAACGGGCGGGGCAGTCGCTATTCTGGTGGTGAGGTCGCCGAACCTTGTTTTTTATGCCCCGTCGTTTCTATAATCCGCTGCATTGCAGCATTTTCAAGGATTCATCGCGTTACACGGCAGGGAGATCGCGACTTGCTGTGCGGAATGCGTGTCATTCAAGTTACTATGCATCCAGCATTTAGTCCCAGGAGCTTCGGAATGAAGAAGGTCGTAATCGCGTCCGTGCTGGCCATCGTGTCAGCAGGAACACTTTGCACAATACCCGCACTGGCACTGCCTATCGGTTCAGCTGCCCAGAGCTCTTCGGGGTCAAACTCCGGATCGATCACCATCAAAAATCCTGCCGAATACAACGCGTATGAAAACGCGATGAGCCAAACCAGTCCGGCAGCCAAGGCCGCCGCGATTGAGCAGTTCCTGAAGCAGTACCCGAACAGCGTAGTGAAGAAGGAAATGCTGGCTCAGTTGGTGGCCGCCTACCGCGCGACCGGCAATACGGCAGAAACTCTGACCGCGGCGAAACGGTTGCTGAAGGTGGAACCTGAGAATATCCGGGCCCTGGCATTCGTTGCCTTTGTTTCAAAGAGCAATGCAGGGACGGATGTTGCGAAACTGAATGAGGCTGCATCGTATGCGCAGCAAGGCCTGAAGGCTCCGAAGCCTGCGGATATGACCGAGGCTCAGTACTCTGGGCTGAAGCCGCTATTTTTGGATGTGATTGGTGCATCCCAGCAGGCGCAGAAAGATTACAAGTCGGCGATTCAGACGTATCTGGAGGAGCTGCACGCGTTCAGCGATCCGAATACAGATACGCAGAAGGGGATTGGTCTGTACGATACGTACAACCTGGCCAATGCCTACGTACAGCAGGATCCGAAGGATGTGGTCAGCGCAATCTGGTACTTCACGCGTGCAGCGCAGTTCCTGACGGGGAATTTTCAGCAGACGGCGGAGAAATCCGCAAAATACTGGTACCAGACGTACCACGGCAGCATGAGTGGCTACAATGCCATCGTGAGCATGGCGAAGACAAGCCTGTTTCCGCCTTCGACCTACACGATCACGAAATATGTGCCGCCGACGCCCGAGCAACTGGCGCACCAGGCGGTGTTGAACACTCCCAACCTTGCCACATTGTCACTGCATGACAAGGAATACATTCTAAAGAACGGTTCGACGGATGACGCCTCGAAGGTATGGGATGTTCTAAAGGGCAAGGTGGCTGAAGTGCCTGGCGTCGTGATTTCGGCGACTGCCGACTCGGTGCAGCTTGCGGTTTCGCCGGATGCGCAGAACTCAAACACCGCGGATTTCACGGTCAACATGAAGAAGCCACTGAAGAAGGTTCCGAATCCGGGCGATAAGGCGACCTACATTGCGACGTTTGCCTCGTACACGCAGAGCCCGCTGATGATCATCATGAACGATGGCATCGTGAAGCCTGTGATGAAGGCGCGTCCGCCGGTGCGGCGGGGAGCGCATCACTATCGCCGGTAAACAGCTCCAGTTGGATTTGAGGGCGGCCATTGAGGCCGCCCTTTTTGCATGCCGTGAAATGATAAAGTGGGCTTCATGAAGGCAGTGTTGAAGGTCGCATATGTGGCGTTGCTGACGAGCGTTTTCGGGGCTGCCGCGGGAGCGCAGCAGGCATCGCTGATCAACCAGCGTACGGCTCCCCTGAGGATGAAGCAGGTCGATCACGAGCATATGCCGGCTGCTGACCGGGCAGTGTTTGACGCGGCAGGTGGGAGACTGGCGCGCGCGGCGCGGATTTTCGGCTACCAGATGCAGGAACCGGGATGGTCGTGCGATGAGGTGCTGACGCCGGATACGCCGGACTACCTGATGATGGTTTGCAAGAGACCGAAGGCGGACGGGCGGGGGACATCGGTATTTTCGGCCATGATTGCGCGCCGTGGCGATGCGGTGTACGTGGTGCCCGTGATGTATGGCGGCGCAGCACCGTGGAAAAGAGCGGCCAATATGAAAATGAGCCGAGAGATTTTCAACCATGTGGTATCGCCGGGGATCGCAGCGAAGGAAGTTCAGCCGGGCGGTGACTGGATGACGCTTGCCTTGACGTTTACGGCGCTGGCTGGCGATGACTCGGTGGTGCTGGCGGTTCCGTCATCGAAGCTGCAGTGGCTGTTGGCGCCCGAACCGACGATCATGTATGGGAACGGATCATCGAAGCGGACCGTGATGTTTTCGGATGTGTCCGCCGCGGATGGAGTGCGCATCTGGACGCTGAGCTTCAATAAGCGCGGGCGGTTGACGGCGGCTCGTGTGAAGGTGAGGCCAGATCTGAAGCCGCAGGTAGTGAGCACTGCATCGCCGAAATGGCGGATGCTGAAGAACTTGCCGTCGCCGGTGAAGAACGTTACTCCGACGCCTGCCGTGCAGCACTGAAGCACGGGAATGCGGGAGCCGGGGAGTCCGGCTCGATCAGGAATGGATCATCTGGCCTGCCGGATCGGCGGAAGGTTGAGCGCTGGGTCTGTTGCTCAACAGCAGGGTTTCGCCTTCGCGGAGCGTGGTGATGCGGTCAGCGACTTTCGCATGTTGGGCGGCGGCGAGCAAGCGCGGCAGCGGTTCGTCAATGGGTTCCTTGGAGAGACGGAACGTACCATAATGCATGGGAATCATGCAATCAGAGCCGAGATCGAGAAATGCCTGGAGGGCGTCTTCGGGTGTGGTGTGGACGCTGCGAAATGAGTCGGGGCTATAGGCTCCGATTGGAAGCAGTGCAAGCTTTGGGTGCAGGCGCGCAATCTGTTGAAAGCCCGAAAAATAGGCAGTATCTCCGGAGTGGTAAATAGAATGCGATCCGGATTCAAGGACATAGCCCCCATAGCCACGGTGATCGTCAACGAAGAACCGTTTGCCCCAGTGCTGGGACGGGGTCATGACGATGCGCAGTGCACCAGAGGTGAATTGCTGCCACCAGCGCATGGTGTGGATGCGGGCAAAGCCGAGTGGCGCTACGAGGTCGTCGACGCCGTGAGGAACGATGATCTCCGGTGCTTTGCCGCGGATAGAGCGGGTATGGTCGACGATGGCGCGCAGCGAAGGAAAATTGAGATGGTCCATATGCGCGTGCGTCTGCAGGACCAGATCGATGGGGGGAAGATCCTGGACTTCCACGCCGGGGCGCCGCACGCGGCGCAATACAATCAACCATTTGGCAAAAACGGGGTCGACGAGAATATTTTTACCGGCCATCTGAATGAGAAACGAAGAATGGCCGATGAAGGTGACGCCGAGTTCGCCTGGGCGGACTAACTCTGGTTTTTGTGGTTCTCCGGCCAGCGGCTCAAATGCCAGCCGGGCGGTTTCCCAAGCGAATTTCGTTCTACCCTTGATACCTCTGCTCAATGCCTGCCTCGATCTATGTTTCGTGCTCCCAACCGTGAACAGTGATCAGCGCCAGCAGTCGCAACCTAAGTTTAGAGCAATCTTACAAAATTAGATGAAGATGGGAGGCCGAAAGAATCGGGCATGCTAGAACCTATGGAATATCTGACACTTGAGACGCACCGGAAACGAGAAATCATTGATATTACGAGCCGGATCAACCGGATTGTGGCGGCGAGCGGGCACAAGGGCGCGGGCATTTGCTTCTTGAATGTGCTGCACACCACGGCCGCGTTGACGACCGCGGATCTTGATCCGGGGACCGATCTGGACATGCTGGATGCGTTCGAAGCCATGGTGCCGCACCTGAAGTACCGGCATCCACACGATCCAGAGCACGTACCGGATCACATTCTTTCGACGCTAATCGGGACGGCGCTGAGTCTTCCCTACGAGCGCGGGGAACTGGTGCTGGGGACCTGGCAGAGGGTGATCCTTGTGGAACTGGATGGGCCGCGACAGCGGCAGGTTGTGTGTGCGCTGATGGTGGAGAAGCAGTCTTAGAAAGCTCTCAAATGATGCGATTGGCTGCCGGGGGTTGTTCGTTAGTGGCGCCCGGTTGAAGCAGATGCAGGGCGCGATTGATGCGTGGAAGAAATATCTCGACGCAGGCGCCGGACAAGGTGGGATCCGTGCTGTTGTATATGCGAATGCTCCCGCCGTGTTTCTGGATGATGCCGAGGCTGACCCAGAGGCCGAGCCCGGTACCCGATTCGCCCTTGGTGGTAAAGAAAGGCTTGAAAATGCGCTGGCCGGCATCGGAGGC
>JAJYVU010000157.1 GCA_021791875.1 Acidobacteriota bacterium | reverse complement strand
CGCAAAACTCGACGCCGCGCTGCGCGCGCATGACGCGACGATTAATCGTGGGCTTGATAATCGAAAACAGGCCGCCTAAATGACTATCGAGCCGCCACTCAAATTCAACAGCAAAACGGGCATCGCCTGCCCCATCAGCGCTCCCACTTCACATCAGTTTGCGGCCGTTCACCAGTAACCTGCCGCCTCGGTAGTCAAGCCTGCAAACGTAGCCGTTGTCCTCTCTGACGAATATGCCCTCGTCGATCAACCGTCGTTCCTTACCGGTCGTCAGCTGGCTTTCTAAGGAGAGTGGTAATGTGAGGTTGCCGGAAGCGAATGCATAGCGTTCCAGCAAGCGCCTCATCAACGCCGAGTAATCGTCACTGCCGAATCTTACTAAGGCGTCCTCTGCGAAGCTTTGGGTCACGCCTACTCGGATTTCACCTCGTACTTCACCCTTGGGCGCTGACATGTTCAGCTCAACGGACATTTGTGGCGCGCGCTTTGCGAGTGCTACCAAGAGTTCTGCTCCCTTCTGAACTAGTAACGCCGATCGACTGTCGGCGCTCAGGTCGGAACGGGCTATTTCGAGATATTGCTTGCCGAGCGCCGCGATGGGCGATGGATCGATGCGGCTTAATTCAAGACGGGCCGCTGTAGATCCGAGAGTGAGGCCGTTGAGACCGATCTGACCGGCGGTGATGTGCCACGTAAGGTCCAGCAATCCGCTTTCTAAGGAAGTGGCAGCCGAGAAGGATACGTTGCGAACTGCACCGGTTGCTGGACTTTTACCCGCCGCTGCCGATTCATGCTTGATGAGGTCGATGATCAGACGGGAATTTCCAAGCCAAATTCCTGTACCACTATCCCGTCGCGCGTCGCTGCTCAAAGTGAGTCCGTCGACCTCTGTATCGCCCGCCGTGCCGGACAACCTGAATCGATCAAGTCTAGCGTAGAGCCGACTCGATCTTGGAGTAAGATACAGGTCTGCCTCCAGTCCTTTCGATGTCACCACCGCGCCGCTGCCTTCACGCACGTAATGTTCGAAAGGAGGGATTGCGACCCGGGTATCGGTCGAACTATCTAGGGAAACGACCGTTCGGATCTCTGGTGAAACGCTGCCAAATATTTCGCGGGAGGCATTTCGGACCTCTTCGGGCGCGTATATTTTGGTCTCGATAACGCAGGCTACCGGGACAACTGAGAACCGCCCGCTCTGGAGTGGGAAAGGCCCGTGATCGATCTGTTGCTGAAGCTGGAACAGCTGGCCATTTAGCAACAGATGTGCAGTAGCTCTCGAAGAAAACCAGCCCCGCTGGTAGGAGTCCAAGCTAATATCCAGCCCATCCGCTGACAGCATCTGGACGACTTGGCGATAGTTGTCTTCGGCCTTGTAACCAGTCAGCTCGGGAAGCAAAAAGGCGATAGCCAGGACGCTCACCAGAATCGCGCCGACTAACGGCAACCGGCGCTCGGTGCGCTGCCACCACGCGTATCGATTGGTGGGTGCATCTTGCGAGCGGTCGAATGCGTTGCCCTCTCCGCTTCTGTACCGGGGTTTGCCGCAAGCGGTGCAAAAGGTCGCACCTTCTGGCATGCGCCGTCCGCATCCCGTGCAGAAACCGCCGGTGTGGCTCATTGTCCCCCTCCAGTGGAGCGGAAATACCCGCCTGTAGTCGGCCCCTCTCGTGGGC
This sequence comes from Acidobacteriota bacterium, assembly GCA_021791875.1. GTDB lineage: Bacteria > Acidobacteriota > Terriglobia > Terriglobales > Acidobacteriaceae > Acidobacterium. The sequence continues at coordinate 2,326 of JAJYVU010000157.1, read as the reverse complement.
GCGAGCGCGCCACAGTCCAACGGGCCTTTTAGAACGATGATGTTTTCATGGCAAGAAGGAAAATATTCGACTGTTCAGTCAACCGCTGTCGCGCCGTCGAGTTCTGGAACGACGGACGGAACAGGCCTCCCGCTTACAGATGGGGCCACGAAGGCCCAAGGCGACGCTGGCGGCGGGCGATTATCGGTGAATTGTTGGCAAATCGCGTAAGTTGGATTGAACCGTCGCCGGACGTTGCGAGGTATCAATTCGCCTGGGTGTGCAGTGGTTTCGAGCCGCCGCCCTAGTCCCTAACGGTCGTTAGATAGTGCGGGTGTATGATTCCCACAATTTCCCACACTCAGGCCCCGAATAAGCCCGAAATCGACGGGGTAAGGCAGGACGGGGCGGGCCCCATACAATCCTTGGCAGAGAAGGGGTATGTGTAATTTTGCAGGATCGGCGCGGGTGTATCCGGGAGAGCGAAATGGGATTCCTAATCCTGGGGTCGTGGGTTCGAATCCCGCAGGGGGCGCCACCTACCGACTGATTGAACTCCCGGCGCGTTGATGGCTTCGGGTGTCGGCGACGGCCGCGCTGGCGACGGACTGCCGTCCTTGCCATGTTCGGCGTCTTTACGAGATCGGCTAACGTACGCGGGGGCCATCACCAGCCTGAATCCGTGCGATTTAATCCGCAGGAGCTCCATATCGTCTGCGCAATTGAAGATTGAATTGCAGCACATCAACCATCTTCTCGCCGAACAGGCCGTCCATCGGAGCGAACGCATCGCGCTTGAGAAGTTGCTCCATTTCTCCGCGCACCCGTGCCGGATCGCGCTTGGTATCCGCTGCCCATTTCCCCGCGACGCGGTCGAGTTGGTATTCCGCGTTCTCCATCGTGATATCCGGATCCAGGCCCGAGCCCGAAGTGGTGACCATATCTCCCGGGACTTTGGCGAGATCGGCATTTGGATGGTCCTGCCGCCAAGGATTTCATCATTGTCGTCTAGCTCTGTCCTGCTCCGCGCCTCAGGCAACAAGGTGCATCGCGCCCATCGCCAGATCGATAAGCTTGATCCCTACAAAGGGTAGAACGACCCCCGCCGACGCCCCAGATGAGCAGGTTTCTGCGTAGCAGCGCGTCAGCTCCGAGAGGCCGGTAGCTCACTCCTCTGAGGGCAACTGGAATTAGCGCGCCGCGGGCCTCGGCGAGCGCGGTCGCAAAGTTCGCGAGCAGGACGGTCAGGAAGAGCCAAGCGTCGAGCGCGACAAAATACGGCCGACGGCCCGCGGGATCGGCTTCCAGGGGGTCAACGCGGCGGTGTGCTCGCATAGCTGAACGATGCGAGCACATCGCCTGCCAACTGCCGGATGTGGGGGCTCACAGGATGGCGGCTCAGAAGGCTGAGAGGCAGATACTTTGCCCCCGCGACATAACCTATGCAGTCCGGCGCGCCGCAGAGACAGTTGAACGGCCGCACCATCGCCCATTCGGTGGAAGGATAAAAGAACGTGACTTCATCGCCCGCTTCCAAGTCGGTCCAGGCGCGAATCGCAATCTCCTGCGTCATGATAATAGCTGAGGGCCGACACGAGTGGTTGATGAATGCGGTTAATGAGCCCTCGAGATGTGTGTTCAGTCCGATCTGGATGGTTTTGTAGCTGGGCGCGGCGTGCCTGCCGACCAGTGGCAGGATTAGGTCTCCGCGTTTGAACGCTCTCTGTACGAGCAGCCGGGCGCCGTAAGGCGAGTCATTGTCGACCTTGCACGAGTTTTCCGGCGGCCGTAAGTGTGAGTAGGGATTCTGCTGGTTCTGGCGAGAATCGGGATCTGGCATCGTTGGTTATCGTTGCGGGTTAATACGGTTGATGTGGGATGAAGCGTTAGTATCTGGGATCGTGTCTTTGAGCAGACCGCCTGAGTCAGCCTTTCGGTGCCACGTCTGATGCCCTGATTGGTTGATTTGTCGGAAATGTGTTCTGGTGATTGGAAGGAGCAGAAAACATGCCTGTACTGAAACCCAAGCAAAGAGGGCTTTTTCGGTGAGAAACGGGCCGAGCGCTTTCAGTCTTCAGCAGGATGTTGCTGCATTGTGTAATGGACCAGGGTGAGTGAGCTTGTAGAGGGGAGAAGGCAGCATGGTTGCGCACGCATTTCTGCGCCGCATGGCGACGGCAAATTTCACGGCAATTGAACGGATGCTGGATCGCTGCCGCGCAAGGCATGGCAGATTGCTACAATGCTTTGCAGCGGCCTGAAACGATCCGGGTTGGTCGCCCTTGGGACAAGCCGTACTTACTAATCGAGCTTATATCGCTTGCGCTTGCGCCATAACGTCGTGACG
>JAJYVU010000057.1 GCA_021791875.1 Acidobacteriota bacterium | reverse complement strand
CGCTGCATGTGACCACCGCACGCTTGGTTGGCGCCTATCGCCCCATTCCATTCGCCGAGGACGCCGACCTCTGGTGGCGCATGGCTCTGCTCTGCGACATTCATTCCATTCCTGAGATCCTAGTCGGCTTCCGTCAGAACCAGTCCAGCGTCAGCACCCTCCATCACGACCAGCAACAGACCGCTGGCTTCTACGTACAGTACCTCCTGCTCTCCATGCTCTGGGGGCTGCCGCCGCGCCCTTTCGAAGAAATACAGAACTCCCTCGCCACCCTCGTTCCTCGACGCTGGTCGCGCGCCAAACTCCTGCTTCGCAGCGGCAACATCGCGCTCGGCGAAAAGCGTATCTTCCCCGCCCTCGCGCATTTTGCCCGCGCCTTCGCGGTCGATCCCCTCTACCTGCTCCAGCGACTTCACGACGAGTTCACCCCGCGTCTGCTCAGCAATGGCCTCCCCCCTGAAACTTTCTGGAGAATCCGGCGATGTCTCTGGAGATGACCTCTTCCGCGAACCCCGTTCCGCGTCCCGCCCGGCTTCATCTCGCCGGAGTCCCCATCGATCGCTTCACCATGCGCGATTTGCTCCGCTGGATTGCCTCCGAGCTCCGCTCCCCTTCAAGGCAAACCCGGCCTCTGCTCGTCATGGGCCCCAACGCCCACATCGTCACCACCGCGCAACGTTCGCCGGAGTTCCGCACCGCTCTTGCTGCCGCTGATCTCTGCGTAGCGGACGGGATCTCCATCCTGCTCGCCGGTCTCATGCTAGGCCAGCCCATCCCGGAACGCGTCACCGGCGGCGACCTCATGGAACAGCTCTGCGCGCTCGCCGCCCGTGAAAATCTCTCCGTCTTCTTCCTGGGCGGCCTGCCCGGAGCCGCCGAGGGCGCCGCATCCGCTCTCGAAGCGCGTTATCCCGGCCTGCGCGTCGCCTTCTGCTGCCCGCCCTGCCGCTTCGAGCACGACCCGGTCGCATTAGCAACCGTATTAGGTACACTTCACGCTGCCGCGCCGGATATCCTCTGCGTCGCCATTGGCGTACCCCGTCAGGAAATCTGGATGAACCGGCACTGCCCCTCACTGCCCATCCGCCTCGCCATCTCCGTTGGAGCCGCACTCGATACCCAGGCCGGCCTCCGCCGTCGTGCCCCAAAATGGACCCATAACCTCGGCATCGAATGGGCCTATCGCCTGGCCCGCGAACCTCGCCGCCTCTGGCGCCGCTACCTGATCGGCAATACGCACTTCGTCCTTCTCGTCCTCGCCGCGTGGTGGCAGCAACGCATTCACCAGCAACCCATGCCCGCCTCAACGGTGCAAGTCCAGCAGGTTGCCCAGCAGAAATGAGGGATTCCATGCAATCATTCCGGCTCAAACTCTTCGCAGACACCGCCGACCTGGCCAGCATGCTGCGCTTCTACCGCCATCCGCTCGTCTCCGGATTCACCACCAACCCGAGCCTCATGCGCAAGGCAGGTGTCGGTAATTATGAGGCCTTCGGCCGCATGGTCCTCGAAGAAATCCCCGACAAGCCGGTCTCCTTCGAAGTCCTGGCCGAAGAATCTTCCGGCATCGAGCAGCAAGCCCGCGCCATCGCCTCTTGGGGGACAAACACATTCATTAAAATTACGGTTACAGATCGTCGCGGCCGATCACTGCTCCCCACGATCCATCGCCTTTCCGCCTCAGGCATCGCGCTCAACGTGACCGCGCTGTTCACCCTGGAGCAGATTGCGTCTGTTCTCCCCATGCTCGACACCGCCCACCCCGCCATTCTTTCCGTCTTTGCGGGCCGCATAGCAGACACCGGACGCGACCCCATCCCCACCCTCCGCGCCGCTCGCTCTATGCTCTACCACTACCCTAATGTCCAACTGCTCTGGGCCAGCACGCGCGAAGTCTTTAACCTTTTTCAGGCAGAGCAAGCCGGCTGCCACATCATCACCATGCTGCCCGACCTCATCGACAAGCTCGCCAACCTTGGCAAAGATCTCAACGCTTTCACCCTTGAAACCATCGAGTCCTTTTACCGCGATGCCGAAGCCTGCGCCGGCGCTTTCGACTCAAACCCGCAGCCGCTGCGCCAGCGTCCAATCCGGGCAAATGCTGTCCCCTGGCTGTAGCACAAGCTGCACTGCGCTCGTCAGATCCTCCACCTGCCACACCGCATGCTGGTCCCACTCCGCTACGCTGCCAATGCGAATACTCCGCACCCCCGCCGCCGCACCGCATGCCGTATCTGTCGCACGATCCCCGATCATCCAGCTCGCCCACAAATCAATTCCATAGCGGCTCGCTGTTCGAAACAGCCAGTATGGCGAGGGCTTCCGGCAGCGGCATGTCCCGCCCAATTCCGCCACGACGGCCTTGGGATGGTGCGGGCAATAGCAATAATCCAGAAACCGGATTCCGTGCCCCTCAAAACAGGTCGCCATCGCATCGTGAATTTCCCTGAGCTCCGCCCCCGTCGACTTGCCCAGCGCTTCATTCGGCTGATTTGAAACCAATACAAGTGCAAATCCGGCAGTCTGCAAGCGTGCCAGTGCCGATAGCACGCCCGGCAGCAGGCGAAAGTCGTTCACCCGCCGCGGAGCTTCCCACGCACCCGTGTCACGGTAGAACACATTCGCGTTCAGCACTCCGTCCCGGTCCAGAAACACCGCGCGCCGCATCCTCAACGCACTTGCTCCCAACGTGTCTCTCGCTGCTTCAGCAGGGGATGCGAAACCAGCAGGTGCAGCACTACCGTCTGGAACTCCTCCGTATGCGGCGTCACCGACTCGGCCGAAATCATCGGCACAATCACGCATGCGTCCGCGGCCGCTGCCGTGTACCCGCCATCGCGCCCCACCACGCCAAGCACCCGCGCGCGCACTCGCACCGCCAGCTTCAGGCTCTCCACCAGGTTCACGCTCACGCGTTTTTCCAAATTCCCGCCGCCCACGGAAAAAACAAAAACCGCATCGCGCTCGCAGATGTGGCTTCCGCGCAGCCACTCGGCATAGCAGCCATCCCAGCCCTCATCGTTGATGCGTGCCGTCAGCTCTGCCATGTGATCGCTTGGCGCGTAGCACTCTATCCCCGCAAGTTTTCTAAAGTCGTTCACCGCGTGGCTGGCGTTGGCCGCGCCGCCGCCCACTCCCAGAAAAAACACGCGGCCACCAGCATCCCGCACCTCGGTCAATATCGCCGCCATCCGCTCAATCGCACCTGCGTCCAGCCGTGCGGCAATCGCCTCCACCTCTTCCAGGTACGTCTGCGCAAACGCGGTTACAGCGCTTTCGGTCTGCTCACAAGCTTCCATTCCTGCCCCCCGATTTGTGCCTGCAACGCGCGTGGCGATCTCCAGACCCTGTCGCGAACTCGTTTCCTCCACGCCGCCGGAATCACCGCAAATATCGCGAATTGTGCCGCCGCCTTTGCCGTCGGCTGCCCTTCGTAACAAAATGCCCGCGTAATTTCTGCCCATTCGCGCCAGCCGGCACGCGCAGCGCGCGCCTTCCACACGCACTGCACCGCGATGAACCACGAGAGCGCCTTTGGTTCCACCCACTGCGCATGTCCCCTTATCCACTCAAGCGATCTCCGCCAATCCGGCCGCCGGCTCACCGTCTGGCGTCCGTCCTCTGTGCGATACACCACGAGCGGCTCCACCAGCATGCGGACACTCACATCCGGCTCGCGGCTCACGCGAAGCAGCCAGTCCCAGTCCTGGTGCAGGGGCAACCAGGCGGTAAACGGCGCCCTCAGCAGCAGTTCGCGAGGCGCCAGCAGCGTGGAGGTCTGCATGAATCCGGCGCCGGACGCCCACCCCTTGCGGCAAAACAGGTATTCCGAAATCGATTCGCCTTCCCTGTAAATGCGACGCGGAAAAACATATTCACTGCGTGGCGTCTGCACCTTCACGCGGCAGCTCATCACGGGCATCAACCCGCTTACCCTCAGCGCAGCCTCCATCTGCCGCTCCAGTTTCTCCGGCAACCACTCGTCGTCGTCGTCGAGAAAGGCAATCCACTCGCCCCGCGCTGCCGCCACACCGGCATTTCTGGCCGCCGATCCACCCACCCCGCCGCTGTGAATCAACCTGAGGCGCTCGCCGTCCCGCAGACCCCGCTCCAGAGTCCACTCCCGCCCGGCATGACCATCCGGGCTGTCGTCCACCACTAGCACTTCGCAACTTCGATAGGTTTGGTGCAGCGCGCTATCCACCGCTTGACCAAGCCACGGCGAGCGTCCCACGGTTGGCACCACAACACTCACCAGGGGTCCACGTCTCCCAACTTGCATGGGTTCCATTCTTGCGGCCGACCTTGTAGCTGAACTTAGGCAAAGCTTATATCCTCGGCCCCAGACAACTTACCGCAAATGACAGACCTCAAACACTTCGGTAACTCTTCTCCTGAGTTCGCTCCGCCAGATCGCGCCAGCCCGCGATATCTTCGCTCGCAGTTCCGCTTTTCGCTTTGGCCCTGCCGCAACTACCGCCATAATGTGGGTGTGACTCAGGTTTCCGTCATCGGTGCCGGACCCAACGGCTTGTCCGCTGCCATCCACGCCGCAATGGCAGGCTTTCCCGTCGAAGTCTTCGAGGCAGAAGCCATCCCCGGTGGCGCCGCACGCACGCTTCCTCTCACATTGCCCGGTTACCTGCACGACTTCGGATCCGCCGTGCATCCCATGGCCGCCGGCTCTCCATTCTTCCGCTCGCTCTCGCTGGAGAACCACGGCCTATCCTGGCTCCATGCCGAAATCCCGCTCGCTCACCCCTTCGACGACGGCTCCGCTGTCGTCCTCTACCGCGATCTGGCGGAAACGGCCCCCAACCTCGGCCTCGACAGCAAAATCTGGCTGCGCATCATGCGGCCCCTCGCGAACAACTGGTGGAGCTTCGCCGAAGACGCTCTCACGCCCATCCTCCGCTTCCCAAACCAGCCTGTCCTCATGGCGCGCTTCGGCCTCAATGCCATGCTCTCGGCAAAAGCCTTTACCCACCTCCACTTCCAGCTCCGCCGAACTCGCGCCCTCTTCGCCGGCCTCGCGGCCCATTCCTTCATGGAACTCAACGCCCCCTTCAGCAGCGCCATTGGCCTGGTCCTTGCCGCCGCGGCGCACAGCGTCGGCTGGCCCATCCCCCGGGGCGGCGCGCAGTCCATCACCAACGCTCTCATCGACTGCCTCCACGGGCTCAACGGCGCCCTGCACACCAGCCGGCGCATCAGCTTGCTTGACGAGCTCCCCCACCCGCAATCACTCATCTTCTGCGACCTCACCCCGCGCCAGCTCGTCCGTGTTGCCGGTGACCGTTTGTCACCGGGCTATACGCAAAAGCTCCAGCGCTATCGCTACGGTCCAGGCTCTTTCAAAATTGACTACGCCCTTTCTGAGCCAGTGCCCTGGCGCGCGCCGGAGTGCCGCAAGGCTCTCACCCTCCACCTCGGCGGCTCCTTTGAAGAAATCGCCAACGCTGAGTCCGCTGTCCTCTGCGGAGACCACCCTGACCACCCATTCGTCCTTGTCTCCCAGCCCACCATCTGCGATCCCTCCCGCGCTCCGAGGGGCCGCCATATCCTCTGGGCCTACTGCCATGTCCCCAATGGCTCGCCCGTGGATATGACCCAGCGCATCGAAGCGCAGATCGAGCGCTTTGCTCCAGGCTTCCGCGACTGCATCCTCGCCCGCAACATCTCCTCGCCGCGCACGCTCGAGTCCATGGACGCAAACCTCGTCGGCGGCGACATCAACGGCGGCGCCTTCAGCCTGCGCCAGCTCTTCTTCCGGCCCACCCGCGACTACTACGCCACCTCCAACCGGCACATCTACCTATGCTCCGCGTCTACCCCTCCCGGCGGCGGAGTCCACGGCATGTGCGGCTACCATGCCGTCGAAGCTGCGCTCCTCACCCGCGGCGCGTAGCCGTAAATCCCCGGTTTTCCCCAGATTGTAACCATTTACACCAAGATTCTTGCCCTTCCCTGCCGGTTTAGTGTCTACTTGCGCCGCAAGGGAAATTCTCATGAATTACGTTCTCTCTCTCGACCAGGGCACCACCAGCTCCCGCGCCATTCTCTTCGACCACAACGGCCGCATCGCTGGCGTCGCGCAAAACGAATTCCGCCAGATCTATCCCCGCTCCGGATGGGTCGAGCACGACCCCATGGACATCCTCACCTCGCAGATGAGCGCCGCCGTCGAAGTCCTTACCCGAGCCGGCGCGCGCCCCCGCGACCTCGCCGCCATCGGCATCACCAACCAGCGCGAAACCACCATCGTCTGGGACCGCACAACTGGCAAGCCCATCCACAACGCCATCGTCTGGCAGGACCGCCGTACCGCCGACCACTGCCGCCAGCTTGCCGAGGCTGGACTGGAAGACTCCGTGCGCAGCCGCACCGGCCTCCTGCTCGATCCCTACTTCTCCGCCACCAAGGTCGCCTGGATCCTCGACAACGTCGACGGCGCACGCGAACGCGCCCAGCAAGGCAAACTCGCCTTCGGCACCGTCGACAGTTGGCTCATCTGGAATCTCACCAGCGGCAAGCATCACGTCACTGACTACACCAACGCCTCCCGCACCATGCTCTTCAATATCCGCGAGGGCCACTGGGACACCGAACTCCTCGAGCGCTTCCACATCCCCATCAGCATGATGCCCGAGGTCGTCTGGTCTTCGCAGCGCATCGGCGAAGTCACCACCTCGCTCGGCCTCGGTGCCACCCCCATCGCCGGCATCGCGGGCGATCAGCAGGCCGCGCTCTTCGGTCAGCTCTGCGTCGACCTCGGCGATTCCAAAAACACCTACGGCACCGGCTGCTTCCTGCTCGAAAACATCGGCACTCAATTCCTCCAGTCCAAGCACCGCCTCATTACCACGCTGGCCGCCAGCTCCCGCCAGCAGCTGGAATACGCGCTCGAAGGCTCCATCTTCATCGGTGGCGCCGTCGTCCAGTGGCTCCGCGACAACCTCCGCCTCGTCTGGAACTCCAGCGACATCGAAACCCTCGCCGCATCTGTCCCTGACTCCGGTGGCGTCGTCTTCGTTCCCGCCTTTGCCGGCCTCGGCGCGCCCCACTGGGACCCCCACGCCAGCGGCCTCATCATCGGCATCCATCGCGGAACCACAGCGGGCCACATCGCCCGCGCCGCCCTCGAAAGCATCGCCTTCCAGGTCGGCGACGTCTTTGACGCCATGCAGTCGGAAACCGGCAATTCTATCTCCGAGCTCCGGGTCGACGGCGGAGCCGCCGCCAACGACCTCATGCTGCAATTCCAGGCCGACCTCCTCGGCATTCCCGTTGTTCGACCCGCGATGCTCGAAACCACCGCCCTCGGCGCCGCCTACCTTGCCGGTCTCGCCGTCGGTTTCTGGGGCTCGGTCGCCGACATCCAGTCCCATCGCGCTCAAGAAACCCGCTTCACTCCGCGTAGCGACCGCTCCGCCATCGCCGCCGGCCGCAAGCGCTGGCACAATGCCGTAGAACGCTCCAAAGGATGGGCCAATCTGTGAATCGCAGCCAGATGCTCCAAAACCTTGAGTCCCGCACCACCCCCTGGGACATCCTCATCATCGGCGGCGGCGCAACCGGCGCGGGGGTCGCCGTCGATGCCGCCTCGCGCGGCTTCGACGTTCTCCTTCTCGAAGCCATGGACTTCGGCAAAGGAACCTCCAGCCGCAGCACCAAGCTCGTCCACGGCGGCGTCCGCTATCTTGAACAGGGCAACGTCTCCCTGGTCATGTCCGCACTCAAAGAACGCGGCCTCCTGCGCCAGAACGCGCCCCATCTCGTCAGCGACCTCGCCTTCATCGTCCCCAACTACGCCTGGTGGCAAACACCCTTCTACGGAGCGGGACTCAAAGTCTACGACCTCCTCGCCGGCCGCTATGGATTCGGGAAATCCCGCATCCTCTCGCAGGACGAAACCATCGAACGCCTCCCCAACATTGAGCGCGCTGACCTCCGCGGCGGAGTCGTCTACTACGACGGCCAGTTCGACGACGCACGCCTCCTCATCGACCTCATCTCCACCGCCGCCGACCATGGCGCCACCCTCCTCAACTACATGCCCGTCACCGCCGTGAATAAAGGACCTGACGGCCTCGTCAGTGGCGTCACCGCGCGCGATTCCGAATCCGGCGAAACCTTCCACATCCCCGCCAAAGTCGTCATCAACGCCACTGGCATCTTCACTGACGTCATCCGCCACATGTCCGACCCCAGCGCCGATCGTATGATTGCGCCCAGCCAGGGCATTCATCTCGTCTTCGACAAATCCTTCCTCCGCGGAGACAGCGCCCTCATGGTGCCGCGCACCAGCGATGGCCGTGTCCTCTTCGCCATTCCCTGGCACAATCACACCGTCGTCGGAACCACCGACACACCCATTCCCGAGCCCGTCTACGAGCCGCGCCCCCTCGAAGAAGAAATCGACTTCATCCTCGAAACCGCCGCCCAATACCTCAGCCATCCGCCCACCCGCGCTGACGTCCTCAGCGTCTACGCCGGTGTCCGCCCCCTCGTAAAGTCCGACGCCGCTGGCGGCAAAACCTCGTCGCTCTCCCGCGACCACGTCATCCACATCGACAACTACGGGCTGCTCACCATCACCGGCGGCAAGTGGACCACCTACCGCCACATGGCCGAGGATTGCGTCGACAACGCCATCACCCTCGGCCCGCTCGACGAGCGCCCCTGCCGTACCCACAACCTGCCCATCCACGGCTATACGCAGGACACCTTTGACTTCGGCCATCTCAATATCTACGGCTCTCTCGCCGAACCCATCCACCACCTCGCCACCACTGACCTGCGCCTCTCGGAGCGCCTCCATCCCGCCCTCCCCTACATCGCCGCCGAGGTCGTCTGGGCCACGCGCCACGAGCTCGCCCGCACCATCGAAGACGTCCTCGCCCGACGCACCCGCGCTCTCTTCCTCAACGCACACGCCGCCATCGCAATGGCCCGCCCCGTCGCCACGCTCATGGCCGAAGAACTCCACAAGCCACCCGCCTGGATCGAATCCCAGGTCGCCACCTTCACGCAGCTCGCAAAGCTGTACACCATTCCATCGAGGCAGGAATAACTAATGCGCTCACCACTTCTCGGCGAATTCATGGGCACGCTCGTCCTCATTCTCCTTGGCGACGGCGTCGTCGCCGGCGTGCTCCTCAAACGTTCCAAGGCAGAGAACAGCGGCTGGATCGTCATCACCGCCGGATGGTGCTTCGCCGTCCTCTGCGGCATCTTCACCGCCATCCTCTTCGGCAGCCCCGCCGCGGACATCAACCCCGCCTTCGCACTCGCAGGAGCCGTCCAGACCGGCGCATGGTCCACCGTTCTGCCTTACACTCTCGCCGAAATCGCCGGGGCTTTCGTCGGCGCTGCCCTCGTCTGGATCCACTACTGGCCCCACTGGAGTGCCGGCGACGACCCCATCGCCAAACGCGCCATCTTTTGCACCATCCCTGCGATTCGTAACAATGTCGCGAACTTTTTAAGCGAGCTCATCGCCACTTTTGTTCTTGTGCTTGCTGTCGGCGCGCTCAACTCCCGCTTCGCCGCCCCCAACGGAGCCGCACCCGGCCTCTCACCCTATCTTGTCAGTTGCGTCGTCTGGGGCATCGGCCTCTCCCTCGGAGGAACCACCGGCTACGCCATTAACCCCGCCCGCGACCTCGGCCCGCGCCTCGCCCACTCCATCCTGCCCATCCACGGCAAAGGCAAATCCGACTGGAGCTACGCCCCCATCCCCATCCTCGGCCCCTTCCTAGGAGCACTCCTCGCCGGCTACCTCCTCAAATTCATCTCCGCTTGAAACACGAGTTCCCGGTGAATGATGGGGGCCCAGGCCTCGATTTTGAGGCCTGGGAGCATAGACGGATGTCCCATTCAAGCCCGGTGTGAGCTTGAGTCGGAGCAAAGACGATCGCCTACTCGCCAGATGTTGTCATTCCGATCGGAGCGCCTGCCTGGACGCCCAGTCCGGGCCAGCACCTACTCCCCGTACGGCACCCAGATGTTCTTCACCTGCGTCGCATGCCGCAGATACCACTCACCCTCGCCCTGGGCCGGATCAAACCAGTCAATTTGCCGTCCGTCATGAGTGAACACCTGTTTCAGGTTGCCCGTGGACGCGCGCTTCATCGCCTCGCATCCCGCCGCGTCGCCAAAATGCCAGATCGCGCTCACATCGTCATGTTCGGCCAGCGTCTTGGCCAGCTCCGCCGTTCGTCCTGCCACCAGGTTGACCACCCCGCCCGGCACATCGCTTGTGTCGAGCAATGGATACAAGTGCCCGCTCACCAGCGGATATCGCGCCGAAGGCACCGCCACCACGCAATTGCCCATCGCCACCAGCGGCAGCACCGTCGAAAGCAGTCCCAACAGCGGAGCCTCCGTCGGACAAATCACGCCCACCACGCCCAGCGGCTCGTTCATTGCCAGCGTTACATTCCGCCCCGCCGGTGAGTGCACGGCCCCGTCAAACTTATCGGCCCACGCCGCATAGGCAAAAATCCGCTCGATGCCCAGGGCAACCTCGCGCCGCGCCTGCTCCTCACCCACCACGCGACCCAGCGCCGCAACCATTTCCGCCTCGCGTCGCGCCATGTTTTCCCCCAGGAAATACAGCACCTGCGCGCGATTATGTTGGCTCGCCTTGGCCCATCCCTCCGCCTTGTGCGCCGCTTCCACCGCATTACGAATATCTTTCCGATTCCCCAGCGGAGCCTCGCCCAGCAGTTCCCCATCGCTCGCATACACCGCAAAGCTGTAACCCGAATCCGGCCGTGCCTGTTTGCCGCCAATATACTGCTTCACCGTCCAGTCAATCGCCGGCTCACCTGCCTTCGCATCCGGCCACTCGCCGCCACTGCTCACATCGCTCGCCGCCAGTGCCGGAGCATTATGTAACCATGTCGGTTCCAGATACTCGTACATCCCTTCGCGCCCGCCTTCACGCCCAAAACCGCTCTCACGATACCCGCCAAAGGCGCTCGCCGCGTCAAACTGGTTGGCCCCGTTCACCCACACCACGCCGGCCTTGATTCTCGACGCCACATCGAGCGCCACGTTGATGTTTTCGCTCCACACGCTCGCTGCCAGCCCATAAGCCGTGTTGTTGGCCAGCTCCACCGCCTCATGCAGCGTCCTGAAGCTCGTCACCGTCAGCACCGGTCCAAAAATCTCCTCCTGGGCCACCACCGACGCCGGATGCACTCCCGTCAGCAGCGTCGGAGGGTAATACCAGCCCCGCTCCGGCAGCGCCGTCGAGGGCTGCCAGCACGTCGCCCCATCTGCCACGCCGCGAGCCACCAGCCGCTGGATCCGCTCCAGCTGAACCGCCGCCGCGATCGCCCCCATGTCAATCGCCTTGTCCAGTGGAGGCCCCAGCCGCAGCGTCTCCATCCGTGCCCGCAGTTTGGCCGTCAGCGTCTCCAGCACAGCCTCTTGAACCAGCAGCCGCGATCCCGCACAGCACACCTGGCCCTGGTTGAACCAGATGCCGTCCACCATGCCCTCCACGGCGCTGTCGAGATCGGCGTCGTCAAACACCACAAACGGCGACTTCCCGCCCAGCTCCAGTGACAGTTTCTTCCCGGTCCCCGCCGTCGCCGCACGAATCGCCCGTCCCACTTCCGTCGAGCCCGTGAACGCAATCTTGTCCACATCCTCGTGCGCCGCCAGCGCCTCGCCCGTGCGCCCATCCCCGGTCACAACGTTGACCACTCCCGCCGGCAGCCCAATCTCTTCGCACAGCTCGGCAAACGCCAGCGCGGTCAACGGGGTATGCTCCGCCGGCTTCAGCACCACCGTATTGCCCGCCGCCAGCGCCGGAGCAATCTTCCACGACAGCATCAGCAGCGGAAAATTCCAAGGAATGATCTGCCCTGCCACACCGCACGGCGCATACCCTGCAAACTCTCGCGGCAGCAGTTGCGCCCACCCCGCGTGGTGATAAAAATGCCGCGCCACCAGCGGAATATCAATGTCCCGGCTCTCGCGGATTGGCTTGCCGTTGTCCATCGTCTCCAGCACGGCCAGCCGTCGCGCATGCTTCTGCACCTGCCGTGCCATCGCGTACAGGTAGCGCGCCCGCGCATGCGGCGTCAGAGCCTGCCACGGCCCCAGCGCGGCCCGCGCCGCACGCACCGCCGCATCCACATCCTCCGCCGAGCCCTGCGCGACACTCGCCAGCGCATCGCCCGTCGAGGGATCCACCGTCTCAAATTGCTCGCCCTTCGCGGGCTCATGCCATTTGCCACCAATATAGTGACAAAATCGTCGCCCGTGCCGCTCCAGCCACGCCGTCGCTTCCTTGGGATCCTCCGGTGCAGGCCCGTATTCTAGCGTTTCAAATCTTTCGAGGATGCTCATCCGTTTCCTCCGCTCCTGCTCCATCTTTCTCAGGCCATCGGCTGCCGGTACGCGGCCGCATACCGCCCCGTTGCGTAATGCTCCAGTTGCCGCTCGATATCCGTCAGCATGCCGCTCGCGCCAAACCGGAACAGCTTCGGCTCCAGCCACGGCCGCCCCAGTTCATCCTTCATCAGGAACATCCATTCCAGCGCCTGCTTCGCGGTACGAATTCCACCCGCCGGCTTGAATCCGACGGCAACGCCCGTCCGCTCAAAATACTTCCGAATCGCCCGCACCATCACCAGGCTCACCGGCAGCGTCGCATTCACCGCCTCCTTGCCCGTCGATGTCTTAATGAAATCCGCGCCCGCCATCATCGCAACCACGCTCGCCCGGCCCACGTTGCGCAGCGTCATCAAATCACCCGTGCCAAGAATCGCCTTCATATGCACGCCCGGCCCACACGCCTGTTTGAATGTGGCAATCTCGTCATACAGCGCCTGCCACTTGCCGCCCAGCGCCAGCCCGCGCTCAATGACGATGTCGATCTCCCGCGCTCCCGCCTCCACTGACCGTCGAATCTCCGCCACGCGCTCCGCCAGCGGAGACAGCCCCGCCGGAAATCCCGTCGACACCGCCGCCACCGGAATCCCGCTTCCTTTTAGCGCCTCCACCGCGGTCTCCACAAACACGTGGTACACGCACACCGCGCCCACCGTCAGCCCCAGCGATTCAATCCCCAGCTGATTCACCAGCTCCGCCTTCAGCGGCTGCCGCGCCTTCGCACACAACCGGCGCACACGTTCGGCAGTGTCATCGCCAGAGAGCGTCGTTAAATCAATGCAGCTCACCGCCTTCAGCAGCCATGCCGCCTGCCATTCTTTCTTCACCGTGCGCCGCGCCGTCAGTGTCTGCACACGGCGCTCGATCGCACTCGTATTCGCCGCAACCGACTCCACCCAGTCCAGATCCAGCGGCATGCCCGGGTTCGATCTCCACGCATCTTCTTCGTGCGGCCGCGTTGCATTTCTCTGCGGATTGATTTCCGTGCTCTTGATGCTCATCGCCGTATCCCCATCGGTTGCTTCGCGCTCTCGCGCCAGGCGCCTCATCAATGCTTCGCCAGCAGCGCATCCACTTCCTCGCGACGTGGCATCGAGGGCGAAGTCCCATGCCGCGTCACAGAAATCCCAGCGACCGCACAGCCAAACTGTGCCGCCGCCACCAGGCCCTTGCCTTGGGCGAGCGCCACCGCGAATCCAGCATTAAAAGCATCCCCCGCTCCCGTTGTATCCACCACTCGTCCTGCGTTGAATGCTTCAATATGCTGCGATATTGTAGCGCTTTTCACCAGCGCTCCCCGCGCACCCAGCGTAATCACCGCGTGCCCCGCGCCGCGCTCCATCAGCTGTTCAGCGGCTGCCTCCGCTTCTTCGATGGTCGAAACCCGCATCCCCGTCAGCGCTTCCGCTTCACCCTCATTCGGCGTCACATAATCACACAACGCCAACAGCGAATCCGGACACGGCAAACCCGGCGCCGGATTCAGAATCGTTGTCACCCCCCTGCGTCGTGCCAGTGCCAGCGCATACTCCACCAGCACAATCGGCAGCTCAAACTGCGTCAGGAAACACGCCGAAGCAGCAATCCTTTCCTCTGCCCGGTCGATCTCTTGTTTGGTCAGCGTCTCGGCCGCACCAGGGCAAACCACAATCGCATTCTCGCCCGAGTCTTCCTGCACAAGGATCGCCGCCGCTCCCGTCGCCTCATCCTGCGCGCGCACCAGGAAATCTGTATTCACCCCGGCGTCTTGATATGTTCTCAGGGCAATCTCACCAAAAGCATCCGCGCCAATCTTGCTGAGGAATGTCGTGTTCGCACCCAGCCGCGCCGCCGCCACTGCCTGGTTCGACCCCTTGCCGCCGGGCCCCACCTGCAGCCCGCTGCCGACTACTGTCTCACCCCAAACCGGCAGTCGCGGCGACCGAAACGCAAGGTCCAGCGCAAAAATACCCATCACAGTTACATTTGCCGTGCTCATATCAATCTGCCTCAACATCAAGCCCAACTGCGCGCATCAGCTTCAACGCGTTGGTCGTCTGCACCACGCCCGGAACCAGTCGGTAATCAAACTCCAGTTTCCCGTCGCGGTAGCGATCTTCGAAGTGGTAATTCGCGGCTTTCCCTTCAAGCCGGCCCACGATCTCCGTCAATGCCAGGTCATGTGTCGTCACGATCCCCATCGCCCCATGCTGCAGCAGCGTCCTCACGATCGCCTCTGTCCCTGTGCGCCGGTCATTCGAATTCGTCCCGGATAGCAGCTCATCCAGCAGAAACAGCACCCGCGGCCCATGTTCTGCCAGGTCCTGCATCTGCTTCAGCCGCTGAATCTCCGCGTAGAATCGCGACAAGCCGCCCTGCAGCGAATCCAGCACGCAGATCGACGCCGCCACCAGCAGCGGCGACATCCTCAGCCGCTTCGCGCACACCGGCGCGCCCGCCTGCGCCAGCACCGCATTCAACCCGATCGCCCGCAGCAGCGTGCTCTTGCCGGCCATGTTCGGCCCGCTCAGCATAATCAACTGCCGCTCGCTGTCCAGACGCACATCGTTCGCCACAGCCTTCTTTGCCGGCAGCAGCGGGTGCGTCAACCCCTCGGCATCAAATAACGGGCCCGCAGTTACAAATTCTGGATACGTATTCTCCGGATGCTCCCACGCATAGCAGGCCAGCGCATGCAGCGCCTCCATATCTCCCGCAGCCACCAGCCACTGCCGCACACTGCTCCCATACCGCGAGCGCCACGCATCCAGAAATCCCAGGCACACCGGCGTCCAGAAAACGAAAGCTTCCACAAACCGCACCGCCATGTTGTGCCGCGACTCCAGCCACTGCAGGCCGCGATTCAGCCTCCGCACCGCATGCGAGGCCCGCACACCCTCCGCTAATAATTCACCCTGCAGTCGCTGCAGCAACTCCCCTGAAAATTTCTCCTCCTCCAGCAATTCCAGCACTGCGGCCAACAGCCGCAGCTCGCGCCCCGCCAGTTCCGCTTCGTCCGCGGCCTTGAATGCCCGCTTCCCATAAAGGTTGGCCACCGAATAGTTCAGCACGGACATCCCAATCAAAAACTCAATCGAGTGCGCTGCGCTCATCACTGCCAGCACAACGCTCGCAACCCACGCCACCGCCAGCACCGGAGCTATCAGAAACGCAAACCACCTATTCACCGCACCGAAACCTTCACTCCAGTCCGTCAGTTGCTCCGTGTGGACCCCCGCCTGCATCTCGCCGCCGCCCAGCGCCATCGCTTCCCGGAACGCATACCGCGGCGCAAGCTCCTGCACCGCCGCCTGCCGCTCTCTCACCATCCGCACCGGAACCGGAGCCATCAGCCACGCCGCCAGCGTCTCACGGCCCGCGCTCGTCCGCGCTATCGATAACAGCTCAAACAGTCCGCCTCGGCCGAACAAATCTAGGTCGCGCGCATACAGATGCTCGCTATGCAAAAACTCGCCGCCGCTCTGCCCTTTTCCCGCCCATCGGTCCTCAAGACGAGCAATCCCCTCCTCGTAAAAGCCCTTCATGCGCTCACAACGTTCCAGCCGTTTCAAGACCCGCTCATGAAGCGCAAAAACAATCACCAGCACGGCCAGCAACACCGCCAGGATCCACGCATCGTGCGGCCGGTAGCGAACCACAGTGGCGCTCAGGACAACGAGAATAAAAAATAGCGTCAGCTTCGCGGCAATAAACAGCCGGTCGCTGCGCTTCAGGCGGGAATGATCCGCTGCCGTTGCGGCCAGCGCATCCCGGTAGTGACGCAGAGGATCGTAGACGTCCACTGCGTCATTGTTTCACGTCAGGCGTTCCTTGCCTCGCGTTCTCTGTATTGTCTTCGGAGTTTCCGTGCGAACTTGTCCGGGCCAGAGCATTGGCACTGAAGGTGTAGAGGAAAACAAGTGAAGTTGGCGTAGACGTTCCATTCAGAAACGGCCACACCAGATCGATCCAGGACACCTCATGGCGTCAGTGAAATTGCCCTAGACCGCGACCGTAAAGGTGTCTTCCGTCCGCGTCACGGCGCGATACAGAGTATCCCGCTCGAACGGCACGCGTCCCGCCTCGGTAATCAGCCGCATCAGGCCTTCGCGCCGCAGCCCTTGGGGAGTCGTCGCGCCTGCATCGTGATAAATCTTCTCTTCCACCACGGTGCCGTCAATGTCATCGGCGCCAAAGCGCAGCGCAATCTGCGCGATCTTCGGCGTCATCATCTGCCAATAGGCCTTGATGTGCGGAAAGTTATCCAGCATCAACCGGCCTACCGCAACCTGCCGGATATCCGTCAATCCCGTCGTCCGCGGCAAGTGTTCCAGCGGCGTGTTGTCCGGATGGAACGCCAGCGGAATAAACGTCTGGAATCCGTGCGTATCGTCCTGCAGCTCCCGAAGTTTGACCACGTGATCCACGCGGTCTTCATCCGACTCCACATGCCCATACAGCATCGTCGCGTTGGACTTCAGGCCAATCTTATGCGCGATCCGCGCCGTTTCCAGCCACTCGCTGCCATCGATCTTGTGATCGCAGATGATGTGCCTTACGCGGTCTGAGAATATCTCCGCGCCGCCGCCCGGCATCGAGTCCACCCCCGCCGCCTTCAGGCGTTCCAGTGTCTCCGTAATTGTCAGCTTCGCACGGCGCGCAAAAAACGCAATCTCCACCATCGTGAAGGCCTTGATGTGCACCTGCGGAAAACGCTGCTTCAACCCGCGGACCAGGTCCTCAAAATATTCCAGCGGCAAATCCGGATGCAGCCCCCCCACAATGTGGAACTCCGTCACAGCTTCGGTATATCCCGAGGCCGCCGTCTCCCAGGCCTGCTCGAGCGCCATTGTGTAAGACCCGTCCGTGCCCTTCTTGCGCCCAAAGGCACAAAGCCGACACGCGGCCACGCACACGTTGGTGGGGTTGATATGGCGGTTCACATTGAAGTACGCCACATCGCCATGCATCTTTTCGCGAACATGATTCGCCAGCCAGCCCACGGCCAGAATGTCTGGCGAACGGTACAGCGCAACACCGTCTTCAAACGACAGGCGCTCCCCTGCGAATACCTTTTCGGCAATCGGCCGCAACCGGGCGTCATCCGTCACAAATGCATGTAGCTGGCTTCCCATCCTTCATATGATACTGCACCGCGCCTATTTGATTCTCTATCCCCTTCGGCGTCAAAACTGATACAAGACAGACGTTCATACCGCTGTTACACTCAAACAATATTCCCGGCTTTCGTATCCGGCCGTAGCGTCGAAGGACACGATTGCGATTTCTGAAGCTCATTCTTTGCGCCCTGTTTTTACGCGCCGCTCTGCTCCCTCTGGCCGCGCAGCCTGGTCCGTCTCCAGTGCATTTCCCTACCGTCACGTCCTACAGTCTGGCGAAGGCAAAAGTCACCCTGCCTGCGGCATTCACCGGAAAACGCAATCTCCTGCTGCTTTCCTTCGATGCTGACCAGACTCCTGAGATCAACCGCTGGGTCACCGAAGTCCAGTCACTCAGCCGGCTCGACAGCGGCCTTAGCTACTATCTGCTGCCCATCTCCCAGCAGAAAAACCCGCTCTACCGCTGGTGGGACAACTCCGCCATGCGCAGCGACTTCTCCGACCCCCAGCTCTGGCCCCGCGTCGTACCCCTTTATCTAAACGAGACCCGCTTCCGCAAACAGCTTCAGATTCCCAGCGATCGCCAGGTGGTAATCCTGCTCACAGACCGCGGAGGAAACGTGCTCTGGCGGGCCTCCGGCCCCATGAACCCACAAAAGGTAGCTGCGCTGCGCGCGCAACTCCATTCCTGAAGCAATCCAGCAACAGCCGTCCGCCTCACTCCAGTTTCTTTTCCATCACGAAGGCATCCACCCGGCCCAGGTAGTAACCCTGGATCCGGCCAATCCTCTCGTATGCTTCCTCTTCGTAAAATGCCTGCGCTCCCAGATTATCGGCCGCAACCTCCAGCCTTACCCGGGCAATCCCCACCTCTCTCATCCGTCTCTCGACTGCAAACATCAGGGCGCGCCCCAGCCCCTTGCGCCGCATCGCTTCGGCTACGTCGATCGTCACAATATGGCCGATGCGCATTTCTCCCTTGCGCCGTACTTCTGCAATGATGAAGCCGATCAGCGCCCCGGATGTGCTCTCCGCCAGCAGCGATAAGCTGTGCGGATGCGAAAGAAAGGCCATCAGCTCGACCCGCGAATAGGCAATCCCGGGCTCAAAACATTGCTGATCGAGTTGGTAGAGCGCATCGAAGTCCGACCGCTCCGCAGTGCGCAGCGTCCACACGATCCTGTCAGTGGCTCCTTATCTCTGCCAGTGCGCTCCCGTTTGCCGGCTGCTGCGGCTCCAGGATCACGCCATTCGTCGGTGAAGCTGCCAGCAGCCTCCCGTTGACCGAATGCAACGAGTGCAGTCTCCAGCCCGCGTCCCACCACTTCCACGTCAGGGTGTCAGGATCGATCGCATACACGATGCTCGTGATCCGCGACGTCACCACAACGCGATGCTTAGCCGGGTCCCATGCCAGGCTGCGAATCTGGTTCGTCGGCAGCCGGCGGATGGCGTGCCATTCATGGCCGTTATCGCCGCTCCAGTAGACACCCTGCGGACCACCAACCCAGATCTTGCCGCCCGGCGACACCGTGACCGCCGTGATTTGCGTCAAGCCTGCTGGCCGGTTCAGCGGAATCCACGTCCTGCCGCCGTCCAGCGATCGCCGCACCACCTGGAAGTTCGAAGCCAGCAGAGCCGGCCCATCTTTACCCAGGTAGAAATAATTCGCGCCGCTCAGCACCGGGCCACGCCACATCTGGCCATGATCCGTACTCCGATAAACCCCCTCGGGAGTCGATGCGAACCAGTCGTTTCCGGCCGCCAGCAGCGCTCCGACACGTCCTTCAATCCGCTCCGGACGCGAATCCTCCACCACCGTCCGCTGCAACAAACGCCCATTTCGCGTGTATTCCACAATTCGAGTGTGTTCGGTAATCGCGTTTCCGTCCTGCACCCATCCGTTCGGAGTCCACCGGAAAATCCCACGATCCGTACCAGCCAGTAGCGTTCCGTCGTTCGCCTCCGCCAGCGAAAACACATCCCGCCGGCCCAGGCCTTCGCTCTGCTGCTGCCAGGTACGGCCATTGTCGGCCGACACGTACACGCCGCCATACTGCCACCCGTTTACCACCCCGGCATAAATCCGCCCCGGATGCTTCCGGTCCAGCAGGATCGATGTCACTTCCCGCCCGGAAAATCCCTGGTTTGATGTAGTGAATGTCTTTCCGCCGTCGTTGCTCGCCAGGACACCGCCATGATCGGTCGCCATCAGCACCCGCTCTGGATTTTGCGGATCGATGTAAATGTCATTGATCACAATGTAGGGATTCGTCATGCGCCGCCATGTCTCTCCCGCATTCACCGTCTTGTACAGTCCTTCCGTCGTGCCCGCATAGACGATGCGCCGGTCCAGCGGATCCTCTTTGATCGCCCGCGTCCTCCGCGCCGTCGTCGGAATACCCTGCACCTTGCGAAATAGCTCGCCACCGTTGTACGTCTTGAAGATTCCCGAACACGCGCTCATGTACAGAGTCTGCGGAGCCTTCGGATCGATGAGGATCGAGAAAATATCAGAGTCCGTGATGATCCCGCGTCGAATGTTGACCCAGTGCTTGCCTCCATCCGAAGTCTTCCAGGGCAGATGCCACGTCCCCGCATAAATCACATCGGGATTCACGGGATCCACCGCCACTGACTGCACTTCGATGATCTGTCCGCTGCCGGCAGGGCTGATTTCCTTCCAATGCGCGCCCCCATCCTCGCTGCGATAAACCCCGGAAATCGTGCCGGCCACCAGAATATTCGGGTTCGACGGAGCCTGCACTAGCGCCCGCACAGACTGTCCGTCCATGCCCGGCAGCTCGGTCCAGGTAAGTCCCGAATCGTGGCTCACCCATACTCCCCCGCCAAACTTATCCAGGCGCCATACGCCCGCGTAAAGCGTATGCGGATCCGCCGAGTCCACGATCAGATGATCGACCACAAGGTCTTCGTCGCTGGCCCCGATCTTTGACAACCTCGACCAGTGCGCCCCCGCGTCCATTGACTGGTAGATCCAGCCATTCGTTGTGCCCAGGTAAACATGGGTCACGTCTGTCGGATCATACGCAAAGCTGCGGGCGTCCCCGCCATCGGGCCCGATCGAGAGCCATCGATTCACCGCAGCGTGGAGTGGTTGAAACGCAGGCAGACAGAAAGCCAGCACGGCGAAAAAAAACAAGGCACGAAACCGCATAAAAATATTCTTCCACAGCGCGAGCGCTACCGCCCGCCACGATATCAAAAGGAACCATAGAAGCCAAAGGGCTGACCGGCATAACCGATCAGCCCTCTGACAGACTGCTGCACCTCAAGGATCCCGTTACTTCTTCTTGTGCGGGACAACCTTGGGGTGGCGATAGTAGTGGTGCACCGGGTGCGGATGCAGTTCACTTTCGTTCACTGGCTCCGTGCCCGGAATATCGTTTTCGAAGTTGGCCCCGGCAGGCACAAGGTAGTCTTCCACTTCCTTGGCGCCGGAGTTGCCGGTACGCACCTGGATGCGGCTGGCATCAATGCCCTTGTCCTTCACCAGGTACTGCTTCGCGTTCACCGCGCGCTCAGCAGATTTGAATGCTGCATCGCGCTCACCAGGAGCCGAGTTGCCAACCAGTACGAGCGTCGCATCCGGCTGACGCTGCGCATTCAGGGCAACATCGTCAAGGCAGGCCTTGGCCACGTTGTCCACACGCGTCGGACGATACTTGTCGCGGTTGAAGGTGATCGTGCACAGTTTCTCGGTGTGCGGGGTCGGCGGCGGCGGCGGCGCCTGAATATCCACAGTCGTCGTCGAAGAAGCCGTCTGGCCCTTGTTGTCCTGTACGTTACAGGTCACGGTAATCGGACCCGATGGAGCACCCGTCGTCGACAGCGTTGCCGAGTTGCCTGAGCCGCTGATCGAGCCTGCGCTCGACGAGAAGCTGTAGGTCAGCGGCAGGTTCTGCGGGCTCACGCCGGTTGCCGTAATCGTCGAAGTCTGACCCGGCTGAACCGTCATCGGGTTCGCCACGCAGCTCACCGTCGGCGGCTCAAACTGCTTCACTGTGAAGGTCGCGGTGCAGTCTGCGGACTGTCCCGGCTTGCTGCCTTCGGTGACATGGCCCATTACCTTGTAGGTACCAGGCTGCAGATTCGCCGTATCGATGGTCGCCGAGGACGTGGAGCTGTTGACAGTTAAGCCCTGCCCCATCCAGCTGTACTTGGCCGTCTTCTTCGGATTC
>JAJYVU010000156.1 GCA_021791875.1 Acidobacteriota bacterium | reverse complement strand
CCCCGGCTGCCGCTGGCCCTATCCTCAACAAACAAAAAAATGCCCCACAGCCGTGCCCCGGTTGACAGGGTCACTCCATATCAGAGCATTTCCCCTATTACGGGGAACTTTCCGGATTCAACCGAGTGCAGCTTTTCTTAACGGAAAAGCTGCGTCGGCATTCTCTCTTCGGCCTATACCAACAGGGGAAATGCTCTATTGGACCACCGAGCGGAAGAGGGGCGACTGAAGCAGGCTGTTGAACTCGTCGCTGGTAGTGGAGAAGCGAACTTCGAGCGTGCCCGCCATGGAGTCAATGGAGGTCGCGTTAATCGCCTGCTGTTCCACGGGCGTGCCGCTCAGTTTTTCATACATGGCGGCGGCATTCAGGAGCGATGACATGGTGGCGGCCGTAAAGGCATCGGGTGTCAAGACATTGAGCGCAAACTTGACGCCATTGTTGAAGTTCATGGTGTAACTGGAACTCAGCAGGCGGGATTTGATGGCGCTGTAGTCGGCAAGCTGGGAAGCCTGGCCGAGCAGGTTGTGCATCATGAACTGCGTGCCCTTCTGGTCGAGAATGCTCCAGAGGGGCTCGGACTGGACGGTTCGCATGGCCGCGACCATGTTGGTGTTCTCAAGAAAATTGGGCGCCAGGCCGTCGCGCGCCGCCAATGCGGGACGAAGCGCGTCGAGGGAGCCGAACATCATGGTCGTGGGGTTGAGAAAGACGACCATCATTCCGCTGGAACCCATGGGGTATAGCCGGTTGGCGCGAATCGCCATGGGCTTGATCTTGTGCTTGGTGAAATTGGCCACAATCTGGTTCACGGAGAACTGGCCCTGCGCGATGCCGACTATCTGCGTGTAGCTGCTCGAGGCGGAAGGGCGGAAGGAGGCGAAGCAGAGGGAATCCACATCGTGGCTTTCGTTCAGGCCAGAGGCCTTGAGCGCGCTCTCGAGAGACTTGATCTCCGGCGGAAGCAGGCGATCCTTGAGGCGCATGGCGGTGGGCGAGTTTTCCATCGCCTGATAGTCGATATCGATCAATTGCTGCACATTCTTTGGGATGGAGGAGCTGGCATCCGAGCCGAGCTGCATCGCGCCTGCCGGCAACGAGGCAGCAGCAAAAGCGCATGCCAAGCCTGCTCCCACGAACCATTTCCAACCGTATTTCAAACTCACCGGGTCATCCTCCGTGTTATGCGCCGGCTTCGTGCCCCGCAGGTGTGGCCGCATCGGGCCAGGCCAGGGGGTGAGAAAGCCGCCGCTCCAGAATCTTTCGTTCTGGATCAAACTGATTCAATAGACGCACCCATTCGCTATCCCGCTCATAGGCAGCTTCGGGCAGCAGGCCGATCAGTTCCCCGCGCATTGGAGCCGCTCCGCGTTCGGCGGCCTTGCGCTTTACCATCTCGTACACCTCACCCACGCCGGTGCGGGTGAAGTCTGTGATATTGATGCTGACCTGGGCATGGCCTTCGACGAGGAGCCCGAGGGCTTTGACGCCGCTCAGGCCACCGCCGGCCGCTCGAATTTCACGGGCAATGGCGCGCGCCACTGCTACATCGGACGTGTCGAGAAAGAGGTTGTAAGCAATCAAAAACTTTCGCGCACCGATGGCGCAGGCGCCGGCGGTGGGATGGAGTTCAGGCCCGCCCACGTCGGGCCGTCGCGCGGGCTGATTGCGGACGGCCTCGCGCAGCCCTTCGAACTGGCCACGCCGGACATCTTCCAAGGCGAGGCGGTCAGGGCGCGAAGCCGCCGCCTCATAGAAGTAGCAAGGCACGGCGTAACGCCGCCAGATTTCCTCACCGGCCTGGCGCGCGATCATGGCGCACTGCTGGAGGGAGATATTCCTCAGGGGGACAAAGGGGATGACGTCTGCCGCGCCGATGCGGGGATGGACACCGCGCTGGGCGGTGAGATCGATTAATTCCGCGGCCATGCCCGCGGCGCAGATCGCCGCCTCCTGCACGGCGGCAGGCTTGCCGGCGATGGTCACGACGGAGCGATTGTGGTCGCGGTCGAGCGAGTAATCGAGGAGGCTCACGCCGTCGAGCGCCATGGCGGAAACGATCCGGCGCACCACATTCTCGTCGCGCCCTTCAGAGAAGTTCGGAACGCACTCGATGAGCGCATCCGGATCGTAAAGTGAAGCAGAGGTGGTCACTTCAGTGTCTGACCTTGTATCGCCACCAGGCGTAACCAATCTGGAACTGAACGCTGGCATTCACGCCGGGGTTTTTGTCGCCGAGTGACGCGCTGGAGATGTGCACGGCATTGGCTTCGAAGTATATTGAACGCCTCGGCGAGAGGAAATAGTGAACCCCGACGCCGAACTGCGGACTGAAGTTCCAGACGCTGGTGCCGCCCGGTTCGCCATGCGGAACCAGCACGTCGGGTGGAAATTTGTGCGTTGTATAGATCAGGCCGCCGCCGCCCTGGACCCAGGGTTCCCAGCGTCCGTGCGGCATCAGGTCCCAGCGGAGGATGATCGGGGTAATGCTCACGCCGGTGAAGATGCCTCCGCCGGTCGGCTCCAGTACATATTGCGGAGGATTCGTCTGCGGCAGCACCGGATAAGGCTGCAGGCCGGGTTTGGGAGTGAAGGCCTGCCAGTAGGGCATGATCTCAATGTCGTACTCGAATCGGCCTCGGAAGATGCTGCCCAGAGCCGGGTGATTCACGATCTTGCCGATTTTGACGCCCGCGGCCAGGAAGTGAAAGGTGTCGCGGTTGCCCTCTCCTACGCCACCCTGAAAAAACGGGCCAATTTCCCACGGATAGGAAGCAAGTGTCTTCTCGGGCGTATTGGGCGGTGGGCCCACGGTCGCTTTGAGAGGTTGAGCTGCGGCAGAGGCACCTATCGCCGTGCCGAGGAAAGCAATGCCCAAAAAGGCAATCAGTCGATTCATCCTGTCGGTTATCCTCGCGGCCAAAGTATTTTCACTTCGGGTGCTCGCCGTCCAGCGATTCCACAGGTGATCTTTCCGCAAAGAAAGATCTCATTCGACAATCGTCACCTGCATAGCGTTGAAGTGAAAATGCTCCAAAACAAAGGCCGCCTGGCGGGCGGCCATCTGATTTATTTTATGACGCCAGCTCTAGCCGGCAATCTCTTCTACCTGTTGTGAATCCATGTCGAAGTTCGAGTAGACGTTCTGGACGTCGTCATGATCTTCGAGCGCTTCGAGCAATCGCATCATCTGATTTGCAGTCGTGCCTTCGAGCTTGGTGTAGGTCGAAGCGATCATGGTCACCTCGGCCACGTCAGGTTCGATACCCGCGTCGCGCACTGCCTGCGCCACGGCATCAAAGGCCTGCGGCTCGGTGAGGATCTCCCAGGAATCGCCTTCGTCGCTGAGGTCATCGCCGCCGGCTTCGAGCACAATGTTCATCAGCTTCTCTTCGTCGGCCTTTTCTTTGGCGATGGCGATGAGTCCCTTCTTCTGGAACATGAACTTCACCGAGTTGGGCTCGCCGAGGTTGCCGCCATTCTTTGAGAAGGCGTGGCGGATTTCGCTGACGGCGCGATTGCGGTTGTCGGTTGTGGCTTCCACAATGACGGCGACGCCGCCGGGACCATAGCCCTCAAAGGTGATCTCTTCGTAAACAGCGCCGGGCAGTTCGCCGGTGCCGCGCTGAATGGCGCGCTTGATGTTGTCGGCGGGCATGTTCTCCGCCTTGGCCGCGGCGACGGCCGTACGCAGGCGGGGATTGCCGTCCGGATCGCCACCGGCGCGCGCGGCAATGGTGATTTCCTTGATGAGCCGGGTGAAGATCTTGCCGCGCTTGGCGTCGAGTGCGCCTTTTTTGTGCTTGATTGTCGCCCATTTGGAATGGCCGGACATGGGAACCTCGAACTGTACTTTGGTGTGATTGTGCGGCCTTCAACGGAGCTGACAGCGTCTCCGCACAATGCCCGCAACGCTTTTGACTATACCACGCTGAGAGTGCGCCTGGCCCGGTGGGGAAGCCCGGCGGCGGCAGTCCGAAAACCGTGACCAACCACGCAGACGCGTGAATGGCCAGGTTCCGAGTTTTGCATTTTCCTTTTGCACAATCGATTGCACAAACCAGCCCGATGCGATTACAAATGTTGCTGGAGATAAAAGAGCCGCGGAGCAGCGATGCCGC
>JAJYVU010000155.1 GCA_021791875.1 Acidobacteriota bacterium | reverse complement strand
TACTGCGGCATGCCAGCAGTCTGGTGACGATGAACCTTTACGCACAGGCCGTGACCGACCTGAAGCGGAAGGCCCAGAGCCGGATTGTGGACATGCTGCCTGACAACAACTGCCTGCCGTTATCGCAGGCCAGCGAGAGCAATTTCGCTTATCGGACTATAACGGACCTACAAAATTCTGGGCGGGGTTTGTAAGGCGTTGATTTAATTGGCGTCCCCGACGGGATTCGAACCCGTGTTACCGCCGTGAAAGGGCGGTGTCCTAGGCCACTGGACGACGGGGACGCGAGGCAGTTTCCAGGACGAAAACCGCGTACAGGCAGTACTCCAACTCTATCAACCACGTGGTGGAGTGTCAAAGCAGAAGTGCGGCGATGGATGCAACTGCAAGGGCGCTGATTGGTTGGCTAAGCGGCAATTGGCAGCCTGAGTCGCCATTTCACTTCAGTGTTCCACATCACCGCCTTCACCTCCATCGAAGTATATTTAGGGTGGCATACGGATTCATCCTCGTGGGGGTGTAAAGTCCGAGTCTTGCTCACTCACGCTCTCAATCCTTCCGGCTTCGCGCCGCACAGGCAGGCACTCGCCCCTGCCACCCGTCGGAATCTTGCCTCATCCTCATATTCATATTCCCTGAGCTGCCCGCTGAAGGTTGGGCGCTCCATAGGAGTCCTTGCATGAAGACTGTTTTTGTCGTCGGAGCCGGGCCCGCCGGCATGTTCGCCGCGCGTAAAGTCGCTCTTGCCGGCTTCAACGCTGTATTGTTCAACCGCGACGTCAAACCCGGAGGCCTCGCCGAGTATGGCATCTACCCGCTCAAGGACAAGATGAAGTTCGGGCTTCGCAAGCAATTCGCTCAGATACTCGATCTCCCCAATGTGTACTACTTCGGCAACGTAAAAATCGGTAACGGGTACGACCTGACCATCGCGGACCTCGACGCGATGCGTCCCTCCGCAGTCATCTACACCTGCGGAGCACAGGGCGCGCACGAACTGGGCCTGCCCGGCGAGCACTCCAAGGGCGTCTACGCCGCCAAAGATTTTGTCTACCACTACAACCAGCTTCCGCCCTACGCGTCACAGGATTTCTCCACCGGGCGGCGCATCGGCATCATTGGCATCGGCAATGTAGCGATTGATATCGCGCGCTGGCTGCTGCAGGACAGCCCGTCGCGTAACACCGAAGAGGTGACGATCATCGCCCGTCGCGGCCCCGTGGAAATCAAGTTCGACAAGAAGGAAATCGGCTACGTCATCCGTCACATCGTGCCGGAAGAGCTCACTGCCGAGCTCGACCGCGTGCGCGAGCGTTGCGCCCGCGTGGATGAAGACGTCTCGCCTGAAGCGATCTTCGCTGAGCACTTCCCCATGCTCAACGAGGAGGACTTCACCTCTATTCCGCCGCGCTTGTCATTCCGGTTCCTGTCGTCGCCCACCGCCGTCATTGCTAGCCCCGACGGACGAATCGCCCAGCTCGAAGTTGGCGACAACGATCTGGTTCTTCGCCCCGACGGCAGCACGAAGCCTGTGCCCAACGGCCAGAAAGCGGTTCTTGAGATCGACACTCTGATCTTCGCCATCGGCGACATGCACGACGAACAACTGGGCCTGCCGATGGGACCCAATGGGTATGCCACACAGGCCGACCCCGATCATCCAGACGAACCCGTCTTCCAGGTTTGGGATCCAATCCATTCCTGCGCGCTTGCGGGACGCTTCGTAGCCGGCTGGGCCCGGCGCGCGTCTACCGGCCTGGTGGGAATCGCACGCCACGACGGTGAACTGGGCGCAGAGCAGGCGATTGAGTATCTCCAGAGCCAGCCTGAGGGAAAGACGCTCAGCCCTGAAGAAATCTTCGACTCCCTGGAGGGCAGAGGGCTGCATCCCGTTACCAAGGCCGACCTGTCTTTGCTCGGCGCCGCCGAACAACAGGAGGCCGAAAAGCACCACCTCAACTACTTCAAATACAGCGACAATCAGTCGATGTTTGAGGCCATTGAGCGCGAGAGATCGGCGGTTGCGTCTTCAAGAGCATGAGAAAGTCAATTCGGATTCACGGGCGCCGACGAGACACAATTGCGCAGGTTTCTCCCCTGTGGAGAGGTTTCCGAAGAGGGTAATTCCTGCTGCGGGACGACCTCCTGAGCCTGCAAAACAAAGTCCTTTGGCAGCGTTCTTAACTGGGAACGCATGGCAACGATTCTTTTTTCGTTTTCAGACATCTCCAGGCGCAGCGGAAGCTCAAGGGCATGCGTGAGCCCTGATTCCGGTGGTTTGCTTTGATGGGAGACAGAGAGGGAGTTCTTGTTACAACGAAAGGACGGCGGTCACAATCCGAGAGCCGGGCTCACCTACGTCTGATTGACGAGAGTACAAATCCAGAGCGTAAAGCCGTACAATTGCGGTTGTTACACCTTCCAAGCCGGGATGGCGGAACTGGCAGACGCAGCGGACTCAAAATCCGCCGGCCCTTGCGGCCGTGGGGGTTCGACCCCCCCTCCCGGCACCAAAATATCTCCAGCGGAATCTATGGTTTACAGCGGGTACAGTGTTTTCGGGCGAAAAGTGTACCCAAACTGTACCCAAAGTGTACCCAAGGTTCCCCCCACCGGCATCAAAATTCGCCTGCTTCGAGATGCAAAACCCAGCAGCATAACGCCATTGTCGCGGCTCCGACGCTGGCCTTCAAAGACTTGTGGGAGGCTGGCTCATAGGCTTTCCAGCAGCAGCAGTTCTGGAAACGCGGTTTGGCTTGGAATCATCATTCGAGAACGGGAGCCCGCGGATTCCTGAACACTCGCCGACTTTTCGGTAGTGATCTGGTCTCAAGGGTTGCTTTGAAGCATCTTGTCTCGATGTTTTGGTGCGATCCAAAGCAGATGTATCCCGCGAGTCACCTTGGGGGTTTTCGTTGGTTCGTGTCCGAGAAGGCGTTGTGCACCAACAGCTGGAACCTCGGGCACGGACGGATACTGTACTCAACCGGCAACGCAAAGCTCACGAGTTGGAATCACTGCACCGTGATAGTAATCGAGCCAATAGAGGTAGTGGAGCCCGAAGTGCCGGTGACACTGATGACGTAGGTTCCAGCGGTCGTAGGCGGGTTCACCGTACAGGGTTTGCTGCTGCCAGATCCACACGCCGTGATGCCACCAGCGGTACAGACGAAGAGTAGTACGAGCGCGAACCATCGGTTCCAGCGTCGCCGGGGCAGCGCGATGAAGACAACCATCGCGAAAGCGGCTCCTCCAGGAACCTGCCACGGCAGGAATGGTTTGCTGCTACTCGCGGTTTCGCAACCGCCCCCGGCCGTGGTGGAGATCGTCAGTGTGGCTGTTCCACTGCTGGTACCGGTGATCTTCACCGGGCTTGTTGAGCCAAAGCTTAGCGTGGGAGCGTTTACGGCACCGCTTGGCTCCGATGAGATAGTGGCGCTGAGCGAGACACTGCCGGTAAAGCCACCTGCGGGAGCAACGCTGATGGTGGACGTATTTCCTGTGGTGGCGCCGGGTTGGAGCTTCACATTTGTACCGGCGATAGTAAATCCCGGGCTGGGCCCGGAAGTGACATTCACTAGCGCGCTGCCAGCATTCGTCATAGCGACATAATTGCCATCGCCGGAATAACTGAGATTCAAGGTGTTGAATCCACTGGAAAGGGTGCCGGCGGGGATGGTGAAGGAAGCGCTGTTGTTTGTCAGCGTGGCCGGCGCCGACGTGTAGCTGCCTGTGGATAGGGTGACGGTTCCGGTCGGTAGGGGTAGGCCGGAATAACTGCCTCCCGCAACTTTCACCGAGAGAGACTGGGATGCTGCCTGCGATGGCGTCAGCGTAGTCGCCGCAGGAGTGACGGTGAAACACGGATCGGCAACATAATCCGGGGCGGTGCCGGAAACGAATTTGTACACGGAAGAACTGGTTGCATCCGGGATGTAGTTGGCCGCCACATAATTGGGTGAAAGCGGCAATGAACAGTAAGAGGCCGGCAGTGTACCGGCCGGGACATTGAAGGTAGCGACGCCCCCGCTGAGCGTCAACTGGGCCGGGCCATAGCCAGGCATGCCCATTCTGACCGTGCCAGTCGGCGTTGTAGCGCCGGTTGGACCGCTCACAGTAACCGTGGACGTAA
>JAJYVU010000056.1 GCA_021791875.1 Acidobacteriota bacterium | reverse complement strand
CCGCTCGGCCTCAACACACTATCTGGCCCTCGCTACTGCTCAAAAAGCACCGGCAAACGAAAACACGTCCCTAATCACGCACCGGAATCAGCACCTGTGAGAAATGCGGGCTAGCGTGGCGGAAGGCATCAATCGGCTGTCCCGTGCGAGCGGGGCAGCCGTTTTGTTTGCAGCGATCATCTCTGATGCAAGGAGGGCGTGGAATGAAACGTCTGTTTACGGGGATATCAGTGGACGCGATGCAGTTACCGCCGTTGGTGGAATCGGTTGCTGCGTTGCGGGCAGGGCATCCGCACCTGCGTTGGAGCGAGCGCGCGGGATGGCACGTGACGTTGCAGTTTTATGGAATGGTGGATGAGGTGCGCGAGCGACAGCTGCGTGAGCAGTTGCGGACCGTAAACGCGGGTGCGCTGGAGATCGCAGTGAGAGGGATGGGCACGTTCGAGCGCGCCGGAGTGCTGTGGGCTGGTGTATCGCTCAGGGAGGATTTGGAAGAGCTGCAGCGAAGGGTGGTTGAGGTGGGCGAGGTGTGCGGTTTTGCGCGCGAAGAGACGCCTTACCGGCCGCACGTGACGCTGGCGCGGCGCAAGGGACGCGGCGGGCGTGGGGAATTCCTGCGGAGGGGAGAGATTGAGCCGGAGCGGGATTTTGGTTCTTTTTGGGCGAGCCAGTTTGTGTTGTTTGAGTCCGTAGCGGGACCTGGCGGCTCCCGCTACGAGGTGATTGATCGCTATTTACTGCGCGGATAGAACGAGTTTGCTCTCGGTGTATCCCGGAGCAAAAAGGCCCTACGCGGCTTTTCCGTGAAGAACAGCCGCACCTGCAAAGGCTTGGCAGGACAGAGCAACAGTAAATTCGCTTTAATTGTGCGCCGGCACCTTGAGGCCCAGGGCTTTGAGGTAGCCGGCGTTGACGAGTTCGTTCTTGTACTGGATTTCCTTGAGGAGACCCGCGAAGGCGGCGTCGATGTCAGCTTGTGGCGGACGAGCAGCCACCAGCGCTTTGGAATTGCCGGTGCCTTGCGGGAGTTTGGCATAGGCTACGATCTCATCCCAATGCGGAGGTCGCGGGAAGTCGACGACGCTGGAGGTTGCATCCATTTTCTTGTACGGCCAAAAGCACCAGCCGACGTGGTTGGCGTTGAGGACATGAACAAATTGAGCGATCCAGGGGTCAGTGTTTTCGCCCGACTCGCCGAGCCAGACCGGCACATGATACTTTGCGCGGAAGTCGAGGTACTTCTGAATGGAGGCCTGGACGGGCGGCATCCAGTAGGCGTGGAAGGTGTACATGGAGTTGGAGTCGAAGGGCGGACCGAAGACGCTGAAGTTTGTGTCCCACTGCGCGCCACCCATAATGAGAACGTGATGCTGGTCGACGCTGCGGATGCCGGCGGCAACCTTCTTGTAAACGGGTTCGAGATCCTTGTTGAACTTCTCGATGCGTGGATAGTTGGCGATGGGTTCGTTGAGCAGGTCGTAACCGAGGACTGCCGGGTCGTTCTTATAGCGGTTCGCGATGCGGGTCCAGACGGAGACGAGTTCGTTCTGTTCTTCGGGACTGCTATAGAGCCAGGGGTAGTTCCAGGCGTTGTCAATGTTGGCGCCTGTCTGGCCGCCGGGCGCGTCATGCATGTCGATGATGACGTAGATGCCCGCCTTCCGGCACCACGAGATGAGGTGATCGAGCAGCATGAAACCTGCAGAGTTGTCGCGGGTGAAGAATTCGTAGTCAATGGGGACGCGAACGGAGTTAAAGCCAGCGCGCTTGAGGAACTGGATGTCTTTCTGCGTGATGTAGGCTTCGCGATATTTTTCCCAGAAGACCTTTGCCTGGTCGGGGCCGAGGAGTGATTTGGTGAGGTCGTAAATTTCGCGGGGAGCCTGCGGGCCGTCCTTGAAGTGAAACATGTAGCCTTCCGGCTCAAACCAGTTGCCGAGGTTGATGCCGCGCAGTTCGAGCGGCTGGCCCTGTCCGTCGACCAATTGCGTGCCGTCAGTGTGCACAAAGCCAGAGATTATCTGTGCTTTGGCGATGCCGGGAAGCGAGAAGAGCAGCAGAAAGAGTGCCGGGAAGAGTTTCTTCATGGATGTGCTCCTTGGGACACGGACACTTTATCGAACGAAGCAATCGATTGTCTATCAGGCGATTGTTGGTACATTTGTCATTCCCGCGGTGCCGAAGACGCGACGGTAGCGGGCGATTTCGCCGGCGGGGCCGAGGGCCTTGGCGAAATTGTCAGAGAGCTTAACGGCGGGGCGTCCGTTGACGCTTGTGACTTTGCAGACGAGGCTTATCGGGTCGAAATCCGGGCCTCCGCCGGGATCGCAACCGCGAAAGTCGTTCGTAAGCAGTGTTCCCCATCCGGCACTGAAGCGGATCTGTCGTTCGGGGATCCAGCGCGCCGCATCGAGGAAGTCGGCGGCAGAGCGGAAGTCGTAGGGGCGGGCGCCATCGAGGAGTGTGCCGGAAAAATAGGCGTGAAGGGCCAGGATATCTTCGACGTCGAGCGCGTCGGAGGCGATGATGAGCTTCCTGCGGGGATCGCGTCCACGCTGACGCAGCCATGCGATGTATTCGTCGCCGGCGATGAAAGGGTCTTTGCTGTCGATGCGCTGGCCGGTCCAGTCGGCAACCCAGTCGGGCGCACTGGAGAGAAATTGAGTGGTGCCGAAGGTGTCTGGCAGCATGACGAGGAGTGCGCCGCCATAGGTTTCCTGCCAGAGCTCGAGCATGCGGTACTGGGCGCGGCGCAGCGATTCGTCATCTTCGGCCATGGCGGCAAGGGCCATGGGGATTTCGTGGGCGTTGGTGCCGATGGCTTCGAGGTCGTGTTTGTAAGCGAGGAAGGTGTTGGAGGTGCCGGTGAAGCTTTCGCCGAGGGTGTCACGCATGGCTTTGACGACGTATTCCTGCCAGAGGAAGCTGTGGCGGCGGCGGGTGCCGAAATCGGCGACCTTCAGGCCGGGGACGCCGCGCAGGCGTTCCATCTTGTCCCAGAGCTTGCTTTTGGCGCGTGCATAGAGGATATCGAGGGCGAGTTCTCCGCGATGCTTGAGGGCGGCGCGGGTTTTCAGCTCGGTGAGGATGGAGAGCGAGTAGAGTTCCCAGAGTGTGGTTTCGGTCCAGCGGCCATCGAAGGTGAGCGAGAACTGGCCATCGCGCAGGGAGAGATCGTATTCGGGGAGGCGGAAATCATCCGCGAGCCACTCGATGAAAGCAGGTTCAAAGATACCGCGGACGCCATAGAAGGTATTGCCGGCGAGCCAGACGAGCTCGGAGCGTGTGAAACGCAGGCGGCGGACATGTTCGAGTTGCTGGACGAGTTCCTGACGCAGTATGGTTTCGCCGAGGCGAAAGTGGGACGAGCGATTGATGGTGGTGAACGATACGCGGGTGGTGGGAAAGTGCTTCCAAATGAACTGAAGCATGAGGAGCTTATAGAAGTCGACGTCGAGCAGGGAGCGTATGATCGGGTCGAGACTCCAGTTATGGTTGTGGGCGCGTTCCGCGAAGTTGACGATCAACGCTTTCCATCCTCCTGCGCAAGTCCGTGACGCTTAAGGGTATGGTAATGCCGTGCATCTGAAGATGCAGGGGAAGAGATTCAGATAGATTTCCAGGGAGCTAGCCAAAGAATGATGGAATTTCATGTTTCCCGCGACGTGCGCGACCGCTACGAGTTTGCGGAAACGCTGTTTTCGTTCAATGGGAATGTGGTTTTTGCGAACCTTTCGGCGTGCCGGGAGTTTGCGCACCGGATGAATGTGGTGCGGGATGCGCAGAATCGGCCTGAAGTTGAGATAAGGCCGGGGGCGCTGTAT
Source organism: Acidobacteriota bacterium (assembly GCA_021791875.1). GTDB lineage: Bacteria > Acidobacteriota > Terriglobia > Terriglobales > Acidobacteriaceae > Acidobacterium. Next base: position 18,569 of record JAJYVU010000056.1, on the reverse strand, counting down.
GCGATGGGGTTGATCGACGAAGCCAGCCATGCATTGATGGCAGAGTATCGCAAACTGTTTGATCCAGCGGTGATGACAGAAGGACTGGCGTGGCTGGCGGGAAGGTTTGAGGACGAGAAGGTCGATAAGCTGCTGCTGGCGTTTGTGGAGCAGTATCCGGGGATCGATGTGTACCGGGGCGAGCAGACGCCGCAGGAATGGCTGGCTGGAGCAACGGATGGGATTTCGCACCGGGAAGTTGCATTTGAGGAGCTGATTCTGCTGTGGATGGCGAACCGGAATCCCGCCTTTCAACCGTTCCTTGAGCTTTTTGACGACCGGAAGCTGGCCGAAGAGACCATTTACCGGGAGACGACAAAGACTCTGCCGGAGTTTTTTGCCACGCGGCCGCTAATTCCGGTGAGCGACAGCGAAAAGATGGATTTGATTCATCTGCTGCTGGCTCCTGTGATGGCTGCGCCGGATTCGCTGCGAGATCAGCTGGCGATGATTCGCGCGAAGTGGTCGAGTCTGCTTGGGGATCTGCTGGACCGGTACCTGGTGATTGCGGCCGAAGTGCTGCACGAGGAGGAACTGGCGATCTGGACGCAGTTTCATCCGGCATGGGATCCGGCGCGGCTGGCTGAGGAGCGCAGGAAACACGGGCATGCATGGGGCGGGCTGGAGAGCAAGTCAGAAGTTCCAGTGTTTGGCAGCCGCGATGTGGAGTACGAGAAGTTCAGCCAGGACGTGGACTGGATGCCGCGCACGGTGCTGATGGCGAAGAGCACGTATGTTTGGCTGGCGCAGCTTTCGCGGCAATATGGGCGGGCGATCGAGCGGCTGGACCAGATTCCGGACGAGGAGCTGGATACGCTGGCGCGGCGGGGGTTTACGGCGCTTTGGCTGATCGGGTTGTGGGAACGCAGCCGGGCTTCAAAGACGATCAAGCAGATGTGCGGGAACACGGACGCCGTCGCATCGGCTTACTCGTTGTTTGACTATCGCGTCGCGGATGATCTGGGCGGCTGGCATGCTTACGAGCAATTGAGGCATCGGGCGGCGATGCGCGGTATCCGGCTGGCGAGCGATATGGTTGCGAATCACATGGGCATTGATTCGCCGTGGGTAGTCGAGCATCCGGAATGGTTTCTGTCGAGGTGGGATACGCCATATCCGAATTACTCGTTTGAGGGGCCGGATCTTTCGAGCGACGGGCGCGTGGAGATCCAGATTGAGAGGCGTTACTACGACCAGAGCGATGCGGCGGTGGTGTTCCGACGGCGGGATCGGGCATCGGGCGAAGTGCGCTACATTTACCACGGCAATGATGGGACCAGCTTTCCGTGGAACGATACGGCGCAACTGGATTATCTGAATCCGGCGGTGCGGGAGCACGTCATCCAGACGATTCTGCATGTGGCGCGGATGTTCCCGATTATTCGCTTTGACGCGGCGATGACACTGGCGAAGCGGCACTTTCACCGGCTGTGGTTTCCAGGGCCGGGCGCGAGCGGAGCGATTCCGTCCCGCGCCGAGTATGGGCTGACGGATGAGGAATTCGATCGCGCGATGCCGCAGGAGTTCTGGCGCGAGGTGGTGGATCGCGTGGCGGCGGAGGTTCCGGGGACGCTGCTGCTGGCCGAGGCGTTCTGGCTGATGGAGGGGTATTTTGTGCGCACGCTCGGCATGCATCGCGTATACAACAGCGCCTTCATGAACATGATGCGCGACGAGGAGAACGCAAAGTACCGGTCGGTGATCAAGAACACGATTGAGTTCGATCCGGATATTTTGAAGCGGTATGTGAACTTCATGAGCAATCCGGATGAGCGGACGGCGATCGACCAGTTCGGCAGTGGGGACAAGTGCTTTGGGGTGGCCACGCTGATGGCCACGCTTCCGGGACTGCCGATGTTTGGGCATGGGCAGATTGAGGGATTCACCGAGAAGTACGGGATGGAGTACCGCTGGCCACGGTATGAGGAGAATGCGAATCCGTGGCTGGTGGAGCGGCATGAGCGCGAGATTGCTCCCCTGCTGCACAGAAGAGCGTTGTTTGCCGAGAGCACCAACTTCCTGCTGTATGACTTCTACACGGACGATGGGACGGTCAACGAGGACGTGTTTGCGTACTCGAATCGCAATGGCGATGATCGTGCACTGGTGATTTATCACAATCGTTATGCCGAGACGGAAGGCACGATCCACATTTCGGCGGCCTACGCGGACAAGGCCGCAGGGCACCTTCGACAGGGGAGTCTTCGCGACGGCTTGCAACTGGACTCCCGCAACGGATCGGTGATGCGGTACCGAGATGCATCGACAGGACTGGAGTATTTGCGTCGTACCAGTGAACTGGTAGAGAGCGGACTCCGGATACGCCTGCAGGCATATGAAAGCCATGCCTTTCTGGATTGGCAAGAATTGCATGCGACGGCGGAGAAGCCGTGGGGCCTGTTGTGCGACCATTTGCAGGGCAGGGGTGTGCCGAGTCTTGAGGACGCGTTGCTGAACCTGGAGCTTGCGCCCGTGCATGAGGCGATCCGTGGCGTGCTGCACGCGGAGAGGGTGCGGCAGATTGCGGATCTGGCGGCGCAGCACGTGACGGACGGAGACGCACGTGCGGCGGAGAAATCCAGAGTGGCCCGGAGAGCGGCGCTGGCCGCGTTGTGGATGCCAGTGCAGGAGTTCCTCGCGGAAGCGCAGACCGCTTTTCGCGCGCAACTGTTGAAGGCAGAAGGCCGGCAGGCGGCGCAGATTCCCATGACATTGCCCGAGGCCATGCAGCCATCATTCCATGAGTTATTTGGCATGGCGCTGCAACTGCCGGAGGTTGAATCGCTGTTCCCGGAGGTGTGGCCGACGGCGGCAAGACGCGTGCTCCCAAGCGAAAGCCCGGAGGTTCCGGCGGCGTATCTATGGGCGCCGGTGCTGGCTTGCTGCGCAGTGATGTTGTTCAGCGAGTCGCTGCATCCTGGAGGCGCTCAGGAAAAGGCATGGGAGGCGGGCACGGAGGTATTTGAGCAGTTGCGCTTGCGGCACCCAATAGCCGAGGCATTCGAAGCATTGGGACTGGAGGGAGTCGAGTACTGGCGCGCAGTTTCGCGGGTCCGGCTCGTGTTGCTGTCGAGGGAGGTAACTCTCAAAGAGGATGGGAAAGCAGGGGGCAGCGCAGACAAAAGGTCTGGATCATGGATGGGCCTTTCCAATTTCATGTGGCAGGATCCGGAAGTGCGGTGGCTGGTTGGTTGGAATGAATGGCAGGGGCACACCTACATAGCCAAGGAGTCCTATGAGGAATTGTTGTGGTGGCTGCAGTTGCCGCAGCTTTGCGGGATGACGGGCAGGAAGCCCGACGACCGAAAAATTGCCGCGAACTTGCAGGCGGCCATTCAGGACGCATGCCTTGAAATGGCGAATCGGCACTATGTGGTGGATGAGATTACGGGTGGAGAAAAGGCGACTGGCGAGGTGTTGGCGGATGCAAGCGCGGGTTCCGTCAGCACCGAACAAGAGAAAAAGGCGGTGGTTGAGGATGCGCTGCCGAGGCGCCGGAAGTCACGTTCGTCGCTCAGGAAGTCGCGTAAGCACCACAAGAAGAAGCCGAAGAAGTAGGGCTGGCGGAAAACGAAATGGATTGCCCAGCCGAACAAGGCAAAGCGGTGGAATGGTCCACCGCTTTTTGCTTGTCTGCGATAGGGCTTCTACCTAAGCTCCGGGTTTATGGCTCGCCAGAGCCCGGAGCATGGCTTTCGATGTTGAAGTTGTTGGTAAAGGCCGACGTGGAAGCGCCAGCGTACTGGGTGCTGGTGCTAATCCCGGTTATGTTGCCCTGGACCTCGATCTGCGTGTCGACCAGGTCCGTATCCGTACGAATCACGGTCAGGAAGGGGCTATTGGGCGAGGCCACGTAAACCTTGCCTTCCGGATAGTTGTAGATCGACTGGATCATGCGCGGATTGGAACTGAGCGGAATGGTTTTTTCGACCGTGAAGCTCTTGAGATTCACGATGGTCACGCCGCCGTCATCGTTGTAGGTTGTGACGCCTCCCGCAGTAGAAGTAGTTCCCTGATCGGCTACGTAAACGCGGCTGCCGTCCTGCAAAACGGTTAGCGCGGCGGGGTGCTCGCCCACTGGAATTGTAGCGAGGACTTTGCCGAAGGTGGCGCTGTCGTTTCCGTAGATGTCCTGACTGACGTCGATGACGCTGATGGTGTTGTTGTCGTAATTCGACGTGACCAATTCCTGGCCATTGTTGTAGATTTCAGCGAAGACAGGACCTGCGTCGCACGGGGTGACGCCAGCACCGCAAAGGTCGATGGTGCCGTTGCCCGTGAGATAGCCATTGTTGGTGGGGTCAATGGAGTTCTTTTGTGCATCGATAACGGTCACCGTGCCGCTGCCGCGGTTCATGATGAAGGCGCGCTCACCATTGGCGGACATGACGCCATAAACAGGGCATACACCGAGGGGAATTCGTGACGAGACACTCTGATTGGCAACGGTGATGACGTTCGATGTGCCGGAGATGGCGAGATCGATACCGTCCGCTTCGCCGTCAGTGGTTACCGAAGATGGATCATCACATGCACCCCAGGCGGGCTGGGTACCGCCGTTGGAGTTTCCCTGGCTGATGGCGTAAATCCGCTGCGCATCATTGATTCCGACCATATTGATGAGGGTGGGCGCGACTGGAATTTCCTGCACCAGAGCGGGAGGCTGTCCGCTGCTCATTTCAGCGACGGCGTTGTGGCCTTTTTCGACCGCAAAGATGGTGCCGCTCATCGCCAGGATGTTGTTGGGAATGGCATTCGCGGAAACGGTGGGTGTGTTCAAAAGCGTGCTGGTGAACACGTTCTTGGTCTGCAGAGATGAATCCACTTCAAAGGAGCTAATGGTGCCGTCACAGTTGGGAGCATAGGCCAGACCGCCGGTCGGGTCGAGGCCGATCGTAATAGGCCCGTTCCCGATGAGGGCCTGCGCAGAAATGCTGTCACCGGAGAAGTCGATGACGGTTGCGACGCCTGGATCGGCATATGCAATGGAAGGCGAGGTATCGGAAGTAGTGGAATCCTGAACAATGCACGGGTTGCTCTGGGGCACATCGAGCAGGTTATAGTGCGGCTCAGACGTAACAGCGATATAAGCTGCTGGCTGGCCAGCGGGCCCGGTTGGATTAACGGGTGTGACTACCGGTAAGTACTGATTGCCGCAACCCACGGTGAACGCCACTAGCAGTCCGCAGACTACCGGCCATGCCATCCTTCGCACTCGCAAAAATACCTCGCTACCCTTTGTGCTGTAGAACCTTGATTGTAAATCAGTGTACAGACTCCACAGAATGGCCGCACAGTGGATGTGTGGAATGAGGAAACCGGGTTGAGTCGAAGCAGAACAATTCCGTGGCAGTCCAAGACGATTCTCTTGCTGATTTTACCGGTCTTAGCGGCGCATCTGGTGCTGGATCTGGGGCATGAACTGGCCCAGAAGCCGGTGACGGCCTGGACGGGGATTTGGATTGCGGTGATTTTCGGGGGGGTGGTGTTCTGGTTGCGGGCTGCGACCGGAGGGGGCGCGGCGACGGGTGCGCTGGTGGCGATCACTCTGTACCTGTGGACTCCCGGTTGGCGCACGGCACTGTGGCCGCTCGCGGCTTTGCTGGCAATGACGCTGTTTGCCACCCGCTTTGGCCGCCAATTGAAGGAAGGCCTAGGGCTAGCGGAGGGTAGACACGGACGGAATGCTGCGCAGGTGGCTGCCAATATCGGGTTGGCGGCAATTTGCGGGGTTCCGCTGACGCTGGCGGCGATTTTGAGCAATGAGCCGGTGCCGCGGGTTTGGCTGGTGGGTATGGTTGCTGCGCTTGGGGAGGCGACAGCCGACACGCTTTCTTCAGAAATGGGACAGGTTCTGGGCGGCGAACCGAGACTTCTGACAACGATGCGGCGGGTTCCGCGGGGCACGGATGGCGGGGTGACGATCATTGGGACGCTATGCGGGATTGGGGGCGCAGCCGTTGTAGCGGCTGTCGGGATGCCTTCCCTGGGATTTTCAACCGTGGAGGCGGGGGTTGCGGTGGGCAGCGCGGTGCTGGGGCTGTTCGTAGACAGTTTGCTGGGCGAGTGGGTGGAGCGGCGCGGTTGGCTGGGAAATGATGCGGTGAACACGCTCTCCACGCTGGCGGCGGCGATGGTGGCCGTCGCTGCCATGAGATGGCTGCGGTAGGGGCGCTCACGGCGGGCTGAGCGGCAGGGGTGATCCAAGGGCTGTCAACCGGTTCTAATGCAGGTGCAGCCGCCAGGCCGTATAGCTGGCGATTTCGTGAGCGACACGACGGAAATGGTCCCATTCCGGGATAGGACTGCCGAGCGGGCGCGGGGATGTGTAGACGTGGAGTCCGTAGGCTTTGCAGATCTCGTGGATGCGGAAGAGGTGTGTACCGTCGCTGACGACGTCGATGGTGCGGAGATGGTTCTCGCGGGCGATGATGGCGAGGCTGGCGACAGACTGCTCGGTATCGTCACTGTGGGTTTCGGCGATGATGTGCGCCTCTGGAATGCCGTGCTTCATGAGGTAATCGCGGCCGACGCCACCTTCGGAGTACTTGTCGCCAGCCTCTTTGCCGCCAAGAGTGATCAGAAGGGGTGCGAGTCCTTCGCGATAGAGGGCAAGGGCATGCCTCAGACGGTCGCGCAGGACCGGGGAGGGGCGACCATCGTATTCTGCGGCACCGAAGACAGCAATGGCGTCTGCGCTGCGAGCCTGATCGTGGCGGGCGTAATAACGGATTTCCAAGTCGACGTGGGCAATCCATAAGACGATGGCCACGAAGGCGGCAATGCCAAGGAGACTGAAAAGCCGGAGGCGGAGACTCCGGCGAACAGCAGGTCTGCTTTGGGCGACTGGCGGCCTGCCGGAATTGGTGGTCATGGTTGCAGAGCGAGGGCAATCGCATGGGTGGGGACGGCGCCTTCGCGGAGGATCTGCCAGTGGCCGCCGCCCGCTGAGAGATCGACGATAGTGGTTGGCAGACTTCGCGGCGTAGGGCCGCCGTCAACGATGAGGGGGATGCGGTCGCCGATCTGATCACGCACGCAGGCGGCGTAGGTGCATTCGGTGGCGTTCTGCAGATTGGCGGAGGTTGCGGTGATGGGGAGGCCCAATTCGCGAACGACCGCACGGGGAATTGCAGCGTCTGGAACCCGCAGGGCGACGTTGCCGGTATGGGCGGTGCTGCGCAGGGGCAGTCGGGAGCCGGCTTTGACGATGATGGTGAGGGGGCCGGGCCAGAAGCGCTCCACGAGCCGGTCGAAGTGGGTATCGACTTCGCGCGCCAGCTCGTACGCCTGTTCGGCATCGGCGATGAGCAGTGAAAGGGGCTTGTGCTTTTGCCGTGACTTGATTTCGTAGATTTTTTCGACAGCGCGGAGGTTCACGGGGTCTACGGCGAGGCCGTAGAAGGTGTCAGTGGGCATCCCAACGACTTTGCCGGCCCGGAGGCAGGAAACGACGTACTGTATGAGATCCGACTCCGGTTCGTCCGGGTGGATGCGCAGCATCTCTGCGTACAAGACTTCTCCCAAGAAGAACTGCGTGGTGGGGCTACGGTTCGGGCATAGCAGGCGGGGAGCGTAAAATCCACGCATGCCGAATGCATCTGAACGCGCACCCACTACCCGCATTGTACAGAGCCGCCACAATGCACGGGTGAAGGAATTGCGGCGGGCCTTTGCGCAGCCGGGGCGTGGAGAGCGCAGGTTGGCGGCGATTGAAGGCGAGCTGCTGCTGGGGGAAGCCGTGCGCAGCGGGCTGGCAGTAGAGACGTTGTTTGTCCGCAGCGGCAATGAGGCTGTGCTGCAGCGGCTGGCCGTGGAGCCGGGCGAGGTGCTGGAGTTGCCGGCCGATGTGTTTGCGAGCGCCATTGAGACGGAGTCTCCGCAAGGCGTGGCGGCACTGGTGGCGGCACCGCAGTTTGGGGCAGAGGAGATCTTTCCGGAGCGGGGAAATGCGCTCTTGCTGGTGATGGCGGGATTGCAGGATCCAGGAAATGCGGGGACGCTGATTCGGTCGGCGGAGGCATTTGGCGCGAGTGGGGCCGTGCTGCTGCCGGGGACGGTGAACCCGTGGAATGCGAAGGCGGTGCGGGCTTCGGCGGGGTCGGTGTTTCGGCTGCCGGTGGTTTCATTGCGGGTGGAGGAGATGACAGCGATGTTGCGGGAACGCGGGGTGCGACTGCTGGCGGCGGCGGCGGACGGTGATGTGGCCCTGAGCGAGGCGGGGCTGGATGGACCGGTGGCGCTGGTGGTCGGCAACGAAGGTGCGGGTGTGCCAGCCGAAGTGATGGCGGCGGCGGATGCGCGGGTTGCGATCCGGTGCCCTGGGCCCGTGGAGTCACTCAACGCGGCGGTTGCCGGGAGCATCCTGTTGTATGAGGCTGCGCGGCAGCGGGCGGGAGCGATGGGACGATGAACCTGTTTGCGGAAATGCCGGGACCGGAAGAGGGTCGAAAAGGCGGCGGCGGGCGCCCTTTGGCTGACCGGATGAGGCCGCGGACGCTGGACGAGTTCCAGGGGCAACAGCATTTGCTGGGTCCGGGGCGTCCTCTGCGGGTGCAGATTGAGAAGGACGATGCGGCGTCGATGATCTTCTGGGGTCCACCGGGGGTGGGCAAGACGACGCTGGCCAAAATCATCGCGGAGACGACGCACGCGAGCTTTATCGAGTTTTCGGCGGTGCTGTCGGGGATCAAAGAGATCAAGCAGGTGATGGCCGATGCCGAGAAGGCTTCGGCTTACGGATCTCGGACGATTCTGTTTGTGGATGAGATTCACCGCTTCAACCGGGCGCAGCAGGATGCGTTTCTGCCGTACGTGGAGCGTGGGACGATCCGGTTAATCGGGGCGACGACGGAAAACCCGTCGTTTGAGATCAATGCGGCACTGCTGTCGCGGTGCCGGGTGTATACGCTGCAGGCGCTGACGGACGCAGATCTGATGACGCTGCTCCACCGGGCGGCGACGGATGCCGAGCGGGGGCTGGGCGCGACGGGCGTGTCTTTCGACGAGGGTGCGCTGGAGCTGATTGCGAGCTATTCCTCGGGTGATGCGCGGAATGCCCTGAACGCCCTGGAAGTGGCGGCCAAGCTGGCGCTCTCACACGACGGCAGGCGGGTGACACGCGAAGTGGCCGGCGAGGCGCTGCAACAGAGAGTTCTGCTGTATGACAAGGGTGGCGAGGAGCATTACAACCTGATTTCGGCCCTGCATAAGTCGGTGCGGAACAGCGATCCGGATGCGGCTCTGTACTGGCTGGGGCGGATGCTGGAGGCGGGCGAGGACAGGATGTATGTGGCGCGGAGGGTGGTGCGGATGGCCGTGGAAGACATCGGGCTGGCGGCGCCCGAGGCGCTGAACCTGACGCTTTCGGCGCGGGACGCAGTGGATTTTCTGGGGATGCCGGAGGGCGACCTGGCGCTGGCCCAGGCGGTGGTTTACCTGGCACTGGCTCCCAAGTCGAATGCGGTTTACACGGCCTACGGGGCGGTGCTGGGCGACATCGAGGCGACACGGGCGGAGCCGGTTCCGCTGCATTTGAGGAATGCTCCTACGAAGCTGATGCGGGAACTCGATTACGGCAAAGGTTATCAGTACGCGCATGACGAGGAGGGCCGTGTGGCCGACATGGAGTGCCTGCCGCCGAGCCTGAAGGGGCGAAGCTACTACCATCCGACCGGGGAGGGCCGGGAAAAACTGCTGCGGGAGCGGATGGAAGAGATTCGGCGGATGAAGGCGGCGAAGCGAGGGAAATAGCGGTCAGTGGTGAAGCGGCCAGGGAAGAAACGGCCAGCAAGTCGGCGGATCAGCGGGGGAGCCAGAAAGGCATCCAGCGCCGGGGAGGGGTAGTCGTGGGTCTGTTCCGTTATGAAAAGTGCTTAATTTCGTCCCTATGCCAACCTCCCAGAAGTTATTGATTTGATGAGGGTTACAGAAGGGTTAGTCTCCTAAGTCCTTTAGAATCAGTTGGTGGCTGGAGGATACGGTCCTCGCTCAGAGACGGAAAAGGGCAGCGGATGGCTGCCTTTTTTTGTTGTCTCTAAGTTCAGAATAGCAATTCGGATCGTAATTACCGGCAAGATTTGTTCATCGGTCAACCTGCAGTCAGGCAGTGCGCGGGCTCATTTCTGCAGCAGGACAGATACGGTTCCGTCAGCGTAGTTTGCTACCGCAAGATCAAGCCTCCCATCACCGTTGAAATCCGCAGCCACCAGGGAGACCGGGCCTTGTCCCACCGCGTAAGGCGAGCCGGAGGCCTGGGTGAATGTGCCATCGCCGTTTCCAAGCAGCAGCGTAACGGTGTTGTCCTTGTAGTTCGCCACGGCCAGATCAAGTTTTCCGTCGTTGTTGAAGTCCCCGGCAACGATCGCATCGGGATCATTACCGACGGGGATAGTGATGGGTGCCTGAAAGCTTCCGTCGCCGTTTCCGACCAGTATGTAAACAACGTTTCTGTCAGCATCCGTCACGGCGAGATCCAGTTTGCCATCGCCATTGAAGTCGGCAGCAACAATAGCGGACAGGTTTTGCCCGAGGGGAATCGGCGATCCGATCGCGGAGGTAAAGGTGCCATCGCCATTGCCCGCCGATACCGTTATTCCCGAATCCGGATATGTTGCTGTTCCACCACCGGCGATAGCAACTCCCAGGTTTCCGTTGCCGCTGAAGTCGCCTACGGCCTCGCCCACGGGAAATATTGGAATAATAAGGTCGCCGGCGGGACTGAATGCCCCGGCACCATATCCCAACTCGAGCGGTGATACGCCAGTAAACTCATTGATGAGTGCGAGGTCGAGGTTTCCATCTGCATTGAAATCCGCCGCCTCTACCCCAGTTGTCGGCATGCCCCGCGAATCCGCGAAAGCCGCGGTAGATGTGGCGAAGGTTCCGTCCCCTTTTCCCAGCAGGATAACTGCGGCTTCGTTCTGCTCCATCGCAACCGCCAATCCCGGGTGACCGCTATGATTGAAATCGCCCACAGCAATCGCCGGTCCCGTGAAGGGCGACGTGGCGTCATTGTAGGGTGGACTCGGGACCGGAAAAGGAGAATTTGAGGCGGACGTGAACGTGCCGTCACCATTGCCGAGCATCACATACATCTTCTCACCGGCTGCGATTACCAGATCCGGCTTGCCATCCTGATTCAAGTCCGCAGCAGCTATCCCCAGCGCCTCACTGATCGGCAGCGGCGATCCCGGAGCGTTGGCAAAGGTCACCGTAGATTCGGGGGCTCCCACCTGGAAATAGATAGGGTTAGAAGAACCACCGCCGGGAGCCGGATTCACTACGGTAATCGAGGCGGTCTTTGCGGACGCCACATCGGTTGCCGGCACAGATGCGCTCAAATGTTCGCTGTCGACATACGTGGTAGTGAGGGGACTGCCGTCGAAATCGATGGTCGCGCCAGAAATGAAGTTCGATCCGCCCACTTTCAGCGTAAGCCCCGAGCTGCCTGGCGAAACGGTGCTCGGCGAGAGAGATTGATTCAAGAACGGTATCGGGTTTTCTTTCGCTGTGCTGGCAGGATTGATCCTGATGCTGAGGCTATTGAATGCTAAAACATCAGTGGCATCGGTTGCAGTCGCCTCAAAGTTCCAGGTACCGGCTGCGGTGGGAGTTCCGGTGATCATCCCGGTCGTTGGATCCAGCTTGAGGCCGTCGGGAACCGAGCCGCCCACTCTCCATCCCGTGATAATCGGCCCGTCATAGACACTCCACTGGAAAGGAGCAGTGCCGCCTGTCAGCGAGATTTGCTGAGTGTAGGACGTGCCCACAGTGCCGTCAGGGAGGGCTTGAAAAGGCACGATGGGCGGCGGATTTACACTAATCGTCATCGAGGCGCTCGTCTTCGCGTCCGCGACCGAGGTCGCGGTCACCGTAGCCTGTTCCGATGTGGTGATACTTCCGGTGGGGGAGACGTAGGTCGCCGACGATACATTTGGAGTAAGGGACCCGTTCTGTTTGAGTGTTCCCGGACCACTCAGGCTCCATGTTACGCCCTGCCCGGATGCGTCATTCGCCACCGTTGCCGTAATCGTGATCGACTGGCTCTGATCGATGGCCGCGGAGGAGGAAGGAGACAGGCTCACCGAAATCGCTGGCCGGGACGAACCTCCACATCCGCCCAAAGCTATGAGTAAGGCCACCAGCGGGACTACCCGGACGTAACGGACTCCCCGGCTATCTATCGTCAAGCGAGAATTATGCCATAGGAGCGCCCAATTGTCCGTAGATATTTAGCTTCCAGCGATCTCCAGATATCACCCCCAAGCCAAGATATTTATCCCCAAGGCAACGCGCGATTGTGACGATTACTCCATGTAAGCCGGGACCTTGGTAAGTGCATATGTATATTTCGGGCAATGGACGCACCCCAACGACGGGAGGTGTCGTTGGGGTGGTGGAGGACAGCGGTGCTGTAGGTCAGGATCGGGGCGGAGTGGGAGTGAGCGAGGATGAGTCCGCGGAAAGTTGTTCGAGTTCGCGCGTCTGGAGTCGGTAGTCGACGAAGAGGCCGATGCCGATGGCGAGCGGGACGACGGAGAGCGCAGCCAGTGAGAGGATGTCGTTCTCCTGGAGGATCCAGACGAGGAGAAAGGCGAAGAGGGCCGTTCCCAGGCTGACGGAGATGAGGACGATGGCAGCAGTGCGGAGTCCGCGGGCGCGCCGACGCTGAGCGGCCTCGTTTGACATGGGTTCGACGAGCTGCTCGGGCGGCAAAGGGATTCCCTTGGCGATGGCGGCGAGGCGTTCTTCGCTTTGCAGGCGGCGCTTGTTGTATTCGGCGACCTGCGCGGCGATGATGATGCCGAGAACCATGGCGAAAGCCGCGACGGGTACGATGAAGGGGCTGTCGAATGTGGCGATGTAGAAGAGCATGGCGTCCTCCTTTTGAATTACGCGGGAGTTAGACCGGAGCGCGGCGAGAAAGTTTCAGTGGCTGAATTGAAACTTTGGGCGCAGACTGCAGTCAGATATCGATTGGCAGAGGAACTCCAGTTCGAAGAGGTGGTTCGCCGGCACCAGGAGTTTGTATTCCGGACGCTGATACGCCTGACGGGTTCGCGCGAACAGGTTGAGGATCTGGCGCAGGAGGTATTTTTACGGCTGTATCGGGGGCTGGAGGATTTCAGGGGCGAGGCGAAGCTGACGACTTATTTGTACCGAATTGTGTTGAACGTGGCGCAGGACGAGTGGAAGCGGCGGCGCAGGGAGCAGGGGAATACGTCATTGAGCGATCCGGACCTGGGGTGGGAGAACAGGCTGGCGCATGCTGGCGCCAACGCCGAGCAGCGGCTGAGCCGGAAAGAGACGCTGCAGCAGGTGAACGATGCGCTGGCGGAGTTGAGCGAGGCCGAGCGCGGGGTGCTGGTGCTGTTCCACCAGGAGGAATGCACCTATGAACAGATTGCGCAGGTGATGCAGATGCCGGTGAATACGGTGCGGACGCACCTGCGTCGCGGAAGGCAACGACTGAAGGCGTTGCTGACGGAGAGGAGGAGCGTATGCGGCCCTGTTTAGTGAAGACGACAGAGTGCGAAGCGGTGTGGCAGGCGCTGCGCGAGCGGCGCGGGCTGACGGCGGCTGAGGCGGGACATGCGGAGAAGTGCACGGCGTGCGCGGATGCTGCGATGGAGAGGGATATCGAGGTTGCGCTGGAGGCGAGGCCGGAGGCGGCGGTTCCGGCGGATTTTGCGGCGCGGGTGGCGGTGCGGGCGCAGGATGAGAAGAGCGCACGGCGCTGGGCACGGCAGAAGTTGGCCGGCGCAGGGTGGCTGGGACGGATGCTGGGAAGGCATCCGGGACGCAATGCCGCAGTAGGGTTGCTGCTGGCGATGATGGTGGTGGTGACGATGCGTGATCCGCAGTGGCTGACGGCTACGGGGACCGTGCGAATGACGCTGATGCTGGTACTGGCGGGCGAGATGGCGGGAATTGCGCTGTGGCTGGGGTTGCGGTCTGAGATGTGAGGAGAGGCGGCAACGCATGTGACTGCGGTCACCCTCGGAACAAGGGCTTGTGGATATGCTGTCAGCAAGTCGAGGAAGCGGCCTGCCGGCGGCCGGACGGGTAATGCCGCTGGACGGTGAAGGCCTTTCCCGGGAGCCTAAGCAGCTTTGCATGTTCGAACCATCTGCGAAGTCCTGAGCCTGTTGGCGCTGGCAAACGTAAGCCCGATTGCGGTAAAGAATCTGGCCGGCGCGAGATGGTCATGGCCGGTGGATGGCGGTTTGACTTTCTTTGATCATCGGCCGTTATTCGGGGCGTCAAAGACCGTGCGGGGTGTGGGATCTTCCGTCCTGATTACGTCTATCGGTGCGGTTGTGATGGGAATGGACTGGGATCTGGGCGCCAAGATTGCGGCCTGGTCGATGGGCGGCGACCTGTTTTCGAGCTTCTGCAAACGGCGTCTTGGACTGGCGGCGGGGAGCCGGGCGACGGGGCTGGATCAAATTCCTGAAGCGCTGTTTCCGGTGGTCGCGGTACATCACGCGCTTTCCTTGAGCGTGCCGGACATAGCGGTGATCGTGGCGATTTTCATGATCGGCGAGATGGGGCTGTCGGTTCTGTTTTTCAGATGGCATCTTCGCGAGCGGCCGTATTAAAGCATTTCCCCGTCTTACTGTAGACTCTCCGAATTCAATTCAGTGCAGCTTTGCCGGACGAAAAGGCTGCGTCGGTATTCGCTCCTCGGTCTATACCCATAGGGAAATGCTTTAAGAAAAGTGCGCGGGACCCTTGGATTTCGTGAGTCGATGGATGGTGATTTCAGGAAGGCAATTGAAACGCACTGGGGCAATAGAACAACCCGCGCCGACCGAGGTGTAGCCGGTTAGTGGACCGTAGGTCCAGGGGCCGGAGGCCATCGAGCGTGGGAGGGCTGCGTCGAGCAAGATGGGGATGGAGCCCGGCAGGCAAATCTGGCCGCCGTGCGTGTGGCCGCTCAACATGAGCGAGAAACCGGCGTGTGCCGCCTGCTTATAGATTTCCGGAGTGTGTGAGAGAAGAATGGAGAGCGCACCGGGTGGGATCGAGCCGGCCGCCTGCTGGATGTTATCGGCGCGATAGTAATGGGCGTCATCGACTCCGCTGAGAAAGATTTCCTGATGGTCGCGGGTGAGCGGCACGGATTCATTCATGAGCATGCGGATGCCCATCTCCTCGATGGCCGGGAGCATTCGGATGGAGTCGTGGTTGCCGAGCACCGCATAGACCGGTTCATGAAGGAGGGATCGCAGGTGACGGAGGATGTCGAGAGCTGCGTCGAACGGGCCGAAGGTCTGGCCGCGGAAATCGCCGGTCAGGACACAGATGTCGTAGTGGAGGCCGGGGAGGATTCCGGCCAGGCGCTTCATCGGTTCCGGGTTGAGGTCGGCGTGCAGGTCGCTGATGTGTAGCACGGAGAAGCCTTCGAAAAAGGAAGGCAGACGATCGAGATGGACAGGGTTGGTGAGGATGCGGATGTTTTGCGCGTTCCTGTGCCCGAGCGCATAGAGCCCGGTCAGCTTGAGAGCCGCTTTGAAGAGAGAATGTGCCGAATACCAATTTTCGGGGTGGAAGAGGTTACGCCCGTGGCCGAAGACGGCCTCGTGGTCGTGCTCGATGCCGAGGCGCTGACGGGCGTGGACGCGACCGAGGCGCTGCTCGAGTTTCTTGATGATCTGGCCAGTTTCGGGAGACGATGCCCGGCGAGTTATGTGGGTGGATCCCGACAAGGAGGATAATCCTCTATTGGCCATGATAAAGCGAGCCTGTAGCAGATGGCCTTCCGGCGGGGGACGGCAGCAGGGAAACGGCGCGATCAGCGAATTGGCGGGAATAAGCAAAGGCCCGCGCGATGCGCGGGCCCTGGTATGTCTGTGGATGATGGGATTACTGGTGAGGGCGGCGTTCGGAGTTCTGGGTGCGGACGGAGGCCAGAACGTCGGGTGTGTCCTCGGTGATTTCGGGCAAGGGGCTGGCGAGAGCGATGCTGAGGACCTCGTCCATGGAGCTGACGAAATTGAGCTTCATGGCGGACTTGAGATTCTCGGGCAAATCGGCCAAATCCTTGCGGTTTTCCTCGGGCATGATGGCTTCAAAGATTCCGGCGCGGTGGGCTGCGAGGAGTTTTTCCTTGAGGCCGCCGATGGCGAGGACTTTTCCGCGGAGGGTAACCTCGCCGGTCATGGCGATGTCGCGGCGGACGGGGATTTTGGCCAGTGCGCTGGAGAGCGCGGTGGCGAGGGTAATGCCAGCCGAGGGTCCGTCCTTGGGGATGGCGCCTTCGGGGACGTGGATGTGGATGTCGATGTTGCGGTAGAAGTCGCGAGCAAGGCCGAGAATGTGGGCGCGGCTGCGGACGTAGGAGAGAGCCGCCTGGGCTGACTCCTGCATGACGTCGCCGAGCTGACCGGTGAGGGTGAGCTTGCCCTTGCCGTCGAGAATCTGAACTTCGGTCTGGAGGATGGAGCCGCCAACTTCTGTCCATGCGAGGCCGTTGACGAGGCCGACTTCGTCTTTTTCGTGGACGGAGGAGTCGCGGAAACGAGCGACGCCGAGAAAGTCGGAGATGTTTTCGGCGGTGATGGTCTCCTTGTGTTTTGCGCCTTCTTTGACAACGCGGCGTGCGACTTTGCGGCAGACGTTGCCGATTTCGCGTTCGAGGTTACGGACGCCGGCTTCGCGGGTGTAGCTGCGAATGATGGCGGTGACGGCGTCGTCGGTGAAGACGATGTTCTTTTCGGTCAGACCGGTAGCGTCACGCTGCTTCCTGATGAGGTATTGCTTGGCGATTTCGAGTTTTTCGAGCTCGGTGTAGCCGTGCAGACGGAGAATTTCCATGCGGTCCTGAAGCGGGGCCGGAATGGTGTGCAGGACATTGGCTGTGGCGACGAAGAGGACCTGGGAGAGGTCGTATTCAACGTCGAGGTAGTGGTCCTGGAAGCTGGAGTTCTGCTCGGGATCAAGGACTTCGAGCAGGGCCGAGGCGGGGTCGCCGCGGAAGTCGGAGGCCATCTTATCGACCTCGTCGAGCATCATGACGGGGTTGCGGGTGCCAGCCTTTTTCATGGACTGAATGATCTGGCCGGGGAGCGCTCCGATGTAGGTGCGGCGATGGCCACGGATTTCCGCCTCGTCGCGGACGCCGCCGAGGGAAAGCCGGACGAACTTGCGGCCAGTGGCCTTGGCGATGGACATGCCGAGGGAGGTTTTGCCGACGCCCGGAGGTCCGACGAAGCAGAGGATGGAGCCTTTGGGATTCTTGACGAGCTGGCGGACGGCGAGGAATTCAAGGATGCGGTCCTTGATCTTTTCAAGCCCATAGTGGTCTTCGTTGAGAACTTTTTCGGCGACATCGATGCTGCGAGTTTCCTTGGACTTTTTCTTCCAGGGCACGGCGAGGAGCCAGTCGAGGTAGTTGCGCGAGACGGTGGACTCGGCGGACATGGGCGGCATGGCCTCGAGCTTGCGGAGCTCTTGAATGGCCTTGTCGAGGACGTCGTTAGGCATGCCGGCGGATTCGATTTTTTTCTTCAGCTCGTCGAATTCGCTTTTTTCGCCGCGGCCGAGTTCCTTCTGGATGGCCTTGATCTTCTCGTTGAGGTAGTACTCCTTCTGGGCGCGCTCCATCTGCCGCTTGACGCGGGACTGGATGCTGCGGTCCATGTTGAGCTTTTCGATCTCGATGTCGAGGACGTCGGCGATTTTGGCGAGACGGTCGGCGGGATCGAAGATTTCGAGGAGGTCCTGCTTTTCGTTGATTTCGAGCTGGAGGTTTGCGGCGATGGTGTCGGCGAGTTTGGAGGGTTCGTCTGTACGGATGGCCGCGGCAACGGTTTCAACGTTGAGAGCCTGCTGGAGCTTGAGGTACTGCTCGAAGAGGCCGGTGACGCGCTGAACGACCTGCTCGGTGGCGGGGGTCATTTCGAGCTGGTTTTTGTAGGTGCGGACGGTGGCGACGAAGAAGCCGTCTGTGTCGTTGAGTTCGACTGTGCGGGCGCGTTCGATGCCCTCGACAAGGACTTTGATATTGCCATCCGGCATTTTGACGCTCTGAACAATATTGCCGATGGTGCCAACGGAGTAGATGTCGTCGGAAGTGGGTTCGTCGATGCGAGCGTCGTGCTGGGTGGCGAGATAGATTTTGCGGTCGCCGTTGAGGGCTTCCTCGAGGGCGCGGACGCTGGATTCCCGTCCAACGACGAAGGGCGTCATCATATGCGGGAAAATCACCATGTCCCGGATGGGCATCATGGGCAGCTTGCGGGTTTCGCTGCGTTCTCGGAGTTCTTTGGAGTGGCTCACATCATCCCCTTGTGTATTGCGCTTTGCCTGTTAGATGAACTGTAACGCATTCGGACGCGTTGCGGGTGGCGATGAGACGAACTTTCGGGTGACGGAAGGGGTGGAAAAAGCGGCAAAAAGATAGATTTCAGGGAGCGTTGAGAGGGTTAGCCCGCATTTCTCACAGGTGCTGATTCCGGTGCGTGATTAGGGACGTGTTTTCGTTTGCCGGTGCTTTTTGAGCAGTAGCGAGGGCCAGATAGTGT
>JAJYVU010000154.1 GCA_021791875.1 Acidobacteriota bacterium | reverse complement strand
GAGCCGAAGGATGTTGCATCCGTGGTATCCTTCCTGGCTTCTGAGGAAGCCAGCTATGTCAATGGCTCTACGTTTGTGGTCGATGGCGGGCTGATGTGCAACTACCACGAGCAATAATCCATGAGCATGAAAATAGAAGACTACGCACTGATTGGGGACTGTCACACAGCCGCCCTGGTTGGGAAGAACGGATCGATAGATTGGCTTTGCTGGCCTGATTTTGCTTCAAGCGCCTGTTTTGCCTCGATTCTTGGGGATGAACGTAACGGTTACTGGAGCATTCGTCCGCAGGGTCGCAAGTGGAAATCGAGCCGCCAATATATTCCGCACACGCTGATCCTGGAGACGACGTTTGAGACAGGGCAAGGCGCTGTGCGCGTGATCGACTTTATGCCGACACGCGACGAGAACTCCGACGTGGTGCGGATTGTCGAGGGTGTGCGTGGGGAAGTGGACATGCGTATGGAGATGGCAATACGGTGCGACTACGGACAGACGATCCCGTGGGTAGTCAGAACCGAGGAAGGGGTACGCGCGGTTGGTGGGCCGAACCTGGCATTTTTACGAACCTCAGAAGAAACGCACGGCGAAGACATGAAGACGATGAGCAACTTTACCGTACGGCGTGGTCAACGCGCGTGGTTCACGCTGACTTACGGCAAGTCGCATTTGGGAGATCCTCCAGCCACGGAACCCGAAGAGGCTTTGCGGAGGACGAAGAAATTCTGGGTGGATTGGACGCGGAAGAATCGTTGCGACGGCAAGTATGCGGATATCATCGAACGCTCGCTGATTACGTTGAAGGCTTTGACCTACATGCCGACGGGCGGCGTGGTGGCGGCGCCAACCACTTCACTGCCGGAAGCGCTGGGCGGACCACGCAACTGGGACTATCGCTATTGCTGGTTGCGCGATGCGACCTTTACGCTGCTGGCGCTGATGAGCGGCGGCTACTATGACGAAGCGAGAGCATGGCAGGACTGGCTGCTGCGCGCGCTGGCCGGATCACCGGACCAGGTGCAGATCATGTACGGGATCCACGGGGAGCGCTTGCTGATTGAGTGGGAGGCCGACTGGCTGCCGGGATATGAGAATTCGAAGCCGGTGCGCATTGGAAATGCGGCAGCAAAGCAACTTCAACTGGACATCTACGGCGAGGTAATGGATGCCTTTTATCACGCGGAGACGGGGGTGCGGAGCCTGCGTGAAGAGGACTTCCAGATATGGAAGGCTCTGATCGAACACTTGCGCACGGCCTGGATGCTGCCGGATGAGGGTATCTGGGAGACACGCGGCGGCCCTGAACACTTCACCTATTCCAAGGTGATGGCGTGGGTTGCGTTTGACCGGGCGATTCAATTGGCGGAGCATCACAACCTGGATGTGCCGATGGAGGCGTGGAAGCAGACGCGCGATGAGATCCACGAGGAGGTTTGCAGAAATGGATTTGACAAGCGCAAGAACAGCTTTGTGCAGTCTTATGAAACGCGGCGGCTGGACGCAGCTCTGCTGCTGATTCCATTGGTGGGGTTCCTGCCAGTGGACGATCCAAGGGTGATCGGGACGGTGGATGCAGTACAGAAATATCTAATGAAGGACGGTCTGGTACTGCGGTACGACACTTCCAAGGGAAGCGACGGCCTGCCGCCCGGGGAAGGTGCGTTTCTTGCATGCAGCTTCTGGCTGGTGAGCGCACTGCATGCGATCGGACGTCAGCGCGAGGCGAAGAAGCTGTTTGAGCGGCTGCTGAAGCTGTGCAATGACGTCGGCCTGCTTGCCGAAGAATACGATCCTAAGCACAAGCGGCAGGTAGGGAATTTTCCGCAGGCGTTCTCGCACATTACCTTGCTGGTTTCCGCGCTGCACATGGAAGGAGACGAGCTGTCTGACCGCCGCCAGGGATGGCACTCGAAACAGGGGAAGCAGACCATTCGCGAGCAAATCGCGCGACATAAAGCCCATGGGGGCCGAGTTCGCAAAGAGAAGCGATCGCAGACAAAATCGCGACGGGTTCGGGCGCGGTAGAAGGGTGGAGACAGTACAGCAGTTTGGAGTGCTAATTGCTTGCACAAATGGGCGCGGATTGCAACTTTTTGTAAAACTTGCATTTCGGGCCCACTCCACATACACCTGAATATGATGAGTACGATCGTCTTTTCTGCCTGGCTGCTCCTGAGCTCGCTGCTTGCGGGATTCCTGGGAGCGCTGACGGGTCTTGGCGGCGGCGTGGTGATCGTTCCCGTGCTCACGCTGCTCTTTCATGTGGATATTCACTACGCCATTGGCGCGTCGCTGGTCTCAGTGATCGCGACCTCTTCCGGCGCAGCGGCCTCCTATGTGCGCGAAGGATTCTCAAGCGTGCGGATCGGGATGTTCCTGGAGGTAGCGACGACGCTGGGTGCGCTGTTTGGAGCGTATCTGACGACGATGGTGTCTGCTCCGACGATCGGCGTTATCTTTGGCATTGTGCTCTTGTACTCGGCCTGGGCGTCGTTTCGGACGAAGCACGATACGCATACGGACAAGCCCGACGCCATGGCACTGAGACTGAAGCTGAAAGGCAGTTTCCCCGCGCCGGCTGGAGAAGAAAGTTACGTAGCGCAGCGAGTTCCGGCAGGGTTTGGGCTCATGTATGTAGCCGGGACTCTATCCGGGTTGCTGGGCATCGGTTCGGGGGCGGTCAAGGTGCTGGCCATGGACCAGGCAATGCGTCTGCCCTTCAAGGTATCCACAACGACAAGCAATTTCATGATCGGCGTGACGGCAGCAGCGAGCGCCGGTATTTATCTCAGTCGGGGTTACATTGCGCCGGGGTTGGCGATGCCCGTGATGCTGGGGGTACTGGCTGGATCGATGCTCGGAGCCAAGGTCCTGGTGAAGGCCAAGGTTCCCCTGCTGCGAACCATATTTGCGCTGGTAATCGTCGCGCTTGGATTTGAAATGATCTACAACAGCCTGGCAGGGAAACTATGATGACCTGGGACGACCAGAAGATGGAAGAAATTGTCTCAAACATGCTGCGCATCGGCGTGTTGACGGCGGCGAGCCTGGTCTTTGTTGGCGGCGTGATGTACCTGTTTCAGCATCCGGGTCCGGTTCCCAACTACCGGCATTTTCACGGTGAACCAGGGATACTTCGCGATCCGGTAAGCATCTTCTGGGGCGCGATCCACGGTCATGCCCGCGAACTGATTCAGCTGGGGCTGCTGGTGCTGATTCTTACGCCGATCGCGCGCGTATTTTTGTGCTTGGTGGGTTTCTTTTCGCAGCGGGACCGTCTGTATGTCGCAGTCAGCGGTCTGGTGCTAGCTGTTCTGCTCTATAGTCTTGTCTTTGGGCATTGACGTTAGCGCCAGCATCGCGGACGAGTCGCCGAGCCGGGCAATCCTGGGAACTGCATACGTCCCGCTGCGCAAGCGTGTGCAAGAGTTGCTTGCGAGGTTCACCTTCGGGATGGATCTCCAGGACTTCGCGGCGAAGTTCGCCAAGATCGGCGAGCCATCGGCCCAGATCGGCGGGAAGCGCGGCGTCGATCTCACGACGCAGGCGTTGCGCTACAGCCGGGCTTTCACCAGCGGTGGAAATGGCGATTTGCAAATCGCCGCGGCGGACAACAGATCCGAAGTAAAAATCGCAGTTGGGTGGATCGTCGACCGCATTGCAGAGGATATTGCGGGCCTCGGCGTCGCGGTAGACGGCGGCGTTGACGTTGCGGTCGCTGGTCGCCGCGATGACGAGGAAACGATCCGTGAGGTCGCCGGGCTCATAATCGCGCAGTGTGAGGCGGATGCGTCCCCGGGTAGCCAGTTGATGCACTTCGTCACGAGCTTCGATTGCGACGACCTGCACATCAGCTTCCGCATCGAGCAGTGATGTGATCTTCGACCAGGCGATTTCGCCCGCGCCGACGACCAGGCATGGCTTATTGCGCAGCTTGAGAAACGCAGGGAAAAGACTCATTCCGCGGCCCCGTGAGGGACGCGCCCGAGGGGCTTGTCGCGTTCGACGGGAGCCACCGGTTCGCCTGCAAGAAGGGTGCGCAACTGTGCGTCATCGTAACGGGCGAACCAGTGGCGAAGATCTTCGTTGGGCGTGCGATCGCTGACGTAGAAGCCAAGCAGGCGTTCGAGCGCAGAGGGAACTTCAGTTGCCGGTGCGCGATAGCCAACAGGTCGTGCGAACGATGCATTCTGCCCGACCGAA
>JAJYVU010000055.1 GCA_021791875.1 Acidobacteriota bacterium | reverse complement strand
GTGCGGACATTTCACTTGCTAATTCAACCGGACATATCATGTGCTAACGACACGCTGAAGCTCTGGTCGCTGCAAGCGCAGAGCGACTATGCCAGAATGACATGCTATGGAAGGCCGTTCCAGATGTCAGAGGTGGTTTGAACGTTAGAGCATTTTCATGGTAGCTGTACCCAATTGAGGGTGAGTCTGAACCATGCATTGGCGTTGTCAGGGGATATTTGCTGAAGGGCTTGAGTGATGGCATGGTCGAGAGCTTCTTCAGATCGTGCCTTGGCAGAGCGAAGCAGTTGTTTGAGCTTGGACCAGGCTTTTTCGATGGGGTTCAGGTCGGGCGAGTAAGGCGGCAGGTAAAGCAACTCCGCACCTGCGGCTTCGATACGCTGCCGTACGCCTTCGGCCTTATGGGAGGAGAGGTTGTCCATCGCCACTGCACGACCCGGAGTCAGGGCCGGACAGAGGAAATGGTCAAGGTAGGCGAGGAAGATATCCGTATCGGTGGCCGCCTCGACGGTCATTGTAGCGATCATGCCGCGAAGGTTCATCACGTCCACGATGGTGACGATCTGCCAGTTTTCCTCCGGCGTCCCTTCATGGATGCGCGCCCCGCCAAGACAGCGTGCAAAGCGCCGCATCATCGTGCTCGAGATGCTGCTTTCGTGGCAGATGACACCAGCCGAAAGGACCCGACCGGAACGGCGGAGCCTCTCGGCTGGCGTTGCTGGTTGCCGGTCTTCCGGCTTACTTCGGAGCAAATCTGCACGAGTCATTGGTAAGCGTAGTGCGTGCCATCGTGAGCTTGTGCAGGTGATTTCTGACCAACAGTGAGTTGAAGTCCGTGATTTGCTGGTGGGCGTTCTTCCATGCGGCCACGGTGTGGTTGTAGTTCGTACAGTCGCTCTTCCAGGTGGCGATCTGCGTCGGAGTGGGCGCCATGTCCATGCCAACCTGCATCATGCTCACCATGGTGTTGTAGTCGTCGTTCAGATCCCGGAAGGACTTGAGTGGGTTGGTCTTGTGAGCGCCGCTCAAGAACGATAGGATCCGTGCGCGACGTGACAGGCGCACGCCACCGATGTTCTTCAGTGTGGTATCGAGCTTCTTCGCCTGGGTGGCCACATCGGGCGGCAATTTCTGGTGCATCAGCTTCGCAAGCTGGTCCTGCACGGCTTCCACCTCCGCGTGCCCCTGGTAGCTCTGCTTCATACCCTGATAGGACAGCAGCGTGAGCTTGTTCTGGCTGCGCAGCTTGGCCATCAGAGCGGGGCTCTGGCCGACTCGCGGATCGTTCACGACCGTGACCTTGCGGGTGTACACCTTGCCGTCCACGGTCAGCTTGAGCGTGTAGACGCCGGGAATGACCTGCGGCCCATGCGGGCCGGGAGTGGTTTTGCCCGCCACGGTGTTCATCTGGTTTTCCAGATCGTGATGCAAGGCGGGCGGGTTGTCATAGCGCAGATTCCAGTTGACGCGATTCAGGCCCACGTGGGTGCTGAGGGCGCGCGACTGAGGACTGGCCAGCCAGTACCGCGGGAACATCTGGCCCTTGATGGGCGGCGGCAGTTTGCTGGACATGGTGCGGACCAGATTGCCCTTGGCGTCGAAGACCTGGAGGGTGATCGGGCCGGAGGGTTTCTGGCTGAGGTAGTAATCGAGGATTGCTCCATACGGCGGGTTTTTCGCGTGAGGCACTTCGATCGAGAAGGGCTGATCCCAGTTGCTGTTCTCGCGGGAGCGAATGGCGTCCTCGGGCTTGTAGAAATAGACGGGTGAGGCGCTGATTTTTTGGGTGCTGACCGCGATCTGGCGCAACGGCGTGAAGTCGTCGAGCACCCAGAAGCCGCGCCCGTAGGTGGCAATCACCAGGTCGTTCTGGTGATTTGCAGTGTGGACGTCGATATCGCGGATGGAGGTGCTGGGCAGGTTCTGCCGCAGCGACTGCCAGTGATCTCCATTGTTGAAGCTGACATAGACGGTCGTTTCGGTCCCAGCAAACAGCAGCCCGGGCTGCTTCGGATCGACACGCACGCAGTTGACCCAGCTTCCGGTGCGCTCGTCCGAAGGCAGGCCGTTGACGATTTTCGTCCACGTTTTGCCGCCATCCACAGTGCGCCAGATGTAAGGCACATCGGTGTCTTCGGTCTTGGGTATCTTCTGCAAGAACCCGCCGCTAATGCGGCCGGAGACGAAGGCGGTGTCGACCGTGTCGCCGGCTACGATCGTGTTGAAGGTGAGGTGCGCCGGCACGTCCGGGATGTTGGTGACGTTGGTCCACACTTTGCCGTGGTCCATCGTTTTATAGATCTGGCCGTTCGTGCTCACAGTCCAGATGACGCCGGGTTTGACTTTGGAGATGGAGAAGTCCGCGATGGCGGGCGGCGGCTTCGGAAACGCCATCTTTTTCGTACCTTTGGCAGCCGCCTTTTTTGACCCGGTGCCGGGCTTGGAAGTACCCGCTGTCGCGGCCTTGATGGCTGCCTTACCCGCAGGCAGTGACGAAGGTTTGAGGACAGCAGGCATGGCCTTCGCCTTCGGAGGCTTTGCGCCACAGGCAATCTGAGGTTGACCCTTCTTCGTAGTCAGGTCCGGGCTGACAACTGTCCAGGAATGGGCGCCGTTGCGCGAGACCAGCAGGCACTGGTAACCGATATAGAGAGCACTGGGGTCAAAGGCGGTGTCGAATTCCTTCGGGACCTCCCGGGCGGCATGGTATTTGTGTGCATTCACACCGAAATTGGGCGCGACGTTCTCCCATTGCCCTGTTTTCATATTGATCTTGACCATGCTGTTGCCGCCGCCGCCCGGTCCATAGCCGACAGCGTAAAGAATGTCGGGGTGCAGGGGATCGGGCACGATGATGCCAAACTCTGAGGCAGGCACCGGGCTCCAGTCGGTGATGTCCACCTGGCCCCAGTTACCGCGGCTCTTGATCATGACCGCACCGGTGTCCTGCTGGGCCCCGACGATGTAGTACGGATACGCATCGTCCGTGGCGACGTGGTAAATCTGTGCGATCGGCTGGGTATACCACAGGCTCCAGGTCTTGCCATTGTCGAGCGTGACGCTGGCTCCCTGGTCGGCACCGACGATCATGCGCTTTCCGTTTGTCGGATCGATCCACATTTTGTGGTAGTCTTCGCCGCCGGGTGCTCCCTTGAAAGCGTGAAACGTGACGCCACCATCGGTGGAACGGTACAAGGCGGTGCTCGCCGTGTACACGATGTTTGGGTTCTGTGAGTCGACCCAGACGCCGCAACTATAGGACCCCTGCCCGTTTTCGATGCGAGTGTCCTTGCCGGCCATGTGCTTCCAGGTGGCGCCGCCGTCATCCGAGCGGAACAGGCCCGAGCCGTGTTCGATGTTATTGCCGATGATATAAATCCGCTTGCCGTCAGTGTGCATGGCGATCGCCAGGTCGACGCGCCCAGGAAACGGAGGAATTTTGATCTGCGTCCACGTCTTGCCTTCATTCGTGGACTTGAAGACCTCCGGCTTCTTCTTTTTCTTCTTGCCGACGGCCATGCCGAAGCCAAATCCGCCGTTGCCCTGCGTGGCTGCCAGCATTACGCTCGGATCGTCGTAGGCATATTCCAGGTCGCGCGTGCCCTTGTAGCCCGCGGGCTTCAGCACGTTGGTCCAGGTCTGACCGCCATCGGTCGAGCGGTACACGCCGCCGCCGTGATGGCGGCTGTCGCCAAGAGCCGAGACGATCACAAGGTTGGGATCGTGGGGATCGACCAGAATCCTGTCGATCTTCACCGTGTCCTCGAGCCCGATGTGGTGCCAGGTCTTGCCTGCATCCGTCGACTTCCACATGCCATTGCCGAGGCTCCCCAAAATGGGGTCGCCGGCTCCCGCGTAAATGATGTTGGGATCCGACGGAGCCGCCTCAATCGCCCCGATGCTGTCCACGCTCTTGATCTGATCGAAGATCGGGTACCAGGTCACGCCCGCGCTGGTGGTCTTCCAGATACCGCCCTGGGGGGTGCCCACATAGAACGTGCCGGGTTCACCGACGACACCGGTCACGGAGGCGATGCGACCACCGTGAAACGGCCCGACATTGCGCCACCTTAGCCCTGCGTAAAGGCTGGGGTTCACCTGGGCTCCTGCTCCCGGAGCGGATGTCACCAAGCCAGCCAAAATCAATACACAACAAACTGCCCACGACCTTTTCGTCATCGGAATTAACCTTTCTCGGGATTTCCAACCGTCACAGGAATGTCAAGAGTTTACGGCGTAGTATACAGTAACGTCGCAGTTACTCATGCACTATCGATCATCGCGGGGCGTAAATTCCTGCGGCTGCAGGCAGCCGGGTGATGGGTGCGCCGATGGGTCTCATCAGCATCGGGACCAGCACCGACGGATCGCCGAGGGCCTGCAACTGAGCAACCCGACGGCGCCGTCGCATTGGAGTGCGGCGTACGCAGAACGTCGCAGTCACCAAGCCGCTCCCTGGATCTCTCAACATAGAACGACTGCACGGTGAGAGCATTCCAATCATCCACGAGGCCAAGTATGTGGTTTTTGCCTGGCTGCTGCAGTGTAACCAGCAATGCATGCCCTGCACGCTGAACTACGTCAGTCCACCGAAGTATGAACAGCAATAGAAACAGCCGTCACTGAGCCGTGAAACCGACCATTTGATGGGAAGTACGGAGGAACGATGAGAATGTGTTTCCCCCGTTACCACATCCGCTGTAAATCGCTTACGGCGATTTCCGTAATTCCAAAGCCCGGGCGATCGCGAGGGTGTAATTTCCTCAAGGCCGGTTCTGTTACGAGATACACAACCTGACAACAAAATCATGCGGCTACGGGAAATATTCTGGGCGAAGGCTGATACCTATGCTGGTTTTCGCCAAAGACCGCTCCATTATAACGAGTTCATATTTTCACCGGCAGCTCAGTGACTGTAATCACTGTGAGCTCAATTGAAGCACTGCAACCTCAGATCATGAGAGGGCTCATGATCGAGACTTACATGGCAAAGCTAAGGCGGTGCGTGTAGGCCAAGGGAAGGAGTCAGAGGAATTTCTAACCGGGGGAAGTACCCCCGAAGAATGGCTCCGGGCGTTACTGTTCAGGAAGCGAAGGTATATCCACCGGGCGAGATATAAAGCTGGACAGTCAAGGAGGTTCGTTGAGACGCCGGGGCGGGCGATGGGAGCGGCAGAGGCTCTGACATCCACAAAACGCTGGGGGTGAAGTGCTGACGTAACCGCATTCGGGAAGCTGGTTTGCTGCTCCACGAGGATTGCGGATTTGCGTAATGGCACAGGCATCGGATGGGTGGTATGGGCTTGTGATTTTGTGCGTATGCCGCGAGAGTCGCCGTGAGGATGCTTCCTCAGGAGAGTGCAATGGATCGACAGCGATTACTTAACGCGCTGCAGACGCAAGCGATCGAGACTCCCGCGTTCATCTACGATGAGGCTCAACTAATCCAGGATGCGCAGCTGGCGCTCGATGCCATTGAGGGCGATCGCACCCATTTGTTGTTTGCGATGAAGTCGTTTTCTGTCCCGGGAGGGTTGAGGGCGATTGCGAGCGTCGCGGATGGGTTCCACGCGAGCTCTCTCTTCGAGGCGAAGCTTGGACGTGGCATCCTTGGCCCTCGCCGTCCTATTCACCTTACAACTCCGGGTATACGGCCTTCTGACGCGGCCGAACTATTTGAGCTTTGCGATCTCGTGAGCTTTAATTCCATGGAGCAATGGGCGCAATTTCGGGAGAGAGCAGTGGGCGTAACCGAGTGTGGGCTGCGCGTGAATCCGCGGCTCTCGAACATCGCGGACGAGCGATACGATCCGTGCAGGCGTCACTCGAAACTCGGCGCGAGCATAGAGGACGTACGCGAGACATTACGGGCTGATCCAGAGCAGTTCGATGGACTTACGGGGCTGATGTTTCACACGAATTGTGACGCTCTTGATACGGCTCCTCTGCTCGATACAGTGCGATATCTGGATCAGCACTTGAGTTCTCTCCTGAAGCAGCTGCGTTGGATTGACCTGGGTGGCGGATACCTGTTTTTTGGCGACGATGAGTGTGCAGAGGCCTCGGATGGGCAGGGGCCCCGAGCATTTCGTTGCGGCAGAACGCGCCGTCGGGCGGCGGATCTCAAGGGGCTGAATCAGGCACTGGACCTGCTCCGGTCGCATTACGATCTGCGAATCTATCTGGAACCCGGAGCCTCCATCTCGCGGCGTGCGGGGATCATCGTGAGTTCGGTCGTGGACCTCGTACGGAGCAACGGGAGGACCGTTGCGGTACTCGATACGAGCGTGAATCATATGCCCGAAGTGCTCGAGTTCAACTCCATTCCGGACGTGCTCGGAGATCTCGATTATGGCGGGCATCGCTATCTTCTAGCGGGCGCCACGTGTCTTGCCGGAGATGTATTCGGCGAATGCGCATTTACGGATCCGCTGGAAATAGGATCGCGAGTGTTCTTTCTGGATGCGGGCGCGTACAGCATGGTCAAGGCGAACTTCTTCAATGGTGTGAACATGCCGTCCATTTACTCGTTCAACAGCGACGGTGTACTCACGCTGGATCGGGCCTTCGTGTATGAGGACTTCCTGGAGTATTGTGGAGGATTACAACATGTACATTCATGAGCGTGCTATCGACATTCCAATCGTGCGCGGCCACCGCAATTTGCTGGCCCACTTTGAACGGCATGTCAAAGGGGCGAGCCATAGTGAATTCCCAATCCGTCTTGCAGTGAGTGCAACCGACAGTACAGCTTATCGGTGTGAAGCGGGATTCATCGCGGATCTGGACCCGCGGCGCGGCGAAGATATTCCATCCATCTTTCGGTTTCGTCGTCGTTCCATGGAGCGAACGGGCGCTTTCACGACCGTATTCCTTGTGCCGACCGGAGTTGGCAGTAACATTGGAGGCCACGCGGGCGATGCCACGCCAGCGGCGTCCTTGCTGGCCAGTGTTTCAGATACGCTGATTACCCATCCGAACGTCGTCAATGCATCCGATGTTATCGACCTGCCGGAGAATGCCTTCTATGTGGAAGGCAGTATCATTTCGCGGTTCTTGTTGGGTGTTATCGGCCTTCAGCCGGTGCGAGAGAATCGGGTACTGGTCGTAATCGACTCGCAGCACGGATCGCAGGCCGAGAATGCAGCCGTCAACTCAGTCAATGCAGCTCGCTCGACGTATGGTCTTGAAGTCCCCCGAGTGGTAATGCTGGATCCGCCTGTCTCAGTGCGAGCTGAATGGGCCGAATCAGGCCGCGCTACCGGACGGGTGGACCAGATGGAGGGATTGCTGCAGACGCTGGATGAGGCGCGAGAGGAATACGATGCTGTCGCGTTGGCGTCGGTGGTTGGAGTGCCTAAGGAATATCACATGCAGTATTTTCGGAGTCATGGCGAGATGGTGAACCCGTGGGGTGGCGCGGAAGCCATCTTCACGCACGCGCTTTCGACCATGTACAACGTGCCGACTGCACACTCTCCCATGCTTGAGTCGAAGGAGATTGCCGATATCGATCCGGGCGTCGTGGATCCGCGGATGGCAGCCGAAGCGATTTCGACCGGATTCTTCATGTGCGTACTGAAAGGACTGCAGCGCAGCCCCCGGATCATTGAGATCGAGGAAACGTTGACGCCTCCAGCACCGGGCGTAATCACGGCCGAGGACGTATCGCTGCTGGTTATCCCTGACAAAGCACTGGGGTTGCCGACGCTGGCTGCCCTGGAACAAGATATTCCCGTGATTGCAGTTCGTGAGAATACCAACATATTGAGCAATGATCTGCAAGCGTTGCCATGGAGCAAGGGGCAGCTTCACATAGTGGATAACTACTGGGAAGCTGCCGGGATCGCCGCGGCGTTGCGCGCCGGTATTGATCCGGCATCTGTGCGCCGGCCAATCCAGTTGGCTGCGACGGAGGTTCACCCGAATCCCGTAGAGGCACAGGTAGTAGGAGAGAAGGCTCGTTGAACCAGGACCATCTGGTTTAGGCGCGGTTGCAGATATTACCGCGTCGGAGAGAGCGTTTCGCTCGTAGTGCAGGCCGGGTAATTTGGTGCGAGACGTTTGCAGTAACCAGGTCCAAGCAATACTGCGTTCATGAAGAGTAGCATTGTGGCCTCTGTAAATGCTCGAAAATTGGGATCCTCGGCGAACGCGATGACTTGTCCATCACCAAATGGTTGATGCATCAGGAACGCCTTCTGAACGAGGATATCCTGGGTTTCCGGCCATATCAGTCCCGAGGCGATCAAGCGGTCCTTGGTTGCCCAGATGCCCACATTGCGGCCATCGTCGAGTTTAAGCGGCGCGAATATCCGGTCTCCCACAATCATTGCGCAGATTTCGCTGCCGTGCCCTGCGCTCAGCCAATGGTCGGTGTCCAGCAATACCCGGAGTATGGCGCCGGGCTGCGGAGTAGGCCGCTCACGCTCCGGTTGAATCGCCCGGTAATAATCAAAATTGGTCGCATTAGCGGCGTTGGAGTTGTCTTTGGTTTCAGCCGAGGATCCGCCCGTAGCTGATGTTGAGGATAGGGGGATATCCGGTTTTCCATCCATCAATAAGCCGGTTGTGCTGAGCAGACCAACGTCCTCCCCTGTTGCCCAGCGAGTTGCCTCAGCGATCGTGATGAGTGTTCCGCCAGTGCGCAGCCAGCCCTTCAAGCGTTCGACACCGCGTTTGTCGATGCTCGTACCGTAATCGCCCGCGGGCAATACGACGACGTCGAAATGTGCGAGGTTGGCGCGACGGAGGGATGACGTGCGGACGATTGTCACCGATTGTCCGTACCGGCGTTCGAGCGTATAGCGAGCCCAGCCCGCTGACTGTGGCCACACAGGCGTATCCCAGGCCATCAACACACGTGGCACGCGGAGAAACGCCTTGCGGTTGCTTCCGAGCGAGGTTCCTGAGTCGACGTACGCCGTGTGAATCGGGACAATTTCCGTTCCATGCTTGGTTGCGAGCGTCGTCAGCCTGTCATGCAGGTCAGCTGGATTATGAGCGACGCGAATCACGGCCGTACCGATCGGGAAAGTGCGACCGTCAAGCGTGAAAGGGCCGCCGATCGTATAGATGCGTAGCCCCTGCTGGAGTGCCTGTATGGTCAAGGCAGCAGCAGCGCTACCCCATGGAATGAGGTATGCGACCTTGGCGCGCTCGAAGGTGGAGGGTGGATTTGTGTCGTTCGAATCTGCCCGCACCGGTGTTGTAGGGGCAGAAACAGGATCAGGTGTGGTAACAGATTCGACACCGTAGAGCATAGGGAGATTCCAGGCGGTGATGTCATACGACTGATCAGGCAACCGCTTGGCACGGCGCTCCTCGACGCGCCGAATGAACTCGGCCGGCTGCTCAGTCCTGAGATTGAGCAGGCTTCGAATGAGCCGCCCGGATGGCTGTGCATGCGATACGACGTAGGTTCCCGCGGGAATTTTCCGGCCGCCAAATTCGAAGGCCTCGATCACGCGGCGCACTTCGATGCCCTGGGCAGCAAGGATGCGGGCAAGGCGATTTGCGAGCGAGGGATCGTGGTTGGGTAGAAGAAGATACTCACGCGTCGGACTTTTCTCGCCCTCAGCGATGGCGCTCCTTCGGTATTCAAGATACTCGCGCAAGATCTGTTCGCGATTCCTGGCAGCGGTGATGATGGTCATGAGTGCCGCATTGGCGTGCTGCATCACGCCATCGCGGTAGGTCATCAAGGTATCGTCGGCACGAGCGAAACATAGAGCCCGCGACGAGGCCTGTTCATAAGTCATGCCGATGGCACCATTCAGCGTGGGCCAGCAATCGCCGTAACCCGGATAGAGAGCGTCGTATACCTCGCGGAGGAAGTAGGCCCAGCCTCGCTCGTCGAATCGTGCGGCGTTGGCGCGGGCGAAGAGATCCCATGCCCGGCGCTGAGTCTCCGTAATGTACGGGCTGATGGGGTCAGCCGGCGGGCCGAAGAAATAGGCCTTGTTTCCGCCATGCTCGTGAAGGTCCACGCGGACGTGCCCGCAGTAGCTGTGACCGATGCCAATGCAGCCGCGCGATTCGGGCTGAGTCTGTGCGAACCAGTCACGGTTTAGATCGAACAAGTAATGATTCGTTCGCCCACCCGGCCACGGTTCGTCGTGCTCGGCGCTGTAAGGCGTAGGGTCGGGTGTCGCGGCACGCGCCTGCAGGTTCTGCTGGACAAAACGCGCGCGGCCATCGGGGTTGTGTATCGGGTCAATGAGCACCAGCGATTCACGAAATACAGTGTCGATGTCGGCGTCATTCTGTGATGCGAGCAGATGATAGGCTTCGAAGAGCGCCGCGTCGGTCGAAGATATTTCGTTCCCGTGGACGCCGTGGCCGAGCCAGGTGACAACGGGCAATTCTTTTAAGAGGCGGTCCGCATCACTCTGCGACAGGTTCTGGGGATGAGCGAGTCGATGCAGATCGCGTTGCAGTTCGTCAAGCCTTGTGATTCGTTCGGGATTCCCGACGACGAAAAGCCATAGAGGCCGTCCTTCCCATGTCTGGGCGAACTTGATGAGGCGGGTTCGGGTTGGCGCCGCCTCCGCCAGCGCCTGCAGGTAGTGACCCACGCTGGCCGGGGGCGTTATCTCAATGCCCGTGTCATAGCCGAGTACCTTCTGAATCGTAGGAATTGCGGGATCATACGTGGCACCGGGCCAAATGGGCTCCAATTCACTCGCTCTATCGTCAAATATTGCCACGAGCTGCACCTCCTCTCCGAATGATTCGCAGGATCCGAATTAGTCGGCGACATGCGGACCCGTCACACGTGGCTTACTCAACCGCAGGCGCCGCAGGGGCAAGGGCGTACTGACTTCACTCTCCTTGCCGTGTACAAGAAGCATCGGGATGGCGAGGGCAGTGAGGGCGATGAATACGACAATGGCGACGTCGGGCACGGACAGCCCCATCCAGATAGCAGGAAGTTTAGGAGCATGGGTAGCAGTTCCGGAAAAAGCCTCGAGCAGATCCGGTGTGGCCTGTTCGATGGCGGCACGATTCCTACCGAGCATGAGGCCGAATGCGCCCACGGCCAGCAACTCGGCGACTGAGCCAAATTGGTAGACTGTCGCGACGATGGTGGCACGATGCCTGGAGGGTGTGAGTTTTTGCAGGCGCGCCAACGCCACCGGGTCCCACGCATCGTCCAGCAAATCCAGGATGATATATAGCGCCACCACAGTGGCGATGTCCGCCCGAACAAACAAGATAGCGAGCGAGATCACTTCGAGCCCGAGTACGAAGACAAGCATCCGGTTTGCGCCCAATCGCTTGGCCAGGAAGAGACCAAGCACCGGCGCCATGACGCCATCCAGACTGTCGACGATGCCGAGCGGAGCGAACCAGCGCGCGTCGAATTGCTTAGTGATCAGAGAGACAGTGAAGGCCTCTTGTGCCGCCATGCCTGAAGCCATGCCGAGGACAATCGCGACTGAGATCATCAGGAGGGCGCGACGGCCAGCGAGCGCGCTCAGCGCCTCCCGCATCCGTTTCCATGTACCCGGTTCATCGTCAGCAGAGTAGCTGTGCGGTCTCCGTTCACGGATGCGAGCCACCACGATGACAGAGGCGATGAAGCCGAGTCCGCCCACGTACCACAACAAGTCGAGAACGTGGCGGTTCACCGTGTGCAGTAACAGAAGGAGGGCTCCCGTTCCAGCGATGGCCGCACCCAAGGCTGAGACGGATTTCATCCGTGCAAAGAAAGGTTGGGTCAGATCAGGCCGGCCGGCGGCCACCAGGTTATCCACGATCCAGGCTTCGGCGCCGGACGCTATCAGCGTCTCACCGGCTCCGGCCATCATGAACGCACCAGATGCTGCAGCGAACTGAGTCAGGCCTGAAGACGTCACTGCTATCGGTAGCGCCATCAATCCAAAGCCGGCCAGGAATCCACCGATCAAAACGGTTAGCTTTCGACTGTAGCGATCGGCAATAATGCCCCCGGGAATCGCCGCAATCATGGATGCAACAATACCGGCCATTGTTACACCGACGGCCCATTGCGGGCGATCCATGACCAGGAAGAGGTACGCGAATTCAAACGGGGCAACAATGTACATGATTTCCGAGAGAGCGAGCGCAATGTAGAAAGATCCGATGAGTGCACGCTCGTCGGCCCGCGGCCATAGATTCCCGGGCAACGGGAGTCTGTCATCCGCAGGAGTTAACTCGAGTTCCAGGAGAAAGCGCGCGATTTTGTCATCATCGAGCGCGCATGCCATCTTGATCTTGGAACCGTTCAGGACGCGAACGAATCCGAAGCGCCGGTAGAGACGAAGCAACTGCGAGCTTCGGGCGCCGCCGGTCCAGGAAACGAGACCCACGCGTGTGCAGTCGAGCAGCTTTGCCAGGAGAAGCACGCCAGAGATAGCCAAATCTGCGACGCCATGGTTCCGGAATCGATCGGAAATCATAGCTGAGTCGAGGAAAAAATCTGTACCGGGAACCGTGATCTGATTAGGCCATTCCCAGTATCCGAAACAGAAACCCTCGATCCCGCCATCTACGGTGAGCGTAATGAACAGTGCGTCAGGATCATTGTTGACTTCATCGAGATCTTGCGCGGTGAACGCGGTATCCGGAGAACCAAAGGCTTCGGCCTGCAATTCCAGCACCCGGGCTTTCGCAGCGGCATCCAGGGTTGGCGCCAGCGAGAATTTGCATTTGGTGCCGGTTCGCTCGGAGGCGAGCCTGCCCATGGCTTCGAGGATGCATCGTGCCTCGTCAGCGTGTTCCTCGAAGTAGGCAATATCAATCATGCCCTTAGACCAACAGCTGCCGGCGAGAGTAATTCCACTCGGCCGTCAATTGTTTCCAGTCGCGGCCGAAATTCCGTGATTTGCTTCCATGTGCGCCTCAGGTCGTCGGCGAACAGAAGGAGCAAATCGCCGGGTTTGGCCAGCTTGAGCGCGGTTGTCATTGCCTCTACCTCATCGGGAATCACGAGAATCCGATTGGCAGGAACACCCGCCTCGATCAGGCCGTCGCGCAGACGGTTGGGAATTTCGTCGGGTCCTCGTCCCCGCAGGTCATCGTCTCGCCGGCAGATGTAAAGATGGAAATGTCTGTCCGCGGCCGATTTTGCAACAGCCTGTATGTCTTCGTTTCGCCTGTCGCCAGGAGCGGCAAGTACGCAGATTGTTCTGGAGCCGCTTGCAAGGCGTGAGGCGGCGTCGCATATAGCTCCCACAGCAGCGGGATTGTGTCCGTAATCCATGATGACCCGGAATGCGTGGCCGTCGTAGACATTGAAGCGGCCGGGAGTGCGTTCGACAGTTGTGTCAAAGGTGCTCAGGCCAGCGCGAACAGCATTTTCGTCAAACCCCATGCCGAGTGCGATTGCGGCCGCAAACATCGCGTTCTGAACGTTGACGCGAACTCGCCCCTCATGTGTTGCCGGAATGTCTTTTGTGGCGAGCAGGGCGATGCGGGCGTCACTGCGGCGGAACATCAGCATTTCATGGCCGTTCGCTTCCAGAACAAGCGCGGAGCCGCCTGCCCGGAGATGACGGTTGATTGCCATGTTGTAGGGTTGCATGCTCACGAGGCAGACAGACGATGCCTTGGCATGCTCGATCATCTGGAGACAGAATGGATCGTCGGCGTTCAATACCGCGACATCCGTGGCCACCTCAACCACCGTGCGCTTGACGAAGGCCAGCGCTTCCATCGTGTCGATCCCGGCAAGGCCAAGATGATCGCTGGTGACGTTGAGCACCGCACCGACGTTGCAATGGCGGAATGCCAACCCTTCGCGGAGAATTCCCCCCCGGGCCGTCTCGAGAACCGCAACATCGACGGTGGGATCACGCAGAACGAGGCGCGCGGACGCAGGGCCCGACGCATCCGCATGAAGAACCTCGCGACCCCGGATGCGGATGCCCAGCGTCGTAGTGAGACCTACGCGAAGTCCGGCTGCGGTTGCAATGGCGGCAACCATATGTGCGGTTGTTGTCTTGCCATTCGTTCCCGTGATCGCTGCAATCGGAATGCGGCCGCTAGATCTGCCAGGGAACAACTGCTCAATAATGGCGTCTGCCACGTCGCGGGGCTGTCCCTCGAAGGGTGCCAGATGCATCCGTAGCCCCGGCGCAGCATTCACCTCGCAGACGGCGCCATATCCATCCAGATAAGACCGGGAGATGTCAGGCGTAATGAAATCGACGCCGGCCACGTCGAGGCCGACTACGGCTGCCGCGCGCTCGGCCAGCATGCGGTTGTCTGGGTGAACCTCGTCTGTGACGTCCCTCGCGGTGCCGCCGCGCGACAGATTTGCCGTGGTCCTCAAATGAACCGTTTCGCCGGCGGAGGGCACGCTGTTACGCCCGTAGCCACGTTGGGCCAGCAACCGGTGAGCTTCTTCGTCAAGCTCCAGCGTGGTCAACAACCCATTATGGTTGCTCGCACGCCGGGGATCTGCATTGACTTTTGCAACAAGTGCTTCGACGGTGCTGATGCCGTCGCCAACAATATGTCCGGGCGTGCGCCGCGCCGCGGCGACGAGCTGGCCTCCTACGACGAGCAAGCGGTGATCATGTCCTTCGATATGCCTTTCCACGACCACACCGCTTCCCTCGCGCAATGCATTTCGAAATGCGTCGCGGACTTCACTTTCACTCGATACATTTGAGCGCACTCCGCGTCCCTGATTTCCATCGACCGGCTTGACCACTACTGGAAACCCCAGTTGGGCGGCTGCTGCGACAGCCTCGTCTTCATTATCGGCCTGCAGTTGCAAGGGCACCGGGATACCTTGCTCGGAGAGGAGTTGACTGGTCAGAGATTTGTCCTGTGCTATGTCGATCGCAGTGTGGGAGCTTCCATCTGTGATGGATGCCTTGATCCTTCGCTGCCGTGCGCCGTACCCGAGTTGAATCAGGTGATCCCCGTCAAGTCGTTCCCATGGGATGTTCCTTCGTTCGGCAGCGCGTACCAATGCCGCAGTGCTCGGTCCGAGCGTTCTATGGCGCGCGAGTGTCATGAAGTCTTCGAGAGCCTCAGGGAAATCGAATGTGCCATTTGTCCCGTGCGGGCACTCGGGCGGCAAGAGGGAATGCAGCAGATTCAGCGCGAGATTCCCTGCGGCGAGGCCGACCTCGCGATCGCGGTACTCGTAAACGACGTGGTAAACGCCTGGGCGATCAGGTACACCTCGTGCTCTGCCGAACGATACATCAAATCCGGCGACGTACTGCAATTCGAGCGCTACATGCTCAAGCACGTGCCCGAGCCATGTCCCTTCACCTTCCGTCAGCCGGCGGACGAAACCGCCCTTCACTCCGTAGGAACAGCGGTGGTCCTTGAGACCAGGCAGCGCCGAGAGCAGACGCTGCTGGAAATCAATGCCGAGGCGTCCGGTCGGCCACGCTTCCAGTGGGCCAAGGTCTACTGTGAGCTGAATGACGCGGAAGTTGGCCCAGACGTTCGGGCCAATATATATCCGTGTATTTACAATCTGCATGTCGCGTTCTCCTTGGCCCGCAGGTACATTCGTCGAAAATCATTGACCCTAAACACCGTCACATATTGCCATCAGGCATGTCTCTTCGTCCGCCCATGTACAGGGCTAAGTCATATTGAAGTGAAACGAGCAAAGCTTTCTGTGATGTGAGTCACCCGTATCTCTTTGTGTATATATAAAAATATAAGTGCCAAGTTGTTATAGACATATAAATAGCTCGAACTAATAGGCGTTGCATGCCTTACATTCGTATGATGCGCAATTCTGTGAAACCTATTCTGCGAACTGGGCACTTGCGGCAATGGGGGCGCTCGAACTAATCCCTACGGTGGAAAGTTAAGTACAGCCTTGCGATTAAAAAGGTTTTGCGCATGTGCCTTGCGCAGCAGTGTTGCGCGAAGCTCAACGGGGAACTCCTTTAAGTCACTTCCAAGGAATGTTACGTCCGGAACACCTGAAGCATATGCCCGATAGCAGTGACACGCGTGACGACGCATGTCATTGCAGCGAACGCCCTGGGGTGCAGACACGCCGGGTAGCTCCTCAGAAGCCATGAGCCCAGTTTGTAGCACCAGAGTCCTGTGCAACTTGGACCTGTTGGGTGGTTTCCATGCCAAAAAGGGAGACGGTTACGGCTGTTACCGACCCTTATGGCGAGGTGAGACTCAACGAGTAATGTGACCACTTGTACCTTGACGGTGTACTCGGCGCGTCTGTCGCACTTGTCTGTGATATAGATCACGGGGAAAGTAGTATGTGTCTTCCGGTTACCTCCAAATCACCGCGTGAGGGATGGCGTGATGGAGGCCGACGACATAAGCATGCAGGTTAAGTAACACGGCCGCCATCGGGGTCAGGGAAGTTGGGGGGCGACCCGTGAGCCTGTGCGATACGGCCGTTAGGCCTTGCGGCCTGCGCCTTCATGCTCGCAAGCAAAGAGCTAAGCGTCCTAGATGGTGTGCGATGAAGCGTTCCCGTGGATACTTCTCCTCGCTGCCTTCAACGGTACGTCGGCGTGTCCTGAGGAGTCCGTGACCCCGCGGACATTCGACCTTGTTGCAGGGATACGGAAAGCGGCATGTTACGGAAGAGAAAATGATGACGTCATTACCTATATTACAAAGCTATCTTCGTGTAGTGATCGCATAACATTTATCCCCTACCGCAATCTCTAATGTGATACGGCAGATGATCAAAGCTGTGCATCCTAGCTTGTTAGTTAGTGGTGAGGTGAGTCATGAGCCGTCGCTTCCAGTTGGGCATCGTAGGGGGCGTGCCCCGTACAAAGAGCGGTGGTTGCGTTCCATCTCACGATCCAGGCCCAAAGGTTCACGACGGGGCCGACTGCAGCCATTTGCAACCTGATTGCCGGGCCTTTGCAGCCGGTTCGGCGCTGGATTTCATACATCTGACAGATCTCCCAGGGGGGGATGGGGGCAGAAGGCCTGCATGGATCGGGGCTTCCATTTCTCCAACTCGCGAGGGTGGCGCAACGGCTTCCCGTCACTGCCAGCGTTGCCGTGACAGGCCCGATACGTTCCTTCCCCACCCAGTGAATTTCATGCATGGATGTTCCCCATCAGCAAGAGGTGTTCTATGAAATATCGCAGTTTGCCAATCATGATCGTGGCTCTCGCTGCCTGCCTTGTTCTGGCCGGGTGTGGCGGTAGCAGCAGCAGCGGCGGGACTACGCAGCCCCAGAACGGCACGCCCACACTCAGCGCACTGTCGACAGATAATGCCCTGATCGGAAGTGCAGATTTGACTCTGGATGTGACGGGCACTGGTTTTGCTAGCGGAGCCACTGTGGCGTTTGGCTCGAATACGCTCACGCCGAAATCTGTCACTGCTTCTCAATTGTCCGTTGTTGTTCCGCAGAGCCTTCTGACCACCGCGGCTATCGTGTCGGTGACAGTTACGAATCCTGCTCCGGGCGGTGGTGTGTCGAACGCACTTGAATTCACGATCAAGAATCCAGTTCCGACACTTCAGTCTCTGTCAGTCACAAGCGCGATAGTCGGAAGTTCGGACGTGACCGTGGATCTGACCGGCAAGGGATTCGTTGCCGGGGCCAAGGTGTACTTCGGTTCGACAGATCTGGTACCAACCGCGGTGACGGACACGCAGGTGTCGTTTGTGATTCCCGAGACGCTGATGGCGACTGTCGGAGCGGTTCCAATCACCGCTTCCAATCCTGAGCCTGGCGGTGGGGTTTCGAATGCACTGGAGTTCACGATCGGGAATCCGGTTCCAACGTTGACCTCATTTGTGACCAGTTCCACGCTTA
Organism: Acidobacteriota bacterium; assembly: GCA_021791875.1. Classification (GTDB taxonomy): domain Bacteria; phylum Acidobacteriota; class Terriglobia; order Terriglobales; family Acidobacteriaceae; genus Acidobacterium. Next base: position 4,682 of record JAJYVU010000055.1, on the reverse strand, counting down.
TCAACAGTACAGGCTTCACGCTCGAGATCGATGGAACAGGGTTTGTCGCCAGTTCACAAATACTGTTTGGAACAGACGCTCTGACGCCGGCCAGCGTGACATCGACGCATATCTCGGTTGCGGTTCCTGATGCCCTATTGACAACCGCCCGGGTGGTGCCGGTGACGGTTACGAATCCGGAACCCATCGGAGGAGTATCGAACGCGCTGGACTTCGGAGTTAACAACCCGGTTCCAGAACTTACTGCGCTCTCTGTCGATACTGCGGAGGCTGGCACCGAAACAGATCTGGATCTGACTCTGACCGGTACGAATTTCGTCGACGGCGCCACGGTGGATTTTGGCGCGCAAAAGCTCGGTCCGAAATCGACAAATTCCAACAAGATTGACGTGACGATTCCTGCAGCGCAGATGGCGGCAGGCGGGATGATATCGGTGACCGTCACCAACCCTGGACCTGGTGGTGGACCCTCGAATGCGATGACATTCCGTATCAATAACCCTGTGCCGGAACTGACTGCTCTCTCGCAGACTGAAGCTGTTGCCGGCGAACCCGCGTTCGACCTGGAGTTGATGGGTGCGAAGTTCGTCCCCACAACTACGATCGATTTCGGCGGAGTAGCTCTCGTGCCGACATCGGTGACAAAGAACTCGATGGTAGTCAACGTGCCTGAAACTGCCTTTGCAACGGGCGGAGTGATCCAAGTGAAAGCTGTCAGCCCGGAACCAGGTGGCGGCCCTTCTCAGACGATCGACTTCACCATTAACAACCCAGTGCCGGCGATTACGTCTGTTTCTCCCACGAGCGTGACGAGCGCAGGCAATGATTTGACGATCACTGTGAACGGATCGAATTTTGTCAGCACGAGCACGGTGATGGCCGGATCGAATCAGGTGACTTCGTCGCTGCTCTCGAAGTCGGCGATGCAGGTGACGCTGCCTTCGGCCGTTCTTAAAGATGCGGAAGCGACCGGATCGGTGGCGCTTACGGTCAGCAATCCAGAGCCAAGTGGAGGAACATCGAACGGCTTCAACCTGATCGTGCACGCCAAAGCCACATTGACCTGGCATCCGCTGGCCGATACGACCACCATGGTACCGGTGGCCGCTGTCCCGTTCCAGGTATTTGGCCCGCCCGCAGTGAATAACAGCGGCACGGTAGTGTTCAGCGGTCAGAGCATCTTCTCAACCGCCGAAAGTGAAGAAACGAGTGCGACTCTTGGGGTCTACTCGGTGGATCAGAGCACCGGGGCGATTTCAGTGATCGCAGATTCGTCAACATATGTCCCCGACCCCAACACTCTCAAGTACGGCGATACAGATACGGACCTGGCGAAATTTGAGGGCTTTCCCTCGTCCGCAAATATCGACCAGGGTTCGTCACTTGTGGGGTTTGCAGGTACAAATCCGCCAGTTGTGCAATTGCCCGATGACGGCAAAGCCGGAACTGCGGGTCTGTATGGGAATCCGGACGGAAAGCTTGTGACAGGCGTAGGTTTGTTCACACTGGATCCTTATGTCTACTTCCAGGTACCGGATATGCCGGCGGGTACACCTTTCGGTGCGCTTCCGGCGTCCCCGGCGGTGGTGAACGGATCGACGTTCGTATTCAAGGGGGATTATTTGAACGGAACCACGGTCGCGATGGGTGTCTACTATCGCGACATCACTGGAACCGCTCCGGTAACGCTCATCGCAAGCACAGTCAGCACGCTGATTCCTGACTCTGGAGTGAAGTTCGGATATATCGGGGCTCCGAGCGCGGTCGGCAATACTGTGGTCTTCGTTGGCTACAATAGAAAGGACGGTCCTGCGGCGGGTGGTATCTATTCTGCTCCATTAGCCACAGCTCCAACGCCTGTCCCGCTGGTCACGATCGGCTCCGCTGTTCCGGACGAGACAGATGCAACATTCACCCAGTTCGGCGATAACATTTCGTTCGATGGACGGTATGTGGCCTTCTGGGGTGCTTGGGGAACCGACACTACCACTCGGCACCTGACCTGTTCCAACGACGGGTTTACCGCACTGGATGCTTATTGTCTTACGGTGTTCCCGAACGGCTTTGATGCTCAAGTTCCGGTTCACCAGGGCATCTTCGTCTATGACACGTCCACAAATACCATGACTACCGTTGCCAAGACCGGCGACGCGTTCAGCGATTTTACGCACTGGACATTCGTCGGAGCGTTGCCGGAAGAGGGCGGTCCTCCAAGCGGCACGGGCGGTAACAGCAGCGGCGGCGGAGAAGATGAAACAGAAGAAGTCCCGCTCGAAGCTCCAGCCTTCCTGATGACACCGAACGTCGTAGTTGCCGGTGGTACCGCTGGGAATTACGAAGTTGCTTTCGATGCATCCACCGGGACGGCGGACGGCATTTACATGACATCCGGACCGAATACGTCTGCGATCGTGACTGCGGTTGACACAACCATGCCGGCCGCCACGCTCAATTTGAATGCAAACTCCACGACCACGATCAAGGCGCTCTATCTGGGACGGGAGGGCATGCAAGGCAACTGGCTGGTCATCGGCTCAACGATGGTTGACAGCGCCACGCAGACCGACTCCAACGGTGTCTATTCAGCATCCACCACTTCAACCAATCCATAACAACAACAGACCGGGCGGATAGATTAGCGTCCGCCCGGTCAACAATTCCCGAACCAAGGGAGACCCGAAGCCGGAAGAGAACTTCTTCCGGCTCGTGTCGTATAAGCAGGTTTCGGAATCGTGGGCTCATCATTCCAGATCGCGCAACCCAAGAGCGAAGTGTTTTCGCTCGGCCATGACGTCAAGAGATTGTTGGGATTTCGCCGATGCAACCAGCAAGGCGCCGCGCCTATTGCATCAATACAACGAGCAAACGGGATTGGCCGCGAAGTGGCACGGCCACAAATCTGTTTTCGACAGGCTCGCAAGATATAGTATCCATCCCGTTTGAGACGATCACGGACTATCTATCTGAGCAGCACCTGCAAATTTCGCAGCATGGCGCGGAGCTTATCGTCAGGAATTGGATTGCGAATCGTCACTTCAGGGAATCACTTGCAGAGATCGTCAGGGGTAGGACGGCTTTCTGTTTATTCACTCTTAATGTGCAAGGGTCGATGTTTGCCTGATGAAAAGCATCGAATCGATGCGTGGTGTCCGGCTTGATTTCGACGAAGCCGTCCTAATTGCCAGCAATTGAGGAGTGTGCTCGGAGTACATGGTGGTTGAACTGCTGCTGCAATATTCTGCAGCAGCAGTCCTCTGGCTGGTCAACGGGTAGCGATCCTGGATGCCACCATGGTCCATTGCCCATCATTCTGAAACAAAAGGCCGTGCACACGAACGATGGAGCCGGCAGCAATGGATGTGTTGTCTTCCACGACGGTCGCACTCTGCTGCTCGACAAGAATTGAGCCAGCCCCTGTGAGGCTTGTGAAGGCACACTGTGGATCCAGCGTCAGGGTGAAACTTGCCGCTGTTCCGGGCTCAATTGCGGTATCTGTGGTTCCACGGAAACCCTGCTCCTCCAGATAGATGTTGGAGGCCGCAATCGAGCCAACCGGGTTGCCCATCATTCCGCCGCCCATTCCGCCTCCAGACATCATTCCACCGGATTCATCGATTGGCATGACACTTTGTCCGACGAAGATGTGATTCGCATCGAAGGTGGGGGTGAAAGGGAGGTTGGACAAGTCGATCCGGCTATCTTCAATAGCAAACTGAGTAGTCGAATCCAGGTTTACAGTGACGTTTTGCGAGAAATACGAAGCCATCATACCGGCGCCTGCGCCGTTCTTGACCACCATGCCGAGCTGGGTTGCGGGCTGCCCTGTGATGCCGGTGATAATGCCACCTCCCATGATGCCGCCGGACTGCATCATGGAAGCGATGCGCGTGGCAAGGAGCGTTCCATTAGGCTGCAGAGTTGCCGTCACGAGCACGCCCATGCCGGATCCCATCTTGCCCATGCCACTGGCTATTCCCTGAAACTGCGTCGCGGAGTTGGTCGTGACATCGAAAGACTGCCCGGATTGAAGCGGGGTCATGGTGAACGATCCCGACGTGACGTTGCTAATGGTGCCCATCATCTGTTGCATTCCGCCATCGGCCGGATCATTACTGCTTCCGGCTCCCTGCGTGCCCATGGAGAAATCGAACTTTGGAGTGAAGCTGAGGTTGCCGCTGTTGTCTGCCGCGACGGAACTTGCAAGATCAAGATCGAAGTTGAATGCCATGGGTGTTGAGCCCACGGCTATGGGTGAACTGAATGTGACCGTTGTGCTGAAGGGGCCTTGGATTGTCTTCTGCACCATGGTTTTTGTGGTTGGATCGATGTAGGTTACGCTGCAGTTGCCAAGGGTAATCGAAGCCGAAGAGTAAGTTCCCTGAGGGGCTGAGACCATGGCAAGCGGTTCCATCGTTCCCATGAGTTGCGTCATTTCGATGGGTGTTGATGCGTTGGTTACATTGACGGAGCCATTGTTGCCAGTAAGCGACATGGACGTGATCGAGGTCGAAAACGCCAGCATCCAGTCTGCGGGAGCGTCTCCGAGATTGATCTGAACCGTTGTGTTTGCTGCAGGGGGTGGCGGGGTTGTGCGGTGGCTCCGGTTGTTCGGACAGGTCTTTGGGGTTTCTAAGTGGAAAGATTGTTCGTTGTCGTCGAGGCGGTGGAAATGTGAAAATCGG
>JAJYVU010000054.1 GCA_021791875.1 Acidobacteriota bacterium | reverse complement strand
CGGATTTTCTTCGGGAGGCAGGGGATTTGGCGGCTTTTGCTTTGGATTTGCGGGTGGATTTTTTGACAGTGCGGGGTGGTTTGGCGGGGGCTTGTACACGAAGAAGCTGGGCAGATTTTTTAGCGGCTGAGAGCCGGGGTGCTTCGGCGAGAGCGATGGCGTAGCCGGCAAAGGTTTCGACGGCCCAGTCGAAGTGTTCGCGGCCAAGGGAGTGGAGGTCGAAGTCGGGCGCTGGATTGAGGAAATCGATGGCGTAAGGAATGCCGTCATGGACGGCGAATTCGACGGTATTGCATTGGTAGCCGAGAGCGGCGGAGAGACGGCGGGCGTCGCGCTCGATGCGCTGAGCGAGTGCGGGGGAAGGTGGGTGGAAGCCAGCGAGGAAGCGCTCATGGTGAGGGGAGTGGGGATTGTAGGGTGCGATGCGGACGTGGGGTCCGATGACGAGGCAGCGGAAGTAGGAGGTCCATGGGATTTCCTGCTGGAGGACCATGCAGAGGCTGCCCGTCAGGTCGTAGATGGGGAAGAATCCGTCGCGGGAGGCGATACGGTGGACGTTGCGCCAGCCGCCACCGTCGATGGGCTTGAGCCAGGCGGGGAAGCCCGTGTAGTCAAAGATGGATTGCCAGTCGAGAGGGTATTGGAGGTTGCGGAGCATGCGGGGATCGCCGGGCTGCTTTTGCGGAAGCAGGGCTGTGCGGGGGACGGCAATGCCGAGGCGCTCGGCGAGGGCGTAATTGAGGAATTTGTCGTCGGCGGACCACCAGAAAGGATTGTTGATGACGGCGGCACCGTGGAGGACGGCGTGCTTGAGGAAGGCGCGATAGAAGGGGACCTGATGGGAGATGCGGTCGATGATGACGCGCCACTCGGGAGGGCGGTCGAGACGGGCGGCGCCCTGAGTGATGAACTCGGCGCGGACATCGTCGTGATCGCGGGCGTTGATGGCGGCGACGAGCGCGCTGGGGAAGCTGTTTTCGGCTCCGAAGAGGATTCCGATTTTTTTCACCGTGCAGGTTCCTCGGGCGGAAGTTAGGCGGCGGTGTGATGCCGCCATCCTTACTGACTACGGTAACCCAGGGGCAGCGCCGGGGATGGGTGAGGCAGTTGAGCCGGACGGGCGAGCAGCGCGGATTCAGGGAGGTGTTACTTCGTGAGTCAACAAGAGCGGGCGGTTTTCACCGTACACTGAGGGCACTTTGGGTGGCGAGAACCTGCTATTGCCGTTTACGGATAATGCGCCGGAGGGGTCGCGAGTGGAGATTCACGCGATCTACAGCCGGTATCTGCCGGGACGGCGGAGGCTGCGGGTGTATCTTCCGCCGGGGTACAGGAGGGCGTGGCCGCGGCGGTATCCGGTGCTGTATCTGCAGGATGGGCAGAAGCTGTTTGGCGAGGCCGGCGAGAGCTGGCGGCTGCAGCAGGTTCTGGATGCGGAAATAGCGGCGGGACAGGTTGCGCCGCTGGTGGTGGTGGGAGTGGATCACGGCGGCGGAGAGGGTGATCGGGACCAGACGCGGATTGGAGAGTACACGCCGGTGCCGGATGGGCAGTATGGGGGTGGGCGTGCGGGGAATTACGGGCGGATGCTGACGGAGGAGATTCTGCCGTGGGTGACGCGGCAGTTCCGGGTGCGGAAAGGGCGCGAGCAGACGGGAATCGGGGGATCGTCGCTGGGCGCGCTGGTGAGTTTGTACGTCGGGCTGGAAAACCGGAGGATTTTTGGGCGGATTGCGGCGCTTTCTCCGTCGTTGTGGTGGGGCGGGGAATGGATTTACCGGTTTGTGGATGGGCTGGGGGAAAATCCGGCGCCGCGACCGCAGATCTGGCTGGATATGGGCGAGCGCGAGGGTGCGACGCACATGGCGCGGGCGGAAAAGTTGCGCGACCGGCTGGTAACGAAAGGCTGGAGGGCGCCGGAACAACTGCGTTTTCATCGGGATGCGCAAGGCGAACATCACGAATGGGCCTGGGGCGCGAGATTGGGTGCGGTGCTGCGGTACCTGTTTCCAGTGTGAAGATGACGGGCGGGGTGGATTTCCAAAGGAGGCAAACCACTCTTCTTGTGTTGATATGCTTCTAAATAGACGGAGGCCGTCCGGGAAGCCAACAAGGTAAGCCGTTGAAGACCCCAAATCCGGGGTCTTTTTGATTGCCGGCGACATCTCTATTTTCAGAGTTTAGAGCGGCTTCAGGGTTTACATCGGAATCCGAGTCTCCGAGGGACATGAATGAGCGATTATCTGGAGGCGATTGAATCGCCGTCCGACATCAAGCACCTGACGGTGCCACAACTTGAGGAGCTGGCGCAGGAGATTCGCGAGCGGCTGATACAGACGGTATCGAAGACAGGCGGGCATATCGGCCCGAACCTGGGCGTGGTGGAGCTGACGCTGGCGATGCACTACGTGTTCGACACGCCGCAGGATCACTTCGTGTTCGACGTGAGCCACCAGGCGTATATCCATAAGCTACTGACGGGACGGGCGCGGCAGTTTGAGACGATTCGGCAGCCGGGCGGGCTGAACGGCTTTATGCTGCGCACCGAGAGCGAGCATGACTGCTATGGAGCCGGGCATGCGGGGACCGCGCTTTCTGCCGCGCTGGGCATGGCGGTGGCGCGCGACCTGACAGGCGGGCACGAGCACGTGGTGGCGCTTGCGGGGGACGCGGCATTTACGAACGGAATCAGTTTTGAGGCGCTGAATAACATTGCCGAGCAGACGAAGCGGTTGATTGTGGTGCTGAATGACAACGCATGGTCGATTGATCGCAATGTGGGCGCGATTGCGAAGTACCTGCACCGGATTGTGACGAACGAGCATGTGAGCCACCTGCACGACAGCGCGGGGAAGCTGCTGCAAAAGATAGGCGGCCGGGCCGCTGTGAACATGGTGAAGCGCGCCGAGGGCGCGGCGAAGGGGTTACTGTGGCCGTCAGGGATCTTTGAAGAGTTTGGACTGACGTATTACGGGCCAATTGATGGACACAACCTGGAATTGCTGATCGACACGTTCAGGTTTTTGAAGCAGCAGGAGCGGCCGGTGCTGCTGCATGCGATCACGCAGAAGGGGCGCGGGTTCCAGCCGGCAATGGACAAGCAGAAGAAGTTTCATGGGCTGGGGCCGTTCGATCCGGAGACAGGCGAGACGAAATCCGGCGGGCAGAAGACGTACTCGCAGGTGTTTGCCGAGTCGCTGGTGAAGCTGGCGGATGAAAATGAGAAGGTGGTGGCCATTACGGCGGCAATGCCGAACGGGACGGGTCTGGATGCGTTCCGGCCGCATCATCCGGGCCGATATTTTGATGTGGGTATTGCGGAAGAGCATGCGGTGATTTTCGCGGCGGGGATGGCGACGAAGGGATTCCGGCCAGTGTGTGCGATTTACTCGACATTTCTGCAGCGCGCGTTTGACCCGATTGTGCATGACGTATGTTTGCAGAACCTGCCGGTGATGTTCTGCATGGACCGGGCGGGGCTGAGCGGGGATGACGGGCCGACGCACCACGGGCTGTTCGATATTGCATATCTGCGCGGGGTTCCGAACATGGTGCAGATGGCTCCGACGAGCGAGGATGAGCTGGCGGACATGATGTACACAGCGCTGCAACTGGAGGGGCCGTCGGCGATCCGGTATTCGCGCGGGACGGGGCCGGGCGTGGCGGTGAAGGAACATCCGGCGGCGCTGCCGGTGGGTAGGGCGAAGGTGTTGCGGGATGGCAGCGACTTCGCAATCTTGGGACTGGGCGCGCTGCTGCCGATGGCGGAAGAGCTTGGCGATGTGCTGGCGCATCGGGGTTACAGCGCGGCGGTGGTGAATCCGCGGTTTGTGAAGCCGCTGGATATGGAGATGCTGGCCGATTATGCGCAGCAGGTAGCGGCGTTTGTGACGTTTGAGGATCACGTATTGATGGGCGGATTTGGCAGCGCGGTGATGGATGCGCTGAACGAGATGGGACTGAGTACGCCCGTGATTCGCATTGGCTGGCCGGACCAGTTTGTTGAGCACGGCAAGGTGGAGCATCTTCGCGAGCGGTATGGCGTTAGCGTGGAAGCGGCGCTGGAGAAGCTGGCGCCGTTTTTGCGGGCGCGGCGTCCGCTGGCGGTGTGAGCCGGAGTCAGTTTCCAACCGCTGATGGTTGCGAGGCAGCGTTCGCGGTGATAGGTTCGAGTCGATTGCGAGGAGAACTGCATGCCGGAAGCGGTAATTGTAAGCGCGGTGCGGACGCCGGTGGGCAAGGCGCCGAAGGGGAAACTGGCAAGGACGCGGCCGGATGACCTGGCAGCGACGGCGATACAGGGCGCACTGGCGCGCGTGCCGGAGCTGGATCCCAAAGAAATAGAAGACGTGATTGTGGGCTGCGCGATGCCGGAGGGCGAGCAGGGCATGAACGTGGCGCGAATTGCAGCGCTGCGGGCAGGTCTGCCGGTGGAAAGCGCGGCGATGACGGTGAACCGTTTTTGTTCGTCGGGCCTGCAGGCGATCGCGATTGCGGCACAGCAGATTCGCGCAGGGCAGACGCGTGTGGCACTGGCCGGGGGCGTCGAGTCGATGAGCATGGTGCCGATGGGCGGGAACAAGCTGAGCGCGAATCCGTGGCTGGTGGACCATTACCCGGATGTGTACCTGTCGATGGGGCTGACAGCGGAACGCGTGGCGGAGAAATTCGGAATTACACGCGAGGATGCCGATGCGTTTGCGCTTGGGAGCCACCAGAAGGCGCTGGCGGCGATTCGGGACGGGGCGTTTGCGGAGGAAATTGTTCCTGTAAGAGTTGCGGATACAGTGCTGGGCGAAGAGCCGGGGTCGTTGGAGACGGAAAGCACCGAGATGACGGTGGATGAAGGTCCGCGGGCGGATACTTCGGCAGAAGCGCTGGCGAAGCTGAGGCCGGCGTTCCATGCGAAGGGGACGGTGACGGCGGGGAATTCCTCGCAGACCTCGGACGGGGCGGCGATGGCGGTGGTGATGGATGAGAAGCGCGCGAAGGAACTGGGGCTGAAGCCGCTGGCGCGTCTTGTGGCGTTTGCGACAGCGGGCACTCTGCCGGAAGAGATGGGAGTGGGGCCGGTGTTCGCGATTCCGAAGGCACTGCGGCAGGCGGGGCTGAAGCTGGACGAGATTGATCTGATCGAGCTGAACGAGGCGTTCGCGGCGCAGTCACTGGCGGTGATTCGGGAGGCGGGACTGGATCTGGCCAAGGTGAATGTGCATGGGGGTGCGATTGCGCTGGGGCATCCGCTGGGCTGCACGGGCGCGAAGCTGACGGCAACGCTGCTGCACACGATGCGGCGGCGCGGGCTGCGGTACGGGCTGGTGACGATGTGCGTGGGCGGTGGGATGGGGGCTGCGGGGGTGTTTGAACTGCTGGCCGCAGGGGCGAACGCGCGCTAACGCGCGTCGATTCGACCCTGGCTATGCCTCGTGACGCTCGGCCTCGCGAGGGTAGAGTAACCGCTTCTTGTCACCTTAAAGCCTTAACGCCGTCCAGATCTCCGGTCCCCTCCACGCAGCCTTGGTAACCCGGTTGATCGGTGGGGCTTTATCGGCGTATGCCACTGCGGCCGATACTTCCCTTCGCCAACCTAGTCAAACAACACTCGCTCTTCACACTTGTTGCAGACCCCGTATCCCTCCTTCCCGGTTTCGATCATGCAATTGCGTGAGTGCGTTCTTCACATCCTTCGCACCGTGGCTTGCGTTCAGGTCGTTTCATCGCTTTGATAACCCTCCATTCGCGGAGAGTAAAGCACAGAATTGACGGTAAGGCGAGCACCTGCTCGCCGACTCCATACAAGCCAACAAACGGCAGGCTTGTGTGGGCACCCGCAAGGCTGTGGAGCGAATCGAGGGGAACGCGGTAGGATTGTGAGTTCTGGAGGGAGTGTTTATGGCCACATCCACTTCGCCTGAGATTGCCGTGGTGCGCGGCGGCGGTGCTTTTCTGCTGGAGGAGACCGAGCCGGCGAATGTGTTTACTCCTGAGGATTTTTCAGACGAGCAGCGGCAGATCGCCGGGACGACGGCGGAGTTTGCGACGAACGATATATTGCCGGCAGCGGATGCGATTGAGGCGAAGGAGTTTGCCGTGACGCGCGGGCTGATGAAGAAAGCGGGCGAACTGGGGCTGCTGGCGGTGGATGTTCCGGAGGAGTATGAGGGACTTGCGCTGGGCAAGGTGACGTCGGCGATTGTGGCGGAGAATATTTCGAAGCTGGCGAGCTTCTCTGTGGCCTTCAGCGCGCACGTGGGGATTGGGACGCTTCCGCTGGTGTGGTATGGGACGGAGGAGCAGAAGCGGCGGTATCTGCCGAAGCTGGCTTCGGGGGAGTGGGTTTCGTCGTATGCGCTGAGCGAGGCTTCGTCGGGGTCGGATGCGATGAATATCCGGACGCGGGCGGTGCTGAGCGAGGATGGGCAGCATTATGTGCTGAACGGCGAGAAGATGTGGATCACGAATGCGGGGATCTCGGATCTATTCACGATTTTTGCGAAGATCGTGGACGCGAAGGACGGGGACCTGGCGCAGGGAAAGTTTTCGGCGTTCCTGGTGGAGCGCGGCACGCCGGGGCTGACGGTGGGCGCGGAGGAGCACAAGCTGGGGATTCGGGGGTCTTCGACTTGTCCGCTGGTGCTGAGCGAGTGCCAGGTTCCGGTGGGGAATCTGCTGGGCGAAGCGGGCAAGGGACATCACATTGCGTTCAACATATTGAACGTGGGTAGGTACAAGCTGGGGGTGGCGTGCGTGGGCGGCGCGAAGACGTCGCTGGAGAACTCGGTGGGGTACGCGAAGGAGCGTAAGGCGTTCGGGAAGAGCATTGCGGAGTTTGGGCTGATCCAGCAGAAGATTGCGGATGCGGCGGCGCGGATATACGTGGGCGAGACGATGTGTTACCGGACGGTGGGGGCGATTGACCGCTCGCTGGGTGAGATTCCGGCGGACAAGGCGGGGGACGCGCGGGAGATTCAGAAGCGTATCGAGGAGTTTGCGGTGGAGTGCTCGGTGCTGAAGGTGTGGGCGTCGGAGATGCTGGGTATGGTGACCGACCACGGTGTGCAGATTCTGGGCGGGTATGGATATGTGGAGGATTATCCGGCGGAACGGGCTTGGCGGGATGCGCGGATCAACCGGATTTTTGAGGGAACGAACGAGATCAACCGGCTGATTATTACCGGCTTTCTGATGAAGCGCGCGATGAGCGGGCAACTGGCGCTGCTGCCGGCGATCAAGACACTGATGGATGAGGTGATGGGTGCGCCGTCGCTGGCGGGCGAGATGGACGGTGGGGAAGATACGCTAGCACGCGAGGCGAAGATGCTGGCGAATGGGAAAAAGCTGGCGCTGTTTGCGGCGGGCGTGGCGAGCCAGAAGTACATGACGGCGCTGGCCGAGGAACAGGAAGTAATGGCGGCGATTGCCGAGATGGTGATGGAGGTTTACGCGCTGGAGTCTGCACTGCTGCGGGCACGGAAGATGCGGCAGGCGGGCGACAAGGCGGACCGTGTGGCGATGGCCGAAGCGATGACCCAGATTTATGCAGAAACGGCGTTTGAGCGGATTGTTTCCTCGGCGCGGCAGGTGGTGGGCGCGGCGGCGGAGGGGGATGCACTGCGGACACAACTGGCGATTCTGCGACGGCTGGCGAAGCATGAGCCGGCAAATGGAGTGGCGCTGAGCCGGAAGGTGGCAGCGGCGGTGATTGGGAAGGGGCGGTACATTCTTTAGATCGTGCGTAAGGCATTGGATTTGCATTCAGGGACCATGACGGAAGCATGAAGATATGGACGGCAATAGCAACTTTTGTTGAGCAATTTGCGTCTAGGAAGCCGCAGCAGGAATTTGCTGCCATGTGTTTTGAGGGGCCGGTAGCGCCCGCTTGACAGGGGATACCGGGTGTCATACAAACGAGCCAACTGCGAGTGACGTGGTTGTGTTGCCCGCTGTGCAAAGACGACGGCATGGTGAGACCATAGATGCAGCATCACCGGCCAGTTCCTGAATTGCATCACGCACCGCCAGAATGCGCCGTAGCCGGAGAAGCGCCTCCGGCGTTCGACTGAAAGATTTTTCGACAGGATTGGTCATGATACCGAATCGCATCCGCACCTTTACCCTCCGTGCCGTGGCAGCAGTGTTTGCGGCGTCCCTGTTCTCTGCCGCGCTTTACGCGCAGACGATGGCGCCAGTGGTGCCGAACCGGATTACCCAGACGATTGACAACAACTTCAGGGTGACGCTGCACGGGATGGTGAATCCGCTGGCGAACGCGGCCAACGACAGGGGAATTGCGCCGGCGAGCATGCAGGTGGACCGCATGCACCTTGTGCTGAAGCGGAGCGCGGCGCAGGAAGCGGCGTTGCGGTCGCTGATCCAGGAGCAGAACACGCCGGGCAGCCCGCAGTATCACAAATGGCTGACGCCGGCTGAGTTCGGGGCGAAGTTCGGGCCGTCGAGCCAGGACCTTTCAAAGATTGAGTCGTGGCTGCAGTCGCAGGGATTCAACGGGGTGAAGGTGAATCCGGGCAGCCTGACGATTGAGTTCAACGGATCGGTGGCGCAGGTGGCGCACACCTTCGGTGCACAGTTTCACCGCTACCAGGTGAACGGGAAGATGTACGACGCGGTGGCGAACAACCCGCAGATTCCGGCGGCGCTGGCACCGGTGGTGCAGGGGTTTGTGGCGCTGAATAACTTCCCGGTGCACCGGGACAGCCGGGTGCTGGGGCAGGCGACATACAATCCCGAGACGCACAAGACGACGGCGAACTGGACGTATCCGGAGGGCAGCAACAGCGAGGTTTTCGCAGTGAGCCCGCAGGATTTCGGCGTGGAGTACAACCTGCCGAATACAGCGTTGAATGCCGGGTATAGCGGGACGCAATACACGGGTGCTGGGCAGACAATTGCGATTATCAACGAGGCGAACATCAATGTGAGCCTGGTGAATTCGTTCCGGAGCATCTTTGGATTGCCGGCGAATCCGCCGCACGTAATTATTGTTGGCAATGATCCGGGGATTGACGGAATTAATAATCCGGATGGGCCGAATTACGCGTCGATTGAGGCGTACCTGGATGTGGAAGAAGCAGGAGCGGTGGCTCCGGACGCGACGATCGACCTGGTAATTGCGGCGGATACGGCGTCAGAGAACGGGCTGATCCTTGCTGCGGAGCATGCAGTGTACAGCGATCTGGCGCCGGTGATGAGCCTGAGCTTCGGCCTGTGCGAGCAGCAGCTGGGGTCATCGAACCAGTTCATCAATCAATTGTGGGAGCAGGCGGCGGCGGAAGGTATTACGGTCGTGGTTTCGACCGGCGACAGCGGCTCGGCGGGATGCGACAGTTCCAGTGCGCAGTTCGCGACGCAGGGACTGGCGGTGAGCGGGCTGGCCTCAACGCCGTATGACGTGGCGGTGGGCGGCACGGATTTTTACTACAGCGAGTGGAATTCGGGGTCTTCGACGGCGATCACGAGCCAGCTTGGAACGTACTGGAATACGACGACGTCTACCACGCCGCAGGTTTCGATCAAGGGGTACATTCCGGAACAGGCGTGGAATGACAGCCAGTACGGCGATGACATCCTGAATTACTACAACATTCTGAAGCAAACCACGATTGGCGCCGGGAGCGGGGGCGCGAGCAGCTGCGCGACCGGGACCGTGAACACCACCACGGGTTCGTATTCGGCGTGCGCGGGCGGGTATCCGAAGCCGACATGGCAGTCGGGGGCGGGAGTTCCGGCGGACGGCGTGCGTGATATTCCTGACGTTTCACTGTTTGCGGCGGATGGGGTGAACTACAGCTTCTATCCGATTTGCGCCGAGGATGGAGATTGCCAGAGTCCGGCCAGCGGCAGTGCGGTGCAGATTACGGGAGTGGGTGGGACTTCAGCAGCGGCGCCTGCATTTGCGGGCATCATGGCGCTGGTGAACCAGAAATACGGACCGCAGGGCCAGGCGGATGTTGTGCTGTATCCGCTGGCGACTCAGGATCCGACAGCATTTCACGATGTTGCGCAAGGCACGAACAGTGTTCCGTGCAATATCAACAGCTACATCAGCACCAGCAGCACGGGAACGACGACGACGGTGACGCCGGTGGACTGTATTTCCGTGAGCAACCCGATCAGCGTGACGACTTCGAGCGGCGCAACGGTATCGGAGGGGCAGCTCGGTACGGGGACGACACCGGCCTACGACGCGGTGGCTGGTTATGACCGGGCAACGGGACTGGGCTCAGTGAATGCGACGAACCTGATCGCCGATTGGGGCAACGTGACGTTTGCGCCGACCGGGGTGACGATGACTTCGCCGACGGCGGGAACGAGCATTACGCACGGCAGCTCCGTGACGTTCACCGGCACGGTGGCTTATACGGGAAGCACAGGAACGACACCGACCGGGGATGTGGCGATTGAGACGAGCAGCACAGAGCCAGGGCAGCAGGGGCAGACGACGTTTGCATTGAACAGCAGCGGAGGGTTCAGCGGGTCGATTACGTCTTTGCCGGGCGGCACCTATAACGTATGGGCGCAGTACTCGGGCGACACGAAGAATGCGGCGTCCAGTTCGAATCCGGTGCAGATTACGGTGAATCCTGAGCCGAGCACGTTGCTGTTCCAGGCGTTCCGGTACAACAGCAGCGGAAGCCAGGTGAACGTGAATGGGGCATCCATTTCCTATGGCCAGCAGGTGTTCTTTGATGCGGAGCCGTACGGGTCCACCTACTACAGCACGTGCGTTTCGCCTTCGACTCCACCGAGCAGCTGCAAGACGAATCTGCAGACGCCGGCGACAGGAACGGTGACCTTTACGGATGGGAGCACGGCGCTGAACACGGCTGTGATTGATTCGGAGGGCACGGCCGAGTATGTGACGCCGGCGCTTACGGTGGGTACGCACTCGATTACAGCGGGCTACTCGGGCGACCAAAGCTATAAGGCGTCAACGGGATCGGCGGTGAATATCACGGTGACGAAGGCGACGCCGACGATCCTGGTGACGGCGCCGACCAGCGGAGGCAGCCAAGGGCAGAATTTTGTACTGACGGTGATGCTGGCTTCGCCGGGCATCGGAGTGGCGCCGACCGGAACCGTAACGGTATCGGGTTTGCCGAGCGGCACGACGGCGAGCGCGACGCTGGGCTCGACGGCGGACCCGACGTACGGGAATACGTCAGCGGTTGCAAATATCATCATTCCGGGGACGGCGGCGACGGGGACTTATAACCTGACGGTGAGCTACGGTGGCGACAGCAATTACAACAGCACCAGCACACAGACGCCGATCTCGTTTACGGAGGGCGCTCCTTCGACCAAGTCGGCTTCGACGATTGCAGCGAAGTCCAGCGCGACCTCGTCAACGACGACCACGCCGATCACGGTGACGGCGACGGTGACCGGGCAGAGCGGGAGTCCGGCCCCGACGGGGACGGTGTACTTCTATGCGGGCCTGCTGGCCCCCAGCAGTTCGGGGAGTGGCTTGACGCTGCAGGATTCGGCGCTGTTCAGTGGATCGCTGTCACAGGCGTCGGGTCTTTGTTCGCCGAGCACCTCAGGGGACGTGGTGACCCTGACGTGTCAGGTAAATAGTTCTGATCTGGTGCAGGGCAACAACTACCTGACGGTGTATTACGGGGGCGATACGAACTATGCGCCTTCGTCGACGGTGCTGAATCTGTCGAATCCGCTGAGCGACTTTTCGCTGGTGGCGGAGATGCCGCTGGTGCCGATCTCGGCGAGCGGGTCGGTGACGGACACGGTGAACCTGACGTCAGTGAACGGGTTCAGCGGAACGGTTGGGTTGACTTGTACGGCGCCGACGGGGCTGAACTGCACGCTGGATCAGTCTTCGGTGAATCTGACGAGTTCCACCACGATCACGACGGGCCCGATCAGCGAGTTGCATAAGCTGATGCTGTTTGGTTCCGGCGGCGGCATGGCGCTGGGTTGCCTGTTCCTGCTTGGGGTCCCGGCGCGGAAGCGCAACTGGCGGATGATGCTGGGTCTGCTGCTGGTGTTTGCCATCGCGGGCTTTGGGCTGATGGGCTGCGGCGGCGGGAGCAGCAGCAGCGTTGGCGGCAGCGGATTTGGCGGCGGAAGCGGCGGTTCCGGCAGCGGCGGCACCACGGTGAGTTCGGGCAACAGCGGCGGCACCAGCACGAGCAACGGGCCGAATGTGACGGTTCCCGTGAAGGCGACGATCACGGGCAATGGGTCGATTGCTCCGGGCAGCTACCAGGTGGTGGTGACGGGCGACGCGCAAGCCACGTCGCAGGTGCACACCATCACCATCACGACGGTGGTGCAATAAGCAACTGAAAGAGTGACAAAAGGCCGCATCGAGTAGATGCGGCCTTTTTTGTTTGCGAGCAGGTAGAATCAGGCCACGTGCTGCCAGGAGGATTTTGTTGCGTGAGAGTTGACAGGGTTATGCCGTTGCTGCTGATGGCTGTTCTGATTTCATGGGGCTCGGCGCCGGTAGCGGCGCAGGTTTCGGCAAAGGAAATGGCCGCGACGGCAGAACTTGGGCGCTATGCGGGGCAGTACAGCTTTGAGCGCGAGCCGGAGATTGTGTGGTCGATATTTGCGAACGGCGATCAACTGACACTCGAAGGACGGCGCACCCCGGCGACGAAGCTGGCGGAGGATAACAGGGGCGGGTTCAGCTCCGCGGGTGGTGGGTTGCGCCTGGTTTTCGAGCAGGACACGCGCGGGAAGGTTACGGGCTTTACGCTGCTGAGCGGAAGCAAGCCGGAGATGGCCATGAAGATCAGCGATCATCCGGAGCATAACCACTTCCGGCATTATTCGCGTCAGGATGTGATGATCCCGATGCGGGATGGGGTGAAGCTGCACGCGGTGATTCTGCGGCCCACGGACACGACGAAACCGCTGCCGATTCTGCTGAACCGGACGCCGTACGGGGTGGACGAAGCAAGCTCGAATTACATCAACGAGCGTTACACGGCGCTGGCGCAGAGCGGGTACATCTTTGTGCTGGAGGATATCCGGGGGCGGTATGAGTCGCAGGGCAAGTTTGTGATGATGCGGCCCCAGGTGAAGCATGGCAGCCGGAAGGCGGTGGACGAGACAACGGATGCCTATGACACGGTGGCATGGCTGGTGAAGCATGTTCCGGATAACAACGGACGCGTGGGCGTACTGGGGATCTCGTATGACGGATTTCTAGCGATGGAGGCGGGGATCGATCCGAATCCGGCGGTGAAGGCGATTTCTCCGCAGGCGCCGATGACGGATGTGTGGATGGGGGACGATTTTTTTCACTACGGGGCGTTTCGTCAGAGTTACGGTTACGATTATGCACTGGGGATGGAGAGCGGGAAGACGAACCAGTTCGGAACGTTGAAAGAAGACGCATATGACTACTTTCTGCAGGCGGGATCGTTTGCGGGCGCGGTGAAGAAGTCGGGCGTGGGGATGCTGCCGACGTGGAAGGCATTTTTGAACCATCCTGCGTACGACAGTTATTGGCGGAAGCGCGCGGTGGAATACCACCTGACGAGCGTGACGGTTCCGACACTGGAAGTGGGCGGATGGTGGGACCAGGAAGACATGTGGGGTCCGCAGGAAGAGTATGCGGTGCTGGAAAAGCATAACGAACCCTATAGCAAGAAGCATCGCGTGTACCTGGTGCTGGGGCCGTGGTACCACGGGCAGTGGGTGCAGACGACGCGGCACCTGGGCGCTCTGGATTTTGGCGCGGCTACGGGGGATTATTACCGCGAGCATCTCGAGGCGCCGTTCTTTGCCTACTACCTGAAGGGGCAGCCGGGATGGAATGTGCAGAACACAGTTACATTTCGCACGGGGACGGACAAATGGGAGCGCTACAGCCAGTGGCCGCCGAAGTCCGCGAAGATGGAGGATCTGTACCTGGAGGCGAACGGCGGGTTGAGCTTTGCCAAGCCGGAGAATCCGAAGGCGTTTACAGCGTATGTGTCGAATCCGGCGGACCCGGTGCCGTACCGCAAGGGGCCGATTACGGCGACGTATGCGCCCGGCTCGCACTGGTATACGTGGCTGGCGCAGGACCAGCGTTTTCTGGGTCACAGGAGCGACATTGCGACGTTTGAGACTCCTCCGCTCAAGCACAATTTGACGGTGACAGGAGATGTGTATGCGGATCTGTTTGCGTCGACCTCGGGGACGGATGGCGACTGGGTGGTGAAGCTGATCGACGTGTATCCGGATAAGCCAAATGCGGGCGCACCGCCGGATGATCCGAACGAGGCGACGCACATGGCCGGGTACGAGCTGATGATTGTGGAGCAGATTTTTCGTGGGCGGTACTGGAAGAGCTTTGCACATCCGGAGGCGATTCCTGCGGGCAAGGAAGAGAAGTATCGCTTCAGCCTGCGCGGGACAGACCACGTGTTTTTGAAGGGGCACCGGATCATGGTGCAGGTGCAGAGCTCGTGGTTTCCGCTATATGACAGGAATCCGCAGACATTTGTGCCGAACATCATGAAGGCAAAGCCGGGGGACTACAAAGCGGCGACGATTCATATCTTTGCGCAATCGCATCTGGAACTACCGGTGATGCCGAAGAGTTGATTTTCGGGAGATGAAAGATCGGTCACGGGTGGTTTCGAGATGCTGGGGCGGATGATGCAGCGCAGGGCTTTCCTGAAGCAGAGTGCGGCGGCAGCTGTTGGGCTGATGGGCGCGTCCGGCTGGCTACGCGGGGAGTCCCGGGCTGCCGGCGCGGAGGCATTCGAGACGCGGTCGAGCTTCAAGAGCGACGATCCCGTGCTGTCGATGACGTGGAAAGCTGCGATTGCGGCGCTGGCCGGCAACGTGATGACGCTGCCAAATTACAGCAAGCCCGTGTTGACGGAAGGCAGCGTTTATCACGGTGTCTGGCTGGAGGGCGCTCCACAGGAGGGGCTGGTGTACAGCCGCTTTCGACCGGAGATTGCGCGGAATAATCACACGGTATTCTTCGATCTGCAGCGGGCGGATGGCCTGCTTCCGTGCGCGGTGAAGACCACCGGAGTGGAGTACAGCCAACTGCAACTGGTGGTTCCGATTGCGGCGACTGCGTACGAGCTGGCGCGGGAGACCGGCGACGAGGCGCTGATGGAGCAGGCGTATCAGGCATGGAGCCGCTACGATGCTTTCCTGATGAAATATCGGAATACGCGCGGGACGGGATTGATTGAAGCGTTCTGCACATTTGATACGGGGCAGGATAATAGCCCGCGGTGGAGAGGCATACCGAATCAGTGCATGGACAAAGATGCGCGGTGGTGCCCGAAGGCCAAGGGGATGCCGCGGCTGTGCCCGGATCTTTCCGCATCGGCATATGGCGGGCGGGTGGCGCTGGCGGCGATCGCGAGGGCGCTGGGCAAGAATGCCGAGGCTGACCAGTGGGAAGAATCGGCGCATGGGATTGGAAGGCTGATCGTGGAGCGGCTGTACTGCGCGAAGGACGGCGCGTTTTACGACGTGGATACGAATGACAGGTTTGTGCGCGTGCTGAGCGTGGCGAACATGCGGGTGATGGGCGAGCATGTGGCGAGTCAGGGGATTTTCGAGAATATGTACGCGAAACAGTTACATAACAAGAAGGCGTTCTGGGCGCCGTATCCGATGCCGTCGATCGCGCTGGACGATCCGGAGTTTGTGAGGCCGATTCCGCGAAATTCCTGGGGTGGAGCGTCGCAGGCGCTGACGGCACTGCGTGCTCCGCGATGGATGGAGCATTACGGCAAGCCTGCGGAACTGGCGTGGATGATGGGGCGGTGGATCGAGGCGATTACGCGGCATATCGAGTTCCGGCAGCAGATGGATCCGTTGACGGGGGATTTTACGCTGCCGGATCCGGGCGGGTATTCTCCGGCGGCGCTGGTCTTTGTGGATTTTTTGTGGCGGCTGCATGGGGTTCGCGCGGTGGGCGAGACGCTGGAGTGGAATGTACGGGCGCCTGAGGGGGAACGGACGGAGTTTTCGCAGAAGACGGGGCGCGGGACCGCGCTGCTGGAGTATCGCAAGGACGTTGCGGAACTGACGTTACATGGAAAAAAGCTGGCAACAGTGTGCGGGACGGGGCGGCTGATTACGGATCGCGAAGGCAAGCTGATGGCGGCGGTGGGAACGGCGGAGACCGCGGTGGATTTGACGGTGGCGGTGCCGGGGCAGAAGAGCAGGAGGGTGCATCTGTTGCCGAATGAGAGGGCGGAGGTGTAGGAGTTTGCGAGAAAAGGGAAAGCGCCGCTTTGGGGGCGGCGCTTTTTCTGTAACTAGGTGAGTTGCGATCTTACCCGTTGGGGTTGACCTTCTTGTGCCAGGACTGGGCGGCCTTGAGGGCGTTGTTGACGTTGGTGATGTTTTCGACGCCGGTGGTTTCGAGCCACTCCTTGAAGGCCTTGGCACCCTGCTTGGCATAGACGGCGATGCCGTCCTTCCAGGTGGCGCGGCCGCAGAGGACGCCGTTGAAGCTGGTTCCGGCTTCGGCGGCGAGTTCGAGGGTCTCAATGAAGACAGGGTTGGAAACGCCGGCGGAGAGATAGATGAAAGGCTTGTGCGTGGAGGAGGCGGCGGTGCGGAAGTGCTCGAGCGCCTCGGCGCGGGTGTAGGCCCTGGTGCCCTTGAAGGCCTTGGTGCCTTCGACGAACTCCATCTGGATGGGGACTTCGACCTTGAGGACGTCGACGCCGTAGCGATCCTTGCCGAATTCTTCCATGGAGCCGGTCACGACATCGGGCTTGCGCTTGGCGTACTCGAGGCTCTTCTCGTCTTCGCCATGGACGGCATAGCCGACGGTCTCGAGGAAGAACGGGATATCATGCGCGCGGCACTCGTCGCCGATGCGCTCGACCCAGGCGTGCTTGTGGTCGTTGATGGCGGTCTTTTCGTAGGGGGTGTAGTAGAGGAGGATCTTGATGCAGTCGGCGCCGGCTTCCTTGAGGCGGCGAACGCTCCAGACGTCGAGCAGGTCGGGCAGGCGGCCGGGCAAGGCGGCGTCGTAGCCGGTCTTCTCATAGGCCAGCAGGAGGCCCTTGCCGTTGCGGCGCTTGGCGGCGGGAAGGCCGTACTCGGGATCGAGCAGGATGGCCGAGGCATGCCTGGTGAGGACTTCGGTGACGAGTTCCTTGAACTCGATGAGCGCCTGATCGGGCAGATCGGCCTGACCGGCTTCCTTGGCGAGCGATTTCTTGAGCGAGCCGCGCTGGTCCATGGCGGCAGCGGCGATGATACCTTCCGGCGTGGAAACGGCTTTGAGACCGGCCAGTTTGCCGGGCGTCAACGTGATTGGCATGGAAAAAACCTCCTGGAATGTTCTACATGGAACAAGTGAAAACTGGGGCTGCTCACGGCTGTTCGCAAGCTCGCCTGACGCAAAAAGAGCACGAAAGGCGCCACTTCAAATTCTATTGCATTCGACCGTCACGTGAATGTGCGCGGGCGCACGTTTTGGCCGGAATCGCGCAAAAAGAGGCCAAAGTAAGGGCCGCTGCTATTGCGCGGCGGCGATAGCCTCGCGCTGCAGAACGAAGAGCTGCTGGATGCCGTGCTCGGCGATGTCCATCATTTCGAGCAGGCGACGGCGTGGGAAGGCCTGGCGTTCGGCGGTGGCCTGGACTTCGACGAGGCCGCCGTCCTCGGTCATGACGAGATTCATGTCGACTTCGGCCTGCGAGTCTTCTTCGTAGGCGAGGTCGAGGAGGGTGGCACCCTCGACGATGCCGACGCTGGTCGCGGCGACGAGCTGGCGGAGGGGCGGGGACTTGAGGGTTCCGGCGGCGGTGAGACGATTGAGGGCGATGGCGAGTGCGGCGCAGGCGCCGGTGATGGCTGCGGTGCGGGTACCTCCGTCGGCCTGGAGGACGTCGCAGTCGAGGATGACGGTGCGCTCGCCGAGGGCCTGCATGTCGACGACGGAGCGGAGCGAGCGGCCGATGAGACGCTGGATTTCGTGGGTGCGGCCACCGATTTTGCCGCGTTCGGATTCGCGCGGGGTGCGGGTGAGGGTGGCGCGTGGAAGCATGCCGTATTCGGCGGTGACCCAGCCGCGGCCGCTGTTGCGGAGCCAGACGGGAACGCCTTGCTCGATGGTTGCGTTGCAGAGGACCCGGGTGTGTCCGACTTCGATGAGGACGGAGCCCTCGGGCATGGAGGAATAGCCGGGGGTGAGGCGGATGGAGCGCATCTGGTCCGGCTGGCGGCCGGAGGGGCGGAAGAAAGCGGTCTGTGTCATTGGCCACATTGTACGGGCAGGCAGGGGGCGGCGGGGTGGCGAGGTGCGAAGGTTCTGAAACGGGAGAGGCGAGCGGCGGTTTCAAAACGGGAGGAATTGGGTAAGTGACTGATAAGGAATGTGTTGTGCTGCGACTGGGGTGGATTTGTTCCAATTCGGGACAAAAGAGGGGAGAGCGCGATGAATGAGTAGAGGTGGGGAGAAGGAGGTAAGTGGATTGAAGTGTGTGAGATAGAAGATTGGTTCGGAAATGGTACGTGGGCTGCACTTGTGGATGCCAAAAGCGAACGGCTTCCGAAGAGAAAGTTCGTGGGAGGTTGAAGGGATGGGGGAAACGATGACGCATCCGGCGAGGAGCCGGGCAGTACCACGGGGAGTGGCGAGAGATCTGGTGGGCCTGGCGCATGATCTGCGCAACGTGATGGCTTCGCTGGAGCTGTGTGCGGAGGTCATGGCGCAGCCGGGAGTTTTGACGCCGGGACATGAGTACCTGGCGAGCGAGGTAAGGTCTGTGGCGGATGCGGCGATCGGGCTGCTGCGACATGTTGGGCGATCGACGGAAAGCCGCGCGGGGTTCCGGTCGCGATGGTCGATGACGAGCGAGGCCGGGCACGGACGCGTGGCCGAAGTGCTGGGAAATATGGAAAGCATGCTGCGGAGAGTGGCCGGTCCGGGGGTGCATCTGGATGTGGAGTGCGCACCGTGCTGGGGGTGCCTGGCGATTCCTGCTGAAGACCTGGCGCGGGTGCTGGTGAACCTGGTGAAGAATGCGAGCGAGGCGCTGCGTGAGAGAGGGCGAG
Source organism: Acidobacteriota bacterium (assembly GCA_021791875.1). Taxonomy (GTDB): domain Bacteria; phylum Acidobacteriota; class Terriglobia; order Terriglobales; family Acidobacteriaceae; genus Acidobacterium. Next base: position 3,582 of record JAJYVU010000054.1, on the reverse strand, counting down.
TTCGCATTACCGCACAGATGGCCGGGGGGCAGAGTTTTGCAGTGAGCGGGCAGGGACGGCAGGACGCAGATGCCGTGACGATCAGCGTGCAGGATGATGGGCCGGGGGTGCCGGCGGAACTGGCGCAGCATCTCTTCGAGCCGGGCTTCAGCACGAAGCAGCCGGTGCTTGACGCAGCCTGGGAAGATCGTGCGTGGTGCCGGCTGGATACCGGTCGGGGTCTGGGGCTGGCAGTGGCGAGAGAACTGGTGGAGATGGCGGGCGGCGCACTGGTGCTGGCTCCCAGCGCGCGGGGGGCGCGGTTTGAAATGGACATTCCACTTACGAACGTAATGCGGCCATGGGTCTCTCGGAGACGATTTGATGGTGAAGGGGGCCGCGCATGATGCGAGGATGGGGAACAAATCCTATGAGTGAGAGCACGGGGAGTTATCCAGCGTTGGAGGGAGTTGCCGGTCGGCTGCATGTGCTGGTGGTGGACGAGGACGCCGCGATTCGCAGGGCCTGCTGCGAGATCGCCGAGAGCCATGGTTTTGCGGCGCACGGCGTGGAGTATCTGGAAGCGGCGCGGGGACTGATTGAGAGCAACAGCGTGGACATGGTGCTGGTGGACCAGCGCGCCGCGATGGGGCCTGGATTTGACCTGCTGGAGAGGCTGCGGGCGCTGTATCCGGAGACTGCGATTGTGGTGATGGCGGCGGTTTCGAGCGTGTCCGCGGCCGTGGAAGCGATGCGGGCCGGGGCGCATGATTACCTGATCAAACCCTTTTCACTGGAGGAACTGGCGACGGTGCTGGAGCGGCTGGCGCGGCACCACACGATGAACGCAGCGAGCCGCGGGCTTCGCGAAAAGCTGCGGTTGCAGAGCGGCATGGCGAATATTGTGGGGCAGAGCCCGGCGATGGAGAAGCTGTACCGGATTCTGTCGAAGGTGGCGCAGACGACGCATCCGGTGCTGATCCTGGGCGAGAGCGGTACGGGCAAGGAACTGGTGGCGAGGGCGATCCACGCGCATGGGATGTACGCGAACAAGCCGTTTCTGCCGGTGGACTGCAGCTCGATTGTGCCGACGCTGATGGAGAGCGAGATGTTTGGGCATGTGAAGGGCGCGTTTACCGGGGCGACGCGGGCGCGCGACGGGCTGCTGGTGGCGGCTGAGGGCGGCACGGTGTTTCTGGATGAGATTGGCGATATGCCAATTGATTTGCAGGCGAAGCTGCTGCGGGCTCTTCAGGAGAAGGAAGTGCGTCCGGTGGGGGCGACGCACCGGGTGAAGATCAACGTGCGGGTGCTGGCGGCGACGAACCGCAACCTGGCCGAGATGGTGGAGCAGGGGAAGTTCCGGCGCGACTTGTATTACCGGCTGAATGTGGTGAAGCTGGTGCTGCCGCCGCTGCGGGAGCGGCGGGAGGATGTTCCGCTGCTGGCGGCGCATTTTCTGGATCGGATTGGGCGGGAGTACGGGAAGAAGTTCCGGCTGAGCGCGGAAGCGCTGGCGATGATTGCAGAGTATCCGTGGCCGGGGAACGTGCGCGAGCTGTCGAATGCGATGGACCGGGCATGTTCGTTCTGCTCGGGCGATACGGTGCAGGGCGGAGATTTGCCGAGTCCCGTGAAGGACTACTACTTGCAGTCCGGAGCGGCGGCGCGGAAGCGGTCCAGGGCACGCGTGGAGGCGCAGCCGGAGACGGCGGAAGTGCTGTCGCTGGCCGAGATTGAGAAGCGTGCGATCTTGAGCACCCTGGAGCAGGTGAACGGCGACAAACTGCTGGCGGCACGGCTGCTGGACATTGGCAAGACGACGCTCTACCGGAAGCTGAAGGAATACGAGACGGCCGAACGGGCCGGAGGAGACGCGCTGTGAGCCGGGTTTTGATGATTACAGCGGCGGAGGGGTTGGAGGGCTGCATCGCGGAGTTGCGCGACGGGCTGAACCTGGACGTGGATGTGGCGGGGTCGCGAAGGATGGCGATGCAGGCGATGACGCGGCGGGAGTTTGCAGTGGTGGTTCTGGACCAGGCGCTTGCGGAGTCGGACCCGGAGGGTGCGGAGCTGGTGTGGAAGCACTCCGGGCTGGCGGTGCCGGTGCAGGTGAATTTTGCGTTATCGAGTCCGGCGCGCATGATGCGCGAGGTGCGAGCCGCGCTGCAGCGGCGCGAGCAGGAGATGGCACTGTCATTGCGGGCGGCTGCTGCAGCGGTGGACGGCGAGGTGAAGAATGCCGTGACGGCGATGCTGCTGGAGTCGCAACTGGCTCTGAAGGACGACGACCTGACGCCAGCGGCGCGCAAGAGGCTGACGACGGTAGCGCAACTGGCCGAGACACTGCGCCGGAAACTGGAGACGGCGGAAGTTTGACTGCGGCGTCACGGCCCGGGCGGAGTTTTGAGCCAGCGGCGAGGCCGCGACTGTGGGAGGATGGGGCGGTGCAGGGGATGACAGGTGAAGGCGAACCTGCTGAAGGCGAACCTGCCCTTGGAAGATGGGGAAGAGGTGTGGCGCGTCTTCGCGGTCATGTTTCAGCGCGGATAGCGCGCCATTCCATTCCGGGAAATCTGATGGAGCCGTCAGTGAAGCTGTTGTATCTGAACAGGGGGCAGCCATGCTCGGGTCCGTACCAATTCAAAAGCTTTGGCGTCCCCCCTCCTTTTTGCGGGTAAGTTGTTGATTCTGTTGGATGGTATACCCGTTATTGACTTGTAAACCCCTGCTGTTTTTGCGGGGATCTTGCTGATTCCACGGGGGACACCAGGGTTTGACCGGAGATTTTCTATGGAAATCTTCCGGTTTGGGGTGGTTGGAACGGGAAAAGGCAGCCGTGAGTGCGGCTGCCTTTTTCTTTTTCCCTAATTCAAGCGTAGCAGTTTCAGGGGATATTTCCGGCAGATTGGTTGTGGGAAAGGTGTTGCCGGACTTCGGCGACGGCACGGTTGGCGGCGGTGACGGCTCCGGCCATGTAGCCAGGCTCGGTGGGGCTGGTTTCGCTTCCGCAGAGGGCGAGGTGGGGCTGCCAGGGGCCGGTGACCCATGGGGCGGCGGTGGGCATGGGGTGGCCGCCGGTTGGGGTCTGGTCGTCGGGGGTGGCGGTGAGGGGATCGGTGGCCCAGTCTTTGAGGTGGGTGGCTTGGGGCTGGAGGGCTTCGGGGCCGAAGAGGCGGGCGAGCTGGACGAGGCAGGCCTGAGCCAGGGTGGGTCCGCCAAGGGAGGCGCGGGCGGCGGCGGGGATGCCGAGGAAGCCGAAGAGAGCGGGCTGGCCGGAGGCGGTGGTGGCGTCGTGGATTTCCCCGAGCGGGCCTACGAAGCTCTGGGCCGTTCCGGAGAGGCCGGCGGTGCGCCAGAAGGGGTGGTCATAGACGGCGAAGAATTTGGCGTGGGGGGCCATCCAGGTGGGGGTTTGCTGCCAGCGGTGGAGCGTGGCGGGTTCGATGGCCGGGCTGAAGGTGAGCTGGGCGAGCAGGCGCGGCGGGAGGGCGGCGAGGACGTGGGTGGCCTGGAGGGTCTGCCGGGTGGCGTCTGATTTTGTGACGGTGATGGTTACTTTTCTGTTTTCGAGAGCGAGTTGCTGGACGCGGGTCTGAGGGA
>JAJYVU010000053.1 GCA_021791875.1 Acidobacteriota bacterium | reverse complement strand
TTCCGGCGGGCCGTCAGCGACGAAAGTGCCGACGCCATGGCGCACCTTCATGACGCCCATGGCGGCCAGGTAGCCGATGCCGGTGCGCAGGCTGGCACGGCTGATGTTGAGCATCTGGGCGAACTCGCGTTCGGGGGGGATTTTGTCGCCCGCTTGCAATGTGCCGTCTTCAATGAGTTTGCGGATGTGGTTGACCACCTGCATGGTACGGTGAGTTTCTGGCTTGTCTTTCTTCAGTCTGGGCATGGGACGTTCGTTTATCTCCCGAAGCTAAGTCAATCGAGTGACTTGAGCTTATTCCCGGAGAGGGGAAGCGAACGGGCTGCTTCCCTCTCCAATGAATCAGTGCTAGTCCCGGTCGAGCCACGAAGATCTTAGATCCGGCCGGGATGAATTTTTTGTCCCGGATGGCCAATCAGTCTAGTGCATGGACAACTTTGCGCCGGCCAGAGTTGTGATGCCCTTGCCCACACTGGCGTGGACACGGAAATCTTTGGCATTTACCTGCGCGTTGCTGATGACCATTCCTCTTTGAGCGTCAATCTTAACGTTATCGAGCACTACATCGCGAATCGGGGCCTCGGGCAGGCCGGCAATGGCGCCTGCATTCTTGCTGCCGGTGGCAATGAAGTTCTCGACGGTGATGTTGTGAAAATGCGGTGTCAGGCGCGTGACGGGAGCAGGGGGATCCGGAGTCGGCGGGTAGATTCTGGGGTAGAACTCACTGATGACAAGAGCATTCTTCACGTTCTGCATGTGAATGTTCTTGAATACCAGATCGCTGACGTCATTGCCCCGATCTCGGTTGGCCTTGACGCGGATTCCATTGTCGGTGCCGTTGAAGGTGATGTTGTCAGCGTAGATATGCTGCGCGCCACCAGCGATCTCACTGCCGACCGAGAGCCCGTGGCCGTGCAGGAAGGTGCAATTCTTGATGGTGATGTATTGACTGGGCGAATTGTCACTCGATTTCGGCATGCCGGACTTGATGGCTACGTCGTCGTCGCCCACGTTGGCGAAGACATGCTCGATCAGGACATGAGTGGACGAAAAGGGATCCATGGCGTCGGTATTGGGCGAGTGCTGTGGCGCCAGGATGCGAACGTTGCGGATGGTGACGTAGTCGGAGTAATAGGGGACCACCTGCCACATGCCGGAGTTTTCGATGGTGACGCCTTCAAGGAGGACATGCCTGCAGTGGTCGAAGACGACGCCACGGGGGCGGGTGAAGGTGTTGCCCATGACACCTGCGTGGCGGACCTTGCGGGCGGCTTTCCACCAGCCAGCCCCGTTGCCATTGATGGTGCCCTGGCCGACGATGCTTACGTTGTGGGCATCCTTGGCGCTGACGAGCGCCTGGCGGCCGGGAGCGCGGAACTCGGTAATTTCCGGGTAATCGTTGAAATCGGGCGAGCCGAGGAGGGTGGCGCCTTTTTCGAGTTTGAGGGTGATGTTGCTTTTGAGCACGATGGGGCCGCTGAGGTAGGTGCCAGGCGTGAGGAGGACAGTGCCGCCGCCTTTGGCTTCGCAGGCGTCGATGGCGTGCTGGATGGCAGCGGTGTCCCTGGTGATGCCATTGCCCTTCGCGCCGTACGCACGGGGGGTGCAGATGGTCGAACCAGTTACGGCCGAAGCCGGCGGGGTAGCAGCGGCGAAAGTGCAGGCTGCCAATATGGAAAGCAACAAGAGAGAAGGGGAATTCCGCATTCCACGGGCTCCTTGGAAATTAGAGACGCTCTTCATATTACCCCAGAAATGCAAGTGTGGTCATACCACATTTGCAAAAGAGAGCGGGACTTCCAGGGATGTGAACACAATCCGGGAAACCCCGCAGGGAGAAAGTATGCGGCGATTCTGGGGAAACTGAGGTTATTGGTTGACGCCGCTGGCGAGGAAGCCGCCATCGACGACGATGGTTTGGCCGGTGACAAAGGAGCATGCTTCAGAGGAAAGGAAGATGGCTGCGCCAACGACTTCCTCGGTTTTGCCGAAGCGGCCCATGGGGGTACGCATGAGGAGTTCCTTGCCGCGCGGTGTGTTGTCAAGCAGGTCAGCATTGAGGGCGGTGCGGAAGACGCCGGGTGCAATGGCGTTGACGGTGATGCCGTGTTTGGACCATTCGACGGCGAGCGAGCGGGTGAGCGAGACGACGGCGGCCTTGCTGGCGGCGTAGGCGGCGACCTCACTGAGCGCGACGAAGCTGTTCAGCGAAGCGATGTTGACGATGCGCCCATAGCCGCGGTCGAGCATGTGCTTGCCGAAGATCTGGCAGGCGCGGAGAGTGCCAGTGAGGTTGGTATCGAGGATGCTGTTCCACTCGTCCTCGGGCATGGTGAGAGTGGGCGTGCGCTTGATTTTGCCTGCGCAATTGATGAGGATATCGACCTTGCCGAAGGACTGGAGGGTTGCGGCGAGGAGGGCCTCGATCGACCCGCGGTCGCCCGTGTCTGAAGTGAGGCGGAGGGTTTTGCGGCCACGCTGCTCGATTTCCGCGGCGGTTTCGTCGACGTTCTGCCGGCGGCGCGCACTGGCGACGACATCAGCCCCGGCATCGGCGAGGCCGAGGCTGAGCGCCTTGCCGATGCCCGAGGTCCCGCCGATGACGACGGCGGTCTTGCCTTGAAGAAGGAATAACTGGCTCATTGGATTTCCTGCCTTCCACTACGCGCCGCGCCCGAGAAAGACCGGGGCAATGTGGCGCTCGTAGAGGTTTTCAGTGACGTTCTTGGCGACGACCGGCTCGTTGGCTTCGAGGAGATCGAGATAGCGGCGACCCATTTTGGCTGCGACCTTGAAGCCAACGTGAAGAAGCTGGCGGAAGCTCGAATTGTAGGCCGGATTGGACTGCACATGGCGCAGCGCTGAGGTGTACTGCTCGGAGGTCCAGCCGTGGACGGCGTCGGGCGTGGGCAGTTTTGCTGGATCAATGTCAATGACCGTGGCGTAAGGGGCGCAGAGTTCTTCGCGATGGGCGAATGCATCGGCGTAGACGTCCTTGGCGAGCACGAGCCCGTCGCCGCCGGCTTCCGCCAGGCCGATGATTTCTTCCAGCCACGTGGTTCCGGCGGTCTTGAGGTGCACGCCGCAGTCAAAGCGCTGCATCGTGCGGTGAATGGCCGGGTAGATGGAGAACTTGTCGCTGCCGGAGTGGACGCTGAGTTTGAGGTTTGCGGGCAGGCCGTAGTGCTTGACGGCGTAGTTGATGGCCGCGACGTCCAGGGCCATTTCTCGCTCGAACTGGACCGCGTCGCCCACGTAGTCGACGCCCTTGTTGAAGCGACCGCTGAACTTGGGAGCGATGGTCTGGATGGGGATCTTTTCGTCCGCGATGGCAGTGAGGATGATGAGAAGCTCGACGGGGCTCTGGGCGCGGTCGGTTTCGTCCATGGAGATTTCTGGGATGAAGTTGCCCTTGCCTTTGACGCTTTCGATTTTGCGATAGACCTGGCCGGCCTGCTGGATGGCGGCGAGGAACTTGGAGGCAGTTTCGCGGAGATTTTCAGCCGTGATGGTGAATTCTTCGTCGATGCCATCGAGCTTGACCTTGCCCTGCAACTCGGGGTGGCGCTGGATGAAGGCGTCAATATCAGCCGCGGCGGCGGGTTTGCCGATGAGGTCAGCCACGTCGATAGTGTAGAAGTCGCAGGCTGGAAGAAAGCGGCCGACGGTTTCGAGCGTGATGTGGTCCGCGTCGCAGAAGTAAGGCTTATCCCAGTTCAGCGACTTGACGGCTTCATCCGCGGCGGCACGGACGCTGGAGGGCTCGGAGCCGATGATGAGGTGCTCGCGGTTGGACTTGTTCCATACCGGGATGATTTGCTTGCCGACTTTCTGCGCCTGGATGCAGGCGGCGAGCTGTGCTTTTGCCTGGTGTGCAAAGCGGTCGCCGGTGCCCAACGAATATTTGTTCAAGATGAGCGAATTGCTTGCCACTTTAGGATTCCTCGTTTGTCAGTTTTCCGCGCCAGGCCCAAAGGCCGAGGGCGGGGTTGGGGATGAAAAAGATGTCTTCACCGTCGACAGTGTTGTAGCCCTGCTGGAGCATGTGGATGTCGTACTTCTGCTGGAGCGCGCTCAAATCGCCGTAAGCAAAGGCGACGCCTTCCACTTCTTCGCGTGTGAGATGACCGGGCGCCCAGGTGATTTTGAATCGGCCCTCGGAAGAGCCGTGGATGAGATGCGCGGCGGCGCTGAGGTCGTTGGCCAGGTCGGGGTTGTCGCGCACCGCGTCGAGCGTGGCGGGCGTACCGCGATATCCATACTTTCGGATAAGCGCGTCGATACCCTTGTCTTCGCCGAATTCGCGGACACCGGGTGCGAGGATGATGAGCTCGGCGTTGTCCGCGAGCGCCATGCGCGTGCGGTAGACGGCCTTGTTGCCGAGCCAGGTGGAGTGGAACTCGTGGGGGTCGAGGTAGACGACGGCTTTGCGGATGGGCTCTTCGAGGATTTCGAAGTTGACCTTGAGACTAAGCTCGGCGGCGCGCTGGAAGCACTCGACGTCGTCACCAATGTAGAGGCCGCGGACGGCGAGCGAGCCCTCGGCGGTGCGGCCTACGACGGTGAGCACGTAAACGATGGGCAGGTGCTTGAGGAAGTGGTCGGAGGCATAGTTGAGGACGCGGCGCACGGGGTTGTCGGCGCGGCCCATGATGCGCTCCATGCCGTAGACGGCGCCGAGGTAGTGGCTGCGGTTGATGCCTTCGCGCCCGCCGGTTCCGACCAGAATGTTTTTGTTGTAGTTCGCCATGCCGATGACTTCGTGGGGCACGACCTGCCCGATGGAGAGGATAAGATCGAATCCGCCCTGCGAGATGAGCTTGTTGATCTGCGCGGGCCATGGGTAATCGAGCTTGCCTTCGGATTGTTCGCGGATGAATTTGGCGGGGACTTCGCCGATGGTTTCAATATCGGTGCGCCAGTTGTGAATTTTGAAGAGGTTCTGGGGCATGTCGCCGAACATGCGGGTGATTTGCGCGGGCTGCATGGCGACGTGTGTGCCGAGCGCGGGCAGAACGGCCTGCAGGCGCTCGCCGTAATACTGCCATGCGAAGCGTGTGAGTTCGCCGGCGTGGGAATGGGAGCGGGTTTGATCGGGCGGGACCGCGAGCACGCACTTGCGGTCGCCGAGTTTGGTAAGGCTCTCGATGAGGAGCGACTGGAGTTGCTCCTGCGAGAGTTCGGTATCGACATTGCCAACGGAACAATAGAGGCTCATGCTGTCATCTCCGCTTTTTGCAGTCCTGGTGCGAGGAGAATGATAAAAACCCAGGCGATCAGATATGCGCTGGCGGCGATGAAGAACAGGGGTGCATAAGTGTGCATGTACTGAAGAATGAGGCCAGCGGCAGCGGCGATCAGTGCGCCGCCAATGGCGCCAGCGGTGCCGCCGATGCCGGTGACGGAGGCAACCTCGCTGCGCGGGAACATATCCGAGACGGTGGTGAAGAGATTGGCGGACCAGCCCTGGTGTGAAGCGGTTGCCAGGCTCAGGAGGCCGATGGAAGCCCACTCATTGTTGACGTAGGCCACCAGAAAGATGGGCACCACGGCGAGCGCGCAGGAGAGCATCGCGGCCATACGGGCGCGCGTGTTCGACATGCCCAGTTTCCGGAAGGGCGCGGGCAGCCACCCGCCGAAGATGCTGCCGACTGTGGCTGCGGTGTAGACGATCATGAGCGGCAGGCCAAGATGCTCAAGATCAAGATGAAACTTGCTGTGGAAATAGGAAGGCAGCCAGAAGAGATAGAACCACCAGATAGGATCGGTGAGGAACTTACCGACGACGAAAGCCCAGGATTGCCGGTAAGCGAAGAGTTTGAGCCACGGCGTGGCGGGTTTTGGTGCTTCCGTTTGGCCCTCGTTGATGTATTGGAATTCGGACGGGGAGAGCCTGCGATGCTCGGACGGCTTGCGGTAGTAGAGAAGCCAGATCACGATCCAAAGGGTGCTGAAGACGCTGGTGATGAGAAATCCGGCATGCCATGTGTGAAAGGTGAGCACGATCCAGGGCACGGCGATGGGAGCAATGATGGCTCCGAGGTTTGTGCCTGAGTTAAAGAGGCCGGTTGCGAGCGAGCGCTCGCTTTGGGGAAACCACTCGGCGACGGTCTTGATGGCAACGGGGAAGTTGCCCGATTCCCCCAACCCGAGGAAGAAGCGGGCGAAGCCGAATTCCAGCACGGTGTCTGCCAATGCATGGCCCCAGGCGGAGAGGCTCCAGATAATCATGACGGCGAGGTAACCGATGCGCGTGCCCACCCTGTCAATGAAGCGCCCCATGACGAGCATGCCGAGGGCGTAGGCGATCTGGAAGGCGACGACGACCCAGCCGTAGTCTGCCTGGCTCATGCCGATGCTGTGTTGGATGGTGGGCTTGAGTATGCCGAGCACCATGCGATCCATGTAATTGAGGGTGGTGGCGGCGAAGAGCAGAGCGCAGATTGTCCAGCGCACCTTGCCTGTTGGGCGCGGATGCCCGGGAATGTTTTCGCGCACGGCGTTCGCGCTCTGATTGCCTTCCATCATGACTCCTTACAGCAACGACTGCACTACGACTTTAGAGATGGTAAGCGCGCTTGGCCAGTCCGTAGGTCAGTTCGTGCGCAACTTCAAAGGCCTCCTGTTCCGTTATGCGGTAGTCAGCGACGAGCCGGGCGAGGTAGGCGCAGTCGACGCGGCGGGCCACATCGTGCCGGGCGGGAATCGACAGAAATGCGCGGGTATCGTCATTGAAGCCGACGGTGTTGTAGAAACCTGCGGTCTCGGTGACCAGTTCGCGGAAGCGCGTCATGCCTTCGGGGCTGTCGTAGAACCACCAAGGAGGGCCGAGACGCAGGCACGGATAATGACCGGCGAGAGGGGCGAGTTCGCGGCTGTAAGTGGATTCATCGAGGGTGAAGAGGATGATGGTAAGGCCGGGCTCATTGCCGACGACTTCGAGCAGCGGGCGCAGGCCATCTACATAATTGGTTGCGGTCGGGATGTCTGCGCCGATGTCGCGTCCGTATTTTTCGTAGAGTCTGCGATTGTGATTACGGGCGCTGCCGGGGTGAATCTGCATGACGAGACCATCTTCGACGCTCATGCGCGCCATTTCGGTGAGCATCTGCGCGCGGAAGAGCTCATGTTCGTTCTTGTCTGCCTTACCGGAGAGAACTTTCGCGAAGAGCGCGACGGCTTCGGTTTCTGTCAGGTTGGCGGTGTTTGCGGTTGGGTGGCCGTGATCGGTTGCGGTTGCGCCCATTTTGCGGAAGCGCTCACGCGACTTGCGCAGCGCATTGAGGTAGCCGGACCATGTGCTGGTGTCTTCGCCGGTGACCTGGCCGAGGCGGGTGATGTTTTCACGGAAGCCGGCGAAGTCTGGATCGACGACGGAGTCAGGCCGGAAGGTTGGGATGATGCGGGCTTTCCAGCCGGAGTCGCGAATGGCCTGGTGATCGTTGAGCGAGTCGAAAGGAGCGTCAGTGGTGGCGAGAACTTCCATGTGGAAGCTGTCATATAGCGCGCGGGGCAGGAAGGCCGGCGTGTTCAATTTTTCTGAGATGGTGTCGAAGTAGAGGTCTGACGTCTTCTCGGAGAGCCGCTCGGTGAGGCCGAAGAGTTCCTGGAAGGCGAAATCGAGCCAAAGGCGGGTGGGCGTACCGCGGAACAGGTAGTAGTGGCTGGCAAAGAGGCGCCAGACCCTGCGGGGATTCTGGATGTGTTCGACGCCGATTTCAAGGTCTTCCATGGAGAGGCCCTGGCTGTAAAGCATGCGATAGATATAGTGATCGGGCTGCACGAAGAGCTTTGCAGGGTCAGGGAACGGCTCGTTCTTGGAGAACCAGACGGCCTGGGTGTGGCCGTGCGGGCTTACGAGGGGCAGCGCGCGAACGCTGTCATAGAGTGCTTTGGCTATGGTTCTGGTGGTGGGGTCGGCGGGAAAAAGACGGTCCTCATGAATCAGCATGGCTCGAAATCTCACTTTGAGGTTGCGCAGAACATCATACAGGCTCTGACAAAGGTCTGACCACTAGCATACACACTTCCTGACACGATGCGACAGATTCCAGAAAAAACTCAGAGAATTTTTGTGTTGGCCGGTGGAATGCGGAGATATTTCGCGTCCATGTCCAGAATGGAGAGACAAACGGGCGGGCTGAGCGCGAGGGTCGAGACGGCAGGTTGATCGGGAGTTTGCCGCTGTGGATGAGTGGGCCACGGAGTTGAAAGCGCACACAGCGGACGGATGGTCTGGACGGGAACGGGGATGAGTCAGGCGGTGTTTGCGGGCAGGCGCGAGCGGGTACCGTCGTAGTGAAGCTGTGAGACGTGGCCCTGGTGCAGGTTGATTTTGTGGTGCGGTTGGTAGTAGCGCCAGAGGAAATACACAAAGATGAGAGCGACGAGGAGTGCGAGGAAGGGCAGCAGGGCCTTGAAGATGGACTTTGCCGTGCCTTTTTCGTTCGTGGCAGCCATGTCCCCTATGGTAATGCAGGCGCAGGGCTAAGGATGTGTGGGTGAGGCATACTTTTCGTGACAGAGAGATGGCGCGAGCGGGCCCAGATGATTCACGCCAGCATCGACGCCGGATTGAGGATTTGCGCTCGCGTGCTGCAGCAAGTGCTACTTCCTTGTCCTGAGCCGCGCGAGCTTGAGGAAGGAATGCAGAACAGGAGTTTCATGCAGGGGAGCCCATGCGATGACGAGGTCGATGGATGCGCTGTGCTCGACCAGCGGCACAAACACCACTTCTTCGCGGCTGATGGCTTGTGCGCCTTCGGGAAGGATCGCGATGCCTTCACCGGCTTCGACCAGTGCCACAACTCCGGGAGAAACTGTGGCGGTGGCATTGATTCTTGGAGAAAATCCAGCTTCGGCACAAAGGGAAATGACTTTATCAAAGACCGCAGGTGAGTAATTGCGGTCGTTGAGGATGAAGCGCTCTTCCGCCAGTTCCAGCATGGAAATTTTGTGGCGCCGAGCCAGGCGGTGGCTCTGGTGCAAGACCGCGCAGAGGCGCTCGGTTCGGAAATGCTCAGAACGGAGGGCCATGGAGTGATTGGGCTGCATGGGGCGCGTGAAGCCAATATCGATTTTCCCAGTCTGCAGAGCCTGTTGCTGCATCACGGGCGCCATTTCGACGAGTGAAACCTGAACATCTTTGAAGCGGTTTCTAAAATCCTTGATCAAGCTGGGGAAGAACGCGCCAGTTCCACCGATGCAGAAGCCGATGGTGAGGGTGCCAATTTCGCCGTTCAGCGACCGCTGGACGTTGGCAATAGCCTTGTCGGCGGCCGCCAGGATCGAGCGCGCATCTTCCAGAAAGAGCTCGCCGTGACTCGTAAGGCGAATACGCCGGTTTTGCCGATTGAAGAGCGGGACGCCTATTTCCTCTTCCAAATCTCGAACCTGCTCGCTGATCGCCGACTGGGAGACGTGCAGCATTCGGGCGGTTCTTGCGAAACCGCCGGTTTCAGCGACTGCAGTAAAATATCGTAAATGCCTCAATTCCAATCTTTGTATTGCTCCTTGAGCGTGACATATCTCTTTTTCCGATCATAGCAAGCGGAATAATGTACGAGTCAATTGGAGGCTGTTTTGAGTCCATTCACCGAGGGCTTTGTTTCCGAGAACTGCTCAGGGGATATCGCCCGGAGGCTTCGTCAACTTGTGGATTGTTAAATTAGCGCTGGACCGACCGTACACCTTCATTGTTGTGGCCCTGCTTGTGCTCATCATGGGACCAGTGGCGATCTCGCGCACGCCCACGGACATTTTCCCGAATATCAATATTCCGGTGATCGCGGTCTCGTGGGAGTATACCGGCCTGGACCCGGTACAGATGGAGGGGCGGCTCACGACGCCTTATGAAAAGGCGCTGACGACGCTTGTGGATAACATCCAGCACATTGAGTCAACAACCTACAACGGCGTTTCGGTTATCAAGATCTTCCTGCAGCCCGGAGCGAACCTGGCTACGGCGAATGCGCAGGTAACGGCTGTTTCGCAGTTCATGCTGCGGCAGATGCCGGAGGGGACGCTTCCACCGGAGATTATCGACTTCAGCGCGTCGACGGTGCCAATTCTGCAGTTGGGGATTTCCGGCAAGGGTCTGGATGAGCAGCAGCTTGCCGACCTGAGCCAGAATGTCATTCGTCCGCAATTAGTGACTGTGCCGGGCGCAGTGCTGCCGTTGCCTTACGGCGGCAAGGAGCCGGAGATTGCTGTGAGCATGAACCTCCGGAAGATGCAGTCGAAGGGCATCTCCCCGTTGGACATTGTGAACGCGCTGAACGCGCAGAATGTGGTGGTGCCGTCGGGTACAGCCAAAATCGGGCAGGATGAATACGACATCCTGACGAATGCGGCGCCGAAGTCTCTTGCAACCTTGAGCAGGCTGCCGATCAAGACGGTAGGCAGCACCGTCGTCTATCTGCGCGATGTGGCAACGGTGAGCTATGGGGCTGCATTCCAGACCAACGTGGTTCGTCAGAATGGCCATCGCGGCGTGCTGATCACGGTTCTGAAGGCCGGGAATGCATCGACGCTGAGTGTGGTTAAGGGCATACGCGCTTTGCTGCCAAGGGTGAGGCAACTAGTGCCGCGGAATCTGAAGATCACGCCGATGGGCGATCAGAGTGTGTTTGTGCGCGGCGCCATTTCGGGTGTGGTGCGTGAGGCGGTTCTGGCGGCGGCGCTGACGGCATTGATGATCCTGCTTTTTCTGGGCAGCTGGCGCTCCACCCTGGTCATTGCCGTCTCGATTCCGCTGTCCATTCTTACGTCGATCATTGCGCTGGGCATGGTAGGACAGACGATCAACATCATGACGCTGGGCGGCCTTGCGCTGGCTGTCGGAATTCTGGTCGACGATGCGACGGTTACGATCGAAAACATTGAGCGGTTCCTCGAAAACGGATACGAAATCCGGGAAGCCATTCTCGATGGCGCCGCGCAGATTGCGATTCCGGCCCTGGTTTCGACGCTCTGCATCTGCATCGTCTTTCTGCCGATGTTTTTCCTGCACGGCGTATCGCATTATCTCTTCGTGCCGCTGGCCGAGGCAGTCATCTTTGCAATGCTTGCCTCCTACTTCTTTTCGCGGACTCTGGTGCCGACGCTGGCGATGTATATGCTCCGGGCGCGGAGTTACGAGCCATCTCGAAACCCATGGACGCGCTTTCAGCGGGCTTTTGAACGGGCATTTGAGCGGATACGGCGGTCGTATCAGTTTCTGTTGACGCGAGTGGTTCTATCGCGGCGGAAGTTTGTGCCTGGGTTCTTGCTGCTATGCCTGTCTGCGTCTTTGCTCATTCCCTATCTCGGTCAAAATTTCTTCCCCAATACGGATGCGGGGGAATTCATTCTGCATTTTCGCGGTCCGACGGGGATGCGTATTGAGGACACGGCCCGGCTGGCTGATCTAGTGGAAGCGACGATCCGGAAGACGATTCCTCAGGGGCAGATCGCCAATATACTGGACAATCTCGGACTGCCCTACAGTCCGATGAACCTTATGCACAGCACCTCCGGCATTATCGGCGCCGAGGGGGGCAACATCATGGTTTCGCTTAAGCCGAATCATGGTCCGACGGCGGAGTACGTGAAAGAACTGCGCAAGATTCTGCCACGGAAGTATCCGGGGACAACCTTTTACTTTCTTCCGGCGGATATCATTACGCAGATTCTGAACTTCGGGCTTCCAGCGCCGATCGACATTCAGATTCAGAGCAACAATATTGCCGCCAGCACGAAAGTGGCGTCAGAACTCCTGCAGAAATTGAGGCGGGTGCCTGGTCTGACGGACCTTCGGATACAGCAACCGACGAACTATCCGACGCTGAATGTAGCCATTGACCGAACCAAGGCGGCGCAGGGCGGATTTACGGCACGCGATGTTGCGCAGAGCATGTTGAGCAGCCTGAGCAGCAGCTTCCAGACCTCGCCCATGTTCTATCTGGATTACCACAACGGCGTGGCCTACCAGTTGGTTGCACAAACGCCGCAGTATCACATGGATACGATCCAAGACATTCAGAACATTCCGATCAGCCCGTCAACGTCGGCGCTCAACACCAATGGCGCCACGTCTTACCCGACTCCAGAATTGTTGAGCGACCTGGCGACCATTCATCCAGGACAGGAGTTAGCGGTGGTTTCGCATTACAACATTCGCCGCGTGATCGACATTTACGGGTCCGTGCAGGGGCGCGACCTGGGATCTGTTGCGAAGGACGTAGAAAAGATACTGCATGAGCGGGAAAAGCACCTTCCGCGCGGCATGTTCATCTCAATGCGAGGGCAGGCGCAGACGATGCGCAAATCCTATATGGCGCTGCTCGGGGGTCTGGGTTTCGCAATCCTGCTCATCTACATGCTGATCGTGGTGAACTTCCAGTCCTGGCTCGATCCTTTCATTATCATCACGGCATTGCCTGCGGCCCTGGCCGGCATCGTACTCTTCCTGTTTTTTACGCATACCACGTTGAGCGTGCCGGCATTGATGGGGGCGATCATGTGCATGGGCGTAGCGACCGCCAACAGTATCCTTGTTGTTTCGTTTGCCAAGATGCGCCTGACGGAACATGGCGATCCGATCCTGGCGGCGATCGAGGCCGGCGCCACCCGCTTCCGTCCGGTATGCATGACCGCTCTCGCCATGATCATCGGCATGGTGCCGATGGCGTTGGGGCTTGGAGACGGCGGCTCGCAAAATGCACCGCTGGGGCGCGCGGTGATTGGTGGACTGCTTTGTGCAACGGTAGCCACGCTCATTTTCGTGCCAGCCGTCTTCAGCCTTTTGCATGGAGCTGCCAAGCATAACCCGGAAACAACGCCAGAGATGAGTTCCTGAGAGCGTTCGGCAATTGACAGAGGAAACAGACAAGCTTCGCGAGAAGCGCACTAGAGGATATAAGCAATGCAGCAACAAGATGGAATGCCGGGCCAGGGAACGCGGGACGCGAGAGAAAGCGAATTGAGCACGGAAGGCCATCATCCTGTCTCTGATACTGAGGTGAGAGAGATGGTGGCGGCGGATCGACAGCGGAAATTCGCCCGCTGGCCCCTGCTCGGCGGCGGCCTTCTGATGCTGGTACTTCTCGCAGCCATCGCGATCGAACTTCATTCGCGTGGCGTCGCGGAGGAAAGGCTGGCGGCCTCCACAACGCGGAGCGCAGTGCTAGACGTCGCTGTTACCCGGCCGAAGCAGCAGGTTCATCCCCTTCCGCTGGTTTTACCGGCAGACACGCAGGCCTACATCGACACGCCGATTTACGCGCGCACCGACGGCTATATCAAGAAGTGGTACACAGACATCGGGGCACAGGTTCACAAAGGCGAAGTGCTGGCCGTGATCGAAGAGCCCGAGCTGGATCAGCAGGTGGATCAGGCACGCTCGAACCTCGCAACAGCGCAGGCCAACCTTTACATTGCCCGCATTACCGCGGAGCGCTATACAAAGCTTGTGGTCAAGAACGCTGTTTCCAAGCAAGGCACGGATCAGGCAGTCAGCAATCTGAAGGCGCAAATTTCGAATCTTGCCGCTGCCAAAGCAAATCTTCGGCGGCTGGAGCAATTGCAGAGTTATGAGACCATTTATGCCCCATTCAGCGGGGTGATTACGCAACGGAATATAGATATCGGCTCACTGATCCAAGCCGGAAATAGCAACACGCCTGGATCTCAACTGTTTCATCTGGATGCAATTAATGAGCTGCGCCTGTACGTTCCTCTTCCTGAAGTCTATGTAAGTGCAATCCATATCGGGGAACAAGTTCCGGTGACATCGGACGCGTATCCGAATGAGCTCTTTCATGGGACGATTGTCCGCACATCGGATTCGATCAACCTGACGACCCGCACGCTGAACGTGGAGGTTGACGTGAATAACCGGGACCATAAACTGTTGCCCGGGCAGTACGCATTTGTGCATTTTGGAATCCCGGCAGCGAAGGGGGCCATGCTGCTACCGTCCAACACGCTGCTGTTTCGCACCCACGGATTGCGCGTGGGAGTAGTGAAGGATGGCCGCGTTCAGCTGGTTCCGATAAAGATCGGAAGAGATTACGGTGCGCAAGTGGAAGTTATCTCGGGGCTTTCGCCGAGCGATCAGGTCATTCTGAATCCGTCCGATTCGCTGGCCCAGGGAGAACGGGTGCGGATTGTGAAAGGATTCGCGGAATGAAGAGAGTCGCGCTGCCGGTGCTCTCTTTAGCGCTTGTGGCGCTTTCAGGGTGCATGATCGGGCCAAAATATGAGAGGCCTTCTGTTCCGCTTGCTCCCGCGTTCAAGGATGCTCCTCTGGTTTCCGCTAACTTCCATGACGGCTGGGAGCCGGGCCATCCGAGCGACACCGTGCTCAAGGGAGACTGGTGGACGATGTTCGGCGATTCTCGTCTGAATGCACTTGAAACCAAGGTGGATGCTGCCAATCAGACCCTCAAGGAAGCAGCGGCCAACTTCCGCGCGGCGCGAGCGGCAATTGGATATGCGCGCTCTTATGAAGCGCCGACGATCAATGTGAGTCCGAGCGTGGCATCTCTCCGGAATTCGGCGAATCGCCCTTATGCGTCTTCGAGCAGTGCGGAGAGCAGCTCTGGAGATTTTATTCTTCCGATCGATCTGAACTACGAGATCGACCTGTGGGGTCAGATTCGGCGCGGTGTAACCGCTGCCCGGGAACAGGCGCAGGCCAGCGATGCTGATCTGGAAAGCGTGAGGCTGAGCCTGCATGCAGAGCTGGCGCTGGATTATTTTGCTCTCAGAACAGTGGATGCGCAAATCCAGTTGCTGCAGGCCACGGTTCACGCTTACGGGCAGGCGCTACAAGTGACGCAAGACCGATACGCGGGAGGACTTGCTCCGCAGACGGACGTCGCGCAGGCTCGTACTCAGCTCTACCAGGCGCGTGTTCAGTTAACAGATCTGCAGGTGCAACGCTCGCAAGAGCAACATGCGATTGCCGTATTGATTGGCGTACCTCCGGAAGAGCTATCCTTACCCGCCATTCCGCTCGACGTAGACGCACCTACTCTTCCCAAGATTCCGGGGACGGTACCTGCTGTGCTTCTGCAGCGACGGCCCGACATTGCGGCCGCCGAACGCAGAGTGGCCACAGCCAACCAGGAAATCGGCATTGCCGAGACGGCCTATTATCCCTTGCTCTCACTGAGCGCGGCTGCAGGCTTTGAAGGGACATCAGCGCTGAACTGGTTCAACTGGCCGAGCCGTTTCTGGGCGGTTGGTCCGGCGCTGGCAGAGACTGTTTTTGATGCCGGACGCCGCCGCGCCTCAAAGGAGATTACAGAAGCGGAGTACGATGCAACGGTAGCCAACTATCGCCAGACCGTGCTCACGGCCTTTCAACAGGTGGACGATAATCTCGCGGCACTGCAGGTGCTTACAACCGAGGCTCAGCAGCAACATGCCGCAACGGCATCTGCGCAGCAAACCATGAATCTGTTTGAAGCGCGTTACGAGGGCGGCATGGATAACTATCTAGCGGTAGTGACCTGGCAAACAGCGGCGCTCTCTGACGAGCAGAATGACCTCGAAATCATGCAACGGCGGCTGGATGCGAGCGTGCTGTTGATCAAGGCGCTGGGCGGAGGCTGGAATGTCTCCATGCTTCCGCACCTATAACGCCGTGATGGGCCCCGAATTTTGCGGCATACTGAACGGAGGCCCCATTCCGCGAGTACCTTTAATGAGGTCTCCTGTAATAGTGGTTGGGCGCGCCCGGCGTGGCAGTGCTGCCGGTGACTTGCGTACCGCTGGCGTGCGCCTGGGTCAATGGTGCGGTGAGGGTGATGCCGGTGCCGGAGACATGCGCACCGACTGCAAGCGCCCGGGTGAGCGGCGCGGAGAGGATGATCGCGGGCGCGCGGTAGAGTCGAGCTGAGGCGACCACTGCTGTCTCACGGCTCGCACCAGAGCCAATTATGATGCTCTGGCCTGGCATGAAGCCTCTTGCGTCGACCACGGGGATAATGGTTGTGCCCGCGGCGGTGGTGGTGCGCACGGTGGTGGCGCCCGCCGTGCCAACCTTTGCGATGACGGCGCTGTCGATGTTCGCACCTGCACCAATTCTGATCGCCTGACCAGGACTAAAGCCTTCGACGCTTGCGACCTTTATGTTGGTCGCGCCAGCGGTTGAAGCGGCTGAAAGAGTCGTAACTTGTGAGGTTACAAAATCGACGCAATTGCTGTCAGTGTCATACCCGTCAGGGGATCTGCCCGCACTGACACCGGCGCCACTGGCCGAGCCTGGTGTTGTGACGTAACAGCCGCTTTGTCCAAATCCGGACCCGGCCTGATAGCCTTCGGCGGCCCATGGGTCGGTCAAGCCGCCGTAGTTAAGACTGTCGACAACCAGGCCAGAGGCATTCCGCAGCACCATGCTGCCCTCTCTGATGGTGATGGTGCGGCCACCGAAGAAAGGCGCCTTGGCCGTGAGTTGAGGGCCGCCAAACCACTGGTTAGGTGAGTGTATTCCCTGGTAGCCCGCGGATGTGACGGCGGCGTCACGCACTACTGCATTGACCGCATAGTCTTTCGCCAGAGCACGGTTGAGCGTGATGCCAGTACCGAGGGCCTGGACGGGTTCGTCGCTGATGTGGGCAAAAGCCGTCGCGGGCTCGAAACTGATGCCTGTTCCTCGATCGCTGAAGGGAAGATTGGCCGCGTGCCTATACCGGAGCGGGGCTGCCAGATCGAGGCCTGTGCCCTGATCTACCACTTCCTCGCCTTTGGTGTAGCTGTATGCGAGGGCCGGCGTGAAGCCTACGCCGGTGCCTTTGGCGCCAGACGTGCCGACGGTGGTGATGGTGACGGTTTTCCAGTTTGCGGGAGTGCCGATGGTCATCTTGTCGCCCACCGTGAAGCCGTTCACATTGTCGACCTTGATGTTTGTCGCGCCGGCGGTCGCATCCGCGACGAGCCTGGTGCGGCTCGCTCGTGTGCCAATATTTGTAACTGTTACAGTTTCGATTCCGTGGCCAACACTGTTGATGTCGAGCCTGATCTTGTCGCCGACGGAGATATTCTCGACGGATGTGACCTTGATGTTTGTCGCGCCCGCGGGTGCGTCTGCCGCGAGGTAGGCTTGCGTGCCGGGTTTGCCGACCCTGGTGACTGTGGCGACCTCGTAGCGCTCCAGTCCTCCTGGGACGGTGGGATAGGTGGCGCCGTAACCGAGGGCGATCTTCTGGCCGACGACAAAGCCGGAGACGCTTCTGACCGGTACGTTAGTTGAACCGGCAGGAATCGTGATGATTGGCCCGTTGGGAAGCGGCTGCCACAGCGTGGTATGGTTGGTGGCCGCCGTTCCGACGCTTGCGATCTTGCGGATTTCTTTGTTGGAATCCGTTCCGATGCTGACTGTGTCGCCGGCTTTCATGCCAGCCGTGCTTCTGACGTAGATGGTGGCATCGCCGGCATGCGCGGGAGCCGCCAAACCGGAGTTGGAGAGCCCGAGGAGGTAAAATCCGCCGGGCGCGAGCTTTGTTCCTGCCGGGATCGTTACGGCTGAGAAGATGGCCTGCCGGGCCGCGTGCTCAGTCAGAGTCCACTGGGAAATATCGACGGATTTGGCGCCAGCGTTGTAGAGCTCGACGAACGAGTTTGTCGAATTTGTGGGAGAACTGGTGCCGATACGAAACTCATTAATCCTGATCGGTGGGACGTTCCGCACGTTTTCAGATCTTGTGACGAACTGCTTTCTGCCGCTCTTCGAGTTCGTCCACCAGGCGTTGGCGACCAAGTCGCCGTTGAAGGCGGCCGGGCCGGAGGTGACCTTGAAGGTTGCCTTCACACTTGCGCCGGGCACGAGGGGGCCGGCAAAGGTTGCCGACGGATGGGTGTTGCCCGATGCAACAGAAGTCCATTGCTTGTTGGGCACCGAAATGCTCAACTTGATGTTCCTTGCGGGTGCACCAGTGGTATTGGTGAAGGTCACAGTAGTGTTTTGCGAGGAGCCGGGCGAGAAGGTCTGGAGCCCAGGCGGAGCGGCAATTTGCGACGCAGGAGCAATGCTCAGCGGCAGTGCGCGATACCGGGCGGCGACGATGTTCGCCTGAACCAGCTGGTCGGTGGCGTTGCTTGGGAAGGTGCCTGCGGCCGTCACTGCGCCTTCATAGAAGGTACCTTGCGAGCCGTTGCTGTTATCGCCGCCGTTGCCGAGGAGGATGGCTCCCTGCTTTCGCATGGGATCATATTCGGAACTGACGCGCGGTCCGCTAAACATGACCGACAGGGAGCCGCGCTGGGCATTGCCTCCCATCGAGGTCCAGTGATGTGGTTCGCCCTTGGCGATCGCAGTTACGAATCGCCAGTGGATGTTTGGCAGTTGGGCGCAGAGTTTCGTTCCATAAAGCTTCGATCCGCGAGGATTGACGCACCCGACCAGGTTGTTTTCCTGGTCGGTCATGATCCAAGGGCCGGGAGGGTTTCCGTGATACCACCACGGAGCGTTGCCGAAGTAGGAAGTTTCCATGGTGCCGGCGCCGTCGTCGTGACTGTCGATTTCAGCGTTGCCGAAATCGAAACAGCAGCCGGAATTGAAGTGCCTGCCATTCACGATCCAGTACATTCCCTCTGCTTGATCGTCGACCGCAGTATCCTTTGGGTCATCGTCGCGGAGACCCATGCCGGGTTCGATGAAGACTCCATAGACCTTATGGCCCATGACCATCACCGGCGCCATGTTCGCGATCGGGAGGTTGTCCATTCCACCCATGGCCGGGCCGCTCCATCCGCCGCGAGGGGCCTGGGTGAGGTTGTTGTGTTTTGGAGATTGATCGTAGATTTCGGTGATCCAGCAATAGGTATTGGCGCAAAATGCGTCCTGTGCGCTCGCGTCGGCATAGCCTCCGGGATTGGGGGCCGGCGATGCGACAGGCTCAACGACGCCGATGTTGAGTGTCTTACCATCCGACTGGCGCGTGACCTGGTAGAGCGGGCCATTGTAGGAAGCGTACATGGCGCGAGTGGTGCTGTAGGCGGCCACGCAGGGATCGCCAGCGGCGGCGTAGATGTCACACGGACCTTTTGGCCTGTGCGGAGCGGTGTTGGCAACCATGTGGGCCGGTTGCGCCATCGTCAACGTGGCTCCGGTCAAGGCGAATGCCATTGCGAGCATAAGTACGGAAATCGTTTTCGTTTTCATGTTTATCCTGCCTTGCCGAGCTCATTCCAACATCATGAAGCCTGCGTTGTTTCAGGGATGTCACGCGAGTGGATCACAGCAGAACGCGAACATCCTGAAAGATCAGACGTTGATGTTTGGATTACTTGAAAGTCCATTCTGACGGGACGGCTAAGTATACCTTTTCTCAACGCAGCTCCGTTGGAGGCCTCGTCATTTGGCAACCCGCATAACGAACGCGCCGCGCGCCGCACGAAAGTATCGGCTGCCTGTGGATGAGCTTTGTGTTCTGCCAACGCGAGAGCTGAAGGGTGCGCTGGTGTCTCGATGGAGTTCGCAAATGTCACAGGGACGTGTGATTTAGCTCACATACAAGTGTTCCATCGATCCCGCTATTTAGTGAACACATTCACTATCTACCTGCTTCGCCTATATGATCCGCCTGCTGTGCGGCGACGGGGAGGATGCAAGATCATGAGTGTCTTCAGAAATGCGGGGCATTTGTTCCGGCTCGCAGCAGTATTTGTTGTTGGGACAGTAGCATTTTTAGTGATCCGCGCCGCGGTAGTGCCGCGCAGTTTTGGCGAGTACGGGCACTATCGCGGAGCAGCTATCAGCGAAATCGCCAGCCTTCCGCTGCATTTCGCCGGGCACCAGACCTGCGAAACCTGCCATACCGACATCGCCAAAATGAAGAGCGCCGGTATGCATGCGCATGTGAACTGCGAAGCCTGCCATGGACCCCTGGAGAAACACGTGAAGGACCCTTCGATTGATCCAGGCAAGCCGGACGCCGCGGTTCTTTGCGTGCGGTGCCATGCCGCCAGTGCCGCGCGGCCCAAATGGTTTCCACAGGTCGATCCAGCGCAGCATTCAGGCGGCATAGCCTGCACCACCTGTCATAACCCCCACAATCCCGTGATTGCGGCAGGAGGCTCAAAATGAAGATCACACGCCGCCATCTTCTGCTCCTGTTGCCGGCCGCGGCCGTCGCGTGGGAGTCCGTACTGGCCGGAACTCCGGAGCAATCGCCGAACTACACGATGACCGAGCACTGGTGGGGCATGCTCATCGATATCTCGAAGTGCATTGGGTGCGGCAACTGCGTGCGCGCGTGCCAGGAGGAGAACGACGTGCCCGACGGATTCTTCCGTACGTGGGTGGAGCGGTATCACGTCGATGACTGGCATATCACCGAGCCCCAGGTCATCTCGCCCGACGGCGGCAAGAATGGCTTTCCGGTTGCCAAAGAGGACGAGGGGAAGTATTTCTTTGTTCCGAAACTGTGCAATCACTGTGCCGACTCGCCCTGCACCCAGGTATGCCCGGTTGGGGCCACATTCATCTCCCCGGATGGCGTCGTGCTCATCGATCAGACGTACTGCATGGGGTGCGCCTATTGTGTGCAGGCTTGTCCCTACGGCTGCCGTTATATTCATCCGACGAAGAGGGTCGCAGACAAGTGCACGCTCTGTTACCACCGGATCACCAAGGGACTGACGACCGCATGCTGCGAGGCGTGTCCCACGGG
Organism: Acidobacteriota bacterium; assembly: GCA_021791875.1. Taxonomy (GTDB): domain Bacteria; phylum Acidobacteriota; class Terriglobia; order Terriglobales; family Acidobacteriaceae; genus Acidobacterium. The sequence continues at coordinate 2,216 of JAJYVU010000053.1, read as the reverse complement.
CGCGCGCCAGCTTGCGGACCTGAAGAATCCCGCCGACCCGATACATGAATTCCTGAAGACACACAGTATTCATGTGCTCAAGCCGGAGATGGCCACAAACCCCAAGGTCTTCTACAACGACCTGGACGGTTCGGTTCGGTAGCGCCGACGAAAGGAGAAAGAGTCCGATATGCCTGGCGTGGAAGGTTACATGTATCCCAACGAGGTGTCGCTTTACTGGAGCGTACTGATCGTTCTGTATCCCTACATTACCGGTCTTGTGGCCGGAGCGTTCATCCTGGCGTCGCTGGAGCGGATCTTCCATGTGGAAGCAGTCAAGCCGACATACCGTCTCGCGCTGCTGACGGCACTGGCTTTCCTGCTGGTCGCGCCGCTTCCACTGCAACTCCATCTCGGACATCCGGAACGCTCCTACGAGATGTATCTGACGCCGCATCGGACTTCCGCCATGGCGATGTTCGGCTTTGTTTATCTGTGGTACCTGATGGCCGTGCTGGTGGTGGAGATCTGGCTGGACTTCCGGGCAGACATTGTCGCGCTCTCTCAAACGACGACTGGCTGGAGACGCCTGATGTACCGCATTCTGACGCTCGGCTCCACAGACGTGAGCGAGCGGGCCCTGCATATCGACGAGCGCGTGGGCTGGTTCGTGACGCTCATCGGGATTCCTTCGGCTTTTCTGCTGCACGGCTATGTTGGATTTATTTTTGGCTCGATCAAGGCGAATCCCTGGTGGTCGTCGCCGCTTATGCCTGTTGTATTCATCTTCTCGGCGATGGTGTCGGGGATTGCAGCGGTCATGCTGGTGTACATGGCAATGATGCGCCTGCGCCGGGAGCCGATCGACATGCGCTGCGTGGACAAGATCGCACAATACATGATGTACATCTTCGTCATCGATTTCAGTCTGGAGATGCTCGATCTAGTCCACCGCATTTATGAAGCCGATGAATCGTTCCGCAGCCTGAACTTCATGGTGCACACCAAGCTATGGTTTTCGCAGGTGATCCTGCAGATTTGCATTGGGACGATTGTGCCCATCTCCCTTATCGCGCTCGTGCAGATCGTGAAGTTCTCTGAGAAGTGGCGGAAAGCCATTTATGTCGTATCCGGATCGCTGACGCTCATCGGCGTCCTTGCGATGCGCTGGAATGTGGTGATCGGCGGACAGCTCTTCTCGAAGAGTTTTCTCGGATACACGACCTACAAGATTGCGCTTGTGACCAGAGAAGGGCTGTTGGTGTCGATCGGACTCATGATTCTACCGCTGGTGATTCTGGCTGTTCTGGTCAAGATACTGCCCCCGTGGCCCGAGAAGAGTGCTGTATCGCTTCCTGCGCCTTCAGTTGGCGATTGAGACGATTCTGCTGCAGCGTTCCTGAAAAGGAGCGGTAACGACCATGGATGATCTTGCGAGCGCTGTGGAAAGACTTGCCAAGAGTCTGGAATCCCTGGAGCAACGTGTTGCGGCGCTGGAACAGCGTCCGAAGAGCCAGGCTTTGCTTTCGGTTTCGTCTCCTGCATTTTCCCCTCCCCCGAACGCCCTGATTTCATCCTCGCTGTCGCAGGAATCCAGTTTGCTGTCTCTGTTCGGACTGGCCATGCTGGCGATTGCCGGGGCCTACCTGTTGCGCGCGGCGGCCGAATATAGTGCCATTGCGCAAATACCAATCGTTACGTTGGCCATCGTCTATGCATTTGCATGGTTGATTCCGGCAGCGCGCACCAAGACGCAGAACCAGGTTGCGAGCCTGATCTGGGCAAGCACGTCAGCCGTGATTTGCCTGCCGATGATCTGGGAGCTGACGCAGCGGTTTCGGATTCTGCCCGATGCGCTTGCTGCAAGTATCCTCAGCCTCTACGCGGTGGTAGCTGCGATATTGGGATGGAAGCGGCACTTCGCGGAAATTGCGTGGGTTGCCACGGGTTCTGCCAGCATCGCTGCAGTGGCGCTGGCCATTGCAAGGCGCGACCTCGTGCCTTTTATTGCGGCCCTGCTGGTGATGTCGGTCGTTGGGGAGATTGCCGCGGCGCGGCGTCGCAAGCTGCGGGTGAGACCATTGATAGCCGCTGCCGTGGATGTGGCGGTCTTCGCCCTAACCCGCATTTCTCACAGGTGCTGATTCCGGTGCGTGATTAGGGACGTGTTTTCGTTTGCCGGTGCTTTTTGAGCAGTAGCGAGGGCCAGATAGTGTGTTGAGGCCGAGCGGAGGAGG
>JAJYVU010000052.1 GCA_021791875.1 Acidobacteriota bacterium | reverse complement strand
CTGTGGTGACGGCGCCGCTGGGCTCGGGGGTGAGGCGCGCGTCGAAGAGGAGGCGGCGCATGGCGGCGCGGATTTCGTCTTCAGAAACGGTGATGATGTCGTCGACGTAGGCGCGGATGTGCTCGAAGTTGAGATGTCCGAGGCTCTGGGTGCGGAGTCCGTCGGCGATGGTGCGGGTGGTCTTTTCGGCGGGCCAGGTGACGAGGCGGCCGGAGCGGAAGCTTTCCTGGGCGTCGGCGGCGAGTTCGGGTTCGACGCCGATGACGCGGCACTGGGGGCGAAGATGCTTGACGGCGGCGGCGACGCCGCTGAGGAGGCCGCCGCCACTGACGGGGGACAAGACGAGGTCGGCGCCGGGGAGATCCTGAATGATTTCAAGGCCGCAGGTGGCCTGGCCTGCGATGATGGCGGGGTCGTCGTAGGGCGGGATGACGACATAGCCGTGGGCGGCTGATAGTTCTTCGGCTTTGGCTTTGCGTTCGGAGCTGGCGGGGCCGACGGTGACGATTTCCGCACCGAGAGCGCGGGTGGCGCGGCGCTTGATTTCCGGGGCGTTGGAGGGCATGACGATGACGGCTTTGGAACCGAAGGCGCGGGCGGCAAAGGCGACTCCCTGAGCATGGTTGCCGCTGGAGTAGGTGATGACGCCGCGGCTGCGCTCCTCGGGGGTGAGCTGGGCGATTTTGTTGGCGGCTCCGCGGAGCTTGAAGCTGCCGATGGGTTGGAGTCCTTCGGCTTTGATGAAGATCTGGCCGGGGCACTCCTGGGCGAAGCACTGGACGAGCGGGGTGTGGACGGCGAGGCCCTGAATGCGTTGCTGTGCGGCCTGGATTTCGTCGAGGGTGATCATGAGAGTCCCCAGTTGTCAGTCTCCTGTCCTCAGTTGCCGGCAGCCGTTGTTCGGGAAGTGAGGACAGGAAGTTCCAGTCTAGATTTCGAGGATGACGGGCATGATGAGTGGCCGGCGGCTGGTGTTCTTCTGGATATAGCGTTTGAGGTCGATGCGGATTTTCTCCTTGATGACGCCGTAGTCAGCCTTTTCTTCCGGAGTGGAGTTTTCGAGGGTGGTGGCGACGACCTTGCGGGCGTTTTCGAGCACCTCGGTGTCTCCGCTGACGAAGCCGCGGGAGAAGATTTCGGGGTGGCGTTCGACTTTGCCGCTGAGCTTATTGATGGTGAGGATGGGGATAACGAAACCGTCCTCGCTGAGATGGCGGCGGTCGCGGATGACGAGGTCTTCGACGATGTCGCCAGCGGAGCCGGAGTCGATGCAGACGCGGCCGGCGGTGACGGTGCCGGTTTTGCGGAGGTTCTCGGGGCTGAGGTCGATGACGTCGCCGTTTTCAACGACTATGGCGCGGTCGACGACACCCATGCCCTGGGCCAGTTCGGCGTGCTTCTTGAGGTGGCGATAGTCGCCGTGGATGGGGATGAAGAATTTGGGCCGCAGGAGGTTGATCATGAGGCGCTGTTCTTCCTGGCTGGCGTGTCCGCTGACATGGATGAGGCCGGACTGGCCGTCGTCAAGGATGACTTCGGCATCGCGGCGGTAAAGGTGATCGATGACGCGGTAGATGCTTTTCTCGTTGCCGGGGATGATGCGGGAGCTGAGGATGACGGTGTCGCCGGGCGCGATGCGGGCGTGCTTGTGGTTGTCGACGGCGGCACGGCTGAGCGCGGACATGGGCTCGCCCTGGGTGCCGCTGATGAGGATCATGACCTGCTCGGGCGAATGGTCTGCGATCTGTCCGGTATTGATCAGCAGGCCGTTGGGGATGTCGAGGTAGCCGAGATCGTTGGCGACCTCAGTGGACTCGACCATGGAACGGCCGACGACGGCGACCTTGCGGTTGTGGCGGAAGGCCAGCTCCATGGCGATGCGGATGCGATAGGTGGAGGACGAGAAGCAACTGAAGAAGAGCTTCTTTTTGGTGCGCGCGAAAATCTCGTCGAGGTGAGGCTTTACGGCCCACTCGCTGGGGGTGTAGCCATGGCGGTCGACGTTGGTGGAGTCCTGGAGGAGCAAAAGGACGCCGCGTTTGCCGTACTCGGCGAAGCGGTGGAGGTCAAAGGCGTTGCCGTCGGGCGGGGAGAGGTCGATTTTGAAGTCGCCGGTATGGACGATGACGCCGACAGGTGTGTCGATGGCGAGGGCAACGCAATCCACCATGGAATGGGTGACGCGGATGGGCTCGATGGTGAAGGGCCCGAGAGTGAACTTGCTGCCGGGAACCATCTCGACGAGCTCGGTGTCATCGAGCATCTTGTGCTCTTCGAGTTTGCCCTCGACGTAGGCGAGGGTGAACTCGGTGCCGTAGACGGGGACATTGAGCTCGGAGAGGATCCAGGGCAGGCCGCCGATGTGGTCTTCGTGGCCGTGCGTGAGCAGGATGCCGCGGACATGCTCTTTGTTTTCTATGAGGTAGGTGATGTCTGGGACGACGACGTCGACGCCGAGGAGTTCGGACTCGGGGAACATGAGGCCCGCGTCGATGACGAGGATGTCGTCCTGCCAGCGGATGGCCAGGCAGTTCATGCCGAACTCGCCGAGGCCTCCAAGGGGAATGATTTTTAGCTTTCCGTCAATCATGAATCACATTCGATGCTAGCAGGGTTCCGGGCAAAAGATGCCAAAACCGCACGGACGGGGAGGATTTGCCGAGGCTGTGTTGTCTCTGAAAGTGGGAGGTGGGGGCATTTTGCGGGGGTAGAAGCGGAGCGGAGAGCGGATGGTTCCGGCCGCAGGCGGCCGGGAGTGGTCTCCGGGACAAAAAAATCGGGCAGACCTGTGATTGTGGTCACGGATTGGGAGGTAGACGGAGGCTTAAGCTGCCTTGCATGTGCGCCGTGATGCGAGTTGTCGATGGTGATCGGAAGAGCAGGAGTTTCGCGACGATGGTGGCGTGCAAATTCTTCCTATCCTTGTGTGGGTTTGTTCTGCTCCGCCTGTTCCATTCAAGATTCTGAGGTCATTTGAGGGGCAGTGCTGATGGAATTCGACCTGGTGCTCCTGCATCCGCCGAGCCTTTACGACTTTAGAAAAGCGAACCAGTTTCGGGGGCCGATCAGCGATGTGATTCCATCATCGTCGGTTTTCGACATGTACCCGATAGGGTTTACGAGCATTGCGGGCTACCTGGAGCGGTTTGGGTACCGGGTGAAGATCGTGAACCTTGCGGTGCGCATGCTGATGGACCGCGATTTTGATGTGGAACGGAAGATTCGCCGGCTGCGGGCGCCAGTGTTCGGGATTTCGCTGCACTGGCTGCCACATGCGCAGGGGGCGCTGGAAATCGCGAAGGTGGTGAAGCGGCTGCATCCGGCGGCGAAGGTGCTGCTGGGCGGGCTTTCGGCGTCCTATTTTCATCGCGAGCTGATCGAGCACGAGTGCGTGGACCTGGTGATGCGGGGTGACACGACGGAGGCGGCCGTACGGGCGCTGATGGATGAGGTGCGGTCAGGCGAGGCCGATTATTCGAAGGCGCCAAACCTGACGTGGAAGCAGGATGGCGGCGAGGTGATGGTGAACGCGATAGGGCCGCTGCCGGAATCACTCGATGAGGTGGATATTCCAGATTACCGGTATGCGGTGCGGTCTGTGTTTCGCTACCGGAACCTGCTGGATGTGATTCCGTATTACGGGTGGCTGCAGTATCCGCTGACGGCGCTGCTGACGGCAAGGGGCTGCACGCAGGATTGCGCGGTGTGCGGCGGGTCGCGATCAGCGTATGGGCTGCACTGCGCGCGGACACGGCCTACGATGCGGTCGCCCAAGAAGCTGGCGGAGGATCTTGCGTTCATCCAGCGGTTCAGCCGGACGCCGGTGTTTGTGATTGGGGATATCCGGCAGGGCGGGGCGGAGTACGTGCAGGAGTTTCTGGAGCGGGTGGGGGCGCTGAAGCCGAAGAATGAGCTGGTGTTTGAGCTGTTCTGGAAAGCGGACGAGGAGTTTTTGGCTCAGATAGACCGGCATGTGCCGCGCTACAGCCTGGAGATCACGCTGGAGAGTGGGGATGAGGAACTGCGCCGGGTGAATGGTAAATTTGCGTGCACGAATGAGGAGTTTCTGCAGACGGTAAAGTCAGCGCTGGCGCATGGATGCCGGAAGCTGGATTTGTTTTTCATGGTTGGACTGCCCCACCAGACGCCGGCAAGCGCGCTGGGGAATATCGATTTTTGCGAGGAGATTCACCGGGTGTGCGATGGAGACGGGAGGATTTTCTATTTTGTAGCTCCGCTGGCTCCGTTTCTGGACCCTGGAAGCCGCGCGTTTGAGCATCCGGAGGAGTTTGGGTATCGGCGGCTGGCGACGACGCTGGAGGAGCATTTGCGACAGATGGAGGCGCCATCGTGGGAGTTTCTGCTGAACTACGAGACCGACGCTATGAGTCGTGAGGAGGTTGTGAAGACGACGTATGCAAGCCTGGCGCGGATGAACGACTTCAAGCTGCGACACGGGCTGATTGACGCTGAGATGCACGCGCGGATCTCGAAGGAAATTCACGAGGCGGTAGAGTGGCTCGACCGGGTGCGGCAGGCCGTCTGGCATGGGCGCGAGGTGCAGGGGATTGCGGCTGATTCACGGCACAGCGCGGCTCGGACCCATGCGGAGCTGCGCTGGAGAGTGAAGAACCGCTATGCGGGGCTGGGCTCGCTCGCGGCCATGGGAACGAGGTTTGCGTTTGAAGCGTTTAGCTGCGCGGCGAGGGAGCGGCGGATGCCGTTGGCGTGGCTGGGGCTACGGCCGGCTCGCGGGCCAGTGGCGCGCAGAGGGCAGCGCGGGCGAAGGAATGATACACGTTAGCGAAGCAGGTCTTCGAGGGCGAGGCTGAGCTCGGTTTTTTCGTCGCGGTACTTGACGATGACCGGAGTGTAAACGCTGAGGCCCCATTCGGCGGCCCGTCCCTTGTGGATGGCTCGGGAGCCGGGGACAACGACGGCGTTTTCCGGAATGATGAGCGGGCGGTCGCCCTCGGCGCGGATGACGGTTCCGTTGACGACGTCGTAGACGGGAGTGCCGCGGGTGAGGATGGTTCCGGCGGCGAGGACGGCGCGCTTACGGACGATGGTGCCCTCGTAAACGCCGCAATTGCCGCCGACGAGGACATCGTCCTCAAGGATGACAGGATTGGCGTTGACGGGTTCGAGGACGCCGCCGACCTGGGATGCAGCGCTCAAGTGGACACGCTTGCCGATTTGCGCGCAGCTACCGACGAGGGCGTGGGAGTCGATCATGGTGCCTTCATCGACGTAGGCGCCGACGTTGACATACATGGGCGGCATGCAGACGACGCCGGGAGCAAGCCAGGCTCCGCGCCGGACAGCGGAGCCGCCGGGGACGACGCGCACCTGGTGGGAGGGGTTGAAATGGCGAGCGGGGTAGGTGTCCTTGTCGACGAAGGAAAGGTCGTGGCCGGAGGAGACCATTTTGCCGAGACGGAATCCAAGCAGGATGCCGCGTTTGACCCAGGCGTTAACGCGCCAGCCGTGGGGATGGGTGGCATCCGGCTCAGCGGCGCGGACGGTGCCGTCTTCGAGGGCGTCGCGGAGCTCTTCAAAAGCGGCGATGGCGGCAGGATTGCCGACAGCTTCAGCGCCGGAGGCGAAATGCTCTTCAATTTTTGCGTAGAGGTAGTTCTCAGTCACAGTGAGAGTTTAGCAATGGTTGGTGAAGAAGCGGTGAGCGGCCAGGGATGAAGCGGCCAGGGAAAAGCCAGCCAGCGGGGAGAGCCCGCGAGCTTTTGCCGTCCGTTCTCGGGATAAGGAGCGCAGCATTGATACACTGGCGGAATTCGTGAGTGCGGGAGATGGGAATCGTGGAGATTCAATATGCGTTGGAGCCGGGGTTGCGGGCGGAGGAGTTTCGGGCGGTGCTGATTGCATCGACGCTGGGGGAGCGGCGCCCGGTGGAGGATCTAGAGCGGCTGGAGCGAATGCTGCGCAACGCGGATGTGATTGCGACGGCGCGGGATGGCGGGCGGCTGGTGGGGATTTCGCGGGCAGTGACGGATTTTTCGTACTGCTGCTACCTGTCGGACCTGGCAGTGGATGTGGCGTACCAGCGAAAGGGCATCGGGAAGCGGCTGATTGAAGAAACGCATCGGGCGGCGGGAGATGAAACGTCGCTGATCCTGGTGGCGGCTCCGGCGGCGGAGGGGTATTACCCGAAGATCGGGATGACGCAGCGGCCGAGCTGCTGGACGATTGCGAAGAAGCGTTAGGACTGGCCGTCCAGGCGATCGTGTGCTTTGCAGGCTATTCCGACCGTGGATTCATGCGGGCGGAGATTTTCCGTTCCCGCCCTTCGCTTTGCAAAGGGTGGGCCCTCAGCGAGGCACAACTGCAGATCCTTCGCTTCGCTCAGGATGACGAATTGATTTTTTTCTAGAACAGGTGGAGTTCGCCGTGGGGCAGCGGGGCTTCGGCGAGGAGGCCGAGTTCGCCGACGAGGCGTTCAAGGCGCGAGCGGGTGGCCGGCGAGACGGGTGTGATGGGGAGGCGGTAGTTTTCCTCGATGCGTCCCATCATTGCAAGGACGGCCTTGACGGGGCCGGGGCTGGTTTCCCAGAAGTTGGCCTGCATGAGTTGGAAGTACTTGCGGTGAATCTGGCGGGCGGTGGGCCAGTCGTTGGAGAGTGCGGCCTGAACCATTGCGGCCATTTCGCGGGGAATTTCATTGGAGGCGACAGAGACGAGGCCTGAGCCGCCGACGGCGATGGTGCCGAGGGCCATGACGTCGTCGCCGGAGTAGATCTGGAAGGACCGCGGGGCGCGGATGGCGAGTTCGGCGATCTGGGTGAGATTGCTGCTGGATTCCTTGATGCCGGCGATGTTGGGCGCGGCGTCGATGAGGCGCAGGACGGTGGAGGGTTCGAGGTTGACGCCGGTGCGGCTGGGCACGTTGTAGAGCACGACGGGAAGATGGGTGGCGCGGGCGACTGCGAGGAAGTGCTCGAACTGGCCCTGCTGCGTGGGCTTGTTGTAGTAGGGGTTGGCGCTGAGGATGGCGGTGATGCCGGGAATGTGCGAGGCCAGGCGGGTGCGTTCTTCCGCGCGGCGGGTGGAATTGTCGGTGCAGCCGGCCCAGACGGGCACACGGCCGTCCGCAGCCTGGGTGACGATGCGGAGGACACGCAGCCACTCATCATCGCTGAGCGTGGGGGTTTCCGCCGTGGTGCCACAGGCGACGAGCCAGTGGACGCCGCTGGCGATCTGCCACTGGACCAACTGCTCGAGAGCCTGTTCATCGATGCTTTCATCCCCGCGAAAGGGGGTGACGAGTGCCGTTCCGCAACCGAAGAGTTCCATCACGAGTCGAGTCTATCGCAGGCGGAGTGCGCCTGCAGCGCGAAGAGGAGGTGAAAGGAGGTGGAAAAAGGGCAGATATGGAATGCAGGACGGTAGAATTCCGTGAGAACGCAATGATTTCCGTCCTGATATTGACGCGCAATGAAGAGCAGGATCTGCCGGGATGCCTGGACTCGGTGGCGTGGTCGGATGACGTGCATGTGTTCGACTCGTTCAGCACGGACCGGACAGTAGAGATTGCCCAGTCGCGGGGCGCAAAGGTGACGCAGCGGAAATTTGATAATTGGGCGGCACACCAGAACTGGGGGCTTGCCCATATTCCATTCCGGCATTCGTGGGTTTTTTACATTGACGCGGATGAGCGCATGACGCCGGAACTAGCGGATTCGGTGCGGCGGTCGGTTATCGATCCCGGAGACAAGGTTGCGTTTCGGGTGCAGCGGAGGGATTTTCTTTTTGACCGCTGGCTGCGCCATGTGCAGACTTCGCCGTTTTATCTTCGGCTGTTTCGTCCGGAGAAAATGCGTTATGAGCGTTTGGTGAATCCAGTTTCGCTGCCGGATGGACCTACGGGACAGGTTGCCGGATTTCTGGATCACTATCCCTTCAGCAAGGGCTTGACAGCGTGGATTGCGCGGCACAATTCCTACAGTACCTTTGAGGCGGAGCAGATTCTGGAAAACCGGCGCCAAGGTGGGAGATTCAGTCTGGCTGGGGCATTCAGCGCAAAGGATTTTCACGAGCGGCGGTATCACCAGAAGGAGATGTTCTACAGGCTTCCGGCGCGGCCGCTGGTGAAGTTTCTTCTTTTGTATTTTGGAAAGCGCGGTTTTCTGGATGGTTCAGCCGGATTCACGTATTCGACCTTGCAGGCGTTTTACGAGTACCTGATTGTGCTGAAGACGCGGGAGCTGGAGCGCCAGAGGTAAGTGCGGGGCGGGTTATCGCAGCTGGTCGAAAATTTCGCGAAATTCCCACGCACCGGTTTTGCCGGCAATCCATTCGGCGGCGCGGACGGCGCCTTCCGCAAATCCGCGGCGGGAGAAGGCTTCGTGGCGGATTTCAATGCAGTCGTTTTCAGAGCGGGCCTCGATGACGTGGAGCCCGGATGCATCGCCTTCGCGGTGCGAGATGATTTCGACGTTGAGGGCAGGATTGGCGTCGAGAAGAATCTGCTTGAGGGTGAGGGCAGTGCCGGAGGGCGCGTCTTTTTTGTCGGTGTGGTGGGTTTCGGTGATGTGATAGCTGTAGCCGGGCAGGGCTGTGGCGAGATCTTTGGTGAGGCGGAAGAGTTCCTGAACGCCGATGGAGAAGTTAGTGCCGTAGAGCAGGGCAGCGCCCTTGCGTTGTGTGAGGTCGCGCATGTCGTCGAAGTGCTGATACCAGCCGGTGGTGCCGACGACCATGCGTGCACCGTTGGCGAGGCAGGCACGCATGTTGGTGACGGCGGCCTCAGGCGTGGTGAAGTCGATGACCGCGTCAAAGCTGGCGAGGACCGGGCCAGTGAGGGCGGCGGCGTTGCGGTTTTCTTCTTCGCCGACGACACGGACGCCGTGGCCGCGTTCATGGGCGATCTGGGCGACGAGACTGCCGGTTTTTCCGCGGCCGAGGACGAGGAAGAGCATGGGTTTCTCCGGGGTGGTTCTTCGCTTTGCGAAGGACGGCATGATTGGTGAGCTGCAGGTCCTTCGCTCAGGATGACAACACTAATTTTCAGACAAAATCAGGCGGCAGAAACGTTAGCTGCCGGCCACGGATTTTGCGGCTTCGGTGACGTCGAAGATTTCCGGGTCGGGGTCGGCGAAGAATTCGGCGTGGAGCGAGCGGAGGGCTTCTTCGACGTCGTCTTCTTCAATCATGAAGCTCATGTTGATTTCAGATGCACCCTGGGAAATCATGCGCAGGTTGACGTGCCTGACTGCGGAGAAGACGCGGCCGGCAATGCCGTTGTGTCCGCGGATGTCTTCGCCGACGAGGCAGACGAGAGCCTTTTTGCCTTCGTACTTGACGTCGGCGATCTGGCTGAGATCGGCGGCGATTTCAGGAAGGCGCTCGTTGGAGTCGACGGTGAGCGAGACGCTGACCTCTGAGGTAGAGACCATGTCGACGGCGCACTTGTGCTTGTCGAAGATTTCAAAGACGGCCTTGAGGTAGCCGTGGGACATGAGCATGCGTCCGGCGACGACGTCGATGATGGTGAGCCGTTTTTTGACGGCGATGGACTTGAAGGGGCTGCGGCAGTGGGGCGCGACGGCGGTGATGCGGGTGCCTTCGTTTGCGGGATTGTGCGAATTGAGCACCAGCACAGGTATGTTCTTTTTGACGGCGGGAAGAATGGTGGCCGGGTGCAGGACTTTTGCGCCGAAGTAGGCGAGTTCGGCGGCTTCTTCAAAGCTGATGGACTTGACGCGGAGGGCGTCGGGGCAGACGCGGGGATCCGCGGTCATAATGCCGTTGACGTCGGTCCAGATTTCGATGGCGTCAGCCTCCAGGCCGCCGCCGACGAGTGCCGCGGTGAAGTCAGAACCGCCGCGGCCGAGCGTGGTGGTTGCGCCTTGCAGCGTGGAGCCGATGAAGCCGCCCATGACGCAGACCTTGGCTTGCCGGGCTAGCGGGAGGACGTGCTCGTGGAGGCGCTGTTCGATGTGCTCGTCCTGCGGGATGGCGCGGCCGTACTGGGCGTCTGTGACGATACACTGGCGGGCATCGATGTGGGCTGCGTCCAGTCCGCGATCGGCGAAGGCGGCCGTGACGATGCGGCTGGAGATGCGCTCGCCGTAGGAGACGACCATGTCACTGATGCGGGGCGTGAGCTCTCCGACAGCGGCGAGGCCGCGGAGGATTTCGTCGAGAGCGACGAATTCAGCGTCGATGGCGTGATGGATTTGGGAGGATGCCGGGGATGAAGTGACCAGTCGGCCCGCGGTTTCGAGGTGCCGGTTGCGGAGCCGGCCGGTAATGGCGAGGGCTCCGTTGCGGTCGCCGCGCCCGGCCGCGGCAGCGGCGGCGAGGAGCTGGTCCGTCACCCTGGCCATGGCGCTGACGACGACGATGGGCTGAAGGCCGCGCTCGACGCGTCCGCGGACGATGGATGCGGTGCGGTCGATGGCGACGTCATCCTGGACGGAGGTGCCGCCGAATTTCATGACGACAAGGGGCTTCATGCCGGGACCGCCGAGGGCGCGAGTTTACCGATGGAAACGAGCAGCTCTGCGTTGAGCAGGGCCGCACCGGCGGCGCCACGAATGGTGTTGTGGGAGAGGACAGTGAACTTCCAGTCGAGCAGGGAGCAGGGGCGCAGGCGGCCGACGCTGGCAGCCATACCGCGACCGCGCATGCGATCGAGGCGAGGCTGGGGACGGTCTTCGGCGTCGAGGAATTCGACGGGCTGGGCGGGAGCGGTGGGGAGATCCTTGCCGGCGAGAGGGGTGAACTGAGCCCATGCGGCGAGGATTTCTTCGCGGGAGGCTTTGCGGCGGAGCTTGATGCTGACGCTTTCCGTGTGGCCGTCTTCGACTGGGACGCGGTTGCAGTGCGCGGCGATGCGGGCGTCGAGAGGCTGGACGAGATTGCCCTGGAGGCTGCCGAGCAGGCGGAGGGTTTCCTCCTGGAGCTTTTCCTCCTCGTTTTTGATGAAGGGGACGACGTTGCCGAGGATGTCCATGGAAGGCACGCCTGGGTAGCCCGCGCCGCTGATGGCCTGCATGGTGCTGACGAAGACGCTTTCGATGCCGAAGCGTTCCTGGAGCGGCTTGAGGGCGAGGACGAGCCCAATGGCCGAGCAATTGGGATTGGTGACGATATAGCCGCCGGAGTTTTTACGCCACTGCTGGTGCTCGAGGATGGCGAGGTGGTCGGCGTTGACCTCGGGGATGACGAGGGGCACGTCAGCCTGCATGCGGAAGGCGCTGGAGTTGGAGATGACGGCGCATCCGGCCTGAGCAAAACGGGGCTCAAGCTCGCGGGCGATGTCAGAATCGAGCGCGGCGAAGATGATTTGGGGCGCGCCTTCGGGCTGGGCGGGTGAGATTTCCATTTCGGCGATGTGGGCCGGGATGGGGGTGTCGAGCTTCCAGCGGACGGCTTCGCCATAGCGTTTTCCGCTGGAGCGGTCGCTGGCCGCGAGCCACGTGACCTCGAACCACGGGTGGTGTTCGAGGAGCTGAATGAAGCGCTGGCCGACCATACCGGTCGCGCCGAGGATGCCGATTTTCTGCCGAGTCAATGTACTGAGCCGCCTCAGGAGCAAATTTGATCCAGTCGATGGTCCGGAGCGACGTGGCTGTGCGGAATCGAAAGGATTTTCTGTGTCTCTCTAGTGTAATGGGGGAGGGCGCAGAAGACGCGGACTTTTCCGCGAACGGGTATTGCGCAGTGGAGAAACCCAGGGCGGTTGCGGCAGCGCTGTTTCGCTATTTGTAGTTGTGGGCTGGTGATGCGGTTGAGGAGAAGTTGAAATTCACGTGGGCGACTGCGTTGGGCTGGACCGTGACGGGCTGAGTTTGCACAGGATAGCCGGGCTGGATGGCGGAGAGCGAGTAAGTTCCGGGTGGGAGATTACGCAGGACGAAGCGGCCTTGAGGGCCGGAGACGGTGAAGCAGGGATTGGGGACGACGTTGATGTAGGCGTGCATCCATGGATGGCCGGGGGATGTGACGGGAATCATGAGCTCGGATCGCGGGAAGGAGCGCACGTCGCCGGGCGATTGAGGCCTGAGGGAGAGATCCAGAGAGGGATTGGCGGGGATTCGCGGTGTGATGCGGAGATGAGCCGGGAACGGGTCGCTGTTGGTGAAATCGATGGGCTGGCCGGGCATGACGCCGAGGAGTTGGGGGTGGAAGCGGCAGTTGAGCTGGGTAAGGACGGCCTGTTCGTGCGGAGCGGGGAAGGTGCGGCCAGAGAGTCCGCTGGATATCCAGAGAAAAACGGGCGGCAGAGTGCGGGGAAGCATGTGGTCTTCCAGCTGATATTGTCTGCGATGAGCGAGTCTGGCGCAGGCGGGGGACAGTGCGGCGTTGATGGCCGCGGGCCCGGGTACGGGGCCAGTGAAGGAAATGACGCCCTGAATGGCGCCAGTGGGCTGCGGGGCAACATGAGGCGCAGCGCCTTTGCATCCTGCCGCGAAGGGCAGGATGCAGGCCAGCGCGAGTGCTGCAGTGCGGCTGAACCTCACGGCTGACTGCCTTGCTGTCAGGCTGGAACCGTTTCGAGGGCTGCGATGACGGCATCGGCAAAGGCGCTGGTGCCGGAGTTGCCGCCGACGTCGCGGGTGAGGGTGGTTTTTTCGGCGTAGACCTTTTCGAGCGCGGCCTGTACGCGGTCGGCTGCTTCGTCTTCATCGAGGTGGCGGAGCATGAGGATGGCGGACTGCAGCAGGGCGGTAGGATTGGCGAGGTCCTTGCCTGCGATGTCCGGGGCGGAGCCGTGGACAGCCTCAAAGATGGCGGCGTTTTCGCCAAGGTTGGCGCCAGGGACGAGTCCGAGGCCACCGACAAAGGCGGCGCAGAGATCGCTGACGATGTCGCCATAGAGGTTTTCCAGCAGCAGCATGTCGTACTGATAGGGGTTGGTGACGAGCTGCATGCAGGTGTTGTCGACGATGTGCTCGGCGTACGCGACCTCAGGGTATTCTTCGGCGATCTTGCGGGTGCAGCGGAGGATGAGGCCGTCGGTCATCTTCATGATGTTGGCCTTGTGGATGCAGTGGATCTTTTTGCGGCCGTGTTTGCGAGCGAAGTCGAAGGCGAAACGGGCAATGCGGGTGGAGCCTTTTTCGGTGACGACTTTGAGCGCGGTGGCGACGCCGGGAACAATTTCCTGTTCGAGGCCGACGTAGAGGCCCTCAGTGTTTTCACGGATGATGACGAGGTCGACGCCGGGGTAGTTGGTCTTGATGCCGGGCAGGTTCCGCACAGGGCGGAAATTGGCATAGAGCTCGAACTTTTTGCGCAAGGTGACGTTGATGGAGGAGAATCCGCCGCCGACGGGGGTGGTGACGGGGCCCTTGAGCGCGACGCGGGTGCGTTCGATGGAGTCGTAGAGGTCGGCGGGGATGTAGGTCTTGAATTTTTCGAAGGCCTCGGCGCCGGCGGCGTAGCGTTCCCACTCGAATTTGACACCGGTGGCTTTGAGAATACGGGCCACCGCTTCTGTGACTTCCGGGCCGATGCCGTCGCCCGGGATGAGGGTTACTGTGTGCGTTTTCTTTTCAGTCATCCTGTATTTGCCTAGTGGGAAGATTTCTTCCGGTTGCCCGGGTCTTTGCCGGTGAGGAGTTGTTCAAGTTCCGCTTTGAATTCGTTCACGTCTTTGAAGTCGCGGTAGACGCTGGCAAAGCGGATGTAGGAAACGGTGTCGAGCTCTTTGAGTTTTTCCATGAGGAGCTGGCCGATTTCGGTGGTGGTGCGCTCACGTTCAGGCGAGTCCATGAGGAAGGATTCTGTCTGGTCGACGAGGTCTTCGAGTTTTCCGGCGGAGATGGGGCGTTTTTCGCAGGCGCGCAGGAGGCCGTTAAGAACCTTGCTGCGCTCGAATTTCTCGCGGCGGCCATCTTTTTTAACGACCATGTAGGGGATTTCGTCGATGCGTTCATAGGTAGTGAAGCGCTTGTTGCAGCGCTCGCATTCGCGGCGTCTGCGGATGGAGTCGGCTTCTTTGCTTTCGCGTGAGTCAACGACGCGGTCCTGGGCGAACCCGCAATAAGGGCACTTCATGTCGATATGGATGATTTTAGAGCATTTCGCGTGCTTTCCACATATTTGGCGGGAGCGGGCGAGGTGGTTCCGTTTTGAAACCGGAGTTGACTGAGAGGGTGCGCTTGCCATGAAGTTTCGCGGCGGGTCACCGATAGGGGAGCCAGAGGGACGTATGCACCAATTTCTATTTTTCATTGGATTTACGGGGATACTGATGACGCCGGTGACGGCCGCAACGCTGGCGGGAGGGAAGCCATCGTCTGGAAAGGCGAGGTCTGCGGGTCGCGGAAATGCGGCTCGCGAGGACGAGGGCAGAGCGTGGATGCAGGAGGTGAGGCTGCGTCCTTACACGAAGGCGGTGGCACCAGGCTCATCGTTTGACGGGGCGAGTGAGGTGCCGGGATTTCGGGGGACGCTGAAGGCGGGCACGGGAGAGAGCTGAGTTCTAGCAAAGGCGCGCGGTGAAAAGCCAAAGCCCGTCCTGCGCGGACGGGCTTTGGGGGATGTGAGGGCGGGGTTTCGCTCTAGGTGGTGGAGCGGGACTTGACCGCGATGAATTGGGCCGGTACGGGTTGCTGGTTGGCATTGACGAGGCCGGGGGCAAGGGTGGTGCTGCCAAGAACCGAGACCGGTTTGCCTGTCGAGGGATCGATCATGTGGATGAGATCGTCACCGCTGGTGCTCGCGAAGAAGATGCTGCCGTCGGGGCTGAAGGCACCGACGATGGGGGCGCCGGCGCTGCTGCCGAGTTGAATGTTAGTCAACGTACCGGGTTGATTGGCAACGGTGTTAGGGGTGTACTCCGGCAGGACGCCGTTCGGTGTGTTGGATTGATAGGTGATGAACGACTCGAGGGAGTTGGGAGAAGTGAGGACCTGATCAATCTGATTCGGGGTGATGCCGGTGAGCGGCGTTGAGATCGTGTAGGGGTAAAGCTTGATGGGCCCGGAGGTGGTTGGCGAAGGCTGCGGGCAGCCGCCGGTGGGCATGCCGAGCTGGGTCTGGCCGGAGTTCGCGTAGAGCCACATGTCGACCAGCGAGGTGGTTGTTGCGCCGATGATGTGATCGCCATTGGCGGTGGCGGCGAGATGGTCGGTCTCTGCAGAGACGCTGGCGGCCTGCGGATAGTAGATGGCCGGCGTGACGGTGGTATCCGGGCAGAAGCCGTAGGCGTTGGTGGTGCTGCCGGAGACGAAGGGTCCGATCTGCGGGATGGTGATGGCGAGATCGCGGCCGCAGTAGGGATTGTTGAGGGGGTCGTTGGGGGCAGAGCCTAACGGTTCGTTATTGTCGTCCGACGGCGTGCAAGCGGTGCTCTGGGTGCTGTTGATGGGGTAAGTGCTCCAGCCGGTGTTGTTGTTGTGCACGTAGAGGGTGTCTGCGCCGGTGATGTAGACGGTCTTGCTGTCGGGCGAGAACTGGGCGTGGGTGGCGACACCACCGATGCTGGTGTTAGTGCCGGTGGAGAGCGAGTAGAGATAGATGACCTTGCGGAGCTGGTCGTTGATGACCAGCTGAGAGTCATCCGGGGAGACGGCGAGCACGACACCGGGGACGCTGGTGTCTTCTTTGCTGATGTTGTTGGTGAGGGTGTTGTAGATCATCAGCTCGCGGTAGCTGCCGAAGTAGAGTTCGCTGACGCTCTGGTCGGCGATCATGGAGTTGGGGATGAAGGGCAGGCGGACCGTGGTGCCCTTTGTGCCCTGCGTCAGGTCGATGCTGCTGAAGTACTGCGACTGTGTGGAGGCAAACCAGACCTGGTCGCTGTCTCGGCCGGGGGCATTGATGGTTACGGTATTGGAGACGACGGGAACGCCGGTGCCATAGAAGCCGATCTGGTTGATCGGCGCGGGGTTACACGTACCCGGCTGACAGATGGCGGAGATGCTGGCGGAGCTGGGGAAGTTCACGTCGATGGCGCCTGTCGAGCTGACGCTGAGATTCTGGGGCTGGGTGGAGGAGAAGTCGAGAGAAACGCCGGTGAGCGTGGTGCCGTTCTTGTCCTTGATGGTGGAGCTGACGGTGGGTGTCGAGCTGGGAGTGACGGTCACGTTGGTCTGGCCGTTAATGCTGAGCGCGATGGAGGCTGGCGGGCAGGTGTAGAAATATCCCGCGGCGGAGCTGGAGCTGGCCACGTTCGCGGTGATGAGGGTCGCTCCAGGCAGCACGGCAGTCATTGTGCCGTTGGGGTTGGTGTTGGTGCCGTTATTGGTGGTGTTGTTGATTTTGACGATGCTGGGGTCGCTCGCGGTGTAGGTGATGGTGCCGATGTCATTGAGCGGAATGGGCGTGCCATCGGGGCCAAGAACCTGCGTTTCGCCTCGGAGCGTGACAGGGTTGCCGTTTTGACTGACAGTGACCCCCTGGGAGAAGCATCCTGTTTGCGTGACCGCAGTTGGATTGATGGATATCGATGTTATGGGTGGATGGATGTAGACATTGACCGGATTACTGGTGACGGAGCCGCCGGTGGCTGTGACCTGGGCGACGCCGCAGGCGCTATTTGGAACCGTGGCAGTGCCGCAGTTCCCGAGGTACGCGCCGGTAGGCGGAGTGCAGACCGTATAGGGCGGCACGAGGCCCTGGCTGTAGCGGTTCCAGGTGCCGGCACAAAGGATGCCGGACGGGGAAACGTCAGCGATGGTATGGCTGGTGGTGCCGTAGATGAAGTTCGCCACCGTCTGGGTCTGGTTGACGCAGTTGTACGCGGTAGGCTGATCGAGCGACTCGGTCTGGCCCCAGGCCAGGGAGATCCCTGTCGTCTGCGGCTGCAGGACGACATAAGCCACCTGATTGATCGTTGGACCGTAGGCGTGCCCGTTCTTGAGGCAGTAGTTGTTCTGGTTGTGACCACAACCTGCGATGGAGAGCCCAACTGGTAGCGAAAAGCTCAGGAGAACGATCAGGACAAAAAACCGCTGCATGCAACCTCCCCGTCCCCGCTCGCGCACGGACGGTCTTATAACCCTCATCAGAATAGTCAGGTGCCCTTAAGATAACAGGCCCGGGCGGTCAGGGAACAGGGCGGGACCTGAAGAGAAAAGAGCCGCGCCAAAGAGTGGCCGGCTCCGTGGGGAAACGGAGCCGGTGTCTGGGGTCAGTTCCGGGCCGGCATATAGTGCTGGAACCATGCCAGAGCGCGTTCGAGGACGTTGATGCGATCGGCTGGTTTATAGAAGCCATGGCCTTCGCCGGGGTAGACGACGAGTTCGGTGGGGACGCCGAGAGTTTTGAGCGCATGCCAGAACTCGAAGGACTGCGGTGCGGGACATTCGGCGTCATTGGAGCCGACGACGACCAGTGTGGGGGTTTTGACATTTTTGATGAAATTGATGGCCGAGGATTTGGCATAGACGGCGGGATCATCATAGACGGAAGCGCCGAAGAAGGGGATCATCCATTTGTCGATGGAGTTTTCGCCGTAATAGCTCTTCCAGTCGGAGATGCCCGCTCCGGCGACTGCGGCGCGGAAGATGTGAGTCTGGGTAACGGCGAACATGCTCATGAAACCGCCGTAGCTCCAGCCGGTGAGGCCGACACGGTTGCTGTCAATGGGGAATTGTTTTTCGACTGTGTGAACACCGGCGATGATGTCGCGCAGGTCGCCATAACCGAAGTCGCGGCGGTTGGCCTGGGTGAATTTTTCGCCTTCGCCGTAGCTGCCGCGCGGGTTGGGCATGAGGACGAAGTATCCGAGGGCGGAGAACGGAACCGGACCGTAGCCGGGATAAGGCCAGTGGGGCATGTTGGCGTAGGCCGGGCCGCCGTGCACATAGACGATGAGGGGGTAGTGCTTGCCGGGATCGTAGCGGGCCGGATAGAGCAGCCAGCCCTGGACGTGGAAACCTTCGTTGGTCCATTTGACGGATTCGGCTTTGCCCCAGACAGGCTTGAGATGGGCGTTGACCTGAGTGATGGCGGCAGGTGTCTGGCCGAGGGTACCGGCATAGACTTCCGGCGCCGAGGCAAAGGAACTGCCGATGAAGGCGACTTTGCCGTTGTTGGAGAGCGAGACGCCGTTGAGCAGGTGGCCGTTGCCGATGGATTCGGGTTGGGTCATGAGCGGCTGGAAATGGTAGGCGTCACCCTCGATGCTGAGGCGCTGGATGGAGGGTGCGCCGGCGGAGATGGTGGAGACGGTGAACGAGTCGTGGCCGGGGGATGCGGACTGCCACTGGAGCCACGCGACGGTGAGGTTCGTGTCTGGCGTGACGTCGCGGGGCTGGCCGCCCTTGGCGTTGATGAGGTAGAGATCGCCGCCGGTTACGCCTTGATCGGACATGAGGCCGCCGATGAAGGCGATCTGCTTGCCATCAGGGGACCAACGCGGGACGGCAATCTGCAGGCCGTGGAGCGGACCAGAGATGGTGCTTGGATCGAGGATGGCGTGCGGAGCGCCGTGGACGGGCTGGGTGTAGAGCCTGGCGGCCCACCAGTTGTCATCGCCGGGCAGGGGCGCGGCAACATAGGCGAGCTTGCGTGAATTCGGGGACCAGTTGAATTCGTAGACATACCTGCCCAGCGGGGTGATCTGGAGAATAGGGCCGCCGTGGGCGGAAAGGATGGCGATGCGCTGATCGCGGGCGTTTCCTTCGCCGATGACGCCGGCGGGAGGAGGTGTAGGCGCGAGGGCGTTCACGGGGCCACTGGAGCCTTTGACGTAAATGAAGCTGAGGTATTTCCCGTTGGGCGACCATGTGAGCGAGTGGGAAAAGCCGTCGAGGGTGGCGAGTCTTGTGGGGCTGCCGTTTTTGACGGATGCGACGAAGACGGCGCCGGTGTGATCAGAGGTGCAGTTGGAGAAAAATGCGATCTGGCGGGAATCGGGCGACCAGGCGGCTTGTTCGGCGATTCCCTGCTGCCCTGGAGAGCAGGCGGAGATGGTCTTGCGGGCCGATGGGTTGTCGAGGGGAGCGACGAAGATGCGGGAGGCGTCAGGCCCGCTCTGTTCCCAGAGAACCATAGTGCCGTTGGGGGAGATGGCAGTTTCGCGGAGGAAGACGGTCTTTTGCAGGTTTTCGATGAGGTGTTCGATTTTTGCGTTGTGCAGGGCCGCATTTGGCGGGGTCTGGGCAAAGCCCAGAGGTGCAGCGAGGAAGGCTATGGTTGCGGCAGCAATCTGCCAGCGGTGCGCGAATCTCATGGCCGATGTTATATCAGGCGGTGTGGACAAAAGGGGAGGGAGATTGCAGTGGCGGAAAAAGAGAGATGGAGGGTGGGGGAGGAGGCGGTGCACAGGTAGTTTTTGACCGGCGAGCGAGCGGAGCGGGGCAGGGCGGGAGTGCTGGATGGGCGGCCCGGGGAAAACCAGAGGTAAAAGTGTAAGAAAACTGCCTGAAAACTCCTGGCGGCGCGTTGACTCTGGACGGCGCAGTTGCTAATCTTAGATGGTTCCGCGAGAGTGCGCGTAGTCGTATGTACTGTGACGCGCAAATGAGGAAACAGCACAGAGATGGGCAGTGAAATCAGATCTCTGTGAGTCCGGGCCGGACTCGAACGGCAGGACAGGATCGCATCGGAGCCTGCGACATCCGTCACCTTGGCGGACTATGTGGGCCGGAATCGGCGAAACGGAGCTGGCCAACCTTGAGTGATCCCCGATGTGGGGAGGGTTGCGCTCGGTCACCGTCTCGATTCTCGTCTGAGAAGGAAGCAAGCAGACGCGAAGCAGGAACTGAGCTTCGTGCGGGATGCCGTGAGCTTTGACGGCAAGGAAACCGCGCGAGAGCAGTTTTGCTGCGCGCCTGAAAGGTTGAGCAGGTTCAGGACAGGTAAGGAGTTTTACGGTTTGCCTACATTTAATCAGCTCGTTCGCAAAGGCCGCACCGCGCCGCGCTACAAGACGGCATCTCCCGCGTTGCAGGGTTGCCCGCAGCGTCGCGGCGTCTGCACCCGTGTTTACACGCAGACCCCCAAGAAGCCGAACTCGGCGCTCCGCAAGGTTGCCCGTGTGCGCCTGACGAACGGCATTGAAGTGACGACATATATTCCCGGCATTGGCCACAACCTGCAGGAGCACTCGATTGTGTTGATCCGCGGCGGCCGTGTGAAGGATCTGCCGGGTGTTCGGTACCACGTAGTGCGCGGCACGCTGGATGCGGTTGGTGTGGCCAACCGGAACCAGGGTCGTTCGAAATACGGAGCCAAGCGCGCCAAAGGCGGCGCGGCGCCAGGCAAGGGCAAGAAGTAGCCGGATGCGCAGGGCGAAGGCTCTGCGCGGTTTCTGTGGCAGGAGAAAGTTTTGCAGCTGCGAGGCTGGAAGAAGGAATAAGGATTTATGCCGAGAAAAGGTCACATTGCGAAGCGGGAAGTGGCTCCCGACCCGGTTTACGGTTCGACGCTCGTCACCAAGTTTGTGAACTCGATGATGTGGGCGGGTAAGAAGTCGACGGCGCAGAACATTTTCTATGCTGCGATGACGAATCTTGAGCAGAAGGGCGGCGATGAGGCGCTGAAGCTGTTCAAGAAGGCCGTGGAGAACTGCAAGCCGCTGCTCGAGGTGAAGACCCGCCGCGTGGGTGGCGCCAACTATCAGGTGCCGATTGAGGTGAATCCGGACCGGCGCACCTCACTTGCGATTCGCTGGCTGGTGACCTACGGGCGTGGCCGCGGCGAAAAGGGCATGGTCGAGAAGCTGACCAATGAGCTGCTGGATGCGGCGAATGGGCGTGGCGCTGCGATCAAGAAGAAGGAAGACGTACACCGTATGGCCGAAGCCAACAAGGCTTTTGCGCACTACCGGTGGTAGGTCGGAGACGTTAACGCGATGACCGGGCAGGATTGCCCGGCCTGAACCAGGAATCAATCGCGGGGTAACCCGCGGGAAGTAGAGAGAGACTCGCTGTGGCTCGCCAAGTACCGCTGAACCGTTGCCGAAATATTGGAATCATGGCGCATATTGACGCCGGCAAGACGACGACGACTGAGCGGATCCTGTTTTACACGGGCATCACGCATCGCATCGGCGAAGTGCATGAAGGCACCGCCACGATGGACTACATGGAGCAGGAGCAGGAGCGTGGCATCACGATCACGTCGGCTGCGACAACCTGCATGTGGAATAACATCCGGGTCAATATTATTGATACGCCCGGCCACGTGGACTTTACCGCTGAAGTGGAGCGTTCGCTGCGCGTGCTGGACGGCGCGGTGGCGCTGTTTGACTCGGTTTCGGGCGTGCAACCGCAGACGGAAACCGTATGGCGGCAGGGTGACAAGTACCGCGTTCCGCGCATTTGCTTTGTGAACAAGATGGACAAGGCGGGCGCGGATTTTGAGCATGTGATCGAGACGATCCGCAAGCGGCTGGGCGCGCGCCCCGTGGCCATTCAAATTCCGATTGGCGCCGAGGCGCACTTCAAGGGGGTAGTGGATCTCATTGAGATGCGGGCCATCCTTTGGCATGACGAGACGATGGGCGCGAAGTTCTCGGTAGAAGAGATTCCGGCTGATCTGATGAAGAAGGCCGAGGCCTTCCGTATGCAGCTGATTGAGACGGTCGCCGAGAATGACGACGAGATGCTGCACAAGTTCCTGGAAGGTGAGACGCCGACGCCCGAGGAGCTGAAGCGGGCGCTGCGCCAGGCGACGATTGACATGAAGGTGTTTCCGGTGCTGTGCGGCACGGCCTTCAAGAATAAGGGCGTGCAGACTCTGCTGGATGCAGTGGTGGATTACCTGCCGAGCCCAATCGATATTCCGCCGGTGGAGGGTATCGATCCTCATGATCCGAGCGTGACGATGACGCGCGAGGCGAGCGACGACGCGCCGTTCTCGGCGCTGGGATTCAAGCTGATCAACGATCCGTTCGGCAAGCTTGGTTTCATCCGGGTGTATTCAGGTGTGGTCAAGACGGGTGACACGGTTCTGAACCCGCGTACCGGAAAAACGGAGCGTGTAGGCCGGCTGGTGAAGATGCACGCCAATAAGCGCGAGGACGTCACGGAGATCCGGGCCGGCGATATCTGCGCCTGCGTGGGTTTGAAGGATCTGAAGACGGGCGATACGCTGTGCGATCCGAATCATCCGATTGCGCTGAGCGCGATTGACTTCCCCGAACCGGTGATCTCGGTTGCCGTGGAGCCGAAGACCAAGGGTGACCAGGAGAAGATGGGTCTGGCGCTGGCGAAGCTGGCCGATGAGGATCCCACGTTCCGCGTGCGGACTGACGAAGAGTCTGGCCAGACGATCATCAGCGGGATGGGCGAACTGCATCTCGAAATCATCGTGGACCGCCTGAAGCGCGAGCATAAGGTCGAGGCCAATGTGGGCGAGCCGAAGGTGGCCTTCCGCGAAACGATTCGCAAGGCGTCCGAGGCGGAAGGCAAGTACATTCGCCAGACAGGCGGCTCGGGCAACTACGGCCACGTGAAGATTCGCCTGGAGCCGAACGAGCCGGGCAAGGGCTTTGAATTTGTGGACGCCATCAAAGGCGGCGTGGTGCCGCGCGAATACATCAAGCCGACTGAGCAGGGGATTCGCGAGGCGCTGCAGAATGGCGTGCTGGCCGGCTACGAGATGGTGGACGTGAAGGCGACGCTGTTCGACGGCAGCTACCACGAAGTGGACTCGAACGAGATGGCGTTCAAGATCGCCGGTTCGATGGCCTTCAAGGAAGCGGCCAAGAAGGCGAGCCCGGTGCTGTTGGAGCCCGTGATGTCGGTCGAAGTGACAGTTCCGGAAGAGCACATGGGGACAATCATCGGCGACATCAACTCGCGTCGTGGCCGCATCGAGGGCATGGAGCACTCTGGCGGCTCGCAGGTGATCCGCGCGATTGTGCCGCTCAAGGAAATGTTCGGTTACGTGAACGATATTCGCTCGTCGACACAGGGCCGTGCTTCTTACACGATGCAGTTTGCGCGTTATGAAGAAGCGCCACGGATGATCAGCGAAGAGATTATCGGACGGAACCAGGGTTAGTAATTCAGGTTTAGTGGTTTTGATGGAAGCCGGCTCTTTCCGGAGAGCCGAAATGGGCAACCAAAGTAGTTACGAGTTCTGAAGGATTCAGAGAGGGAACCATGGCGAAGGAGAAATTTGACCGGTCGAAGCCGCACGTGAACGTGGGGACGATAGGACATATTGACCACGGGAAGACGACGTTGACGGCGGCGATC
>JAJYVU010000051.1 GCA_021791875.1 Acidobacteriota bacterium | reverse complement strand
GAGCCAGGGTCAGAGCGCTTGCTGCCGGAACTAGGGGATGGAGGGGCACACTCATGAGCGGACTTACACCATTTCTGTGCCGAAGGCACTTACTTGTTTACCACGATTCACCCACGATTTCCCAATGCCGCGCTGAAACCAGGGCAGTTGGCCTTCGCGCGCCGGTCATCCTTCAGAGGCTTCCAGGGCGATGGTGGATATCCACCGCAATTTTGCCGGGAATTCGACCCGAATTTTCTATCCTTGAAATAGGGGAAAGTGGAGCCATACCCGGCCCGATGCGCGCTCCCGGCGGGGTTCGTCTGCTAAACCGTAGTGCTCTGTTTCAAATCAATCATTTATGCGCAAAAAGACAGGGGGTCTCGCTCTGCTTGAAAGCGCTTCATGCCTTTCTATCAATGAGTTACACGCAAAAACATAGGGGGCTGGTTGAAGGCATTTTTTGGCGCAGACCGGCAAGCTCACTAGCAGGGGTTGGAAGCCGAAAGACAAAATGGCCCCGTCAGCACATCAGCCCTGGTCACCTGAATCGAATCAGGTATTTACCCGCAAAATGACAGGGGGTCTCAGTCCGGATTGAAAACACCTCATGTTTTTGTATCAATAAGTTAAGCGGAAAAACATTAGGGGTCGCTGCAAGGCTTTTGTAGGCAGTCTCGACCCACCGCCACCGCGTCAGGTTCTCACTTGTGCTTGGCAGGAGGCCAGTCCGGGACCACATAGTAATGGGTAATTTTCTTCACCACGGCTGGCTGCGCCGAGCCCTTTTTGTAAGGTTTTGTCGGGCATACGGTCATGTCCGCAAAGAGTGCCGGCGATTTGTATAGGCTGGTGCAGCTCATGTAGTCGCACAGCAGATCGACGGACGCCTCGTTTGCGGGATAAAAAACGTGGTGCGTACCTACGTGCCAGATGGCGAAGAATCCGTCGCCCCGGTAGAGGATCGCTCGCCCGCGAATCTGAAAGCACTTCTGCGGATGGGAAGCGTTAGGTTGGGTGGCAGCCGGCGCTTGGCGAGCGATCACCAGAAACAGAATCGCGAACAGGGAACCAGCCAGAGATTTTCGCATGGCCTGCGCCTCCAGGATCAAGATGAAGGGATGAACCGATAATGCGTCTAGCTCGAACTCAGGATCTCTCAAAGGACCGAGTGGCCGCGTCGACAGCCGTGCCCTAAACGCCCTCGAAAATGTGGCCCATCTTCTCCTGCTTGACCTTCAGGTAGCGCTCAAACGTCTCCTGAGACGGAACCTCGGCAGAGATGCGCTCCACAACCTCGATGCCGGCCGATTCCAGCGCCTGCACCTTTTCGGGATTGTTCGTCATTAGGCGGACGGCGCTTACGCCCATCAGCTTCAGCATGGCCGCCGGCATCTCAAACTCGCGGCAGTCAGGCTTGAATCCAAGTTCGACGTTGGCCTCCACCGTGTCGAGCCCTTGGTCCTGCAACTCATAGGCCCTCAGTTTGGCCATCAGGCCAATGCCGCGGCCCTCCTGCTGTTCGTACAGCAGGATGCCCGCGCCCTCTTCGGCGATCCGCGCCAGCGCCAGCTCCAACTGCAACCGGCAATCGCAGCGCAGGGAGTGGAAGACGTCGCCGGTCAGGCACTGCGAATGAATCCGCACAATGGGGGCTGCGGAGTGAATGTCGCCCATCACCAGGGCCACTGCGTCCTCCGTCTTGCTGGCCGGCGTCGGCATCCCTTCGCGGCACGGCTCGGAGTTTTCTACCTCGCCTTCGAAGCCGAGAATGCGAAATTGCCCCCACCGCGTGGGTAAATCGGCCTCGGCCACCTTACGGACGTTTGCATAGGGCATAAGCTCATTATAGGCAGTCGGATGGCGCGTCTGCTGAGGGGCGCGCACGCGGTATGGGACAGGGGTAAAGTAAGAGCGTGGTTGAGACGAAACTGATTTGGATTACGCTGCTCATCAAGCTGGGTGTGGCAGCGGCTGTCTCCAGCGCCCTGGCGCGGTCTCGCGTCTTCAGGGATCTGCTTTTCGCCGAAAAACGCACCACCGGTCAGACTCTCGGCCTGCTGGCCATGATTTGCATTCCCTTGAGCCTTGGCGTCTGGGTGCGCATCGTGGTGCATAACTTTTACGCAGCCGACATTTCCTTTGAGACGGCCATTCTGCTCGGCATTCTTCTTGGCCCAACCGCCGCGGCCGGAGGCGCCTGTCTGCTGGCCTTGCCCGCAGTGCTCCACGGCGAGTACCTGGCCTTCCCATTCGACGTGGGAGTGGCTGTCATCGCGGGTATTTTTGGCTGGTTTGTGGAGCGCGAGGAGATCTGGTCCTTTTCGCCCTTCGTCGACCTCAGCATTTATCAGTGGATCCGCCGAAACCTTCGCAAACCGCGTTTTGATCGTCAGATCTTGCTCATGATCCTCATCATCGGGCTTGTGATCATTGGTTCGTGGCTGGCCCGCACCTATCCTCACAAGCTCTTCGCGCTGCCCGAGCCCACCTGGGCCATTGCAATTGCCATCTGGGCCTGCTCGACGATGGTTGTCGGCATCCCTCTCAAGATATGGAACGCCGTCCGCATCGAGCAAACCCTCAAAGAGCAGACTCGCCTGCTGCTGGAAGCCCGTCTTGATGCCCTCCAGCGGCAGATCAATCCTCACTTCCTGTTCAACACGCTCAACTCCATCGGATCGCTCGTTCGCCGCGACCCCGAGCGTGCCCGCGAACTCATCGTCAAGCTCGCGAACATCCTTCGCGCGCTCCTCAAAGACCACGACTCCTACGTCCCATTCCGCGAAGAACTCAACTTCACCGAAGACTATCTCGGCATTGAAGTCGTTCGTTTCGGCACCGAAAAGCTGAAGGTGGTGAAGGAAATCGACCCCCTCACGCTGGAACTGCCCGTGCCCAGCATGCTCATGCAGCCGCTGGTGGAGAACAGCATCAAGCATGGGCTGGAGCCGCGCATCCACGGCGGCACCATCACCCTGCGCAGCCGTCTTCAGGATGGCCGGTTCATTATTGAGGTGGAAGACGACGGCGTCGGAATGGCTACCAGCAGTCAGCGTTCGCCGGCCATGCGCACCGGCAACGGGATCGGCATGCGGAACGTCCGGGAACGGCTGGAGGTACTCTTCAGCGGCGCCGCGCGTTTCAACGTGGTGAGCCGCCCGGGGCGGGGAACTCGCGTGACGCTGGATATGCCGATAGATCTGGAACAGTCTCAGCCGGAAAGGCTGCCGGCGCGTTCCAGCACATCGGCATAGAACTTCTCATAATGGGGGATGATCTTGTGCGCGCAGAACTTGGTGCGCGCCGTGGCGCGGGCTGCTGTGGCCATCTCATCCAGTTTTTTGGGGTTTTCCAGCAGTTCCAGCGCCGCCTCGGCCATCGCCTCCACGTTGCCCACCTCGCAGAGCCGGCCGTTGTAGCCGTCCTCGATCAGTTCCGGAACCCCACCCACGTTGGTGGCGATTGCGGGAACGCGGCATGCCATGGCTTCGAGCGATGCCAGTCCGAACGACTCCAACTCGCTTGGCATCAGCATCAGATCGGCGAGAGGCAACAGCTCTGAGACATTATTCTGCTTGCCAAGGAAATGCACCCGGTCCTGCAGATTGTGGCGTTTGGCCAGCCACTCCGCCACGGAGCGATCCGGGCCGTCGCCCACCAGCAACAGGTGCGCGGGCATCTTTCTGGCAATTTCGGCGAAGATCAGTACCGCGTCCGGCGCCCTCTTCACAGGCCGGAAGTTGGAGAGGTGAACAAGAATGGGCTCGCCCGCCGGCGCAAAGCGCTTCCGCCCCGCGGCCCTGGCTTCGTCACTGAGAGGCTCGTAAATATCGCAGTTCACAAAGTTGGGAATAACCTCGATCTCCTTGTGAACCCGGAACTCCTTGAGGGTCCGCTCCTTCAGATAGGTCGAAATGGAAGTGACGCCATCGCTTTCCTCGATTCCAAAGCGGGTGATCGGCAGGTAGGACTGGTCCGCTCCAACCAGCGTGATATCCGTTCCGTGGAGCGTGGTCACCATGGGAATGTGAATGCCTCGCTTGGCCAGCATCTGCTTCGCGAGATAGGCCGAAATCGAGTGGGGAATCGCGTAATGCACATGCAGCAGATCCAGTTTGTAGTAGTCCGCTACGTCAGACATGCGCGAGGCCAGAGCCAGCGAATAGGGTGGAAACTCAAACAGCGGATAATTGGATACGGGCACTTCATGGTAGAAAATGCCCTCCTCGCGACCGGTCAGCCGGAAGGGCTGCGAGTAGGTAATGAAGTGCACCTCATGCCCGCTTGCGGCGAGCTCTATGCCGAGTTCGGTTGCGACAACACCGCTTCCGCCGTAAGTGGGATAGCACGTAATGCCAATCTTCATGGGTTTTGCTCGTGTTCTTTGGACGACAGCCATCCAGCAGCCGATGCAAAAGAATCCGGTCGCTGGCCGCAAACCGGCTGAAAGCCGTCACTTAGAGGATAGCGCGCCAAAGTGAATCCTTTCGATGCCGTCCAGATTCGGTATTGCTTCGAGCAGGGCATCGTGTTCCACCACCCGCGATTCCCGAAGCCTCGTTCCCGAGGCGGCCAGCGCAGCGTCGTTGTATCCGGGGTGGCAAACCAGCTCCCATACGCCATCCGGCATTGCCCCCAGCAGGCTTTTCAGGATGCGTGCGTCGAGCGTGCCGGTGGCCAGAACCCCGATGGCCCCGTCCGTGGTCGCGAATCCAGCCTGCCGAACCAGCCCATAAAATGTTCCCCGCCAGCTGCGCAGCATACGGACCTCCAGACGCCGGAGTGCCGGAGCGCCCGAAGTTGCGGCCAGAGCCCAGTCCGGCTCGAATGGATTGCGTACTACTCCAATGCCGCAGCGAGCTGCTGCCCGCAGCAGGGGCCGAAGCACAGCCGGGAACATATGGGTGTGCTTGTGTGTGTCCACATGCGTCACCCTGATCCCGGCCTGTTGCAGCCGCTGGATTTGAGCGCAGGCTTCCGCTTCGATTTCTTCCTCCCGGATGCCGCCGAGCATCAGGTCGCGAACAAACTTTCCAAGTTTGCGCCGGAAATTGCCATCTTTCCCCACAAGGGAGCCGATGTGCTCAAGCGGTGCAGCGGGATGGCCGCCCACCAGCACAACGTGGCAGCCCACGCCCAGATTCGGACTCGCCTGCGCCGCCCGGACCGCATCTTCAAATGCCGAGCCAGTCGCCATCAGCGTGGTTGAGCTGAGCGCCCCGTGGCGCGCAAGATCAACCACAGACTGGTTCACTCCCTGGGTGAATCCGAAGTCATCCGCGTTGACAATAAGTTGACGATTTCGAAGATTTTGTGACAGTTGGAATGCTCCGGTGCTGGACTGATCAGGTTACACGCCACCTTCAGACTAAACAGTTCCAGGTCGTCCATCCAAACCACGGCGCGACATGGAACGGCAGGATTCGAAAGAGAACATGGACGACGTATTGGGCAGTGCAAAGCTGGATTGCCGGTTGCTTCTGTGCTGTCCACTTGTCGACTCCATCGTGAGTGCTTCGCAAGAGGATTGGCGAATCGCCATTCGCCTCCGCAGGCTTTGCTGCTAGACTAAGGGAACGCTGAATCGTGTTCGATGATTCCGGGCGGTTAGCTCAGCTGGTTAGAGCGCCTGCCTTACAAGCAGGAAGTCGGGGGTTCGAGTCCCTCACTGCCCACCATGTTTTCTCCCTGCGCATCATTTCATCCTCTTCCAGCCGTCGCGACTTCCCGTGTTGACAAGTTTGTGGGATGAGATGGGGTTCGGCGCCGAGCTCCATGCCTTGATCCTTCTTGCCTTTATTTCTGCGGCAGGGCGGCGTTCAAAATCGATCATGTTGATCCCCCGGAGAAAGATAGCCAACCCTTTCTCAACACGGGAGTTTAGCGCCGATCGGTACGCCTCAAATCTGTAACAGTGATTTTGTGTCAATTGCCTTAGTTTCGATTGACCTGCTGCGGCTGTCAGTCTACACTCGGAGCAATCAGCAGTCTTCGGGGCTTGGTCGAGACAAGTGAATCGTTTTCGAGGTGCAATCGCCAGATCCACCGCGAACGTGAGGCGGAATTTCGCTCGTCCCCGGAGCGACTTTTTTTTCGCGTACAACTTTCGTACCAACATCCTTCCCCGGCGACCTTGTTCGCGTGAAAAGGATTGGAACTCAGGTATATGCCTGGTGGTTTGAGGATGAATCCCCGCCGTATCTCCGTTTCCGGCGAAATACTGACCCCATGCTCGCTTCGCGGGCGGATTGAGAAGGAGTAATACATCATGCAAGGACTCGCTCGCCCTACTCCAGAACCTGCGAGCCCAGGCAAGCCTGTTGCCGGTGGTGGGCACGGCATCATCATCACTCCGGCGGATGTGCGCAAGTTATTCCTGAAGAGGAAATGGATCATTCTGGCCGCCATGCTGATTGGTGTGGGAATCTCCATCTATCACATAGAGACCGCGATTCCCGAATATGAAGCGATTGCAAGCGTCGATGTCAATCTGAATCGCACTTCAAACATCGGTTTCGCGAATCTGGTCAGTAATGGCAATACTGAGGATTGGAGCGGTTCTCAGCTCGACACGCAGTTGCGCATTATGCAAAGTGACTCGGTGGCGAAGCGGGTGATCAGGTCCCTTCAGCTCTACGAGAAGCGTCCATTCTCCGCCGTGTTTGGAAAAGCCGGATACCAGGGGAAGATCTCTCCGTGGCAAATGGAAGAGATGAGTCAGATGCTGCGAGGCGCTATTCAGATTGTTCTGGTACCGAATACGGATTTGGTCGAGATTCATTACCGGAATCCCAATCCCGCGGTGGCGCAGGCGGTTGCCAATGAGATTGTCATCGCTTACCAGAACTTCACGCTTCAGACGCACTACCGAACCATGACCAACATTTCGAGTTGGCTCTCACAGCAGATGGCCAACCTTCGGCAGAGGGTCAGTCGTTCGCAAAAGGAATTTTCCGCTTACGAAAAACAGCACAATCTGTTGACTGTTGGGCCGAATGAAGGCAGCTTGCTGGACGCGGATTTGGCAACCGTCAATCAGCAATTGGCCGAGGCAAAGGCTGACCGCATCGTCAAGGAAGCTCGCTACCAAATGGCCCAGACGCGCAATCCAGACCTGCTCGTTTCCGTGGCGCCGAACACGGTGCTGGCGTCGCTGCGTGATCAGGAATCGGCCCTCATGGTGGAGAAGGCAAGGCTGCAGTCGGAGTTTGGACCGAACTATCCCAAGCTGATCCAGGTCAACAGGCAGTTGGCTTCTGTTCGGCAGGACATCAACCAGGAGATTTCCAGCCTGACGCAACGATTCAAGGCGGAATACGAAGCGGCCGTTCAGACCGAAAATTTACTCCAGCAGCGTCTCAACCGGGCAAAAGCAGCTGCCTATAAGCAAAATCAGACTGCCGCACAAGCCCAGATCCTTGCACACAACTCGCAGGCTGCTTCCGCCCTCTATGACACCCTCCAACTGCGGTTGCAGGAAGCAGGCATTACTGCGGGCCTGAATTCCGATTCGGTAGAGGTGATTGATCGGGCAGTGATGCCCAGGACGCCTGTAACGCCAAGGAAAAAGAAGGATGTTTTCTACGGACTGTTTGGAGGGTTCATCGTTGGGTTGGCCTTGGCCCTGCTGCTGGAAACGCTGGATGACACCATTCGCACGTCAGAAGATGCGGAAGGCGTATCGCATCTGCCGGCGTTGTCCGTCGTTCCGCAATTTCACGGCACATCCCGGCGCGAGAGCGCTGCGGCGGGCAAGAAGAAGCGGTCTGAAACAGTTTCACTCGGTGGTACCGCGAGTGGGCAGCAGATTTCGGCCGATCTGGTCACCTTGTTGGAGCCGCAGTCGTTGGCGGCAGAGAGTTTTCGTACTCTCCGCTCATCCGTGTTGCTCTCGTCCGTAGATAGGGAGCCCAGAGTTATTCTCGTCACCAGTGGCCTTGCTGCTGAGGGGAAGAGCACCTGCGCAGCGAATCTCGCCATTTCGTTCGCCCAACGCCCCGCGAAAGTCTTACTCGTAGATACGGATTTGCGGAAGGGTACGGTTCACCTGAAGTTCCGTGCCTCTAATCGCTTCGGCCTCTCCACTTACTTGACTCGGGAATCCGGAGATGTTTCTTTCACCAAACCGATTGCCAGTCTTCCTGGATTGGCAGTCCTGCCGCGCGGTCCAGTCGCACCGAATCCGGGTGAAATGCTCGCCTCCGGTGCGATGGCGGAGGCAATTAATCAGTGGCGGAAGGAGTGGGATTACATCATTCTCGATACGTCCCCGCTGCTGGCCGTCGCAGATACGCTGAACCTTATCCCCAACGTAGATGGCGCGCTTCTCGTGATTCGGTCCGGAGTGACTCGGAAAAAGGCGCTGCAAAAAACACGGGAAATGCTGCGGCGGGTTGATGCGCGGGTTCTGGGTACGATCGTGAACGGCGTCGATCTTCGTTTGGAAAACTATTACACCTATTCCCGCGGCTACGCTTACAGCTATCGTAGCGGATATGAACCTGCCTATGGTTCTGGGTATGGAGTCAAGGATGCCGATGATGAGTCGTAGACTATTACTCTTAGTTTGCCTCCTGTTGTCAGTTGCAGGTCTCACGTTTGCACAGTCAAGCGCCAGTGCCGGTGCCGGCAATACCGGAATCCTCAGTAGCCAGTCTGCGCCGCCACTTGTGATTGGGCCCGGCGACGCCTTAGCGGTCACGGTTTTTGAAATCAAGGAGCTGTCGGGGAACTTTCGTGTTTCGCAGAAGGGGCAAATCGATCTGCCCCTCATCGGTAAGACCAATGTTGCCGGCCTCACTGCTGATGAGGCGGCCGCAGAGATCCAATCAAAACTCAAGGGCGGCGGTTTTGTTCTGAATCCAGAGGTCACGGTCTTAATCACGAACTATGCCACCCAGGGCGCAAATGTAATGGGACAGGTGAATCGACCTGGAATCTATCCGACGCTGGGTTCGAGAACTTTGTTGGATATGTTGACCCTTGCTGGCGGTGTGACACCCTCAGCCGGCAAACTTGTCACTATCATTCATCGTGATGATCCCCATCACCCTGTTTACCTTGCTCTCGCCCAGAACGCGGCGGGCTTAAAACTTCAAGCAAATCCCATCATTCTCCCAGGCGATACAATCATCGTTCAAAAATCGGGAATCGTTTACGTCCTCGGTGCCGTGAATCGACCCGGCGGATACCTGATCGACAACAACGAACGGCTCACCCTCATGCAGGCTCTATCCCTTGCCGGAGGGAGCATGGTGACATCCAAGATGAAAGATGTCCGCCTTATCCGAAAAACAAGAGTCGGAGAAGAAGAAATCAGACTTAACCTGAAGAAGGTTTACCGAGGGAAAGAAGCCGATATTACCGTAGCCGATGGAGACATCCTGTACGTTCCATCAAGCAACATAAAGACTTTCATTTACCAGGGGTATACGGGACTCATATCCAGCGCAAATACGGCTGTGTTTGCGACACAGTTTTAGCCAAATTTCTGACGGTTACAGGAGTCTTTAAGATTCTCGATATCTTCGCTCACGAAAGACCGGGGTTTCAGTTACCTGCCCGGCCCTCTTCCGCGTCTATGGACGCGGAAGAGCTTTCGCGCCCACAGGCAAAGTATTTCTTCTATTATCCCTTGGTTCTGGCTGCTGCGGCCGTTCTGCTTTGGATTTATCCCACAGACTTGATTACGGCGGTTTCTTCCACGATTGGAACAGTGGTCTCCTGCATCATGATGTGGGAATTTCTTTTCACCAATCAGGTGATTCGCCTCTCCAGAGTCTGCGCTATGGGGCTAGTCATTGGCTACGCCGCCGGTACCCTTAATAGCTGGCTGACCATTCCCCGGGGTGAGTATCCGCTCGCAGCGGCTGTCGGACAAACAGTTCCCGAATTAGCGAACGGAGTTGCCGCGGCGTTGATGGGTTGCGCCGTCCTGTTGCTGTTAGGAGAATTGCTGGAAAAACCGGTGCTTACGAGGGCTCAACCCTTGGTTATCACCGGAGGAATCAAACGCCTCATTCTGATCAATTCCGCGATTCTTGCTATTGCTTTTGCTGCTGGAGAAATTCATCAGGGGGGGATGAAGGCCGCCGGGGCAGGACACGTCGGCATCCTTGCTATCTTTCTCAGCTTCCTCTTGGATCCTACGGCAATTCTGGCGATCATCGCTCTTCTTTTAGAAAAGAACAGGGTGCAGCAAGCCCTCCTTGGAGCGATCGTCATCTTCTTATTGTTATTGCAACTGACTCAGGGGCGCATGAATCTTGTCTATTCATCCCTTGTGATGATAGGCCTCGCCCGCTATGCTGGATATCGCTGGAGTGACCTTTCCATAGGTCGGATAATACTGATCGGCGCAGCAATTGCTTTTGCTCTTACCGGACTCGTAATCTACCAGGCCTTCCGTCTAGCTGGGAACTCAACTTCGGGTCAATCCATTAGTGCGGAAGCGAATACCGTTCAGCGCTGGGCTGCAGAAGGAAGAGCCTGGCAGATTGCCTCGAACTCGTCAGTTCAAAATCTTGAAAGACGAACCCTGGTCGTTACATTTCTCAGCAATCTTCTTTACCAGACTAGGACTAAATCCCCTGCGTATGGGGCTGACGTACTCTTACAATCTGAGATAGCTGTTCCCTCATTGATCTATAAGAATAAGCCGACAATGCAGGAAGAGGACCTGGCATCCGAAACATTCGGTGAATTCTATCCGGATGAGCCGAATTCGCTCTTTACTCTGGGCGCTGTTGATTTCGGAATTTGGGGCGTAATGATATATCCGATTGCTGTTCTGCTTTTTGTCTCAGCGTTTCTTCGCCTTGCTAAAAAATACTTAACCTACGAAATGTCTGTCTACGGAATCGCGCTTTTCTTGATAACTGCAATGATGGCAGAGTTAGAGTTGACAAACTACTTGATAGATATGAGAAACTTGGTAACCTTTGCATTTTTCCTATACCTGGTTTCGAATCTGCCGTCGTTCAGGGGAAACCGTGAGGAAATGAAAGGAGCGCTGGCGCCGCGATGAGCGTATTTCGCAGAGAGTTGTTCGGCTCCTCATTGTTGTTATATTGCGCCTGCGCGATTCTGACGCCGTATGCAAGGCCGCAGGCATTAACGAATACGCAAGTGAATGTTTCGGATGACGGCGTCTCCGCGGGGGCTGGGGTGAATCGAAGAGCGTCCGTAAACGCGAATAGTAACGCTTATGATATGCCATTAAGGCTCCCTCCGCTGAATGAAGGTAATTCGAGTCGTGTTGGAAATCAGTCGAATTCCCGCCCCCTGAGTACATTTACCGGCGATGTGCCTGCATTTGGCGGAGTCGACACCTCATCAGGGATTGCTTTTACCCGGGAGAAATCTGCAAATGCTTCACCAGCAAAGGGCGCAGAAGTGATTTCTTCCCATGCGCTATCTAGCCAGGGCACCGGATCGTACCCAGGAGCTGGCGTATTTCCCGATAGTACGCGAGGAACGGGCTGGCCAAGCCCCCCGTTAAGTTTTAGCCTGTATAGGTTCGCACTCCCGGCCTACCCGCTTGTCTGGATGCCAAGTTTCAACGCGACAGCTCACTTAAAACTCTCGTACGATATTGGTCTTGGTGCGCCAGCACCTTCTCACTCTGGATCGAGCCTGCATCGAAGGCTACGACGGAACATTCTGAACGGTAACCTGCTCCAAGGGTCGAGTTTGAGTCGAAGCCTCGAGAGAAATGGCGCAATATCACTCACTCCTCTATCAAATCAGGCCGGGTTTGGCGTCAGTTCCGATCAACTGAAGTAGTTAAGCAAATTTGCGAGTTGCGTGTCGTTGCTATAGCCACTCTGGAGAGCTCGCAGATGGGCCCGTCGTGCGATCTCACGGCGGTCAGCCGCGTGCTCAATGTAGTAGACCGCTTTTTCGGCACATTCGTCTATTGTTGAAAAAAAGGCTGCCTCGGTATCTTCTTTAAAGCACGCCTGATGTCCTGGTGTCCGTAGGGCAAGCAGAAATCCTCCACTGGCGGCAATCTCAATGGACTTGTGAGCAATATCGTCTTCATTCAGATCAGTAACAAAGCTGAGATTGATTTTAGATCTCCAGATGGCCTCACGGTAGAACCTGCCGAGAAGGTGGCCGTCGCGTAGGTATGCTTCCTGTTGCTTCGAGGTCAAGACCTTATGCCATCTTCCTCCGGAAATGCATAGAGGAATCGAGTAACGTTCTGCTAAGTCACTGAGGAATTGGGGACGATTTTCATGCGGAGATCCGATATAGGAGACACTGCGATCGCGGTCAGAATCAGTCCAGCTCGCCGGCGGAGGGAAATGGATGGACGGCTCGTAGCTGAACATTAGCGAAACGAAAGGGAGACCCCACTCGGTATAGCGGCAGATATCTGTCCGCCGAAAAGCGCAGTGAAGATCAGCCATCCGGTATACACGCATAAACAGCTTCCAGCAACCGTCATTGCGGGGCCCAAACGGATTGTCCTGAACATAGAACACGATCTTCGCCCCGGCCCGTTTAATTGCAGTCATCGTGTCGGATGTGAAATAGATGGGCTTGTCAAAGATGACGAGGTCAGGCCGTGTCGAGCGAACAAGATGAACCAGGTCCCGATTGATGCCGGTAATGAACGGGTTGAGCGGGTAACGCCTTCGCAGGGCTTCGAGCTTTGAGTACCCGAAGGCGTAGGCGCTGACATCGAATCTGTCCACTTGCTGGCCAAGTCTCTCCAGCGCTCTTGTGCGGTAGTCCGAGGTGCTGTCAGGAGCCAATTCAGCGACATAGCATATCCGTCGCGATGCTGGGAGATTCGCGTGCAGATGTTCTCGGTATTCTTCCATTGCTTAAGCGATTGTAGTCCGAGTGGTGCCTGGGAAGAGCATGCATACGGCAATCGACGGACAAGGACCCTGCCATGGTACCGTCCGTTATCGGGACGTGTCGGTTCTTACCGATTTATGGTTAGGCTTTGGCAGTGGCAGGGAGTTTGGAAGTTTGCCAGCCCGGCAACACTGGCTGGATGGGAGTGCAGGATCGATATGCTTTGGAAATTCGACTCTTGTCAGAAATTAACGTGATGGGGCAAAGGCATTTACGGAAAAGGCGCAGCGAACTCCGTGGAATCAGTAGAACTTCAATTGACGCAGAGAATACTTTACCGGCCAGGAGAAAGATCTTTAGGGCAAACATTCCTTGAAGTCGAGAGCCTTCCCGGAGGCATCGCAGCATTCCCGTAAATGGCTGACTTGCCGTATAGAGAGCGCTGATTTATACCAGCGGACCTCCTCCTTTGGGCGAGCGCGGGAAAAACTGAGGTTTGACAGGGATGTGCACTTCAGTAATTCTAGGCCTGAGTCGCTTCCGTTTGCACGGGCCGGATTCTGCAGATTGTGGCGTTCGTTGAAATCACGAGATCTCGCGAGTTCTTGATCAGAAATGGACAATTCCAGGCTTTCAATTGCAGTAGTTGGTTCAGGATACGTTGGCCTTGTCGCGGCTGCGTGTTTTGCAGAGATTGGCCATCAGGTGACGTGCATCGACAACGACGACGCTAAAGTAGCAACGCTGCAGGCGGGGGGCGTGCCAATCCATGAGGACTACCTGCCGCGGCTCCTCGCCAAACACCGAAATCATCAGATTCAATTCACCACTGACTTGGGTAGCGCAGCGCGTGAGGCACAACTCATTTTTGTTGCGGTGGGTACGCCGCAGGGCAAGACAGGGAACGCGGATCTTTCCTATGTTGATGCGGTCGCCAGCGAAATTGCACGTTCGATTCGGCAGTATACGGTGATCGTCGAGAAGAGCACCGTTCCCGTTTATACCAATGAGTGGATTCGTCGCGTGATTGCCAGAAACGGTGTTGCGGCGGAGCTCTTTGATGTGGCATCGAATCCCGAGTTTCTTCGCGAAGGCACGGCTGTCGTGGATTTCTTGCATGCCGATCGTATTGTTGTCGGCGCAGATAGTGAACAGGCACTGGCTCTGTTGCGAAAAGTGTACGAACCGTTGACTTCAGGTGAATATTACAAGGCGGCGGACGCTGTCCGGGGCCCGCGCAGCGCGACCTCGCCCACTCCAATTCTCGAGACTTCAACGAAGGCCGCGGAGCTGATTAAGCACGCGTCGAATGCCTTTCTGGCGATGAAGATCTCATTCATCAATGCGGTTGCAAACATTTGTGAGGCGGTCGGAGCGGATATCGAGCAGGTGGCTCAGGGCATGGGCTCTGACAGTCGCATCGGCCCGCGCTTTCTCAATGCGGGGATCGGCTACGGTGGATCCTGTTTCCCGAAAGATGTTGCAGCATTTCGCTACGTCGCCGAGCAGGTCGGCCTCGATTTCAATCTTCTAGGAGAGGTCGAGAAGATCAACCTTGATCAGCGCGTGCGATTCTTCCAGAAGATACGTTCTGCATTGTGGACCTTCCGGGGCAAGCGGATCGGCGTTTTAGGGCTCGCCTTCAAAGGTGGTACAGATGACATACGCGAGTCTCCGGCGCTGGAGATCATTCAACTGTTGATGCACGAAGGTTGCAGAATTGCGGCCTATGATCCTGCCGCGATGGAGCGAACAGCAGAAGTCATTCCTGCGGACGACAACATGCAGTATGTTCATGACCCGTATGAGGCTGCTCGTGATGCAGATGCACTGCTGATACTCACGGATTGGGAGGAGTTCCGGGACTTGGACTTGGGCCGCCTGCATGACATGTTACGGTATCCAATTATCATCGACGGACGAAATATCTATGACCCGGCACGGATGGCAAAACACGGATATACGTATCTGAGCGTCGGTCGTCCTGCGACCATTCACCCTCGCGAAACGCTCTCAGAGCTCAAGATCAGCTGACTTGCCACCCATTCCGCAGCCTTATGATTCTCTAACGTAAATACGATGCTCAGCAGAAACAAAAAAGCTTTGCGCGCCTCACAGCAGCAAATCATCCCCCGGAGGTTGTAGTCAAATGAAGCTCACGAACGAGAAAATATTGATCTGTGGCGGCGGAGGCTTTATCGGCGGCCACCTGACGCGTGCTTTTCAGGCACAGGGGTTGAATGTTGTACGCGCGGTTGACATCAAGCCTCTTGATGAATGGTTTCAGAAATCGCCCGATGTCGAGAATCTTGTGCTTAATCTGCAGGACAAGAGCAGCTGCGACAAGGCGGCTCAGGGAGTTGACGTCGTTTTCCAGCTCGCGGCAGACATGGGCGGCATGGGATTCATCGAAAACAACAAGGCTCTTTGCATGCTCAGCGTGCTGACCAATACTCATATGCTCATGGCGGCGCGCGATGCAGGCGTGCAGCGCTTTTTCTACTCGTCGTCTGCCTGTGTCTACAATGGCGATAAGCAGAAGTCCGAGGATGCTGTACCGCTCAAGGAAGAAGACGCATATCCAGCTATGCCGGAAGACGGCTATGGGTGGGAGAAGCTATTCAGCGAACGGATGTGCCGGCATTTTGAAGAGGACTTCGGATTACAAACCCGTGTGGCGCGATACCACAACGTCTATGGACCGTTTGGAAGCTATGATGGCGGCCGCGAAAAGGCTCCTGCCGCTATCTGCCGGAAAGTCATGCAGGCAAAACTCTCTGGACGCCACGAGATTGAGATTTGGGGAGACGGGCATCAGACTCGAAGCTTCATGTATATAGATGATTGCGTGTTTGGGACGCAGGCGATCCTCGAGAGCGACATACGGGAGCCAATCAACCTCGGATCCAACGAACTCGTCACCATCAACCAACTCGTTGACATCGCAGAAGAGATTGGCGGTGTGAAGCTTGAGCGGCGTTATAAGCTTGATGCGCCCAAGGGTGTGAACGGCAGAAATAGCGACAACACTCGAATCAAACAATATTTGGGATGGGAACCATCCGTGAAACTGCGGGATGGCCTCGCTAAGACCTACGCGTGGATTGAGAGCCAGATGCTTGAATCGGTCGCGGGCTGAATGCGAATTCACTTGTGCGGTCGCCTGCCCCATCGCAGATGGCCGCATCTCAGGCCGGGGAAATCAGGTCAATGAAAATTGCACTGGTTGCAAATTACCCTGCGGACAATCAACCGAGCATGTCACGTTATGCGGCCTTCCTGGAACGGGAGCTTCGGCGTGCAGGGCATGACGCATGGATCATCTATCCACGGATCTATGCCCGAAAACTGCTATCGTCCGACAACCATCTTGGAAAGTGGCTCGGCTACGTGGATAAATTCCTGCTCTTTCGAATCGGATTCTCAAGTCTGATCGCCGGCGCAGATATCGTCCACATCTGTGATCACTCCAATTCAGTGTACTTGCCCTGGATAAAGTCCATTCCAAGGGTCATTACTTGCCACGATGCGCTCGCGATTCGAAGTGCCCTGAATCATTTCCCTGTAAATCCTACCCGCACAAGCGGGAAGGTCTTGCAGTTGTGGATACGGAAGAGCCTCAAGCGTGCGGATCGCGTACTCTACGTTTCGCAGAAGACGAGGTTTGATTTCGAACAACTGCTCGGCATAGAAGCTCCTTCCGAATGCATCCCTCACGCTCTCAACTGGCCGTATTCAGTGGCGGCGGACGCTGACATCGCGTCGACTATGCGGCAATTTGGGCTTCAGCGGGACCATTATATTTTGCATGTCGGTGGAAACGACTGGTACAAGAACCGGCGCGGAGTATTGCGCATGTTCGCAGAGTTGCGGAGAGAGGATCGTTTTCGATCCTTACGTCTGGTCATGGTTGGCAAGCCCCTGAACGCAGAGATGCGCACATGGTGCCAGACAAACTTACTGACTGATGTGTTGGAACTCGTTGATATCGACAACGAACAATTGGGCAACCTCTATTCCGGCGCCTTCGCACTGTTATTTCCATCACTCGAAGAGGGGTTTGGATGGCCCGTGCTGGAGGCGCAGGCTTGCGGCTGCCCTGTCGTTACCAGCAACCGTCCTCCGATGACGCAAATTGCCGGTGAAGGTGCGCAGTTTGTCGATCCCTTGAAACCAGAGTCCATCCATGAAGCTGCGCGGGCATGTGCGGAAAACAGGAAATCGATCATAGACGCCGGTTTTCATAATCTGGCGCGCTTTTCGGTTCAGGATGTGATCCGACGTTACGAAGCCTTCTACGATGCGGCCTTGCACTCCGGAAAGTCTACCAAAGCCAAAGAAGCACCATAGGCAGATTTCCTGTTGTTCTGATCCACACGGGTTCGAACAGCACAGCTTTTCTTGATTGAGAAACCGCGTCGAGCGCTAAAGCTTCCGAGTGAACTTGCGGGCCGTCGCTGCTTTCAGCGATTCTGCTCTTGCTCTCGCCTCCTTCAGACCAACTTTTGTCCCGCATGCCTCCAGTGTGGTTTGTCCTTGCTGAGGCGTAGGATCCATCTGCTTCACTCATTCGCCTGGAACATCCGGCGGATTCCACGCAGGGCCTGGCGGGTTCGCTCTTCGTTCTCGATCAGCGAAAAGCGTACGTACCCGTCCCCATATTCACCAAATCCAATACCAGGACTCACAGCGACTTTGGCATCCTGCAGCAGTTTCTTCGAAAACTCCAGGGAACCGAGATTTCGATACCGCTCCGGAATCTGAGCCCAGACGAACATCGTTGCCTTCGGCAGTTCTACGGGCCAGCCGAGGCGAGCCAGTCCTGAAACCAGGCAGTCCCGTCGCCGCTCATATGTCTTCCGAATCTCTCCCACACACTCCTGGGGACCATCCAGAGCAGCAATGGCAGCAACCTGAATCGGCGTAAAGGTTCCGTAATCCACGTAACTCTTGAGTCGCGCGAGCGCGGAGACCAGTTTTGGATTTCCAACCATGAAGCCTACGCGCCAGCCTGGCATGTTGTAGCTCTTCGAAAGCGTGAAAAACTCCACGGCTATGTCGCGAGCGCCGGGGATTTGAAGCAGCGACGGAGCTTCGTAGCCATCGAAAACGATGTCGGCATAGGCGAGATCATGTACTAGCCAGATATTCCACTGCCGGCACAGCTCAACAACCCGCTCGAAAAAGGAAAGATCCACGCACTGTGCCGTCGGATTCGCCGGGAAATTCAGGATGAGCATGCGCGGACGTGGGTACATCAAAGGGATTACGGATTCCAGTTCCGTCAGGAAATTTTCTGCCCGGTACATCGGAATGCTGCGGATCGTAGCTCCCGCAATGACGGGGCCATAAATGTGAATTGGATAGCTGGGATTTGGAACCAGCACCGCATCGCCCTGCTCCAATGTCGCCATGCACAGGTGGGCAATCCCCTCCTTCGATCCAATGGTGACGATGGCTTCGGTCTCGGGGTCCAATGTCACGTCGTAGCGCCGCTTGTACCACCGCGTAATTGCCC
Organism: Acidobacteriota bacterium; assembly: GCA_021791875.1. GTDB lineage: Bacteria > Acidobacteriota > Terriglobia > Terriglobales > Acidobacteriaceae > Acidobacterium. Next base: position 4,958 of record JAJYVU010000051.1, on the reverse strand, counting down.
TGCGGAGCGGAGCAATACCACGCGAAAGCGAGTACCGGTGCGTTGCCGGGTTGCTCGCCGTCTCCACCAGCTTGTCAACAATGTGCCTGGGCGTGGGACCGTCTGGATTGCCCATGCCGAAGTCAATTATGTCTTCACCACGCCGGCGGGCCTGTGCTTTCAGGTCCCCGGTAATGTTGAAAACATAGGCTGGCAGGCGTTGAATGCGCGCAAACTCGTCCACTGAACCTCTGGATTGGAAGGGCTCGAAAGGCCCGCGAAATGAAATCAAAACAGCACTGCCTCAAGTGTATAGTGGTGTCGGTCTGTGCAATGATTTCAGTACCTTGGAGTCGTGATTTTCTGGATTTCTCTGCACTCCCAGAGAAAGAGCGCAAGAAAATAGCAAGTGGGAAGATCGATGATTCGGGGAGGGGAAAACGCCGCGAACTGGACGCCACCGAGACATGGCCGTGCGTATCACAGAAGTAGCGAAAGAATATTTTCCGAAAGCGTCTTTTCTTTGGCGTCAACTTCGGTTAAGGTAGATGAGAACAAGAGGTGATAACTAAAGTGTAGTTACTGCTGTTCGAAAAAAGGTCCCCCCTGGTCCAGCGTTGTTGACAAGTAAATCAACCTAGGCATCGCGCAACTCCGGCCTTAAAACCTAGAAATTTTGTTTCATCGGTTTCGATGCAATCCCATGTAGCACCGCGGATATCGTTATGGCTACTTCGGAATTTCTAAAGGACGCTGGCAAACGCAACAATCTACACGTACCGGAAGAGCAGAGACTTCGCGGCAAGAGCATCGCAGGTGTGCCGCTGGCTGCACCGGCGCTTCGCATGCTCCATGATGCGATGTTGATTGCGATTGCAGCCGTTCTTTCGATCCTGATTCGTCTTCTCCTTTTGCATGATTTCAAAAGCTATTGGGGGACTGGCACGGGATTCTCGGGATCGGGAATTTTCTACCTTGCATGGTTCATTCTTTGCTACACGTTGGTTGCCCGCCGGTATGGTTTGTATGCTCCCGTTCCGCTTCGTAACGGTGCCCACGAGACCCGGTTGATCGCACAGGCAGCGGTCACGGCTGCATTGTTTTTGTGCGGTGCGATTTACATGACGCACAACTTCATTTCATCTCGTCTGCTGATCATGGTCTTCGTTGCTGTCACGGCAGTGGTGTTGTCAATCCGGCGCGCGATCTGGCGGCGCGCCCGGTATCTCGATTATGAGCAGGGGGTGGAGCTTCGCAATGTGCTCGTCCTGGGTACAGATCGGCTCAGCGCGGCTATGGGCGACCAGATGGTCCACCGCATTCACATGGGTTATCAACTGTGCGGCTACATTGCGATTCCCGGAAGCCGTCACGATCACGAAGTACCGAGAGAACGCATTTTGGGTAGCATCGCTGACCTCCGGCAACTGGTGCGGGGAAGGTTCATTGATGAATTGGTGATCGCGCAGCCCTGTTCGACCGAGACGGCAATTCGTCTGGTTGAAGAAGCTCGCGTACTGGATGTTGATCTTAGCTCCATCACCGGATATTTCCCGGATCTCAGCGCGAATGCTCCTCAGGAGCGGATTGGCTGTTATCCGGTTGTGATGTTGCATCGCCGCGAGCATCGCAGTCTTTCGCTTTTCCTCAAGAGGATTGTCGACATTGTTCTGTCGTTCACTGCGATCGTCCTCATTCTTCCTGTACTTGCCGTAATCGCGCTGGCGATCCTGATTGAGGGACCCGGCCCCATCCTGTATGTCTCCCAGCGCATCGGCAAACGCGGCCGGTCATTCCGCTGTTTCAAATTCCGTACCATGGTTCCGGATGCGGATGCACACCGCAAGGAAGTCAATGCATTGAATGAGCGCGATGGGATTCTCTTCAAAGCATCCAACGATCCCCGCGTTACACCACTTGGAAGGTTTCTTCGCAAGTACAGCCTGGATGAGCTGCCGCAATTCTTCAATGTCTTGCGCGGCGAAATGAGCTTGGTTGGGCCACGTCCGCCGCTGGCGAGTGAAGTAGAGCACTACGAACTGGAGCATCTGCGCAGGCTGGACGTGCTGCCAGGGCTCACCGGCCTGTGGCAGATCCAGGCACGCCAGAATGCTTCCTTTGCGCGGTATATTGCTTTGGATACGGCCTATATTGAGAACTGGTCGTTCTGGCTTGACCTCACCATCCTCATTCGGACGGTTGGCGTCGTGTTCGGCGGCACTGGAATTTAATTCCCCTCCCATCTGACGAACCAATATTGTTCGGATTTCCTCCGAATGTCTGATGCTGGGAGTCGTATTCTCTGGTACATTGAGGTCAAATTTCACGCAAATCTGCTGACTGCCAGCAGTATGGCAGTGTGCTCGTTTGACTGGAGGTCCAGTTGAGTAAATCGAGTCATACACTTGCTGCAGTTGTTCTGGCCATGCTGTTCATGGGGTGTATCGTCCCCTCCCACGCTCAGGAACAACGACCGAATCCACAACAAAAGCCAACCCAGACAACGCCGGGTGCAGGAAATGCAAATCATGCGATTCCGGCCGAACGCAGCGTCGTCACCAAACACGAACTGACGCTGAACGGCAAAACCTTGCGCTACACGGCTACGGCAGGAAGCCTGCTCATCCGTAACAAGAAGGGTGAGCCTTACGGCAGCATGTTCTACGTGGCGTACACCCTCGATGGTGCGAATTCCGACACGCGTCCCGTCACCTTCCTCTACAACGGCGGCCCCGGCTCGGCCAGCCTCTGGTTGCATATGGGCTCGGTTGGTCCGGTGCGCGTGATTACGGACAGCCCGCAGGCGACGGGCGGTGCACCCTACAAGATCGTCCCCAACCAGTACTCGTTGCTCAATAAGACGGACCTCGTCTTCATCGATGCGCCTCTTACCGGGTATTCGCGCCTTGTGGGAAAGGGAACGGCCAAGGACTTCGACGGTGTCGATCAGGACCTGAAAGCATTCACCCGGTTCATCGTTCGATACATCACGCTCAACCAGCGATGGAATTCGCCGAAGTTCCTTATGGGCGAGTCTTACGGCACAACCCGCTCTGCCGGGCTGGTGGCCATGCTCCAGAGCCATGGGGTCAGCATGAATGGTGTGATACTGCTGTCTTCGATTCTGAATTACAACGATCTCGCACCGGGCCAGGATGTGGATTACATTGGGTATCTGCCGTCCTACGCAGCGATCGCCGATTACTACAATAAGCTGAAGAACAAGCCGGCGGATCTGACCACATTTTTACAGCAGGTGCGCGATTTTGCTGCCGGTCCATATGCTGAAGCATTGTGGGAAGGAGACAGGATCTCTCCCGCAAAGTTTGACGCCATTGCGCAAAAGGTCGCCGATTACACGGGGCTGAGCGTTCAATACGTCAAGAACAGCAATCTGCGCATCAATCCCACGCGCTTCCGCAAGGAATTGCTGCGCGGCCAGGGAGAGATTCTGGGCCGCTACGATGCGCGCTTTGAGGGTACTGACGTAGACAATGCAGGTGCGACTCCCGGGTACGACCCATCCGACTCGGGCATCACTGGCGTCTTTGTTGCTGCAGTCAATAACTATCTCGAAAAGGATCTGAAATACACGACCACGGAAACATACCGTGCCGATTCCGGCGGAATCCGCAACTGGGACTGGAGCCATCACCCCTCAGGGCAGCGTGGCTTCTGGAATCAACGCTGGCCAGATGTGGCCGTCGATCTTGCCGCTGCGATGCGAAAAGACCCTAAACTCAAAGTCTTCTCCGCGAATGGTCTATATGACCTTGCCACGCCTTTCTTCAAGACCGAATACGACATCAGCCAGATGATGCTCGCGCCCAGCCTTGTCCATAATGTGCAATTCCACTACTACCCATCGGGCCATATGATTTATCTGAATGTGCAGGCTCTTAAGGAGCTCACGCACGATCTGGACGCTTTTTACGCGGGCTTCTCCCAGTAGCGGAAATTGCGCGTCGAGAAATTTGCTCACATGGCCGGCCCTGCAAGGCCGGCCGTTTTCCTGGCTTGATTCGTGAATCACGCGCGCATAAGTCGCTGCAGATAGTCAACGGCCGCATTCAACTCATTGAGAGGAATGCATTCGCGCTCGCTGTGGGCGGTTCGCATGTCTCCCGGTCCAAAGACAACCACCTCATCGGCAACCGCGGCAAAGTATGGCGCCTCAGAGCCAAAAGGAATGGCGATGGCCGCCTTGCCGCTCATCGTTTCCATCGTTCGTACCAGTTCAGCATCCGCGCGTGTCTCGAATCCGGACTGCATGCGCGTGACCCGAATGTCATACCGGATGGCCCCATGCCATTCCCGCTCCAGGCGCGCTGCCGCTACGCGTACCTGCTGGGCCACAGCGTCGCGCGGCTGGTTCGGCAGGGATCTCCACTCGAGTAGAAACGCGCACTCTCCTGCTACGATGTTCTTCGCGGTTCCGCCGCGGATGGTGCCCACATTGATGGTGGTGTATCCCGGGCTGAAGAAGTCATTGACCTCTGACTCAAGATCTCTCGCAATCTTTCGAATCTCCGCGATCAGTTCCGTCGCCGCGTAAATCGCCGATGCTCCCTGTTGCGGGTGCGCGCTGTGCGCTTCTCTTCCGATTACTGTAACCTCTGCCAGGCAGTAGCCCTTGCCTGCGCGTGCCGGCTGAAGCGAGGTCGGCTCCCCGATGAGCACCCGGCGCGGTTGGATGCATGCAGCCTCCATCAGGCGCGAGATCCCAATGCATCCAACTTCCTCGTCCGCGGTCAGCACGATGCGCAGGTCTTCACGGATCGATCGCGATGCGGAACCAAGCGCGGCTGTCAAAATGCACGCGAGGAAGCCCTTCACATCGCACGCCCCGCATCCGTACAAATGACCATCTCGCACAAATGGGTCAGTGGCTCGCGTCCAAGTTTCAGAAAAGGGCACCGTGTCGGTGTGGCAAACGAGAGCGAGGTCGGCGGAAGAATCTTCAAGACGAGCTCCTGGTG
>JAJYVU010000050.1 GCA_021791875.1 Acidobacteriota bacterium | reverse complement strand
AACGCGGCGAGTTACTGGAACGTAGCTTTGCCCACTGTTACGAAACAGGTGCCATGCGACGCTGCACCTTGCGCGGAAACAAGAACATTCTGAAGCGTCTGCTCATTCATGTTGGCGCGTTCAATCTCAGCCTGATCCTGCGCGGGGTGTTGGGCGCGGGTACGCCGCGGGAGCTGAAAAACCGGGCAGTTGGGCTTGTCTTACAACTGTTCCGGCTGCTCACCGGTCTGTATCGGTCCCATCGAGACGCAGAACTCCATCCTGCCTGCGTTATTGCGGCTCACAGCAACTATCGCGACAAATGGCCCCGCCGCCGAACCGCCCGAAATTTACGCACTTGCACCACGGGCTGGTAAAGTCGCATTAGGCTCGTCGTCAGAAGTCCGGCCCCCACCACGATGATCAATCCCAGCCCGACCTCTAGACTCATCAGCGGCCGCAACATCCTTTGTCTCCGTCCGCGTCTCGGCGAAGCATGCGTATCGCCCTTGATCTGCTCATTTAGCTCTCTTGACGTCGCGCGCAGCGCCGGAACCAACCCGATCACCAGAGTGACGAAAAGTGCTGTCAATGCGCTGAACACAAGCACGCGCATATCGAGAGAAGGACTTAGCACAACAGGATTCATCCCTACGAGGCCTCTGCTGTTTCCCATCAGCAGCGCCGCCAGCGCATGGCTCAAAAGCGGCGACGCTGCAACGCCAAGCACGCTGCCCGCCACCGCCACCAGCAGCGACTCCACCATCAGTTGCTGAATCAGCCTTCCACGCGATGCCCCAATCGCCAGCCGTGTCGCCAGCTCCCGCTCCCGTGCCGCCGCCCGCGCCATCAGCAGGCTTGCCAGATTCAGGCACGCCAGCAGCAGCACCGCGAGGCACAAAACAAACACCATCAGCAGCGGCTTCTTGAACTCGAGTTGGAGATAGGAGAATCCACTCGATCCTGGTTGAGCCACAAAGCGGAAATGATGCCGCACCGCATCCTGGATCCAGCCCGCGTCCGTCACCTTGCTCCGCAGCACCTGGTCCGACACCGCCGCCAGCGCCGCATTCGTTTTCTGCAGTGACATGCCCGGATTTCGTCGCGCAAAAACCGTCAGCCACCACGTGCGTACGCCGTACGCAATGAAATTGATCGGTGCGTCAATCACTGGCTCCGCCCACAGCGGAACATAAATCTCAGGCCGCGCCGTCGGGTCCGCGCCAATAAACGATACCGGCATCACGCCCACAACGGTAAAAGGCTGATTCGAAATCGTCAGCGTCTTCCCAATCACATGCGGGGAGCGATGAAACCAATTCCGCCAGAATCCCTCACTGATCACCACCCCAAATCCATTTGGCCCGCCGCCTTTGCGGTCATCCTCTGGTGTCAGATACCGGCCCAGCAACGGCTTCACGCCCAGTGCCTCAAAGTACTCGCCGCTCACCAGTGCCCCGGGCACATTGAAACTGCCGGACTTACCACGCACCTGCATGGGGCGGGCGTCCGCATAGGCGGCCACCCGTCGGAAGACCTTGTGCTGCTCCTCCAGCCCACGAATAAAAGGCGCACAGAAGAAGTATCTCTTTGCCTGGTCTGATCGTTGGAAAGCCAGCGACACTAACTGGCCAGCATGCGGCACCGGCAGCGGCCTCAGCAGCAGCGCGTCGATCAGCGAAAACACCGCCGTCGAAGCCCCCACCCCCAGCATCAGCGTCAGCAGCGCCACCGCCGTAAACCCGCGCGCCTTCGCCAGCATCCGCAGTCCAAACCGAACGTCCCACAGCACCGTCTCCAGCCAGTGCGCGCCCCGCGCCGCATGCGTCTCCTCGCGAATCCGTTCGTACCCGCCAAACTCCACCCGCGCCTGCCGCTCGGCCTCCGCACGGCTCATGCCCTCGCGCTCCAGGTCATCCGCGCGGTGCGCCATATGCGACTGCAACTCCTCCCGCAGCTCCGCCGAAACACGCTCCCGCGCAAACACCGCCGCGCCCCGAGACCGCAGCGAGCTCCACCAGCTCACAGCTCCTCCGCCGTCGCCGCCAGCGCCGTCGCAATCGCCGCCGCCAGCCGGTTCCACCCATCGGCCTCCGCGCGCAGCCGTTTCTTCCCCGCCGCCGTCAACTCATAAAACTTCGCCCGACGATTATTCTCCGAGACGCCCCACTTCGCCTTCAGCAGCCCCTGCCGCAACAGCCGAAACAGCGCCGGATACAGCGCCCCCTGCTCCACCAGCAGCGCCTGCCCCGTAATCTGGTGAATCCGCAGCAGCACCCCATACCCATGCAGAGGTCCCAGCGACACAGCCTTCAAAATCAGCAAATCCAATGTTCCCGGTAGCAGTTGCGCCTGGTCGGTCATCCATCACTCCTAAGATGTTTAGGAGTGTAGAGCCCTATTCCTAAGCTGTCAAGGGGAGGCGTTTTAGCCCGGTTCAAATCGGCTGTGCTTCAGCTTTCCTGAAGCGATGTCGTAGACGGAAACCTGGCGCAGACCCCGTTTGTGGATACCTATCCCAAATCCGGAGCGCAAATCAAACTGGATGAACGGTTTGCCTTATTGTCGACAAGCGAGACTTTGGGCGCGGCGGAAGGCGAATACAAGCTGGCTTTTCGCCCGCGACTCGGGGGCTCTTCCGGTATATCCTACTCACAGGAAAGGGGGCCTTCATGGCCAAGAATGAGCTTTATATCGAAAGGCGCGGAAAGGGAGATTATGCGGTAAGAAAGCCAGGTTCGGAAAGGGCGAGCGCAACGGGTAAAACCCAAGCTGAAGCAATTGAGCGGGCGCGCCAATTGAACCCGGATGCAGCGATTCACGTTGAGCGTGTTCGTGACACTAGTGTTGGTGGCAGGGACAAATGGCGGAGACTCTAGGAGTCAAGAGCGTCAAAGCTGAATGTTAAGAAATCAAATCACCGACGCTCTAAGTCTTCTCGGTTTGAATGTGCGCTCTTGGCAATTCTCAAACCCGTCTAAAGTGGATGAACTATAGATTTGTGTAATGATCCTTGATCCAAGCGGCAGCCTTGTCGATCTCAGGATAAAGTGTGCTTTCGTTGATGCCAAGATTCTCAAGGGCGTCTCGAATAGGTTTCTTAGCTTTCTGAGGAACAGTGAAGCAGGTTTCTTCGATCTTATCCGGAATGATTATTTTCCGAGACTGGGATGGATCTATGCCGTAAACGATGAAGGCACCTGATTGCGCCAGAATTCGCCTATTGCTCATCTTGGGATGAACATAATATGGCACAAACAAATCTATGGGCTTCATAATTGGCTGAAAATACGGTTTTTCGGCCCTGACAAATTGAAGAAGTCGTTTTATGACGTCATTTTTATTGAATTTATCGATTCGTTCGTCTTCAGGTTGTCCAATGAGCGATTCTGTCAATTGATAAATCTTGGCTTTCTCCTCAGAAGTCATATTGGCCAAATTGGCAATACAACTCACTGAATCGCTGTCATAATACTTCTCGAGTTCCTGCGGAATTGCGAAAGCTGTGACCATGCCGTCACACTGTTTGCTACCTCGGGGGCTCGGTTCGGTTGCAAAATACAGAGCGACCAATGCATTCCGCGTTACGTCGAGCAATCGAGTTGGGAGTCCAAAATGCTGCATCCGGACAAGCTTCTCGAACATGGTTTCGTCAGATGCGAACTCATGAGGTTGAACTGAGATTAGTTTTCGAATTGCGCTCTTCTCATCTTCAAGAAGCTCTTTGAGCTCAGGTCGAAATATACCCGCTAGGTTCCGCCAAGAGGCGTCTCGAACGCCGCGATAGCAATTCAGCCAATATTTATATTTAGACTTCGATGAATATTGCTCAAACGCCTCTATAAAGCCAGCCAGAGATTGAGGTGGATCGGATTTAGTCGTGTTTTTCTTAGCCATGCCACCGCACCTGAGGTGTTCTGATACGGAAAGGGCAGCAAGCCGCTTTCTGCACCAGGCTTTCATAGTAAATGGACCAGAACAATTAAGCTCTCAATTTGAGACGGGTGGCCCTTACAAGCCCTCCTTTGGCTTGTGTGGGGTGCAGGAATCCACCGAGGGACCGGCTAGCCCGTACTGAAGATCTCGACGCTCGCCATGGGTTGATCGCCCCGGATCGGTAACGAAATGTCGGCTGGGCGCCAGAAATCCTGTGTCTTGCCGCAGGGTTGCGATGTCGTCATAGACTTCAATCAGCATGAACTCTGCCTCCACGCCGTCAGCTAGCCCCTCCGAGGAGATCTCCGGTCTGGTTGAGCGGGTGACCTTCTTCAATGAAGAAAGCGGCTTCGCCGTGCTCCGGGTGAAGGTTCGAGGGCATCGGGAACTGGTTACGATCCTGGGCTCCTTGCCGTCTGTGAGTGCCGGTGAATGGTTGACGGCCGAGGGCTGGTGGGTACGGGATCGGGAGCATGGGCTCCAGTTCAGAGCTAAGGTGTTGAAAGCTGTCCCGCCAACCACAAGCGAAGGCGTGGAACGCTACCTGGCCGGAGGCTTCGTAAAGGGTGTCGGTCCGGTTCTTGCCAGGAAGCTGGTTTCGCATTTCGGTGCAGAGGTTCTCGGGATCATTGGGAACACCCCCCACGAGCTGGAAAGCGTCGATGGTATCGGGCCGAAACGCCGTGAGCGCATCGCCAGCGCGTGGCAAGAAGGAGTGCAAATACGCGAGATCATGCTCTTTCTGCATAGTCATGGGGTCAGTACCGGCCGCGCGGTCCGTATTTACAAGACATATGGGAATCTGGCCATTCAGACAGTTCGGGAAAACCCCTACACGCTGGCCAAAGAGATTCGCGGCATCGGTTTTGCCACTGCTGATCAGATTGCGCAGAGCGTTGGCATCCCCCGGGATTCGCAGAATCGTGCAAGGGCAGGAGTCGACCACGTCCTGCTTGGGGCAACCTCCGAGGGGCATTGCGCCCTTCCGCTGGAAAAGCTGAAGGCATCTGCCGTGAAGCTTCTTGAGGTGCCTGTGGAGACTGTCGAGCAGGCCATATCCCAGATGCTGACCAGCGGTTTCCTTCTGCTGGATGAGATCGATGGAGAGCCACTTGTCTTCCTCCCTCACATGAGAAAGGCGGAAGACGGCATAGCGATCAGGATCAGGGAACTGGCCACAGCCCCAGTGAGCTACCCAGAGGTCGACATGGCAAAAGCCCTGCTCTGGTGTGAGGAGCGGACCGGCAAGGCGCTTGCTCCGAGCCAGCGGGATGCATTAAAAACCGCGCTGACAAACAGAACTATCATTATCACCGGCGGTCCGGGTGTAGGCAAGACGACGCTTGTGAACTCAATCCTTCTGATTCTCCGGGCAAAGAAGGTGAAGTGCCTTCTGTGTGCACCAACTGGCAGGGCGGCGAAACGCCTTTCGGAAACGACGGGGCTGGAGGCCAAGACCATTCACCGTTTATTGGAAGTCGATCCGGCCACGGGCAGGTTTACACGGAATGAGGACAAGCCGCTGGAGTGCGACCTGCTCGTCGTAGACGAAACATCCATGGTGGATGTCCTGCTGATGTACGCACTTCTTCGCGCCCTCCCCAGGAACGCAGGGTTAATCATGGTGGGCGATGTGGATCAACTGCCATCGGTTGGTCCGGGCAACGTCCTGCGGGACCTGATAGACAGTGGGGTCATTCCGGTCGTGCGCCTGACCGAGGTATTTCGCCAGGCTTCCACGAGCAAAATTATTACCAACGCTCACCTCGTCCGCCAGGGGAAGATGCCCGAGTTACGGACAGCGGAAACCAGCACGGACTTCTATTTCATAGAGAGGGACACGCCTGAGGACATAGCGGCAACCCTGACGAGGCTTGTACAAGACCGGATTCCCAATGCGCACAAGGTCAACGCGATCCGGGACGTCCAGGTGCTGTGCCCCATGAACCGCGGATCGATCGGAGTGCGAGAACTGAATATCGCACTTCAGGAACGATTGAATCCTGTTCGTCCTGGCGAGCCTGCTGCAGAGCGATTCGGCTGGCGCTTCCAGGCGCGGGACAAGGTCATTCAGACCGAGAACGACTACTCGAAGGAGGTCTTCAACGGCGACATCGGAACCATCGAAAAGATCGATCCCGTCGAGCAGGAAGTCCTCATCCGGTTCGACGACAGGCTGGTGACCTATGACTTCGGGGAGTTGGATGAGGTCTCACTGGCCTACGCGGTTACAATTCACAAGTCGCAGGGGTCGGAGTTTCCCGCCGTGGTCATCCCGCTTGCCATGCAGCACTACATGTTGCTCCAGCGCAACCTGATCTACACGGGCATGACCCGCGCCAGGAAATTGCTCGTTTTGGTCGGGCAGAAGAAGGCCCTTGGCCTTGCGGTCCGTAACGATCAGTCACGGAAGAGGTACTCGGGATTGCTGAGCAGTTTGAAGCAACCGGGCTAACGGACCAGGAACGGTGAAGGTACGCTTGGGAGGTTTCTATATCGACCTGCGCCCAGAGATTCCGGTTCACTTTATTCTGGATCTTCAGGTCCATGCCCCAGGAACCAAAACTCGACCGGGTACGCCGTCGGCGCATCCGCAACGCCGAACGTAAACTCCACGAAGCCAATTTGCGCCTTGCGCGAGCGGAGCGCAGTATCAGGTATTGGTCCCGTATACTCGCCGACCTGAATTATGAGAAGACCTGTGAAGTCCAGCCACCGCTGTGGTCCGATGAGCCGGATGACCCGGTGGATTGATATTGGGAGAGCGCACTGCAGGCACCGCCCGGAAAGTTGGCGATGATCGTGGAATCTGATGACGGCTCAAGGCGACCAGAGATTACCGAGGTCAAGGCGAATCGTGCAGGCAAAGTCGTGGGACTGCAGAGCGGTTATGCAGGCCCGGCGATCAGCGATCTATAGTTCCATTCGGACCCAAACTGACTGACCCGAACGATGAATCTGCGCGCTTTCGAAGGGAGTAACGACCATGCCGGATGCAGAGAAAGATGCAGTCGCCGCGGAGGTCGCAGCGCGGCGCCAGGCTTTCGATCTCGGACTGACAGACAAGCGAAAATACCCGATGCAGGAATTCAGGGCCTTCGTGCAGTCCGCACGCCGCTACATCGCGATGACCAAAGATGACCCATTAATTCACAGGAGTGTCGTTCGGGCGGTGAGTGGGCTTCGCGAATATCTGGAAGGCGAAAGGAAGCGAATCCCGGGGGATGTTCTCTTCGAGGCAGACAGGTTGGAGTGCTTGTTCTTTGCCGGCTACGATCCTTCATTTGAAGGCGATGAGCCCCCGGGGTTATGAGTGGCGGAGTGGGCTTTCATAGCGAGAGGGTCACCGTTACAGCTTCAGGTTTTCAGGCTCGATGAGTAGGTGTCGTGCTTCGCTTCTGGAGAATCTGAGTTCACGAGCCGTCAGGTTCGAGCCCGATGGCATCGTTCACAGCGTTTTGAAAGCGCTGCTTGCACCCCAGATACCGCTCTGTGGTTTCGACCGAAACGTGTCCGAGGAGAAACTGAATCTGCTCCAGTTCGCCGCCAGCCTGATGGCAGAGGCGGGCACATGTCCGGCGCAGATCGTGAGGGGCAAGATTGGCCAGGCCGCAGTTGGCGGCCCCCTCTTTGACGATGGACCAGATCACCTTTGGCGTGAAGCCATTTCCCCAGGTCCGTCCAGCTTTATTGATAGCGCGGAACATCGGGCCTGAGGTGATTCCGGCAGGGATCACCCATCTGTCAATCGCGTCTTTTACCCAGCCGGGCATTGGAACCGTCCGGATGTGACCGCCTTTTCCGTTCAGGTCGGCGATAACCCAATGTCCTTCCCGAAGTTGAATATCTTCAAGTTTCAATTGAGCGGCTTCTGCCCTTCTGAGGCCACAACCAATCAGGACGGCAATCATGGCGCAGTTCCGTCGCTCTTTGGGCGTGGATGTTCCGAACGCGGCAATCATGTGCCTGCCCTCCTCTGCGGTGAGCCAATTGCCGACGCGTACGCCAAGCCGGCGGGTACCCTTTACTCTGCGAATCCCGGCCGCCAGATCTGGACTGAGGAGGCCGCAATCGGCCGCCTCATAAGCCAAACGACGCACTGCGGCCAGCCTCAGGTTGATGGTCGACGGAGCATAGCGACGCTGTTCCAGCGTGATCCTGTACCGGGTCACGACTGTCTTGTTGAAGGCCAGCCGCGGCTCTGAGCAGTACCAGTCAATGAATTCGCGAATCGCGTGATCGTAGGAACGTTGAGAACTGGGCGAGGTAAGACTGTTGAGTACAGCCGACTTCGACTGTTCGAGATCGGGGAGTTTCAGGACAGTCTTGGGAACCCGCTTCCTTTTGGATTTTGCCTTTCGCACCATTGGCACGGCCTCCTTTCAGCCGTGGCAATATGGTGGGCTCAACAAACATCTACTGAACACCAGGCACATCGTCGAGCGGAGGCGTGCCAGAATAGGGTCATCGGATGAAAACCCAGCACAAATGGCTGTTCAAACCCCGTCTGCGCGCCCGGGCATTCGGCTGGAGGGGATCGAATCTTGCCTGCCAGAGACTGAAAGAAGCTGCTTCTGAGATCAGAAAAGTCGCGAAGACGGATCTAGTCACGGCTGGCGACGGCGTCGTCGCCCTGATGGAACGGTTCTGGCCAGCCTTTCAGGAAATCGACACTTCCTCCGGCGCGCTCGGCGGCATGGTGGGTCGGGTACAGGAAGAACTACTGCCCATCCTGATTGCCGCAAGGCCGGATCAGAAGATCAGGAATGCATGGCTGGAACGCCTTTGGCAAGCCATCGAGGACGACGGAGTCGATTACCTTTCCGTCAGCGCTGACCGCTGGGGTGAACTGTGCGCGTCTACGCAGGTCGCCAGTGAGTGGGCAGATCGATTCCTCGATCCACTTCGCTCAGCCTGGTCCGGACCACCGCAGAGGGGCTACTTCCGGGCAACCAGTGTGTGCCTGTCCAGCTTGTTGGCCGCAGGCCGACATAAAGAGCTATTGGACCTGCTTGCTCTCGAGAGACTGCCATTTTGGCATGACCGTAAATTCGGCGCGCGGGCGTTGCTCGCACAGGGACGATGGGAGGAGGCCCTTGCGTATGCTGAGGGCTCACGGGGGCTCAATCAGACGGATTCGGCTATCGACGCGGCGTGCGAACAAATCCTGCTCGATCACGGCCGCGAGGACGAGGCGTACGGGAAATATGCGCTGTCGGCAAATCAATCTTCTACCGGCCTGGCCACGTTTCGAATTATCAGCAAGAAGTATCCGGACCGCGACCCGCGGCAAATCCTGCTGGATCTGGCCGCATGGAGCCACGACCCGGGACGCTGGTTTGCCGCTGCAAAAACTGCTCGATATTTCGACCTTGCCCTCGAATTTGCCCGCACAGGCCGCACCGATCCGCGGACTCTGTCCCGCGCTTCACGCGACATGCTCGACAAAGATGCGCGCTTCAGTCTGGAGACTGGCCGTCTCGCAATCCGCCGGATCGTGGCCGGATATGGCTACGATCTGACTGGATTGGATGTAATGGAAGCCCGCAGGCATTTCATGGCGGCCGCGCACGTCCTCGGCATCACGACGGAGGCCCGCGCAGAATTGCTCGCCATAGCGGCAGAATATCCGGGAGCGTTCAGCGAGCTTCTGATCCGATATTCCTCTGAATCAACCCACACACGATAGATCTCGATGAATTCAATGTGCCTCAACTCTCAGCTTCGAGCGGAAGTCCCCGCGCGGACGAATGCTTCGCAGATGCATCGGGCTGTTCTTCCGCCTCGTCAGCGTCACCGAATACCTCATCCCGGATGATTCGCTCCGTAGCCTCATTCAGGTATTCCTCGAGTGCTTGCGAAATCTCCTGATACTCGGGCCACAGTGTTCTGTTGATAAACGACTCGGGCGCTCGCACCACGACCGTCGAATACCGCTGGCGTGGATAGCGATAGGGACGCAATCCGTAGCGGCGGCAGAGCGCGAGAAAAAGCCGGCGACTCCAGCGGTCTGGCAGACGAAAAATCATCTCAATGGGACGTTCCACACTTTCGGCCGCGCGCAACGCCGCACGGACACGGTCGAGCGCTGCAGCAGCGGCATTACGCTCCCCTGCCGTTGCTGCCCCCTCGAACAGGGCCGCAATCTTGCGGAGTTTCTCGCGAAGTTCGTGCTCAGTGGTCAAAGATCCGGTCCCTCGGGGTCAGGTTGCGGAAAGAGTCTTCCCGACCTTCAGTGTAATCTCGGGTGGCTGCTACCCATTTGCAATGACACAGCCCCGTTTTTCGTTATCTATCTGCTTGGAGGAGCGTAACTTCTTTCCGATGACAGTGTTATCGCACTCGTGCATCGCGGATGCAGAATTTGCAAGGTGTGGCAGAGAAGCTGCTTGTGGTCAGGCCCGAGTGATCGGGCTCACGTGAGGCTAGAAGTTGCCAAGGATGCAGCCTAAACTCAAGGCTCGCGCACAGTCAGGGCTGCGTTCATGTTATCCACCCCAAACTCGAATCGAGATTAGAGACAATTCGTATACATTTTCACCACCGTTGGATCGGAGATGACGGTTCCGTTCTTATCAACGTCAACGCTAACGCCGATCAACGCTGAATCGTCGCCGCATGCGACGCTTGAACATTCGGCGAGCCCTTTTACGTAAATCTGGCCACTGACCACGTTTTGCCCGGCAAGCTTATAGGAATCCATCGGGATTTTCTCGGACGCAAAGAAGGCCGTCACATCGGCTTTCTTGGTTCCCGGTTTAAGCGATAATTTGGCGTCCGCTTCGATTTGATTCGCCCTCGCGTCCAAGTCGACGGCCCTCTGCTTACAACGGGCTGGAACCGGGCGGACAAATTGGTAGGCTTCCCACATTCCAAACCGGCAATAGTCGCTTGTAAACCAGCAGACGGTTGCAGTAGCGAGCAATGCCACCGGCAATGCAATTCCGAGCTTGCATTTCAGTTTCATGCCAGAACGTACTCCTTGCCGCTAAAACTGAGGTTCACACAGCCAATTGCTTGATGTTCGAGCGTCATTTGTAAATTACGCCGCGGGCCGATTTCAACGCAGCCATCTATCGCTATTTCAAATACTGAGCCGGGCCATGCCAGCATGTCCCGTTCAGGTACGGCCGCCCGTAACTCCGACTTCTCGTCCAGATTGTAGTTTGAATCCACACGGAAATGACGAAGAAATAGTGCGGCTAGGGCGCAGGCTTTCCACTGCGTCTTTCGCTGGTGGAAACATGGAGAACTGCCCGTTTCTCGATATCTATCCCATTCGGCGTGCATAGATCATGGTGGATGAGTGACTCGGCCTGTAGCCGACAGTTGACAGTTTCCGCCGACGAATCTCACTACATGCTGGCTGACAAATCGGGACGAATCCGATCATAGTGCGCTATGTCGGATCGCCGGATATGCATCTGGATCACACAACTTGGCCCATCTTTGCGGGCAATGCTTCATTCGCATCTTAGAGAAACAACAGGGTCTACCTTTGCCGCTCGCCGGCCGGGGATATACGCAGCCGCCAGCGCGACTAAAAGAACGAAAACCGCAACCAAAGCGAAGATTGCGGGATCGGTCGGGTGCACCTCATAAAGCAACGAAGCCATGAAGCGGGTGAAACTGAAGGCTGAAATGAGGCCGACCAGCACACCGATGGCGCCAACTCTTGCGGCCTTTCCCATAACCAGGTACCTGACATCGCGACGCGTAGCGCCAAGAGCAAGGCGTATACCGATCTCCTGTGTGCGCTGGGCAATTTGGAAACTGAGCACGCCGTAAACCCCGACGAGTGTCAAAGCCAGCGCCAGTCCTGCGAATGCCCCCATCAGCAAAGCTTCAAAATGGGTCTCAGCGACGGATGATCCGAGGAGTTGGGTCATCGGTTCAAGGTCAGTGATGCGTTGGTTAGGACTGATGCCCCTGATGGCTTTCCGCAACGAGAGCTCCAGTCCCGCGGTCGAGTTGGTGCGGATGACCCAGTCAGTCGAGTCATCCTGCGTCAGGGCGTTCGACGCAGGGACATAAATCATGGGAGGAGCGGGCCTTTTCAGCAACATTCCTTTCGTGTCTCCAACAACGCCGACAACCTGCAGTGTGGGCTGACCGATATTCAGGTACTGGTGTCCTCGATATTCTCCGATGACGACCTGATCGCCAATTGGATTCTGATCGGGCCACCAATCCCGCGCAAGCGTTTCGTTGATGATGGCAATGCGTGAGAAGGAACTAAAATCGCTGTTCTGGAAGGCCCGACCGCGAAGCAGTGGAATTCCCATCGTCGAGAAATAGCCAGAGCTTATCGAGCGGAATTCCGTTCCACCGATACTATCGCGCGGATGGCCCTTCCGCTGTACGGGGATGTTGTTCTTGCCGTGCAATGGAGCAACGGAAATAACTGCGGCGGAGCGAACACCTGGGATAGCTTGAATTCGCGTCAGTGCCTGCCTTTCGAAACTCCAAATTTCACCCGGTGACATCTTTGCCGAGAACGGGGTGTGCATCAGGGTGAGGTTAGCTGGGTTGAATCCAGGATCGATCTGGTTGAGTCGATAGAGGCTGTCGATCAGCAGGCCTGCGCCCAAGACGAGCATGACCGAAAAGGCCACTTCGCCCACGACAAGCCCGTTGAGGACCAGCGATTGTCGGCGTCCTGCTCCGGCAATCCCCCTGCCGCCTTTCAGTGCGCTGTTCGGATCAAGAGCGCGTGTCTGAAAGAATGATGCCAGTCCGAAAACGACACTCGATCCGATGGCGACGGTCATGGTGAACAGTAATACCCGCCAATCGAGGGTGATGTGATCGACGGAAGGGAGCCCTGCCGGGATCTCGGATACAAAAACGTGCAGAGAAGCTGCAGCCCCTATGAGGCCCAAAACGGCGCCGGATGCTCCCAGAAGCAAGCCCTCGACAAGGAACTGCTGGAGCAACCTTCCACGGGTGGCGCCCAGTGAGAGGCGAATAGAGATCTCCTTCCGACGGAAGCTTGCCCTTGCGAGAAGCAAGCTAGAAATGTTCGCGCAAGCGATCAGAAGAAGAAGACCAACGGCGCTCAGTAGCATCAGCAGCGTAGTCCGGTAATCGCTGGAAATATAGTCCCGATAGCGATCAAGATGAAGGATTCCGGCATTCTGGCGCTGCGCGGGGGAAGCCTCAGCGAGGAATTGAGCCCCTATAAGACGGACCTCAGATTGGGCGTGAGATAGGGAGACTCCGGGTTTGAGACGCGCAAGAACCTCCGTGTTGGTGCCTTGGTCGCCCAAACTATCTCCGAGGGGCAAAGAAGCAAACACATCTGCGGGCTGCTCGAATTTGAAACCAGGTGGGAGGACGCCAACCACAAGGAAACTTTGCTTCCCCAGAACGACCTGGCGGCCAACAATGTTGGGATCGGAGTCGAACGCGCTGTGCCATAAATGATTCGTCAAAACGACGGCATGCTCTCCTCCGGCGCGGGTAAATTCGCGGCCAAAAGGGTGGCCAAGTTCCAGCTTGACACCGAGCGTCCGAAAGAATCCGTCGGTGACGAATGCAGTGGTAACCCAAGGTTTCGCCGTACCTTCGTTCAATTCAGTGTCGGCCCCACCCTGCCAACCCGCTATGGAAGCAAAGCTCGTCGCGTGATCACGGAGGAATTGAAATTCGGGAACCGACAAATCCTGGATGGTCGATTTTCCGGACACTCCGATGTGCACAATTTCATCAGGGTGCGGGTATGGCAACGGCCGAAACATCACGCCGTTCACCAGGCTGAAGATCGCCGTATTGGCACCGATCCCCAGCGCCAACGTCACTAATGCAACTCCGGTGAAACCGGGGTTCCGGCACATGCTCCGTAATCCGTACACTAGGTCTCGAGCCAGATTGTCGAACCGTTGAAGACCACGCGTCTCTCGGCACTGCTGCTTCCGCTGCTCCAGACCTCCCATAGCAATAAGTGCAGCACGCCTCGCCTGCTCGGCGTTCATGCCTCGCGTCAGGTTCTGCTGCGTCTCCCGTTCGATATGGTCACGCAGTTCCTCGTCCACTTCCGCATCCACTCGTTCGCGCCGGAACAGCGACCGCAGGCGCAGCGGGATCATGTAGGCCCAATGTTCGAAGCGCATCGTTCACACCTCCGTGAGCCGTACAACGCCGGAAATGGCCGCGGACAGCCGCTCCCAATGGGCTGTCTCTTTCGCCAAGTGGCGGCGCCCGGGTCGTGTCAGCGAATAAAATTTTGCACGACGGTTGTTGTCGCTTGGTTTCCACTCCGCTTGAATCCAGCCCTGCTGTTCCAATTTGTGTAGGGCAGGATAGAGCGACCCGTCGCTCACTTGCAGTACCTCTCTGGAAACCTGCTTGAGTCTCTGGCTGATCGCCCACCCATGCAGCGGCTGCAGCCCAAGGATCTTCAGAATGAGAAGATCAAGGGTACCCTGGAGTAAATCTGGTGGTTTGCTCACATGGACTCCTCTCGATTACCGAGGAATAATAGCGCACCTCCTCTCGGTAAGCAAGGGGAGCACGCAAGTTGTTCACATCTAAGATGACGGCTTCTGTGCCGGCCCGTTCATTGGCAGCAGATTCCCAATTCTGCTTGAATGCGTAATTCGGAAATAGATCAGGGGCCAGCAGTCTTCCTGAACCCCTTACGAATCTCGATCAGTGCCCAATCGCCGAGTCACTCACCCACCCGGATAACTCCCCACAAGTCGGCTGCTCGCCAGCTTTCCGTACAAGATGGCCGCTACCCATTTGCAATGACACTGCCCCGTTTCCCAGGACCTAACTGAATTTGGGGCGCATAAAGCATGGTGGATGAATGATTTGGCCCGTTGGCAGAATCTGATTGCCTGCGGCTTCCGGTACGACCCATCCGCAAGCGCCCCCCTCCTGTTGACCCGTGCAATCGCAGGCCGCCCCCCAAATCATGGACGGACACTAGTTCTTTCTGCGTCGTCCGATCCCCAGTGATCAGCACATATCGAGCAACTGCCCACAAGCGATCACCTCCGAAGGTAAGATATGTTCGTCGCCAAGTTGGCCCTGGCGGAGAAGACAAGCCACGCGAGCCCGGCCGTCTGGCTGAATACCAATTCCTAACGGAGGGAATTTGAAACCGTTGCTCTTCAAACAGGAGCGTATTTCCGGCAGGCTCAGTGAGCTGCTGATTCACGCCCTGCCTGAAGACGTGTCTGTATGGATGGAGGGGAGGGCTATCGTTACGACGCAGTCCGGTTCAATGACGTGCAGCGGTTATCCCCGCAATGAAGCCAGTACGAATCCTTCAGGCCACCCCTCTTTGGCTTCTGCTTCAGCAAGTTCAAACAATACTGCCAGTACGATTCATTTCGCTTCACCTATGACGTACCCTGCTGCACGGGCAATTGAAGTGTTTCCGGAGCAGCACTGCCCTACCGGTGGACGAAGTAACCGGGAATCCCGCAACGACTACTATCGGGCCAGATACTACTCCAGTAACGATGCCAGGTTCCTCATGCCAGACCCGTCGGGACTGTATTATGGCAACCCCCTTAACCCTCAAAGTCTAAACCTGTACAGCTACGTTGGGAACGAACCCTTGTCACGCATTGACCTGATGGGGCTTTGCTGGAAGGGATTTAGCTGGGCCTGTCATTTGTGGCATCAAACTACTTCATTTGTCAGCCACACCATTTTCCGCAGGCACTACACGGGGCGCGTATACGACATAAACTATATTCTGCATGTGCATGCTTCGCGAGGCAGTTCCAATGGCTCAAGTAGTGGATTTCTTAACAGGCTAAAGAGTGCCTATTGTTTTGCTGTCCCTACAGGCCGCTCTATTTCATTGAGTGGCGCATTAGGCGGGGTCGGAGCGGTCAGCGGCGAAGGTGACATGGTACTCAACTATAATTCTGGACAGACGAGTCTCTTCGGGACAGGTGGCATGTCATTTGGATGGAATGGTGGGGCAAGCGTAACAGCCACTACTGGGTTAGTTTACGGACTTGGCAAAACGAACAATGGATTCTCAGGACCATTTAAAGGTGCTAGCTTCTATGCCCCAACGCCGATACCTTTTGTTGGCGCTGGAGGATCGGTCATCAGGGGCGGTGGGGTGACCGTTTTTTCGGCAGGAGCTAGCGCGGCCCTTGCTGGTAAGTATGGCGGAGGAATTAGTGTGACTGATACCAGTCATCCCCTCAATACGGGAAGATTCACTGATTTCTCTTTGGGTGATTACCTCGGATTTCTGGCGAGGGCTCCATGTCAATGATAATGAGCCAATTGTCACTACCTGTCATTATTGCCGCTTGCTTGATGGCAACTGCTGCAATTCTTGCCAACATGATTTCTTTCATTATGATTGGGAAAATTAATGTGCTGCTTCCTGAGAATGAAAGGATCTCATATTTGTGGTGGGGGACAAGGGTACGGAAGCAGTTCAAGCAGCTATATCCAGGGAATAAACTGGCGTTGCTTCTTGACGCATGCTTCGTGCTAATGCTTCTCTGCTTCGCTTTCCTGGTTAGATTTTGGGTGTTCAGTTGATTTCACTGAGCTTGGGTGTGCCAGCGAGTAGCACGCTGCCTTGCGGCATCGGCTGAGGGAGCGACACTTCACCCCCGAAGTGTTTCGTGCAAAGAATTTGCCACCGATCTCATAGACGTGCGAGCATTCTCGATTTGGCCCAAGCTGACAATTTGTCATTGTTCGGCTGCTGGCTGTTGCGCCAGGGCGGATGTCCAATTTCTCCATTTCCCTCACAGGCCACGACTGAAACCGGTTACGTAACGATATGTCGGCTCTGCTTCAGCTTCCCGGGCACGAGGTGCGCTATCCATTTGCCGGGTCCCTGGCCCGTTTCTCGCTACCTATCCGATTCGATGTGCATAAGTTATGGTGGATGAGTGGTTTGGCGGCGATAACTCATAAACCGAGGATCGGCAGCACTGGCCAGCGTTTTGCTGGAGCAGACCCCGTTTTCCCGATACCTATCTGTTTGTTGAGGCAAAAGCTCAACGAAATCTTCAGGATGCTGGCTCATCAAGGAAGTCAGATATTCCCCAGCTGTTCCGTATGGTGCATCCATAGGACACGACTGGACTCATCGTACGTGACGAACATCACCGACTCTGCCGGCCAAAAGGAATAGGTGCAAGCTTAGCCCACGCTAACCGACGACTGCGTTCACCCGCACGGGCTGAGCGGGGTGGAGAAGCTGGAACCATGGCCACACAAAGAAGATCCAAGTCCCTGACCCCATTGCAGGATAAGGCAGATTCCCCAGCAGTCAATGTGAAGGCGCGCAGGAAAAGCCGGAAGACACCCGGCGAGGGTCAGTCTGAAGGCGGCGAGCAATTCCGAACCTTGATGGCCGACCTCCCCGTCGGCCTGTACCGCCGGACTCCGGGCGA
Source organism: Acidobacteriota bacterium (assembly GCA_021791875.1). Lineage (GTDB taxonomy): Bacteria > Acidobacteriota > Terriglobia > Terriglobales > Acidobacteriaceae > Acidobacterium. The sequence goes on along the minus strand of JAJYVU010000050.1, from coordinate 6,213 downwards.
GAACGGCAAATTTGTCGCTGCCAACCAAACGCTCGCAAGAATGTTCGGCTACGACACGGTCAAAGAGTTCCTCAAGCTGACTGCAGCTGACGTATATTCCAACATTGATAACCTCCGGCAATTTTCGCAGCACGTCCTCCGCCAGGAACAGGTAACAGGCGTGGAATTACTGCTGAGAAAGCGCGACGGAGCCCCCATCTGGGGAAGCTTTACGGCCAAAATCGTGCGGGACGTGCGGGGCAAGGTCGAATACATCGATGGAATCATGGAGGACATCACGCATCGCAAGCAGGCGGAAGATGCGCTGCGAGAATCCGAGAGGCGATTATCGTCACTCATTGACCTGATGCCAGACGTCGCCTTCGTGATTGACGCAAAGGGTGTCGTAGTCGCCTGGAACCAGGCAACCGAGTCGTTGACCGGCGTAAAAGCCGAAGACATGCTCGGCAAGGGAAATTATGAGTACGCCATCCCTTTCTATGGGGAAAGACGGCCGATTCTCATTGATCTGGTGAAAACCCCGCAGGAAGATCTGGAGCGGGATTACCAGGATCTCCAGCGCTTCGGCCAAGTGCTGATTGGGGAATCTATCCTCCACGTGCGCGGAAGAGAAACGTACTTGCAGGGCCGTGCCCGCGCCATGAGCGGTCCGCACGGCGAGTATATCGGGGCCATCGAAATCCTCCACGATCTGACGGACCTTAAACGGATCGAGCAGGCACTCCGCGAAAGCGAACAGAGATTGCGCAGCATCCTCGAAACCACGGGCGAAGGATTCTGGCTGATCGACAACGAATCGGTCACAACCTCTGTGAATGATGCCATGTGCATCACCCTGGGGCGGCCGCGCGAGGAAATCCTCGGCAGAAGCATCTTCGACTTCGTCAATGAAGAAAACGCCGCCATCTTTCTCGACGAAGTGAAACGGAGGAGCCAAGGTGAAGGTGGGGCTTACGAGATTCTGCTTTCCTTGCCGGATGCCTCGCCGGTTCCCTGCATCTTCCACGCGAATCCTCTCTTTGACGAAAACGGCAGAAAAACCGGCGCCTTTGCCATGGTGACGAACATTACCGAGCGCAAGCGGGTGGAAGAGGCGCTGCGCGAAAGCGAAGAGCGCTACCGGACTCTGATCTCCAACCTCCCGGTGGGCTTGTACCGGACCACGACCGGGTCCCCCGGCCGCTTTATCACGGCCAATCTGGCGGCCGCCCGCATGTTCGGCTACGCATCTCTCGAAGAGTTCGTGGCGAGCAAACCCTCGGACTTGTGCGTCAGCCCCGGAGATTGGCAGGCCCTCTCCGATCGCCTTCTGGCCGAAGGCCAGGTTTCGGGGGTCGAGTTGCGATTCAAAAAAACCGAGGGCACGCCGATGTGGGGCAGTATCTCCGCAAGGGTCGTCCAGACCGGGCGCGAAGGGTGCGAATGCTTTGACGGCACGATCGAAGACATCACCCTGCGCAAGGAAGCCCAGCAACAGCTCCGGGAAGCAAAAGAGGCCGCCGAAGCAGCCAGCCGCGCCAAGAGCACGTTCTTGGCAAATATGTCGCATGAGATTCGTACGCCCATGAACGCGATCTTGGGATTCACGCAGCTCATGCAACGCGATCCGGCGCTCACTTCGCAGCAGCGTGCATCGCTCAATACCATTGGCCGCAGCGGAGAACACCTGCTCGCCTTGATCAACGACGTTCTCGAAATGTCGAAGATCGAAGCGGGGCGAACGGTGGTACACCCCGCCGCTTTCAACCTTCATGATCTGATTGACGACCTGGCCATGATGTTCAGGATCCGAACGCAGCAGAAGAACCTTCAGTTCATAGTCGAAAAGGCCGATGATCTGCCGCGCTTCATTCTTGCCGATGTGGGAAAGCTGCGGCAGGTTCTCATCAACCTGCTCGGCAACGCCGTAAAGTTCACCGCGCAGGGCGGAATCTCCCTGCGGGTGGCCGCAACGAAGAACGAAACCAGCAGGCTGCGGCTCGTCACCGAGATCGAAGACACCGGTCCAGGGATTGCGCCTCAGGATCTCGGCAAAATATTCGAATATTTCGAGCAGGCGGAAACCGGTGGCGCTTCAGAAAGCGGAACCGGCCTCGGCCTGGCTATCAGTCGCGAGTTTGTCCGCCTCATGGGCGGCGATATCACGGTCACCAGCCAGCTCGGGAAAGGCACTCTCTTTCATTTCGAGATGGATGTCGAGGAGTTTGCGGGCAAGCTCGAAAAGACTGCGCAGCCCACGCGCCGCGTCCTTGGCTTGCAGCACGGCCAAGCCACGCAGCGCATCCTCGTTGTGGATGACAAGGAAGAAAATCGCCGTTTCCTTTGCGAAATGCTGCAATCCGTCGGCTTCACCACACGGGAAGCTGGCAATGGCCTGGAAGCGGTCAAGCTCTTTGAGGAGTGGAACCCCCATCTGATCCTCATGGATGTTCGCATGCCGGTGATGGACGGTTGCACTGCCACGCGTCGAATTAAGGCCACCGAAAACGGGCGCAACCTGCCGATTATCGCCGTTTCCGCAAGCGTATTCGACGAGAGCCGGGAACTGGTTCGGCAAACCGGCGCCGACGACTTCATCGGAAAACCCTTCAAGCAGGATGAACTATTCCAGAAGCTCTGCCAGTGGCTTCATGTTGAATATCTCTTCGCAGAAGATGGAGGGCCTACCCCCCAGATCCAAACAGATGCAGTCGAGTTAACCGCCGCTTCGCTGTCGCGGCTACAGCAGCATGTCCTTCAGGAAATGCGGGATGCGTTGGCCGCCGGCTACCAGGATCGCCTGCTGGCCCTCATCGACGATCAGGTGGCTCCCAGCGATGAGCAGCTTGCCCGCGGATTGCGGAGCCTGGCGGTGGAATTTCAATATGAGAAGCTCTTCGCTCTGCTGAAAGGAGGTGATTGACTCCCATGCGCGCAACTTCCACAAACAATCCGGCGAACGTGATGCTCGTCGATGATACCCCTGCCAATCTTCAGGTACTAGGGGGAATGCTCAAGGAACAGGGATACATTATTCGCCCCGTTCCCAGCGGGAAACTGGCCCTCCGCTTTGCTCAGGCAGACCCGCCGGACATCATCCTTCTCGATATCATGATGCCCGAGATGGATGGATACGAGGTCTCCCGCCACCTGAAACAGATGGAGCAACTCAAAGACATTCCCATCATTTTCATCAGCGCGCTCAATGAAACCATCGACAAGGTCAAGGCCTTTTCTGCTGGGGGCGTCGACTACATCAGCAAGCCGTTTCAATTTGAGGAAGTCAAAGCTCGAGTAGAAACCCATTTGAACATTCGGCGGTTGCAAGTGCAGTTGGAAAACCAGAACCACCAATTGAACAAGCTCAACGAGGCGCTGCGCGAAACCCAGAATGCGCTGGTGAGCGAACTCGCTTATGCCGCAAGCTATGTAGCTTCGCTGATTCCGCCCCCCATCCGGAGCGCGACGCTGCGAACCGATTGGTTTCACGTCCCTTCCACGCACCTCGGAGGAGATTCGCTCGGCTACCACTGGATCGACGATACCCATTTTGCCTTGTACCTCCTCGATGTCTCAGGGCATGGAGTCGGACCGGCCCTGCTTTCCGTTTCCGTGCTGAATGCCCTTCGCACGCAATGCCTCCCCGGCACCGATTTTCGCTGTCCCGATCAGGTACTTGCCGGGCTGAACACACGCTTCCATGCGAAGGAGCAGTTCGGCCTATACTTCACCATCTGGTATGGGGTCTTCAACCCATCTGACCGAACGCTCCGCTACGCCAACGGCGGACATCCGCCTGCTGTGTGGATGGATGCCTCCAACCACGCTACGAATCTGGACGCTCAAGGCTTGCCGGTCGGCTTTTTTGCGGAAGCCGAATACGTACCTGCCACGGTGTCGTTATCGTCGGCTTCCAGAGTGTACGTATTCTCCGATGGCTGCTATGAAATCGAGATATCCGGCGGAGAGATGAGCACTCGCGAAGATATGATCCGCCATCTGAGCAAGCTTACAACGGAGCCAGCGTCTCAATTGGAATCTCTCTACCAGCGTTCCATGAGTATTCGTGGCGGCAAACGTCTCGAAGACGATTTTTCGATTGTCTGCGTTACGTTTTAACAGGCGATTTTCTGTATCTAGTAGTCAGTTTCCCTTCAAGGAGTCGGAGAAAGGTGCCTTCCTCGGACAAGAGAACCGGCGATGAACGGCAAGAGTGACGATAAATCCTTGGAAGTCGGCTACGCTTCAGGTTCCCGAGCTTGAATGGCGTTCCAATTTTTGAGTTCGTTGAAAGGTTGTGGAACAACCTAGTCGATTTTTGCGAGGAGACGAAGGTGCTGGCTATCGCTGTCCGTATGCCCCCTCTGCTAGCAATCCAGCGTATTCCAGAGAATGAAAAAACCTGTGAGCTCCCTTATCGTTGGCGCGCCATCCTCTTAAATTTCCCCTATAGGTGAAGCCGCGTACTTCTGTCCCAGCGCGACAAGCTGATTGCCGTGAACGGATTTTCCGGTGCCGGTCACCGGGAAACATGGCATAAAAGGCAGACCATTGCCCGGTCGGTCGGCTACGAGTCCGACACTGCATTCAGTAATAGCAATTGGGTAACTAACGGGCGCCGAATTGTTACTTCTATGGCGTGTCGGTCGTTTCACCTGCACGAGGTGATATATCTTCCGGATAGTTATTGTTGCCCGCCGATATCCGTCGTACGATAGTTAGTCATGAGCATAACCGACGTGCAGTTTCAAGCCGAAACCTTCACGGGAAGCACGCTGCGAGGTAGACTGTTCCATGCTGGAAAGAAGGTACTAAGTAGCGAGTTCCAGTGGCGCAATCATCTTGCCAAAGTACTTGACAAGTATCCTGTTGGTGCTTCCATCGTTGAACTCGGATCTGGATGCCGGCGCATTCGGAGCGACGTGAAGAACGTGGACCTTTTCAGTTTTCCTAATGTCGATATTGTTGCGGACATTTCTTCCATCCCACTGAAGAGCGAGACAGTGGACCTCATTGTCCTTGATAGCGTGCTCGAGCATATCGCAGATCCCCAAAAAGTTGTGTCGGAGGCTCACCGGCTTCTCGTGGCGGGAGGAAAGCTGTTTATCAACTGCCCGCAGGTTTTTCCTTACCACGGATATCCGGCGCATTTTCAAAACTTCACGCGAGACGGCCTTCGACATCTGTTGCGAGATTTCTCCTCGTGCGAAATTCAAACCACCCTGGGGCCTATGAGCGCGTGGATCAACTTCACTGCCGAGAGCTTCGCAGTCATCGTTGCCGGGGAGCGCGGTCTCGGATACATAGTGGCCAAAGCCCTGGCCATGTTGCCGATCTTCTGGCTCAAATACCTGGACGCTTTCTTTAGCCGTATGGAACGATCTCACCGCATCGCAGGAATGCTGTGCGCCATCGCAGTTAAATAGCGCCGCGATCTTCGTGTGGATCGTACGACGAGACCGAATAGTCAGTTGGGCATCCGCCGGTCGGAATCGATTCAGCGCTTTTATCCTGACGACAGCTTTGTTATACACGTACAGCGAGGTTCGTTTTTCCTTGTGGGACAAGACGGATTGAATTCAGGCATTTGAACAACCGCCTGGTCGGTCAATTGCGCCGTGAACGACCGGGAGCCATCGGATTCTTCCTCAAATTTGGTGAGTCTGGGTGCATATTGGAGACATGGCAACTCCCACAAACCTCGACATCGACAATGACGATTTAGAGTTTGCATCGTCGTACGCAGAATCAACAGGGGTGTCGCTGGACGTTGCCATCAGCGAGTTGATTCGCCGCGCAGCACAGACACTGGCACCGCAGATGAGTTCCTCGCCGAATTTGAAGAGAGATGCGCAAGGCTTCTTAGTGGTTAAGGATGGAGGTCACAGGATCACTGAGGAATCGGTCAAGAACGATTCGGAAGACGATCCGGCCTAGGGTTCCGCATCTCGCCGAGCTGAGTTTCAACGTTCAAGGAATAAGTCCTCGAAAGTCGGCCAGGGTGGAAGGATTTCTGGCCTTGGGCAGTCTGGGAAGTCGCCTTCAGGGCTTAGCACTCACCCACAACAGGTCCTTCTTCGAATTGAAGGTAGCTACTGGGGAGCGAGGATCAATCCGAGGTGATTGACGTGCGAACAGACATAACTCCCCCCGAGCGTCGGACTTCAGCGAGGTACTCGGGGTTTCGTCGATCAAGACTCTCTGCGAACTTCTAGCCTCCTGTTGAGGAGCTAC
>JAJYVU010000153.1 GCA_021791875.1 Acidobacteriota bacterium | reverse complement strand
CACTATCTGGCCCTCGCTACTGCTCAAAAAGCACCGGCAAACGAAAACACGTCCCTAATCACGCACCGGAATCAGCACCTGTGAGAAATGCGGGCTAGTCCACCTTTTAGATTCAATAAGATCCCCACAAAAACACCATGGGTTTACCAGTGAAGAACGGGTATCCGGTTCAATAAAATCAACCACTTACCCGCAAAAAGGAGGGGAGTCGTCAAACCTTTCAAAATCCGGCCCGGCAGTGAAAATTTGTGCGTAAACCTCTGAAAATACGCGAAGCCTCGGCCCGCCTCAGCGCACGCTCGCCGGAGCCGCCACTCCCGCCGGCAGAATATCCTCCACGTCCACCCACGCCGTCGGATACTCCCCCGTATAGCAGGCCACGCAGAAGGTATTCCCCTCGCCGCCGTCGCACGCGTGCCTTAGCCCGTCCAGCGAAAGGTACGCCAGCGAGTCCGCCTCGATGAACTGCCGTATCTCTTCCACTGACTGGTTCGCCGCAATCAGCTCTGACTTCCGCGGCGTATCCACCCCGTAGAAGCACGGCGAAATCGTCGGCGGGCAGCTGATGCGCAAATGCACTTCCTTCGCGCCCGCGCCCCGCACCATCCGCACAATCTTGCGGCTCGTCGTCCCGCGAATGATCGAGTCGTCGATCAGGATAATCCGCTTGCCCTCGAGCAGATTCCGCACCGGATTCAGCTTCAGCCGCACCCCGAAGTCGCGCACCTTCTGCTCCGGCTCAATGAACGTCCGCCCCACATAATGATTGCGGATCAGCCCGAACCGGAACGGAACGCCGCTCTCCGCCGCGTACCCAATCGCCGCCGTCACGCCCGAGTCCGGTACCGGAACCACCAGGTCCGCCTCCACGTGGCTCTCGCGCGCCAGTTGCCGCCCCATCTCCTCGCGGCTGTCCTGCACCCAGCGGTTGAAGATCTTGCTGTCCGGCCGCGCAAAATACACGTGCTCAAAAATGCAGCTCGACTGATTCGGCACCGCATACTGCCGCGACGTCACCCCGTCCTCGGTCACCATCACCAGCTCGCCCGGAGCCACGTCGCGCTCAAACTTCGCGTGCAGCAGGTCAAACGCACAGCTCTCTGACGCAAACACAATCGTGTCCGGCCCGTCCTCGTTCTTGATCCGCCCCATAGAGAGCGGCCGGAAGCCCCGCGGATCGCGCGCCGCAAACACCCGGTCCCGCGTCATCATCACAATCGAGAACGCCCCGTCCACCTGGCTCAGCGAGTCCGCAATCGCATCCACCAGCGTCGTCGCCTGCGAGTGCGCAATCAGCTGCACAATAATCTCCGAGTCGCTCGTCGTCTGGAAGTGCGTGCCCTTGCGCTCCAGTTGCACCCGCAGATTCCCCAGGTTCACCAGGTTCCCGTTGTGCGCAATCGCAATCAGCCCCTTGGTCGACTCCACCCGGATCGGCTGCGCGTTCAACAGAGCCGAGTCGCCCGTCGTCGAATACCGCGTGTGCCCAATCGCCATCTGGCCCTTCAGCTTCGCCAGCACGTCATCGGTAAAAATCTCTGAGACCAGGCCCATGCCCTTGATGTTCGAAATGCTGTGCCCGTCCGCCGTCGCAATCCCCGCCGACTCCTGCCCGCGATGCTGCAGCGCATACAGCCCCAGGTAAGCCTGCCGCGCCGCATCCTCAGCCCCATGAATCGCCACCACCCCGCAATGCTCGCGCAGCTTCGCGTCATCCTCCGCGCCCACCCGCAGCGCAGGCGGCTCCGTCACCACCATCGGCGGCGCTTCCACCACGTCCTCCGGAGCCTCCTCGGACGAGAAAATCTCTAACTCCTCCGTCTCAAAGCCCTCAAACACCATGCGCCGCATCGGCGTGTCCTGCTCCGGAATCGCTTTCGCTCCCACGCCTTCCATCACCACCCGGCTCATACAAAAACCTCAGCCTCCAGCACCGTATCCAGTGAAGTTGCCCACGGCTTGCGCAGTTCGTTGACAGTACAAGAGATCACCTTCCCCTGCGCATCCGCTGCAATTCCCGACGCAACTGAAATCGTAAATGTGTCGATTACAGTCTCGCCGATCCGATGAGCAGTGAGTTCGGAATACCCGAACACAATGTCTCTGACCTTCTCCGCATTTTCAGATGAGCAGGTAATAACCACCTGAGACGCATACTCGCCAAATAGCGACAACTCAACCGGTGCATCAGCAATAGGGATAACTTCAGCATTGACTCCGATGCCCTTCCCAAATGACGCCTCAGCAAGGGCAACGGCAATACCGCCATCATTTACGTCGAAAGCAGTAGTAATCAAACCTTCCGCAGCCAACTTAACCAGGCATTGATTAAGCTGCGCAGCGCCATCCAGTTCGAGATGATTAGGCGGATTGCCCCAAATCTTTCCGAGTACGAGCTTGGCAAACTCAGAAGAACCAAAACTCTTCAGTGCTATCGGCGCGATTTCTGTGGCAATGTCAGAACCGATGAGGAAAATTTCTTCCCCAGCCCGCTGGAAGTCCGACCCCACCGCCTTCGTCACATCATCCAGAACGCCCACAATCCCAATCACCGGCGTCGGATAAATCCCCTCGCCCCGCGTCTCGTTGTAGAGCGATACATTCCCGCCCGTCACCGGAGCCCCCAGCGCCCGGCACGCCTCCGCCATCCCATCGATAGCCGCCGAAAGCTGCGCCATGATCTCCGGCTTCTCCGGATTCCCAAAATTCAGGCAGTTCGTCGTCGCCACCGGAGTCGCGCCCGTACAAGCCACCTTGCGCGCCGCCTCGGCCACCGCCTGCATCGCACCCAGCTTCGGATCGAGATAACACCAGCGCCCATTCCCCGCCAGCGCCATTGCCAGCCCGCGCTCGTGGCCCGGCGCTCCGCTGTCCTTAATGCGCATCACTCCGGCCTCGCCGCCCGGGCCCTCCACGGTGTTCGTCTGCACCATCGAGTCGTACTGCTCATACACCCAGCGCTTCGAGCAGATATTCGACCCCGCCAGCAGCTTCTTCAAATCCGCCGTGTAGTCGCGCGGCTGCTTCAGCGCTTCCAGCACCTCCGCCGGGGGATCCACCGGAACCGGAGCCTTCCACTCGCCCACCGGCCGGTGATACTTCGGTGCCTCGTCTGTCAGCGACGTGTTCGGAATATCCGCCTCCAGCACGCCGTTCCGCCAGATGCGAAGCCGCGGCTCGGCAATCACCTCGCCCACAATCACGCCGTCCAGGCCCCACTTCGTAAAAACCTTCAACACCTCGTCTTCGCGGCCCTTTTCGGCCACCAGCAGCATCCGCTCCTGGCTCTCGCTCAGCATCAGCTCGTAGGCGTTCATCCCCGTCTCGCGCTGCGGAACCTTATCCAGGTCCATATCAATGCCCACCCCGCCGCGCGCGCCCATCTCGCAGCTCGAAGACGTCAGCCCCGCCGCGCCCATGTCCTGGATGCCGACCACCGCGCCGGTCTTCATCGCCTCCAGGCACGCCTCCAGCAGCAGCTTCTCCATGAACGGATCACCCACCTGCACATTGGGCCGCTTCTGCTCCGAGCCTTCCTTGAACTCCTCGCTGGCCATCGTCGCGCCGTGAATCCCGTCGCGCCCCGTCTTCGCGCCCACGTAAATCACCGGATTCCCCACGCCCGTCGCCTTTGCGTAGAAAATCTCGTCGCGCCGCACCAGGCCCAGCGCAAAGGCATTCACCAGCGGATTGCCCGAGTAGCAGCTCTCGAACTTCGTCTCCCCGCCCAGGTTCGGAACCCCAAAGCAGTTTCCATACGCCGCAATCCCATGCACCACGCCTTCCAGGATCGACTGATTCTTATGCAGCAGCGGCTTGTCCGCCTCGCTGGCTTCCTCTTCCCGCACCGGACCAAAACGCAGCGAATCCATCACCGCCAGCGGCCGCGCGCCCATCGTGAAGATGTCCCGCAGAATCCCGCCCACGCCAGTCGCCGCGCCCTGAAATGGCTCAATATACGAGGGGTGATTGTGCGACTCGATCTTGAACGCGCACGCCCAGCCGTCGCCCACGTCGATAATCCCGGCATTCTCGCCCGGACCCTGCACCACACGGGCGCTTTCGGTCGGCAGCCGCTTCAGGTGCACGCGCGACGACTTGTACGAGCAATGCTCGCTCCACATCACGCTGTAGATTCCCAGTTCCGTCAGGCTCGGCACGCGGCCCAGCGCCGCCTCGATCCGCTGGTACTCCCCAGCGGTGATGCCGTGCTGCTGCAAAAGCTCGGGAGTGATCGTCGTAGGGCTGGGCGCCATGGAGGGCTTGCGAGGCTCAGGTTTCATGACGGTTAAATTTCATTGTCGCATGCCTCGGCCACTCCCACGGGTGGCCCACTCAAGCATCTTTTGTGTTCAGTCTCATGACATTCTTTACAAAGTGTCCCGGGACATCCTTTACACTCCTCGCGCGTAGCGTAGCGCAGCGCGAGGAGCGTAAACGGAGATGGCTTGGAAGACGATGGACC
>JAJYVU010000152.1 GCA_021791875.1 Acidobacteriota bacterium | reverse complement strand
AGCGCTGGGCAACGAAGACCTCCCGTCCCAGCAGTCCGTCGCATGCTTCCGCCGGCGCACATACTCGCGCACCGTGGACTCGGCAACGGCCACTTCCGACTTCTGCTGCCGCAGCCGGATCCAGACGCGCCGTGCGCTGTGCCGCCGCCTGTGCGGCGCCTAACGGCCAGCTTCCAGAATCGCCTCGATGAACGGCAGCGCCACAGCCAACTTCGGACGTTCACGTTCCAACTTCTTCCGCTCTGCAGGCACTGCGCCAGCCAAAGCCCGACGCACCTCCCGCCGATGGACTCCCAATCTCCGCGCTACCGCGCGGATCGTCCCGGCCCCATGCTCGTACCCCCGCCGGACCTGCTCGTATAGCTCCATCCTGCCCCTCCGTATCGCCAAGCCGTCCTCGTTGCCGGGATTGAGACCCCAAAACAAGGGAACGGGCCCCGCCTTCAGGCGGGGCCCGTTCAGACCATCAAAGGGGGTCAATCCAGAGTGCCGCAATCATACTTCGCACGCGAGGCTAGGCTCCATCGGTTGGGGCGCTGCATCACCGGTTTGAAAGCGTCCCATCGTTCGCTATGACTGCGGATCCGCAGATGATGGCTGTCGGAAAGGAGGAAGCGCTCTCAATGGATGCGACAAATACATTTTCGGCTGCGGTGAAACGCCCGATGAGAAACACGTCACAGGCACCCAACCAAACTCGATTTCTGCGCCTGGATGCGCTCGGCTGCTCGATAGTGCGAGTCAACGCAGCAAAGAATAATGCGAGTTTGGTTGAAGTTTTGAGGGTTGGAATACGCCGCCAGACCAGCCAGCTAACCGAATCACTCCACGCACTGGCCTTCAACCGTGTACTCCCCCGGACGGATACAAAGTAGGTTAACCAAGTGGATACACCTCCGTTATGGAGGCTTCCAGTACGACTTCACATATGGCTCGTACCCCTTTACGGTGGGCACCATGAGCAACTCACCTAAGTCCCAAATCCGCGTCGCACCATTACTTTTGAGTAGGACAGAGTGCGCGTCTGCACTCGGTATTTCTACCCGCTCTGTTGATTATCTGATTGCCAGCGGTCAGCTGGCAAGCGTTAAGATCGGCCGCCGCCGCCTAATCGAGTACTTTTCAGTAAGCCAATTTCCGCGCAGGAACCACCATCTGAGACCAACTAAATGACCTTGCCCTCAGAATGCGTATCCAATAGCTGGCTGGCTTTGAGAGATTAATTCATCTCGTGGCAATCGCAGCAATGGGAACGTGGAAATCGGTTTGATCGATTTGCGAGGTAGGTGGGAAGAGCGGAAAGACAGTTTCATTGTTTTTCCATGCTTTCCACCCACCGCATTTCCGCCGTCGGCTTCGGTTGCCACAGATCTCAGGCTACCGCCTGTGCGCTGGTGTTCTGCAGGCAGTGTTCAAATTGCGCCGGTCTCAGATAGTTCAAGGTCGAATGCATGCGTTGGCGGTTGTACCACAGCAGCCAATCCAGCACTGCGTCTTTAGCCTGCGAGATTGAGTGGGATCACGGTTCGCAACTTTCATTGATGGAGAGAGTTCCGGAGAAAGACCCACTTCAGGAAGGTATCCGTTCTGCCGATAGCTGAATCATGACATTTGATCTCGTGCTGCTCGCTTCCGTTGTTCGAGCAGACGCTGGGGAGGCCTCGATCCGACTTCTCGTGACACCTCCGGACCATGGATTGCGGGAGTCTTGAAATGACAGTGGTTTCGACTCGCTATATAAGTGCAAATTCGCAGGTAGGGGCATTGACGGACCAAATCGGCTCACCTGACCTTGCTCGGGCCCTTGACGATCTTCTGCTTCTGACCGGCGGGCCGGAGGATCTGCGCTGCCTGCTTTACGTTACGGAGGCTCTGCAACGCGGTTTTGATGGAAGAGTTTGCTGGACTCGGGTCAAGCCTTTTTCGGCGTACCAATTCCTTGCCGAACAGGTGAACGCGAAAGCATCCATGCTTGTAGGGAAATATCCCCATCTAAAGCCACCGCCGAAGGTACAGCACCGCGCGGATGGAACAACAACATGGCTCAACCCGATGTATGGATATATCGAAAAGCACCCACTGTGGGCAATGCTTTGTGCCGCGAGTGAAGACGAGGACCTGAGAACCAACTACGCGCTTCTCCAGATGCATATCCTTTATGCACGGCTGCGTGAAGCCTTCCATAAGGCAGGTGAACGGGAGCAAACGCTGGCCGTTATATTGAGCGCGGCCGAGAACGATAGGGAGATGCGAATTCCCATTGAACTTGGGAAAGCGGTTCGCCGTCTATCGACCTTCGCTGGTCTGCTCAAAGCGCTTGATTCATGCCTGAGTCCACCTTTGTTTCGGAAGCACCTTGAGAGCTGGACAGACAGCGTCGACAGCGAGGCTGGCTCCATATTCACCGAGATCTTCAATCATGTTGTGGTAGAACGTGGTGCCCGACACGGTGGGCAGGGCAGCAAAGGCAGCAAAGGATTCAGGAAGGTTTGCCGAAAGAGCCATCCCGAGCACATTGAGCATGGCGCTGATCGGATCCGGTTCGCCATCGAGGATCATGATGAAGATGGATTAGACAGCGGAGCTACCTACCGGTTAAGCACGCCCACCGACGCCGACGACCCGAACACGGACAATGAGACCCGGAATAAGGAGCAGCACAAATTTACATCGCCGCTTGACGCCGCCAGGAAACTCGGTCTCCACCCCGCCGAGCTCGGATCACTCTCGGGAATCCATGCCAACGTCCCGGGGGCGAAGAATACGGGGGATGCGAAGCAAATTGCGCGGGCTCGCTGGAGAAGCAGAGAGATCAACAGAAGCCTTATGCCCTGGAGTTCGGACCACCTCTCCTTGAGGGAATTCCATAGAGCGATCCTGCCGACCCTTGAAACAGCCTTGACCTCCCCCGAGATGCAGCTAAGCGATTTGAAGTCGGCTGTGCTGGTGGCCCTGTCGATTGACTCCGGCCGCAAAATGGAAGACGTAATCGAGCTGGCGGTTGAGCCAAAGGTCCAGATGGCGTCCTTCAGCTATCAGCCACCCAGTAAGGGTCGGGGAGATTGCGGCATCTGGAAGTGGGATGCGATCGCTCCCGAATATGAGTCCATTTTTGAAGTGCCGCAAGGTATGCAAATGGCTCTCGCCCCGTTTCTGCGCTATCCCGCCTCCAGGCTGGTGACGGAACTCGTCGATAAATACCGCCGTATGGCCACGGTCCGGACCGTGCTGTTCAGATCCGAGAACGATGATGTTGCCGAAGCCCTCCGATGGATCAAGCGGCGAAGCGGCTGCGAGAACGTCACCCCGGGCCGGCTTGCCGGGCTCAGGTGGCAGGCACTTCATCAGGTCACTGGGGGCGAGTTGGCCAGTTCATGCCTCATCCTCGGGCAGCGAGCGCATCTGGCATCTGTCGAAATGCACTACGCTGTCCTCGAAGTGACGGAAGCGTGTGCGCAATTCGACCAGAGTTCAGAGATTCTGTGGGGTGAGCCTCCGACGGCATTCGACTTGCCTGATTCGGCTGATTCGGCGGTAGTGGGGGCACGAGCGGTTCCACGGGTCTCACTGGTAAAGGAGAAAGTGAGCCGCCTGAAGGCGGCAAGCAAGCAGTTTTTTGCGATCTCTCCACACGCCTTCGAGCCCCAGCATCATGGCGAACTCCTCAATGCCGCTGTGCTCTATACCGTCTGGCACCAGTTCTTCAGCTTCGCAACGCGGTCGATTCAAAATGCGTACCAGGAGAGTTCACGCTTCGCCCTACACCATCAGGTCGCCATCCTGAGCGACAAGGACTTTGAGGATCACCACAAAACGCGTCTGATCCTGGCCAATAAACGTCTGCTCGATCACATGAAGGCGATCGAACAACGGCTCGATGCGATACGCAAACACCTGAAGAGCCATCGGTTTCCGAAGAACTCGCCGCTCTTTTTTCTGGACGATGGCAAGCGAGCCCTCCGTATCACGCCAAAGACAGTAGAGGACCAGCTGGGAGACGACTTTCCCTTCGAAGTCAACGCACCGCGCAAGTTGATGCGGTTCCTGGTGCGCAAGGCTGGGTTGTCGCACGAGGATGCAGAGGTCTATATGGGTCACTGGTGGGAGGCCCGGGAGCCGTGGTCGCCCTTTTCCAGTTTCGACTGGCCGGGTTACTTGGCGCGCATCAACGCCGTCGTTCCCGCCATCCTTGATAGTTTGGGGTTCACCTGGATCCCAGGGGAGGAACCTCGGTGATCCCTCACCAAGAGCGCATCGAGCAAATTCTCGCGTCAAGCGATCTACCTGCGGCGGTCCGTCTTTTGAGGAAGAAACAGCCGGAGCTGAAGCATCACGAGATCGAGCAACTGGAGGATTTCGTCCTGATCTCCGAGTCGGGGCCGGCCCGGTTGGATCGGCTCATGGACGCGCTGCACCAGAGAATCGGCGACACCTACGAGGTGCTCCACGGCAAGCTGGCGACACGCGTTGCCTTTCAGCCTC
>JAJYVU010000151.1 GCA_021791875.1 Acidobacteriota bacterium | reverse complement strand
GTTCAAGGTTTTTGGATTTTACGACCGGGCTTGCGGCCTACGTGATCAGTCGCAGGATCCGATCGGCGGCCAGCGCGACGATGCCGAACATCGGATGGCACATCGCCTTGGCGTTGCCGCGCACGCGAACCATGCGCCCGCCGAACTCGTCTTTCAAGCGCGCGTTGACCCGCTCCACGGCGATGCGTTACTGAAGACCAATTCCAAAGTGGAAGGCGTCCCCACCGTATGCAGCTTACCGTTTCCGGCATGCTGAATCAATTTCATCGCATCCTGCAAGGCGTACTGTTCCCGGCGCTCGATGAGCAGTTGGGTCCGTTGTCGGACAAGCATCGTCAACGGGCAGCGGTGCTGAGCATGATTGAAATTGAGGGGCTGGTCGCCTCCTGGCCGGGCGGCGTGGGTCGGCCGGCCAGGCACCGGCGCGCCATCGCGCGGGCCTTTGTGGCCAAAGCGGTGTTCCATCTAAATGCCACGCGGCAGTTGCTGGACCGTCTGTCGATCGATGTATCCTTGCGGCGCATGCGCAGTTTGCCGTCTTCGATGCCACAAATTTCGGCGAGGCCGTCCAGGAATTCGGCCAACTGGAACAGATGTACACCACGGCGGTCGAGACCCGCGACCAGATCGTCTCCACCTATAACCTCGCGTATCAGATGTCACAGATGCCGCAGGACATGGCCATGCGGTACGGGTCGCCTGACGCGCATAGACCTGCTCTTCGGCATGGACGATCTGTTCGACGCCTCTCATAGCGTCTTCGTAAAACTGTTCCCCGTCTCTGGTCAGCATCAGACGGCCACCAATCTTTTCAAACAGCCGGATCCCAAACGTATTTTCGATGACATCGAGCTGCTTGCGCACCCCTGAGGCGGAAAGTCCAAGCTCATCCGCCGCATCGTCCACGTTGTGCTTCGCGGCAACGGTCATCAAGGTGACGAGGTTGTCGAGCTTCAATTTTGGCCTGCGCATTTGGTCCGCCTAGAAAAACCTGCTGGTCCATTGCAGATAACATCAATTTAGAATACTTTTCTTAAAACAGTCAATGGAGCATACTGTTAAACATGACTAAGAAATCCGAATATCGCGACCTCTTTCCTGGATCGCTGGAACTGATGATCCTGCAGACGCTCAACCGGAAGCCGATGCACGGGTACGCGCTCGCGCGACACATCAAGGCCATCTCGGACGATCTTCTTCAGATCGAAGAAGGTTCGCTGTATCCAGCCTTGCAGCGCATGTTGAAGACGGGCTGGCTCGAGTCAGAAGCGGGACTCTCGGCCAGGAATCGCCCGGTCCGCATCTTCAAGGTGACTGAGGCTGGACGGAAACATCTGGAAGAAGAGCTATCGAGCTTTGAGAAGATGTTCGCCGGAATCACCCGTGTCCTTGCGGTTGCTCAATCTTAGGAGTGTATCCATGAGTTGGCTAACACAATTGTTTACTCGCCGTCGCAGATACAACGAATTGTCCGAGACGATCCGCGAGCACCTCGACGAAAAAATCGCCGACCTGATGGATCGTGGCTTAACGCGAGAGCAGGCAGAGCATACCGCCCGCCGCGAGTTCGGCAACGTCACGCGGATCGAAGAGCGCTGCCGCGAAGTATGGCAATGGCCGACGTTGGAATCAATTTTGGCCGATGTGAAGTACGCCTTCCGCCAACTGACGAAATCTCCTGGATTCGCACTGACCGCCGTTCTGACGCTTGCCCTTGGAACGGGGGCAGATACCGCAATCTTCAGCGTTGTAAATACAGTCTTGTTAAGGTCGCTGCCATATAGAGACCCAGGTCGCCTCGTATGGGTCACGGAGCGGTTTGCTCTTGCGTGGAGCCCCGGCGCAGTCTTTGGTCCTGACTACGTGGCCTGGCAGCGCGAGAACTCGGCTTTCAAGCAGATCGAAGCGTTTCAAAGTGGAGGTCCAAACACGAGTCTCACCACACGGGGAACACCGATAGCGGTCCGGGCTACGAGTGTGACTCCTGGGTTCCTTTCCATGCTGGGAGCAAGTCCCATCCTGGGAAGATCTTTTAGAGAGGTCGAAGGCACAGAGGGTCGAAACCATGTCGCACTACTGAGCGAAGGAATATGGAGAACGCAATTTGGCGCTGATCCCAACGTTTTGGGTACTATCATTCACCTGAACGGGTCGTCCTACACGGTGATTGGAGTGTTGCCGGGGAGTGTCCGGTATCCCGAAGGCGATGTATGGACGCCCATGCCCACAAATTCGGCAATGTTCATACCGAATGCCAGGCCCATGGCCATTGTCAGCGTTATCGGCCGACTCAAGAAGGGCGTAACAATCTCCCAGGCGGAATCGAATCTACAGGTCGTTGGTCACCGCATCAATCATGAATATCCGCAATGGTTTTTGCAATCGCGCGATAGAAGCGTACAGGTCATTTCTCTCAACGCCTTTATGGTGCGCAACGTGCGTTCGTTATTGCTTGTTTTGCTCGGCGTTGTTGGTTTTGTGCTTTTGATCGCGTGCGCGAATGTCGCAAATCTAATGCTCTCGCGGGCCGCAGAGCGTGGACGAGAGTTTGCCGTGCGCGCGGCACTTGGTGCAGGCCGGGTCCGTCTTATTCGCCAACTACTTACGGAGAGTCTGGTCTTAGCAGCAGTGGGGAGCGCTTTGGGCCTCGTTGGTGGCCTATGGTTCGTTAGGTTCCTGAGGCAACTTATCCCTCCAGGCATTCCCGATACTGTTCGGTTGGATCCGGCGATGTTTGGATTTGCAGTCGGAGTTGCGATCTTTGCGACGCTAGCCTTTGGTCTTGTGCCAGCCCTGGTTGCGTCGCGCACTACGGTAAGCGAGGTGCTGAAGTCAGGAGGCGTGCGCTCAGGCACCGGAGGACGCACACGCCACCTGCGGAACTTACTGGCGACGTTCGAAATTGCGCTTTCGCTGATTCTGTTGGTCGGAGCCGGCTTGCTCATGCAGACGTTCATCCGGCTTTCCGACGTGCGTCTCGGCTTCGATCCGCATAACGTCCTTACGGCGCAGATCTCAAGACCCATGACCGACGGTTTTAACACCCCATCGCAAGTGCCATTTTTCAATCGGGTGCTCGATCGACTCCAGACGCTCCCGGGAGTTGCTGCCGCTGCTGCTGGGACTCGTGCGCCTCTAAGCAGTTGTGCCGGTCAGAATACCTCTCTCTTGCTACGCGAGCCGAGCGGAGAACGTTCGCTGCAATCTATTTGCAGCAATGCAATCAGCCCGCAATATTTCCGCGCCATCGGAATTCCTCTGTTCTCTGGTCGCTTCTTTGACACGAACGATACCTCCACTTCCCCTCCGGTTGTGATCGTCAACCGAGCCCTGGCCCATGTCGCATTTGGAGATAACGATCCAATTGGGCACAACATCGGAGTGCCAGGACTGAAGGGGACCACTTGGTCAAAGGTCGTTGGGGTGGTTGGAGACGTGAGAAATGACACTCTCGAGCAGGAGCCATCGCCAGAAATTTTTCTTCCGTACACTCAAGGTATTAGCCCGTTGAGCGTGACGTTTGTAGTGCGATCATCCCTCAATCCACTGTCCTTGCCAAACGAAGTACGCAAGGCTGTTCAATCAGTCGACAAAGATCAGGGAGTGTCCAGCATTCAGACACTGAATGAAGTCATCGCGGCTTCTACCGCACTGCAGCGTTTCAGGATGGTGCTCCTTAGCTTCTTCGCGCTGCTAGCATTCGTGATTGCAATCCTTGGAATTTTCGGAGTCATGAGCTACTCCGTAAATCAGCGGACCCAGGAATTAGCTCTACGTGTAGCTATGGGTGCTCAACGCAGCAGTGTAATCGGGCTGGTGGTCAGGCAGGGTATGTCAATCACGGCCTTGGGGCTAGTTGCTGGAATTTTAGGCGCCCTTGGCCTTACCCGGTTCTTGTCAAGCTTTCTCTACGATATGAAGCCTACGGATGGGCTTACATTCTTTGCCGCTCTTTTTCTTTTGACCGGGGCATCTTTCGTCGCTTGTTACATTCCCGCCCGACGCGCAGCGTCCATCGATCCAATTAAAGCACTTCGCAGCGAATAGAGGTCGTCATGAACTGGCTCAAACAGCTTCATTCCCGCGGTCGTCGCTATCAGGAGCTTTCAGAATCGATCCGCGAACACCTCGACGAAAAAATCGCCGACCTGATGGACCGTGGCTTAACGCGAGAGCAGGCCGAGCATACCGCCCGCCGCGAGTTCGGCAACGTCACGCGGATCGAAGAGCGCAGCCGCGAAGTATGGCAATGGCCCAGAGTGGAGAATATCTGGGCCGACGTCAGATTTGCTTTTCGGCAATTTGGCCGTAATCGTGGATTCGCGATCACGGTGATTCTTACCATTGCGCTCGGCATCGGGTTAAACACGGCGCACTGGTGTCCGGCTATTTTCCCCGAGGGACGGCGTAAGCCATTGCGGGACAGCATGGTGCGGGCGTTGAGATCGGGAATGATTTGAAATTGAAGCCCATTTTTGCTCTTGCGGCAGGA
>JAJYVU010000150.1 GCA_021791875.1 Acidobacteriota bacterium | reverse complement strand
TGGAAGAGTGGAAATCGCAAACTGCGCGATTCCCCCTCTCCCACAGCCCCGACGACGGCGACGGGGTTTAAAATCCCCTCAAACCAGGCGCATATGGAGTACGCATCCTGAGGGCAAGGTCAAATCGCTGAATCCTGCCCCTGCGGAAGCAGAGCGCAAGAACTTTCACAGAGTCTTCGGAAATAGCCAGATGCCACGTGTCATCAAGCGTTGCCGGCAATACCAGCAGCCATTGCAGAGAGCCGTTGTCGAATCATCGGGACTCTTTCGCTATCGAGTACAAGTCCCGGCAGCACATCGAGAAATCGGGATTCCGCCAGCAGGGCTTTCGCTGCTTCCGCAAGATAATCCCTTAGATTTCGCGGCGACCTGGCAATCTCCTGTAGCAAGGTGTCGCGGCCATCGATAACGGCGACAAAGTCCTCAAGGTCATGGCTTGCCTGGAAGTCCATCCGGCCGCGACCCTTGAAGGCTTCCATTTTTGTTCCCAGGAAGAACGGCGCCGTGATTATCCGGATCGATTGACCACCCGACAGGGTGACGGTCGCAGCGTATCTGAGAGCGGGTTCGTACCAGATGTTTGTGAATCCGAGCGCTTCACTGCTGAGAGCAAGCACATCCAACGTCAGGGTGCCGAGGTGCCAGCGGCAGGTGAGAGGTTGTTCTCCTGCATCCTCCGTGAAGCCGGCTTGACGAAGCCGTTCCGCGAATGCAATGTAGTCCGCATAGGTCATGATCTCTGCGATGACATCGACATCGGTCGTCGCACGAATCGGGGCAGCGGCCTCGTCCGTGATGAGCAGGCCCAGGGTAATGCCTCCAACGAACACAATCTCGTCCAGGAAGGGAGCAAGCTTCACGACCGCATCTTCCAGAAGGGGGAGGTTTGGATCAGGCATGGATCACCTTCCGGAGCAGTTCGACCGCAAGATTTCGTTCTCGCGTTCTTCCGCTGCGGATTGCGTCACAAAGCGCAAGGACGCTGTAGAGCTCGGGATCCCACAGCGCAGCTTTGGGAGCCCCACGGTAGAGCGGAGCCAAGGCCAAGCCGCGCACCTTCCCTTCTGCATACGGCCAAACCGGCGGCGGCTCTCGATCCTCCAGAAAGCGCGATTTGAGTGGTTCCGCCGCCACAGCGGTCGGAACGCCACGAGCCATGGAACCTCTCTCCGGCGGAAAAGCGTACTTCAATCCATGCGTGAGAAATTCCATCAGAGCGGATCGGTTCACTCGTTTTTCAGTTCCCGACACGTACAGGAGGCCCGCGTTCACGCACCGTTTCATGGCCTTCGATACTTCGGACGGAGAGATGAAAAGACTCTCCGCCAGTTTCTTGGACTGTACGCGCGGATCATCCTGAATGGCTAGTTTGAGAAGGAGCGCAATGTCCTGACCTTGCATAGAGGCATTGTAAGGCCTAATTTCCATTTTGGAAATTGGAAAGTATCCCGGCCCTAGCTCAGTTTCTGCACGTACTAATAAGGACCGCTATGCTCTGCGTCTTTCACCAATAGACCGCAAAATCAGTTTTCCATTCAATATCAGGCTAGAAGCATATTCGCGGCCTTTTCTTGCGATATTTGATCCTCAAATCGTGTCGGGGAATCCACATGTTCTATTGTTCTACGGCATCAACAACGCGCGCGCTACCTGAGTTCCGCAGCCGCATGGGAAGAATCGCATGAGACGGATAGATCCTCTATCTAGATTGTCCCTTTCATTCACATCAGTGCCGCTCTAGCTCCAATTGTTCCAGGCTGCGCTTTGAGGTCTCGGGTAGCCACTTGGCAGTAAGGATGAAGGCGAACACGCCAAATCCGGCCAGTAGCTCGAATACGGTTCCCGGTCCCGCGGCCAGCATGACCGGAAACATCAGCGACACAAGACAATTTGTCGCCCAGTTCAGGAACACCGCACCACCCATAGCCGTCCCCCGAACCTGCAATGGAAGCAGTTCCGGCAGCATCACCCACACCACAGGGCCCCAGCTCATCGAAAACGCGATCTTGAATATCGCCAGACAGGCAACCGCAATGATTTTCCCTCCTAGGGTATGGAAGCCATTGCTAAAGAACACCGCTCCAATCATTACCATGCTGATCACGATCCCCACCAGGCCGCCCAGCATCAGCGGCCTGCGACCAACGCGATCTACCACGCCCGCTGCAATGATCGTTGAAATAATTGAAAGGGACGCTAAACCAACGCTATTCAAGATCGCTGACGATTTTCCAAAGCCAGCAGCATTCAGAATCGTAGGAGCGTAGTAAACGATCGTATTGATTCCAATGAGTTGCTGAAACACAGCGAGCATTGCTGCCATCAGCATCCCGCGACGGAGCCAGCGGGCGCGGAACAGTTCGAAAATCCCTGGTTTCGAACTCATCTGGCTCGCCCGCCTGATTTCGGCGATTTCCCTTGCTACCTGCTCAACTCCATGGCTCCGCGTCAGCACCGCACGCGCCTGCGCAACATGACCATGCACAACAAGCCAGCGAGGCGACTCATCCATAAACCAAAGACCAGTCAGCATCAATAATGCCGGCACAATCGCCAGTCCCAGCATCATGCGCCAGTTGCCATCGCCCGAAAACACATATGTAACCCCGTACGATGCGAATATTCCGATCGCGATCATGAGCTGATTCAACGAAGTCAGTCCGCCGCGTACAGCGGTGGGTGCCAGTTCCGCAAGGTAGAGCGGAACAAGTACCGAGGACACACCAACCGCTAGCCCGAGAAGTAGCCGAAAGCCAATTAAAACTTCTACCGAAGGTGCAAATGCCGCACCTAGCGCGCCACCGGCGTAGACCGCACCGGCGACCAATAGCAACCTCCTGCGTCCAAACCGGTCGCTCAGATAACCCGCTACCACAGCTCCGGCAAGCGCCCCAAAAATCAGCGCACTCACCACAAGCCCCTGCGCCAATGGATCGAGATCAAAATCCGAACGGATAAAAAGGATGGCGCCCGCAATAATTCCAGTATCGTAGCCGAACAGCAAGCCACCCAAGGCGCCGATCAGATAAGTCCACAATCGAGGTGGCAGCAGCTGCCCCCTTCGTTGAATGATTCGATCGGCGGACATGGAGGCTCCCCGTTCAACCCCGAACCTTGCTCACCCTCAACTCATGTGCCCCATCCGCGCGGGCGTATTCATAGTACAGCCAGAGTTCATCACCTACTGAAACTGCATCCAGATAGCGCAGTGATCCACTGCCATGCGGCGATACCACCCACGGTCCGTCCGCGGTCAGTCGATCCCAATGTCGCAAATCATGTGAAATAACGAGGCCGCAGCGCTCTTCGTAATTTTCGCTTACCCCTGCGGACCCGTCATAAAACCCTAACCATGCACCGCCCGGCAATGGAACCACGCTGTTCAAACGCGCCTGGTAACAATCCCATCCTAGGCCCACGCTGAGTATGGATCCATGCCACTCAAACTCGCCACCTTCCAATCCAATCGCCAGCCCAGTCGGATGCGTCGTCGCCCCGGTATTGTAGATATCCCCCGTCGAGTGAGCGTGTGAATGTTGCCCACGATCAAGAGTTTCCGCGGAGGCGAAGCTGGCAAAAATGTAGACCGCCGGCCCAAATCGCATTACATAAGGATCTTTGACACCTTCCGTCCCAGTGGACGCCGCCGTTAATACTGGTCGCGCTGTCTTTACATCAAACTCTTCGGGTGTTTCGCCTTCAACGACGTCTATACGCCAGCGACTATCAGACGGATCCACGTAGCTGAAATACAACTCATAGCCGCCGCCGATTTTCGGCAAAATGCAAAATCTTTCCATGGACGAAGAGTCGAGTTCTGACTTTTCAACTGCCCATACGTCCCGGAAGTGCACTCCATCCTCACTCGCCGCCACAGCACAACGCCATCCCCGCTCCGTCGCCGGATTACCCCGTGGTCGACGTTGACGGTACGTCATCAAGAACCTTTGATTATGCGGCTCATGCAAAACACCCGGGCAGCCAATCCAGTTACCAGGCTCAGGATTTTCAGGCTGAAGGACAACTGTGCTCTCCTCCGGGCAGAATTGCGAAAGTGCGCCGAAAATGCGATGCCGCGCCGTAACAAATGCCAAATCCTTCATAGCTATCCTCTTCCACTTTTTAGTCTCATCAAGATCAATCTACTTTCACTCGTCGCATGCGCAAAAGATGTTTCTAAGGCGCGCAAGTCAGTTTCACTGATCCGCACCGGCCAAAAGAACGCTACGGTCTACTCCTCTAACAGCCCGTGGTGCAAGTGCGTAAATTTCGGGCGGTTCGGCGGCGGGGCCATTTGTCGCGATAGTTGCTGCGAGCCGCAATAACGGAGGCAGGTTGGAGTTCTACGTCTCGATGGGACCGATACAGACCGGTGAGCAGCCGGAACAGTTGTAAGACAAGCCCAACTGCCCGGTTTTTCAGCTCCCGCGGCGTACCCGCGCCCAACGTCTTGCGCAGGATCAGGCTCAGGTTGAACGCGCCAACATGAATGAGCAGACGCTTCAGAATGTTCTTGTTTCCGCGCAAGGTGCAGCG
>JAJYVU010000149.1 GCA_021791875.1 Acidobacteriota bacterium | reverse complement strand
AACTCGCAGATGGCCGGGTCAAGTAGCAGCTCGGGTCAGAATCAGTAGATTGCGGTAGAGAAAACACAGGGTGGGGATGGAAACATCCCCACTTTTTGTTTTGAGCGAGAACTGCCGTTCGGAGCTACTGCGGCAAGAGGCGGACGTGCTCGGCGCGAATATCGTTTGCGGTGAAGAGCCGCAGGAACGGCGCGCCCTGGCAGGCGGCTTCGACGGCCGGGCGGCCATTGGCTTCTTCACGCTCAACGAGACAGATGGCGGCGAGAATCTTCAGTCCGGATTCGCGCGCCGCCTCAATGGCCTGGATGGTGGATGCGCCGGTGGTGCACACATCATCGACGATCACAACCGAGCCGTTTTCAGGATAAAAACCCTCCAGCCTGCGGCCGGTGCCATGAGCTTTTTCCGTCTTGCGCACCAGAAAGCCGTGAATGAGCGGCGAGCCGGGGTGGCCGAGCGCATAGTAGGCGCTGGCAGTAGCAACGTTGGAGACGATGGGGTCGGCGCCCATGGTGAGTCCGCCAACTGCGTCGGGACGTAGTTTCTGCTCATGCAGCAGGTCGAGAATGGCAAGCCCGGTGAGGCGTCCGCCCTCGGCGTGGAGGGTGGTGGTGCGGCAATCGATGTAGTAATCACTGGTGCCGCCGGAGGACAGCTTGAACTGGCCTAGACGGAATGAGTTGCGTGCAATGAGTTCCAGAAGCGCTGCGCGGTGCGGGGTCGTCATGCTGCCAATTTTAATTGGAATCGCTCAGGAACCTATCTTGTACAGGTGCTGAAAGCCGCTGGTCTGGAACAGCACTCCCGCAAACAGGACAAAGTTGTAGGCCGCATGCACCACGGCTCCTGCGGCGACCGAGTCGGTCGCCAGGCGGATGATGCACAAAATCACGCTGACCATGGCGATCAGCAGCAGCGGCCCCCATGCGTCTGACACCTGCTGCGCGTGCAGCATCGTGAAGGGAATCGTCGTGAGGATCACCGCAAGCGGAACTCCGGCATAGCGGGTGACGGCCTCATTGCTGATCCCACGGCGTTCGGCCCACCGGAAGATGTTGATCAGCGATGGCAGCAGGAAGCCGCGAAACGCCAGCTCCTCGGTCATGGGCGCGGCCGTAATGCCGAAAACGAGCATGAACCATGCGCCGGTGGTTGAGGTCATCATGTCCCGCAGTATTGGTGGGCTCTTGGGCATCGGCAAAAAGTTGCCCAGCGACCCGATCAGCAATCCCGCCACCAGTCCGATGCCCGCAAGGCGCCAGAAGTACCGCAGCGCACCCCGGAAATTCCAGTGAAGAGCTTTCCCGAAGGATTCGAACCAGATGGACTCGAAGACAGGGATCGAGAGCAGCACCAGCAGTCCGTAGGACGCGGCCTGCGTCGGAATGCTGAAAACTGGATTCCCGGCGATTACCCGGAGGGCCTTGTCCAGCCCGGCGCTCGACTGCGGGCCGTGGATAGCCAGCTGGTAAATCACCGTCGCGCCAATCTCCGTGAGGATCATCAGGATGAAGGCGATCAGGAAAAACAGGATGGTATGGCCAATGTTGGGAATCAGCCTCGGCAGCGCGGGCGCCTCCGTGAAAGGTGAAAACTCGTTGCGCGCATATCCGGAGAAACTCGGAGAGTGAGGCCCGGAAGGATACGTGAAGCCCGTGATGGGCTCGCGCATGGGCTCGGGAGTGGCAGTGTTGGCCGCATCATTGTCCCGCTTGCCTTCAGGGTGAAATTCGCTCATTTCTTCGGTGCTTTCCCTTTCGGTTGCGCGGCGCGCCGCGTCGTTTGTTGCCGTGCACGCTTCTTGGTGGAAGATGCACGTTCGGCGCGTTCGGGTTCACTGGCTCTGGACGAAGGGCTGGGTGCGGGCGTTGGATGAAGGGCGATGCTCTCCGACGGGTGCTCGGCATAGTAGCGGCGGAGAAATTCGCCGGTATGCGAGCCGGAAACGCCGGCTACCGCTTCAGGCGTGCCCTCGGCGACAACCTGGCCGCCGTCTTCGCCGCCTTCCGGGCCGAGATCAACGACCCAGTCGGCATTGCGGACCACGTCGAGATTGTGCTCGATGATGATGACCGTGTTCCCGAGGTCCGTGAGCCGGTGCAGCACTTCCAGCAGCTTGCGCACGTCGTCAAAGTGCAGGCCCGTAGTCGGCTCGTCAAGCAGGTACAGGGTGCGGCCGGTCTGGCGCTTCGAGAGCTCGCGGGCCAGTTTCATCCGTTGGGCTTCTCCGCCGGAAAGCGTGGTGGCCGCCTGGCCCAGATGGATATAGCCGAGCCCCACATCGACCAGTGTCTGCAGCTTCTGGCGCGCCTGCGGAATGTCCGCGAGGACCACCAGCGCGTCTTCGATGGTCAGCTCCAGCACGTCGGCAATCGAGTAGCCGTTGAACTTGACCGCCAGCGTCTCCTGGTTGTAACGGCGACCGTTACAAACTTCACACTGCACATACACGTCCGGCAGGAAGTTCATCTCGATGCGGCGCTGGCCGTCCCCTTGGCACGTCTCGCACCGGCCTCCCGACACGTTGAAGGAAAATCGCCCCGGCTTGTAGCCGCGCTCCCGCGACTCCGGCAGCATCGCGAAGAGGTCGCGGATCGCCGTGAAGACCCCGGTGTAGGTCGCGGGATTCGACCGCGGCGTGCGCCCGATCGGCGACTGGTCGATCCGGATTGCCTTGTCGATGTTTTCAAAGCCGGTGATGCGCTGGTGCTCGCCGGGATCCTCGCGCGAGCCGTAGAGCTGCCGGGCGAGCGCGCGGTAGAGAATGTCATTGACCAGCGTGCTTTTGCCCGAACCGGAAACACCGGTCACTACCGTCATCACACCCAGCGGAAAGCGCGCGGTCAGGTCCTTCAGATTGTGGCTGCGCGCGCCTTCCACGGTGATCCATTTGCCCGTCAGCTCGCGCGGAGCCATGCGATGCAGGATCGTTGCCTCGCCGGAAAGATAGCGGCCGGTCAGCGATTCAGGCGCCGCCATGATCTGCTCAGGTGTGCCTTCCGCGACAACGTGGCCGCCAAGACGACCGGCGCCGGGCCCGAGGTCCAGAACATAGTCGGCGCGGCGGATCGTGTCTTCGTCGTGCTCGACGACCAGCACCGTATTGCCGAGGTTGCGCAGCGACTCCAGCGCGTGAATCAGGCGCATGTTGTCGCGCTGGTGAAGACCGATGGAGGGCTCATCGAGTACGTAGAGCACGCCCCGCAGCCGCGAGCCAATCTGCGTCGCCAGCCGGATGCGCTGGCCTTCGCCGCCGGAAAGCGTGGCCGCGTTGCGGTCGAGCGAGAGGTATCCGAGACCGACCGCGTTCAGGAATTCGATCCGCTCGACGATTTCGCGCTTGAGCCGGTCGGCGATGAGGGCTTCGCGCGCGGAGAAGCGCAGCGTGCGCGCGGTTTCGAGCGCGCGGCCCAGCGGCAGCGCAGTGAAATCCGCAATGGAAAGATCGTTCACCTTGACGGCCAGCGACTCGGGACGAAGTCGCCGGCCCTGGCAGGCCGGGCAAAGCGAGGGCGACATGTAGTTCATCAGCCACTCGCGATAGGTGTCTGACCTGGACTCTTCGAGTGAGTCGCGCAGGAAAGCAAGCACGCCGTGAAAGCCCGTGCGCGGAGCTTCCGCGCGATCAGGCCCGTAAAGCAACAATTCCTGCTGCTTTTGCGGGAGCTTCTCGAAGGGCGTCTTCAGGTTGATCTTGTACCGCTGCGCGGCCAGCGAGATCAACCGTGCCAGATACTGCGAGCCGGAGCCGGGTCCCAGTGCGCCGTCGAGCAGCGGCTTGCTCCAGTCCGTGATGACCTTCGCCGGGTCGAAGTCGTAGATGCTGCCCAGCCCGTGGCACTCCGGGCAGGCCCCATAGGCGCTGTTGAAAGAGAAGCTGCGCGGTTCCAGCTTGGGTACATCGAGGCCGCAGTCCGGGCACGCCATCGACGACGAGTAAAGTGTATCGCCCTGCGTCGTGCCCACCAGCACCAGGCCGTTGGCCATGCGCAGCGCGCTTTCCACCGAGCTGAGCAGCGCTTTCTCAATACCCGGCTTGAGCGCTGACCGGTAAACGATCGCCTCGATGGTATGGTTCTTGCGCTTTTCCAGATCGATCGGTTCTGAGAGGTCGCGGATTTCACCATCGACGCGCGCCCGAAAACCCTGCTGGTCGAGTTTGTCGAGCAGGTCCTTGAATTCGCCCTTGCGGCCGCGCACCACCGGCGCGTATATGGTGACCCGCTCGCCCGCGGAGAGCGCCAGGATGCGCTCGACAATCTGTTCCGCGGACTGCCGCGAGATCGAGCGCCCGCACCGGGGGCAGTGCGGCGTGCCCACCGAGGCGTACAGCAGGCGCAGGTAATCGTAGATTTCCGTAATGGTGCCCACCGTGGAGCGCGGGCTGCGGCTCGTGGTTTTCTGCTCGATCGAGATCGCCGGGCTCAACCCTTCGATCGAGTCCACGTCGGGCCGCTCGATTTGGTCTAAAAATTGCCTCGCATACGCCGATAGAGTCTCCACGTAACGCCGCTGTCCCTCGGCATAGATCGTGTCA
>JAJYVU010000148.1 GCA_021791875.1 Acidobacteriota bacterium | reverse complement strand
CGACCTGAAGTTACCTCCGGGCAACTCTCTCCGCAGATCCGGGTTAGTGAAGGAAGTACAACCCGGCCAGAAAGTCGAACTCGTCTGGAAGCCGCGGAACAGGCGGCCAGCCAGCTTTTGTGAAAGTTTTGTCAACTTTATCTGAAGAGCTCGCGTCTCTACGTAAAAATATCCGCACGATACAATAAGCTTCTGCGCAAGATTAACCTCTATACGGCACGACCTGGAGTCAGAATGAGAATTGCCATACTCGGTGGCGATGGTTACTGTGGATGGGCCACTGCCCTCTACCTTTCCAGCAAAGGACATTCGGTTGCGATTGTCGATAACTTTTCCCGCCGCCTGTGGGACTTTGAACTGGGTGTCGAAACCCTTACCCCTATTCGCTCACTGCCCGAACGTCTCTCGGCGTGGCAGCAGCTCACCGGCAGAACCATGGAGACCTATGTTGGGGATCTTGCCGATTATGACTTCCTGGCCAGCATGATCCAGTCTTTCGAGCCCGAGGCCGTCGTTCATTTCGCGGAACAGCGCTCCGCCCCATACTCCATGATCGACCGGAAGCATGCCTTGTTCACCCAGATGAACAACGTTAGCGGAACCCTGAATCTGTTGTTCGCCATTCGCGAACTGGCCCCCGAGTGCCACATCGTAAAACTCGGAACGATGGGCGAGTACGGCACGCCCAACATCGACATCGAAGAAGGCTACATCACGATTGAGCACAATGGTCGCCGTGACACGCTCCCATTCCCCATGCAGCCCGGCTCTTTCTACCACCTCTCCAAGGTGCATGATAGCCACAATATCCGGTTTGCCTGCAAGATATGGGGGGTTCGAGCCACGGATCTGAATCAGGGCGTCGTCTACGGCACGCTTACCGATGAAGTCCAACTCGACGAAGCCCTCATCAATCGCTTCGACTATGACGAGGTTTTCGGCACCGTTCTCAACCGCTTTTGCGCCCAGGCGGCCATTGGCTCACCTCTCACTGTCTACGGCAAGGGCGGGCAAACGCGCGGATTTCTGGATATCCGCGACACCGTGCGCTGCATCGAACTGGTCTGCCTGAACCCCGCGGCCCGCGGTGAGTTCCGCGTCTTCAACCAGTTTACCGAGCAGTTCTCCGTCATGGAACTTGCCCAGCTTATCAAGATGGTGGGTCGAGAGATGGGTTTGCACGTCGAAATCGAGCATCTGCCTCCGCCACGCGTCGAGTCTGAGTCGCATTACTACAATGCCAAGCACTCCAAACTGACGGACTTAGGTCTGCAACCCCATCTACTCTCTGACTCCCTGGTCAGTTCGCTGATCGAAGTGGCTCTGCGCTATCGTCATCGCATCAATCCCGCCTTCTTCACCCCGAAGGTGAATTGGCGCATGACCCGCAACGAGCGCAACACCGCGCTTGCCGTCACCCCGCAGTGAGATTCTGGAAAGCAACTGGTTCGCGGACCGCCGGCTGAATGGATTCCAGGCTGCGAAGAAGGCTGTAAGACAGGTTACGGAAGGAGCGGAAAGCGCCAAAACCGCTCCTTCCGGCCTATCCAACCGAACTGGAGAAACTTCGCTCAAGCCGGCTTCACCGGCACAAGATTCCCGTCCACGATGTTGTACTTTTGTCCTCGCCAGGCAATCGATTTGCGGGTAAAGCTCATCAGCCAGATGACCGTTGCCAGTGCGTCCCATGCTGGAATCAGAGGCAACTTTGCCCAGACGCCACGCTGTCGCAGGCCCAGCGAACCCACCAGCCATGTCAGCAGACAGCGCACCACAAAATACCCGCCCAGGAACACCGCTGCCACTTCGGCTCTTGGATCCAAGGCGACCGCCGCCAGTGCCCAGGGTAAGCCGAGCGTAAACACCAAGCCCGCATGGCCCCATGGCCTCATGTGCCGCATCACCGTCATCCAGCGCAGCCGCTTGAAGAACAATTCTCGAAACGAACTGTAATCGGGAACCGTCGAAATTGCGTAAGACAGCAGCACCACCTCGTAACCGCGCTCAGCGATCAACCTCCCCACCCAGAGGTCGTCCGCAGGCTTATTCTCGATGGACGAGTAACTTGAAAACTCCGCCAGCCGGCTTCGCTTTGTGCAGATCGTCGGCCCCAACGCGAACTTCACCCCTTCCAACTGCCACGCAACCAGAATCCCGGGATAGAAATCTGACAGCATTCCGACGTCTTGCAGCCGCTGCACTATCGTCACATCCTTCGTGGGCACGTAGAAGCACGTCACCGCGCCCACCTTCGCATCGGCCATGGGCGCAATCAGCCGCCGCAAGTACTCCGGCTCAACCCGCACATCACTGTCACTGATCACCAGATGTTCATGCGCCGCCTCTTCCACCAGCCGCGCCAGCTTGGCTACCTTGTCGTTGGTGGCAACCCGCCCGCTTCCCACCAGTATGCGGATCCGCGAGTCGGGAAAGTCCGTTTGTAATTGTTGGAGAACCGGATACGCCGAATCGTTCGTATCGCCCACGCAGAATACAATCTCATACTCCGGATAATCCTGCCGGCAAAAACTGGCAAAGTTCTCGTAGGCCTCAGGATCGAGCCCGCGCACCGGTTTTAGAACGCTGAGCGGGGGCAGAAACTCCGTCTCGAGCGGTTTTGCTTTCAGAAAGAACCGCAAACTGCTGAAGATTGCGATCCCGTAATAGACAAACGGTATCGCGGCAATCAGGAGAAACACGAGTCGCATGGTGGAAATGGCTGGCAGAGCCGCTCTGTGGGTTTGAGAACTCCTCCACTGTACCATACCCGGCAAGCACCCCCGGCCGGAGTCATGCCCAAGCCAGGGCAATCGCACTTCGAATCGGGCGGAACCACCTTTGCCACGGCCCATGTTAGCTGCTGACGTAAGGGGTTGTGAGGCATGAAGTTCCTTTCAGGGGGGATTTCACGTCGAGGCAAGAGACGCTGGATCAGCTGGGTGCCTGCTGGGAGGGTCTGGACGATCCGCGACGGCGCGGCCATGCCACGCTGCACGATCTTCATGAACTGCTGATGATGGCGCTGTGCGCGGTGCTGTGCGGCGGCCAGGGCGCGGTCGATATAGCGGAATTCGCCGAGGCCAAGGAGCCTTTCTTGCGCAGCCTTCTCACGCTGACCAACGGCTTGCCCAGCCATGACACCTTCAGCCGTCTGTTCCGCAATCTCGATCCGGATCAGTTTCACGATGCGTTTCAGCAGTTTATGGCGCAGTTTTCTGAGCAGTTGCAGGGTGTGGTGGCCATCGACGGCAAGGTGCTGCGCCGTTCGTTCGATCGGGCCAGCGGCAAGTCGGCGCTGCATAGGGTCTCGGCCTGGGGATCGGAGCAGCGGTTGGTACTGGCGCAAATCGCCACCGACGCCAAGTCCAACGAGATTACGGTGGTGCCGAAGTTGCTGCGGATGCTGGCGCTGAAGGGAACCATCGTGACCGCCGACGCGCTGAACTGCCAGCGCACCATCGCCGAGCAAATCGTCGAGCAGAACGGCGACTACGCGCTGGCGTTGAAGGGAAATCAGGGCACGCTGTTCGACGATGTGGTGCTGCTGCTCGACGACCCGGAGTTGAAAACAAGCACCGCAGCACCCGTTGTCGAGGCCGATCACGGCCGCATCGAGACCCCGCACGGCGACGGTTTCCACCGAGATCGGCTGGCTCCAGAAGCAGCACCAATGGCCGGGCCTGAAGGCCATCGGCAAAGTGGTTCGAAGGCGCGAGACGGCGGACAAAACCACCACCGAAACCGCGTACTACCTGCACAGCCGGGCACTCGCGCCGGAGCGGTTCAACGAGGTCGTCCGCCAACACTGGGGCGTGGAAAACAGCTTGCACTGGCGATTGGACGTGGTGATGAACGAGGATCGGGATCGCACCCGCATGGGCCACGGGCCGCATCACCTGGCAGTGCTGCGTCACATGGCCATCCATGCCATGCAGAAGGAGGGATCCAAGGGATCCTTGCGCGGCAAATTCAAACGCGCCGGCTGGAACGACTATCTATTCCGCCTTTTGGAGCTATTTTGAAATGCGATTGCCCTGGGCTGGGACGCCGGACCGGAATGCAGGACGGGACTGGGGCTGCGGCGTGGAGTTACGATCCGATGGGCAGGGTGACAGCAACCTGCAAAACGCTCAACGGCGTAACGGAGCAGGCGAACTTCACCTACAACCTGGACGGAACCGTGAACACGCTGCAGGACTTCGGCGGAACAACACTGACGTACTCCTACACGCCGGCCGGGCTGCAGAGCGGGGTCAGCAGTTCCTCCGGAAGCAACTACGCCGCGTCGGGGACCTACGATGCGGTCGGCCAGCTTACCGGGTTGGCCCACCAGATCAGCTCAGGAAGCGCCGATATTCAGCGGATCCTCGGGTACAACAACCGGCTGCAGCCGAACACGATTCAGGCGACCGCGAACGGGACCTACATCCAGAACCTCACCCTAGAGCATCCTGCATAATGCTGTAGACTACAGATGGCGACTCTTCCGCGAGGCAAAGCGTATGGCTAAAGCCTACGAGGGGGAATATCGCCGCAATTTTCT
>JAJYVU010000049.1:15555-23952 GCA_021791875.1 Acidobacteriota bacterium | reverse complement strand
GCTCCCGACTCCCCAACGAACTCCTCCGCCGCTTCCGCAAATCCCCCGCCTGATTTTGGAAGACTTCGAGGCTCCGAGCCTCGGCTTTTGGGACGCAGGAATGACGGGGTCCCATGCAAGCCCTGGGCTTCCCCCGTTTCATCACATTCGTTCCGGTGTGTGCGGTTATTTTCCCGTCCAGGTGGGCTGCCGCTTGGCGAGAAACGCGGCAGTGCCTTCGTCCTTGTCGGCGGTGGCGCAGCAGAGAGCGAAGTGGGAGGCTTCCTGCGCGAGCGCGCGGTCGAGAGGCTGGTCGACGCCTTCGTTGACGGCGGCGATACAGTGCGCAATGGCGAGCGGGGCAATCGCGGCGAGGCTTTCAGCCAGTTGGCGGGCGCGCGGCATGAGCTGGTCCGGTGGTACCACTTCTTCGACCAGGCCGAGACGGAGGGCCTCTGCAGCCGTGACCATTTCCCCGGTAAGCATCATTTTGAGGGCTGCGCCGCGGCCGATGAGGCGGGGCAGGCGCTGCGTGCCGCCATAGCCGGGGATGATGCCGAGTTTGACTTCTGGCTGGCCAAGTCGGGCGGACTCGCTCGCGATGCGGAGGGTACAGGCCATAGCGAGTTCGCAGCCGCCGCCGAGGGCAAAGCCGTTGATGCACGCGATGACGGGCTTGCCCATCGTTTCGATCTGGGTGAAGACGCGCTGGCCGCGGAGGGCGAACCGGAGGCCTTCCTCGGCGTTGAGTTTGGCCAGTTCCTGAATGTCGGCTCCGGCGGCAAAGGCTTTCTCCCCGGCGCCGGTGATGAGGATCGTGCGAACCTCGTCGTTGCGTTTCAGCTCGTCCAGAACCGATTCCAACTCGCCGACGAGCTGGCCGTTGAGGGCGTTCAGCACCTTGGGTCGGTTGAGCGTGAGGGTGGCGACGCGATTTTCGATTGCAAGCAGCACGGTTTCGTAAGCCATGGCAGTGTCCTCCCGAACGTCAGAGTGTAGCAGGGTGCTCGCCGCATGGGCGAAATCGCGTTCCGCGCCCCGGTCAGCCCGAGCTTTGTATTTGCCGCGGGATTGGAAAGACCGCGCCGCAATTCGCGTGAGTAAACGAACAGGCGGCTGGACGAGTGTCGCAGCCGCCCGTGTGGTTGGGTGCTTAGGGTCTGTTAACAGGCCCTAGTATTTGCTGTTGGCCGGATCGAGCTTGGGGCGCGGCTGGCTGTGGACATACGCGGCGACATCAATCGCCTGTTGCGCCGTGAGCGAGCCGGGGCTGGATTGCGGCATGTTGTGGAGGACGAAGGCGGCCATCTTGGGAATCTGATACATGCCGGCTCCGTCGTTGAACGAGTGCGGACCCCAGAGCGGAGGGAAGCTGCCGGGAATGCCCTCTCCGTTGGCCTCGTGGCACATCGAGCACTGCGCCTGGTAGATGCTGGCGCCGCGTGAGGGATTGCCGGTGAGCTCGGGCACTGGAACAAGGCCGCGCCCCTTGGGAACCTGGCCCTTGGCTTCATTCTGGGAAAGATGGGTGATGTAGGCGACGAGGGCAGTCATCACCGGGCTGTCCGCAGGCACAGGCTTGCCGTTTTCACTGCGGACGAAACAGCGCTGGATGCGGTCCACGAGTGTGAGGGTGCGGCCGGCGCTCTTGCTTTGGAGCGGGTACAGCTGAGCGACGTTCACGGGGGCGGCGAATTCGGTGGTGCCGCCGTTGATGTGGCAGTCGCTGCACGAGAGCGTGCTGCCGACATATTGAGACGCCTTGTCCGGGGTGTGCTCGAAGATATTTTGCCCCTGCTTGATGAGCTTTTTCGAGATGGGCGCCGCCTGTGCGGCGTGAAGCGGCCGTCCCAGAGTGCCGGCCAGAAAGAAGCAGGCGAGCGCGATCCCGGGAATCACCAGCCAGGTGCGTTTCTTGGTGAACTGTGCAGCTAACATATGCCTCCTTGGTACTTGATGAATGAGAAACAGCCGGCACGATATGGAACCCGTACCGATGGTGCATCACCTGCGCCTGGAGACGAACGGAAAGAGCCGGCAAACGGGCCGCACCCGGTGAGCAGGGTTGCGGTTCTGGATGCTGCACCTGCAGCCCTGCCTGCGTCTTTAGCGACGAAGGAGCAGCGGGAGACGTTCTTCAAGCCTGATCCTCACTTGGCGCGTAGGGATGATGGAATATGAACTTTTGCGCAGGATAACGTAGCAGTTCAGTACTGGATGTGATTGGCCGCACATGTGTAGCGGATGCCTGCGTGCTTCGCGCCGGGGCCGCGAGCGAAAAAAATGGGACGTCCGGGATGGTTATCCCAGCCGTCCCCCAGATGTGGAGCTTTAGTAAGTCTTGTAAGCCTGGTTGAATTTGGGGCGCGGTTGGCTGTTGACGTAGGCGGCCACGTCATAGGCTTCCTGGGGAGTGAGAATGCCGGGGCGCTGCAGGGGCATGTTGTGCTGGACCCATGCGGCGAATTTCGCGTTGTTGTGCATCCCGGCTCCGTCGTTGTAGGAATTCGGACCCCAGAGCGGCGGGTAGGCGTCGGGAATGCCCTCGCCGTTGTCCTGATGGCAGGCGGCGCAATTGGCGGTGTAAACGGCTTTGCCGCGGACGGCATTCCCGGTGAGTTCAGGCAGCCGGACGAGGCCGCGGTATTTGTAGGGCTTGTTTCTGACGCCGTTGGTCCAGAGCGAATTGATGTAGGCGACAAGGGACTTCATCTCTGGGCTGTTGACGGGCAAAGGCTTGCCGTTTTCGCTGCGGACAAAGCACTCCTGTATGCGCTGCTGGAGAGTGATGACGTGGCCGGCCCGCTTGCTGTACATCGGAAAGAGCCCGGAGATGTCAATCATCGGCGAGGCATACGGCACGGTGCCGCTCAGGCGATGGCAGTCGGTACAGGTGAGAGTATTGCCGGTCCACTTCGGCGCATATTGGGGCGTGTAGTCAAAAATGAGCTTGCCCTGCTGGACGAGGGACGGGACAGGCGGCGTTTGGACGGGCGGCGCGCTCTCAGGAACCTCCTGCGGCGCGGCATGAATGGGACGGCTGAAGCTGGCGGTGGCCAAGACGCAGAGAATCGCGAGAACGGGAATGACGAACAGAGTGCGCTTTTTGGTGAGCTGTGCGGCCAACATAACTTTCCTTATTTGTGAGATACGGTGGCTGGAAGAGAACGGAAGCCATAGCGGTGGTACATGGCCTGGGCCTGAGGTGTCTTCAGGAAGGCTAGCCATTCAGCCGCGGCTTGCGGGTGAGGAGCGTCGTTCATGACTCCGCCGGCATAAATCGCAGTCACATTCTGGCTGGCGGGAATGGTGACGCCCTGGATGGGATTGCCGATCGATTCCTGAAAGCGAACCTCGGAGGCCCAGGTGACGCCTGCGTCGACTTTGCCTTCCATGATGCGCATGGGGGTCTGCCGATGGTGAATCTCCGTGAGGATGGTCTGGCCGGAGTGGACCTTGGCCTGGTAGACCTCGTGGAAAAGGGCCTCGCCGCCGGCCTTGCGCAGGGAAGCGGCGATCTGGTTGGCCACACCTTCCCACTCGGGATTGGGCATGGAGAGCCGGATGCCTGGGCGGGCGAGATCGTTGAGCGAGTGAATCCCGTGCGGATTGCCGGCGTGAACCATGATGGCGAGGTCGTTGGTGGCGTAAGGAACGACGCCGTGAAGCTGGCCGGCCTTTTCCATTTCGCGAACGGTGCGCAGGCCGGCTTCGTAGACATCGGGGCGGACGCGGACGGTGAGATTGCCCAGGGTCAGCGCGTTGCCATGAGCGATCTGGCGACGGAGGATCCCCGGAGGCAGCGTTTCGTAATAGATGTGGCCTTTGAGTTCGGGGTGCTGCTGCTCAAAGACGGCGACCAGCTTCGGCAGGACGAAGAACTGATTGCCTCCGATGAAGAGAACGAGCTTGGCGCCGCAGGGATTGCCGTGAAGGTCGGGAACATTGTCCACATCGGGGACGTGAAAGACGTACCCCTGCGCGGCAGGATCATTGGCGCCTTTGGACCAGGGCGGAGCGGTCTGGGCGAGGGCGGCGGTGGAGGCGGCAACGAGGAGGAGCAGCGCAGGGAGTAGCTTCCAATGGGGCTTCATGGCATGGGTGCTTTCTAGCCTACGAAGAGATAGCTGTAGTGGCCTTTGGACTGGAGGAGTCCAATAGCGCCTACGGCGGCGGCCACGATGAGAACACCGGGAAGGGTGTGCGCGGCGAGGTCGTTGTAAATCTCTTGCGTGGGCTGGGTGAGATGGTTCTTTTTAGCTGCGTACTTTGCGATGAACCAGGTGGCAAGATGGCAGCCGAGGATGCGCAGGCCGCGATGCTGGAGGGCCTGGATGCTGGAGTCCTGATAGATGGAATCGGCGTCGTTGGGGTCGTTGGAGGTGTATTTGAGATTGGTTTTGCTGGAGTAGAAGATATTGCGTTCGGCTGGTTTTCCAGTTTTGGGGTCGTTGATTTTGCTCATGACGCCGAGTTTGTATTTCTTCCATGCGTAGTCGTCAAAGATGAGGACGGTGGCCATGGCGCGCGTGACGGTGACGATCTGGATTTGATTCGCGGGAATACCGAAGCCGAAGTGCAGGGAGTTATAGGAATTCTGAATGTGTTCGAAGCCGCCGCCGTTCGCTCCGGTGAGGTCGAACATCTGCTTGACCTCGGCGGGATGGTGGAGGAGTTTGTTGAAGTCGCTGACGGGCCACTCGGAGGGTGTTTCAATCTCCTGCGCGTGAGCCGAGGGTGCGATGGGGCCGATGGCTCCGAGGGCGGCGATGCCCGCGGCGGCAGTGGTGACGAAAGAACGACGGCTGATGTTGTTACGGCTGGTATTCTGCATGCTTCTCCTCAATGTGCCGGATGGCAGATCCGGGAACGGAATCTGCAGTCCAGTATGACGGACGAAGCAGACATCCGGCACGAAGGAGGAGATGAGACATGGGGAGGCCACGGAGTTTCCTCTTACGCGACCGTGATGTAGCTGTAGTGGCCTTCGGTCTGGAGCAGGGCGACGGCGCCCACCATGGCGGCGACAACCATAACGCCGGGAAGGGTGTGCGAGAGCCAATCCTGGACGATTTCTTCGGGCTTCTGGCTGAGGCCGCGCAGCTTGATCAATTTGCGTGCCTGCTCTTCGGCGGCGGTATGGCAGCAGAGGAAGTGGACGCCGCGATGCTGGAGCGCCTGGATGCTAGTGTCCTGGTAGAGGGAGTCTTCGCTGTCAGGGCTGCTGGAGGGGTACTTGAGATTGTGCTTGCTGGGGAAGAAGATGTTGCGCTCGGCGGGCATGCCGGTTTTGGGGTCGGTGACCTTGAACCATTCGCCAATCTTGTACTTCTTCCAGACGTAGTCGTCCATGTTCAGCATGTTGGAGGGGCCGTGGAGTGCGGCAGCGATCTGGATCTGATCAGCGGGGATGCCGAAGCCGTAATGGAGACCGTTGAGCGAATTTTTGATGTTGTTGAGGAATACGCCCCCGCCGATGTTGATGATGTCGTAGACCTGCTTGACGCGCGCGGGCTTTTTCGCGAGATCAGTGAAGTCGGAGACTTTCCAGGTGGAGGTAGTGGCGACAAGCTGCGCGTCGGCGGACGGAGCCATGCTGCCCAAAGCTCCGATGGCGGCAACTCCCGCCGCGGCGGTAGTGACGAAGGACCTGCGACTCATGTTTTTCATACTTTCCTCACAGTGACTGGTGAAGGATTCCGAAACGGAATCTGCTGGTTGAGATGACAGACGAAGAATAGCGGGAACCTGAAACCTTTGCGGATTTTGTACCTTTCTGTCTTCGTCTTGCATGGTCATTAAGCGAGTAGCCGTGACGCCGGTCACAGCGGAAATGCTGAGAACGGTAGCGTTCGGAAATTGCCTCTTGTAATTTCTTCCGGCGAGATCAGTGTCTGGAAATCAGGTCAGGGGAGTCCAAGCAGAAATTCTTATGGGCGATAAGGTGCTCGCCGCACGGACCGGCGCACGGACCGGCGCACGGACCGGCGCAGGCCCGCATCTGAAAATCGAGATGTGGGCCTGCCGGAGAGTTATTGGGAATGGATTTAGACGTTGAATTTGAAGAAGAGGACGTCGCCGTCTTTGACGATGTATTCCTTGCCTTCCGACCGGTAAAGCCCCTTGTCCTTGATGGCCTGTTCGCTGCCGAGAGCAAAGAGATCGTCGCAGTGGTACGCCTCGGCGCGGATGAAGCCGCGTTCGAAGTCGGAGTGGATGACGCCGGCGGCGCCGGG
Organism: Acidobacteriota bacterium; assembly: GCA_021791875.1. GTDB lineage: Bacteria > Acidobacteriota > Terriglobia > Terriglobales > Acidobacteriaceae > Acidobacterium. The sequence continues at coordinate 17,737 of JAJYVU010000049.1, read as the reverse complement.
GGCCTTCGTGCCGCGGCGGATGGTCCACGCGCGGCACTCGTCGGGGCCGGCGGTGAAGTAGGTGATGAGGTCGAGGAGTCGGTAGCCGGCGTGGATGAGTCGGTTGAGGCCCGGTTCAGCGAGGCCGAGGTCGGCGAGGAATTCGGCTCGCTCGGCGGGCTCCAGTAGGGCGATTTCGGCTTCCATGGCGCCGGAAAGCCGGACGACCTGGGAGTTTTCTTCCGCGGCGCGTTTTTCTACGGCGTCGACGTAGAGATTGTGGCCGGAGAGACCGGCGTCGTCGACATTGGCGACATAGAGCATGGGCTTGGCGGTGATGAGGAAGAGGTCGCGGGCGATCGGCTTTTCCTCGTCATCGAGTTCGACGGTGCGGGCAGGCTTGCCGGCCTGCAGGGCGGCGAGGAGCTTGGCGAGGCAGGAGGCTTCGACCTTGACCTTGTGATCGGTGGAGCTTTTGGCGACTTTCTCAACTTTGGCGTGGCGCTTTTCGACGGATTCGAGGTCGGCGAGCAGTAACTCGGTGTTGATGATGTCGATGTCTGAGAGGGGATTGACGCCGCCGGAGACGTGGATGACGTTCGGATCTTCAAAGCAGCGGACGACATGGATCACGGCGTCGGTGGCGCGGATGTGGCCGAGGAACTGGTTGCCGAGGCCTTCACCCTTGGAGGCCCCAGCGACCAGGCCGGCGATGTCGATGAACTCCATGGTGGTGGGTACGGTGCGCTTGGGCTGGAAGATTTCGGCGATGCGGTCGAGGCGGGAGTCGGGCACGGTCACGACGCCCACGTTGGGGTCGATGGTGCAGAAGGGATAGTTGGCCGCCTGGGCCTTGGCCGCCGTGAGGGCGTTGAAGATGGTGCTTTTGCCGACGTTGGGCAGTCCGACGATTCCGCAGTTGAGGGCCATTCTGGTTAGGATTTCTCTCTGGATATTGGTTTGGCGCACGGAGGGTGCGCGAGGTGATTGTCTTCATCTATTAGAGCATCTTCGGTGGTGGTTTCGTCGTTCCCACATCTCTCACAAGATGTGGAGCACCCGAACGTGGTACAACGGGGGCCATGGACTGCATCTTCTGCAAAATTGTGGCTGGTGAGATTCCGGCGAAGAAGCTTTATGAGGACGAGCAGGTGCTGGCGTTTGCGGATGTGAATCCGCAGGCTCCGGTGCATGCGCTGATTGTGCCGAAGCGGCATATTGTGTCGTTGGCGCACGTGTCGCGAGAGGATGCAGGACTGCTGGGGCATCTGCATGCGGTGGCGAGCGAACTGGCGGCGAAGCATGAGCTGAGCAAGGGGTACCGGACGGTGATCAATATCGGTCCGGACGGCGGGCAGACGGTGGACCATCTCCACATTCATTTGCTGGGCGGGCGGCCTATGCACTGGCCTCCGGGATAAAGGCAGCGAGTCAGCAAGTCAGCGGGGTTGGCTGCGGGTGAACTCGTGCGTTGCGCGGGGTACCTGTTGCGGAGCGCGCATTCAGAAGCGGATGACATTGAGTCCCGGGATGCGCTGGAAGTGGCGCACGTTGATGGTGGCGACATCGAAACCGAGATAGAGGGCCGTGACCCCGATGGCCAGATCCTCGAATGCGATGGTGTTTTCCTGCCTAGCTTGCTCGCCCTCGATACGGCCAATTCTCCGGGCGATTTCGACGGTTATCGGATGGACAGGAACGTCACTGCACAACTGCTCGATGAAGGCCAGACGCCGCCGTTTGCGCTCGTCGTCGTTCGCGCGGCATGCGCCGTGCACGAGTTCTGCAATGGTAACAACCGAGAGAGCGATGTCGATCTGCCCGTGCGCAGCCTTGAGTTTGTTCGAGAATTTGCCGAACGGTGTGGTCACGACGTTCGGCGGCGATCACGACGCTGGAGTCGAGAATCAGTCCCACGCCGGAGGATTCCAGGGCTTGCGGTTGTTCATGATCTCCTCCACGTCGGCCGCGAAGTCAGGATCGAGAACCGGAGCCTCCCCGGTCTCTTCTTCATGCTTCCTGGCCAAAGCAATGCACTCCTCGATGGAGCGACGCGGCGGCACGGGAGCGTGCAGCACAGCCACGGTCAGCGAGTCCTCTTCGATGACGATCTCCGCGCCGGCGCGGACGCGGGCCAGCAGAGCCGCGAAGTCGCGAGCCGCTTCATCTGCTGAGATGTGGATCGTTGCCATATTCATGGTGA
>JAJYVU010000049.1:0-15545 GCA_021791875.1 Acidobacteriota bacterium | reverse complement strand
CCTCGCCCACACTTTTGTGTGAGAGAGGGGCAATATTCATGGTGATACCGCCGTTCCTATGCTTGCTGCGGGGTCGGGGCATGGCACGGAGTTTACTCCTGCATCCCGGTGAAGACTTCTCGCGCGGCGGCTATGGTTTGGTCTACGTGGTCTTGGGTGTGGGCGGTTCCTAAGAAGGCAGCTTCGAATTGTGAGGGTGGGAGCCAGATGCCGCGGTCGAGCATGCCGCGATGGAAGGTGGCGAAGCGTTTGGTGTCGGCGGATTCGGCGGAGGCGAAGTCGCGGACGGGATTTGCAGTGAAGAACCAGGTGAACATGGCTCCCTGGCGGTTGGTGGTGAGCGGGATGCCCGCGCTGGCTGCGGCTGACGCGACGCCGTTGGCGACGGCGGCGGCGGTGTTGTCGATCTGTTCGTAAATGGATTCGCGGTTCTTCTCGAGATGGCTGAGAGTGGCGATGCCGGCGGCCATGGCGAGGGGGTTTCCGCTGAGGGTTCCGGCCTGGTAGACGGGGCCGAGCGGGGCGAGCTTGTCCATGATTTCGGCGCGACCGCCGAAGGCTCCGACGGGCAGGCCGCCGCCGATGATTTTTCCTAAAGTGGTGAGGTCGGGGCGGATTTGGGTGAGTTCCTGCACGCCGCCGTAGGCGACGCGGAAGCCGGTCATGACTTCATCGAAGATGAGGAGCGCGCCTTCGCGGGCGGTGATGTCGCGGAGGGCCTGCAGGTAGCCGGGCTCAGGCAGGACGCAGCCCATATTGCCGGCGACGGGCTCGACGATGACGCAGGCGATTTCGTTTTTGTGGGCGGCGAAGGCGGCTTCGACGGCGGCGACGTCGTTGTAGGGCAGCGTCAGGGTAAGCTGGGCAATCTGCTCGGGAACGCCCGCGGAGCCGGGAATGCCGAAGGTGGCGAGTCCGGAACCGGCCTTGGCGAGCAGGCCGTCGGAGTGGCCGTGGTAGCAGCCTTCGAATTTGACGATGTAGTTGCGCCCGGTGAAGGCGCGGGCCAGGCGCAGGGCTGACATGGTGGCTTCGGTTCCAGAGGAGACGAAGCGGAGCTTTTCAATGGACGGCACGGCTCGGGTGACCAGTTCGGCAAGGTCGGCTTCCGCGGCGGTGGAGGCTCCGAAGCTGGCACTGGCGGCGGCGGCCTTCTGGATGGCTTCGACGACGGGCGGGAAGGCGTGGCCGAGGATCATGGGCCCCCAGGAGCCGAAGTAGTCAAGATAGCGGTTGCCGTCGGCGTCGTAGAGGTAGGCACCCTCGGCGCGGGTGAGAAATGGCGGCTCGCCGCCCACGGCGCGGAAAGCGCGGACGGGCGAGTCAACCCCGCCGGGGAGCAGGCGCTCGGCGCGCTGGCGAAGCTGGTTGGAGCGGGTGAGAGTGAGCGAGCGGGTGGTGGCCATAAATCCCAGTATAGGTCCGGGATCGTAAGCGCTATTGGCTCTTCGCTCCCGGCTTCTGGCTTTTGAATTTTGCTTATCGCGGGTGTTTGACGCAGATGGGCTGCCGGCGGGATCGCGCCCTCGGCGCGGGCTCACCCGAGGTGCATGGGCATAGGTTTGGCGGTAAACCCACCTCCCTATCCAGCACCTAGAACGATCTTCTTTTGCGTCCCTTGTATGGAAAAGCATTCGCGTGTAGAGCACGCGCCTGCCCGTGCGGCGAGCACCCCTGCTATGCTTTCTCTGTGCCCCCGCGACTCTTGCTCAACCGAACTCTCGTCGCAATCGGTGGATGGGCGGGCGCCCTCGCGCTGACCCTCTCGCTCACCGCCTGCTCGCCCTCGTCGACCTCAAAGTCGACCCCCGCATCGACCCAACCGGCTACCCCGCACGTCAGCGCCCACGCCCGGGCCCTCGCCAAAGAGGAACAGATCGCTGCCTACTCCCAGCAGCTCGACGCCATCCCGCCCCCGGCCAAGACCCGCTACATGGCCATCAGCTCAAGCGCACGCTGGCAAAACCCCTTCCTGACTATCCACCAGAACTCCGTCGAGCTCCGAATCCCAGCTCCGCCCGCACCACGCACCACGCGCCGCGGCCATCGATACGCACGCCGCCCCGCGCCGCTTTGGAAAACCACAAAGCTCACTCTCGACGCCCTGCCCGCCGCCCTCGCCGCGCTGCCTGAGAGCAACTGGCCCTATGGCCGCGTCATCGCCTACCAGGACGACCTCAACGGTTCGCCCAGCGCCCGCGTAAAAGTCCGTCGTAATGAGGAGAAGACACTCAATCTGCTCAATGATCTCGGCGTCGTCTCTTACGAATGGCCCCGTAACCGGCATTAGCCAGACACACCGTCCGGCTGCAAGACAGGAACCCCATGGCCGAATCGCTCCCCATCCTCAACCAGCCGCGCCGCCACGAGCGCTTCGACGCCGCCCGCGAGCTCGAAACCCGGCTCCGCACCACCCTCCGCGGCCCCAACCACGACAAAGTCCGATTCGACGCCACCTCCCGCGCTCTTTACACCACGGACTCCTCCAACTACCGCCAGATCCCCATCGGCGTCGTCGTCCCCGACGATGCTGACGACGTCATCGCCGCCGTCGCCGCCTGCCGCTCCCTCGGCGCGCCCATCCTCGCCCGTGGCGGAGGCACCAGCCTCGCCGGACAAACCTGCAACGCAGCCGTCGTCTTCGACTTCTCGAAGCACATGCGCCGCCTCCACTCCCTCGACCCCGATGCCCGAGTCGCCACTGTCGAGCCCGGCATCGTCCTCGACCGCGTTCGCGAAGCCGCCGAGCTCCACAACCTCACCTTCGCGCCCGATCCCGCCACCCACTCCCGGTGCACCCTCGGCGGCATGATCGGCAACAACTCCTGCGGCACCCACGCCCTCATGGGCGGAAAAACCGTCGACAACATCCGCTCCCTTGAAGTCCTCCTCTACGACGGCACACGCCTCTCCGTCGGCGCCACCTCCGACGACGAATTCCGGGCCATCCTCCACCGCGGCGGCCGCGTCGCCCAACTCTACCAGGGCATGCGCCAGCTTATCGACCGCCACGCCGACGAAATCCGCCGCCGCTTCCCCCGCATCCCACGCCGCGTCTCCGGCTACAACCTTGACGAACTCCTCCCCGAAAACGGCTTCCACGTCGCCCGCGCCCTCGTCGGCAGCGAAGGCACCCTCGCTACCGTCCTCAGCGCCACGCTCGACCTCGTCCATAGCCCACCCTGCCGCCGCCTCGTCGTTCTCGGATTCCCCGACGCCTTCGTCGCCGCCGACGCCGTCCCCGCCATCCTCGAGCATCACCCCATCGGCCTCGAAGGCATCGACAGCACCCTGCTGGAAAACATGCACCGCAAGCACCTCGCAGAGGCGGAACGCAAAATGCTTCCCGCCGGCAATGCCTTTCTGCTGGTCGAATTCGGTGCCTCCACAGACGCCGAAGTCGACGCCATCGCCTACGCCTTCCGCGCCGCCGCCCGGTCCATCCCCCACGCGCTTGAAGCCAACATCTTCGCCGGCGAAGACGCCGCCCGCATCTGGCGCGTCCGCGAGTCCGCACTCGGCGCCACCGTCTTCGTCCCCGGCAAGCCTCATCTGTGGGAAGGATGGGAAGACGCCGCCGTCCCGCCCGCCCGCCTCGGCGAATACCTACGCTCCCTCTTCGCCCTCATGCGCGAATACGGCTACCACAGCCCTCTCTACGGCCACTATGGTCAGGGCTGCGTCCACATGCGCATGAACTTCGACTTCGAATCCGAAGCCGGCCTCCGCGCCTATCGCAGCTTCATCGACCGCGCCGCCGACCTCGTCGTCTCCCTCGGCGGCTCCATCTCCGGCGAGCATGGAGACGGCCAGTCCCGCGCCGCTTTGCTCCCCAAAATGTTCGGGGCGGAACTTATGCAGGCCTTCCGCGAATTCAAGCGCCTCTGGGACCCCGACAACCGCATGAACCCCGGCAAGCTCATCTCCGCCGAAGACGAAATCTACCAACCCACCGAAAATCTCCGCGTCGGCCCCGGCTACCACGCTGCACAGCCAGAAACCCACTTCTCCTTCGACCGCGATCACGGATCCTTCGGCGAGGCCACCCTCCGCTGCGTCGGCGTCGGAGCCTGCCGCAAAACCGACAGCGGCTCCATGTGTCCCAGCTACATGGCCACCCGTGAAGAGCAGCACTCCACACGCGGCCGCGCCCATCTCCTCTGGGAAATGCTCCAGGGCAACCTTCTCGACCGCGACTGGAGCAACGAAGGCGTCAAGCACGCGCTCGACCTCTGCCTCTCCTGCAAAGCCTGCAAATCCGAGTGCCCCGTCAGCGTCGACATGGCCTCATGGAAAGCCGAGTTCCTCGCCCACTACCACCAGCAGCACCCCCACGAACTCCGCCACTACCTCTTCGGCTTCATGGATCGCTGGGCACACCTCGCCGCCGCCGTACCCGGGCTCTCGCAGCGCCTCGCCAACCTGCCACTGCAAATTCCGCCCATCTCCGCTACCATCAAATCCATCCTAGGCATCGCGCCCCAACGCAACCTGCCCCGCTTCGCCCCGCGCACCTTCCAGCAGCAGTGGCGCGCGCAAAACGCAACGCAGGCCGCGAACCTCCCGCAAGCTCTCCTCTGGCCCGATACCTGGAATAACTACTACCATCCCCAATCCCTCACCGCCGCCAGCCAAATCCTCCACACCGCCGGATACGCCGTCCAGGTCCCCCGCCAGCACGTCTGCTGCGGCCGCCCGCTTTACGACTTCGGCTTCCTCGATACCGCCCGCAACTACCTCCGCCGCATCCTCACGGAATTCGCGCCCCAAATCGACAGCGGCCTTCCCTTCCTCTTCCTCGAACCCAGTTGCGCCAGCGTCCTCCGCAACGAGCTCCTCGACTTCTTCCCCCGCGACGACCGCGCCCGCCGCCTCGCCGACCAGACCCTCCTGCTCAGCCAGTTCCTCACCCGCCACGCGCCCCACTACGAGCCGGCCCAGCACCCCGATACGCGCATCGTCCTCCACGGCCACTGCCACCACAAGGCCGTCTTCAATATGGAAGACGAGCTGGCCTGGCTCCGCCGCACCGGTGCCACCGTCGAACTCCTCGACGCAGGCTGCTGCGGCATGGCCGGCCCTTTCGGCTTCGAACGCGAACACTACTCCGTTTCCCAAACCCTCGGCGAACGCGTCCTCCTGCCCGCCGTCCGTGCCGCCGCCCCGGCAGACATCCTCGTCACCGACGGCTTCAGTTGCCGCGAACAGATCGCCCAGAACACGCCCCGCCGCGCAATGCACTTCGCGGAAGTCCTCTGCCCACCCCAGCCAACCTCAACTCCATAAGACACATCGGCGCCCTACGGCCACGAAGCGGACGTGGGAATACCAGCTCCCATTCTCAATGAGTTCTTATGGCCCTGACGGCAACGGCTAATCATCCGGGCGCGGCAGCTCGCCGCACGCGAGCATTGCCGCACGTTCGGGCGTGTGGCAAATGGCCCTGAATCACGCGCAACTGTGACTGAGATCACCGCAACGCCGCTCCAATGGGCTCAAATTGAGCGGTTCCAGAATCGCAGGACGGACCTGCGTATTTAACCCAAAGCTTCATTAGTTCCCTCGCTCGGCAAGAAAGGATGTTCCTGGCAAGAGGTGAGCAATCGAAGTCCGTTTCCAGCGCAAACGCCTCTCCGTCAAAGTTCCTTGTTCCTTCCTCCGGCGTTGATTCAGGTTCGTGGAGACTCTGGATGAGCAAATTTACAGTGGCCGCGCTTCTTTGCGTCCGCGCAGGATTCCGGGCGGCCCTTAGAAGGAGGAAACCATGAAGAAGTTCGCACGCCTGGCCATCCCCGCTCTAATTGTCGCCCTCGCCGCCCTGATCAGCCCAGACCTCACTCGCGCCCAGAATTTTAATGATCGAGGCTGTGCGTGGCCGCTTGAAATTTCGCCCGAGGGATCTGGAAACATACAGGGCCCCGACGGTGCCGCCCGGTATTGGATCATGCCGTTTGACACCTCGCAGTACACAACAATGACAATCAGGGGCATCTATCCGAACATCCGGTATTTTTCTTTTGCCGCTTACGAAACCATAACGAGTGAGTCGGTAACCAGTTTCAATCTTGCAGGGGATCGGACTCTTTATGACGCCCAAATCGTCCCTGATCGCGGAACCGTTAACCCCTTCGTTCCACCCCCTGATGGCCATCCGGGTAAGTCCCGCATCGGCTCCCCGAATGGCACATATACTGTCGTAATTTCGAGCGCCGGCGGTACTTCTGGGAACTCCATCCGTGTCTCCTCAGGCGATCTTGTTTGGGTCGTGCTGCGGATGTACGTACCGGACGCCGACCCGTCCATGAGTGGTCAAAGTCTGATGGGTGGGGTGCCCTTGCCCACCATAACGCTAACGGACCAAAGCGGTGCCAGCCAGCAGTTGAAGGGCTGCTCGCCGATCAATAAATGGCAGAATGCGAGTGACTTTGCCCGATTTCTCCTCCCACCGTCCCTCGATCTGAGCGTGGATGAAGGCAAGCCGTCCTCTGATCGCCTGTGGTTTGCGCCAGTGCTAAAGCCACCGCCGATTCTATGGCCTAATCCGGACAACAAATACATGATGATGTGGCCGGGGGACAAATACCAGCCCGGGCGCATCATCGTCATACGTGGTAAAGCTCCCGGATTCCCCGGCACCTTCGGCGGTTCGCCGATTTGGGTGCCTTCGCAGGGCTTCCGGACCGTCGATCTGCGCTATTGGGCCTTGTGCGAGCAGGACCTTGCGCTGCCGCTTTCGCTGGTTGGTTGCGTTACCGATTTCAACGCAAATCGTGTCGGGGGTTATTACACCATTGTCATCTCAGACGACATGGTTCGCCCCAAATGGCTCCGGCCCGAAGTTAATTGGCTTCCGTATGGCGATGAGCAGTATCCCAAGTTTGTGGTTATCCGAAACATGCTGCCTGCGAGCGATTTTCCCTATGCTATCCAGAATGCCTGGACCGGCTGCGCGTTCAATTTCACGTTCTCGAACCCTCCAAACCGAAGTGTCATTGACGATGAGGGGCCGTGCGCCGAGGGAGTCATGGGTGATTACTATCCCGTTGCGGTTTGGTGTGATAAGTCGAAGTTCATCGCGGGTGGAGCCCAAGCGTGTTTTAAGGAGTAGTGAAAATCCGGAGCAGAGCAGCCGCGGCACCCGCACTGCCGGTGCCGCTGGGCCTGGTGCCGACCTGGATTCCGGCGCAGCGCGCTCTGTCCATCGATCCGCTGGTACTGCTGCGGGAAGAATAGGCGTTGGCCCTGCATGTGACAATTGAGAGCCAAGCCAGCCATGATCTTCGACAGAGGCCCCTCTCAATGTCACACGGTTGCCCGCCACGTGCTCTTCGTCAATTGGATTCTGCGATCCACCGGCTTCGTGAACGCACTCGATCATGCCCCATAGAAAGGCTGAGAGCGGAATGGCCGTGCTTCGTTCAGGACCGCGAAATCGGGATCAGTGGATTGGACGCGAACCTGCGATCAGGATATCCACCAGCCTGCGCGCACTTCGCTGCCAGTCAGGGCCTGCACCCATATGAGCGACGCCAATGAGCGCTCGCAGCAGATCGGTTGGCTCAAGGTCCTCGCGAAGATCGCCGCTCCGGATGGCGCGTGTCACCAGCGAGTCAACTGCTTCCCGCATCCGCAGGTACGAATCTTCGAACACCTTCTTGGGGTCGCCGATCAGTTCACTCAGCACCGGGGCGATGACCTGTTTGGCCGCGATCGCTTCGACGAATAAGAATAGCCAGGCACGTAAAGCCTCTACCGGAGACAAGCTTGCAGCCAGCCTCTGCTCCGCCGCAGCCAGCTTTTCAATTTCCGTCCGATAGACATCCTTCAGCAGTTCCTCGCGCGAAGGAAAGTGCCGGTACAGGGTTCCGGCGCCGACACCCGCCTGCCTTGCAATCTCGTCCAGGCTCGCCTCTGCGCCATATCGAGTAAACGCCTCTTTCGCAACTTCCAGGATGCGTTCCCGATTGCGCTGCGCATCCGAACGTGGCTTTCTTGCACCAGGCTTTGATTTCTTCTTTGCCATTCCACAAATTTTCTGCAACCGGAGACTGTCTCCGATTATCTATAGTATCCGGAGACTGTCTCCGTTCTATTGGATGCCGCGGCGGCCCGTCAACCACCGTACACACTAGAAATCGTTAGGATCAACGCAACAGGAGGGGAAAGATGCGTGTTTTTGTGACCGGCGCTACCGGGTTCATCGGTTCCGCCATCGTGAAAGAACTTATGGATGCTGGCCACCAGGTGCTCGGCCTGGCGCGCTCAGACGCGGGCGCCCAGTCTCTTGCTGCCGCCGGCGCCGAGGTGCAACGCGGCGACCTGGAAGACCTGGAAAGCCTGCGGAGCGGAGCGGCCGCATCGGATGCCGTCATCCACACCGCCTTCCGGCACGACTGGTCGAGGTTCGCGGAAAGCTGCGAACTCGACAAGCGTGCGATCGAGTTGTTCGGCTCCGTACTCCATGGCTCCGCCCGCCCGCTGATTGTTACAGGTGGCCTCGCAGTGATTGCCCAGGGCCGCCCTGCCACTGAGGACGATCCCCCGGTCCCCGTGTCCGACTCGCATCCTCGCGCTTCAGAAGCAACGGCCGCTGCACTTGAAGCGCGTGGAGTGAGCACCTCAGTCGTCCGGCTTCCTCAGGTTCACGATACGGTCAAGCAGGGCCTTGTCTCCTACCTGATCGCGGTAGCCCGACAGAAGGGCGTCTCGGCATACGTTGGCGACGGACACAACCGCTGGGCGGCCGCGCACCGGCTTGATGTCGCTCGCCTCTACAGGCTGGCGTTGGAAAAGCATGAGCCCGGCGCTCGATATCACGCTGTGGCCGAAGAGGGTGTGCCGCTCAAAGACATCGCTCAGGCCATCGGCCATGGCCTGAATGTACCCGTCGTTTCCATTTCTCAGGAACAGGCCCAGGAACATTTCGGCTTCCTCGGACTGTTTGCGGGGATGGACCTTCAGGGTTCCAGCGCGAAAACGCGGCAACATCTCGGATGGAATCCAACCGGTCCTTCCCTGCTCACCGATCTTGCCAACATGCGCTATTCGCAGGACGGAATAAACTAACGAACGCATTGGCCAGAAATCAAAGCGGAACACAAACAGTTACAGAGGAGTGAAATATGAAGAAGACATGGTTCATCACCGGCGCATCGCGCGGCTTTGGCCGCATCTGGGCGGAAGCTGCCCTGAAACGCGGCGATCAGGTCACCGCGACTGCCCGTAAACTCGCCGACGTCAGTGATCTCACAAACCGGTTCGGCGATGCCGTTCTTCCCCTGGCCCTCGACGTGACCGACGCCGAGCGGGTGCAGGAGGTCGTCCATCATGCTTACACGCACTTCGGCAAGCTCGATGTTCTCGTCAACAACGCAGGCGCGAGCCTCTTTGCAGCCACTGAAGAAGCGAGTGACGAACAGATTCACGACCTGTTCGATGCCAACTACCTCGGCATGGTGCGCGTGCTGCGAGCCGCCCTGCCCCTGCTGCGCAAGCAGGGCAGCGGACACATTCTCGGCATTTCGAGCGGTCTTGGCATCACGGCGCTTCCGCTCGTCGGCTTCTACTGCGCCACCAAATGGGCCGTCGAAGCGCTGCATGAATCGCTGGCGCAGGAGGTCAAACCCTTCGGCATCCGTGTGACCATCGTTGAACCAGGCGCCTACGCCACTGACTTCGGCAAGTCCGGAAAGATCGCCGATGCTCTGGAGCCATACGCGGAGTTCCGAAAGCAGTTTTTGACGCATCTCGTCAACGTGGAGCGTGGTGATCCCGAGGCAACGGCAGAAGCGGTTCTCAAACTTGTGGATGTCAATGATCCACCCTTGCGGCTTGGCCTGGGCACCTCGATTCTGCCGCGCGCGCGCGCAGCCTATGCTGAGCGCCTGGCCACATGGGAAGCGTGGGAGGCAGTGTCGAATGCCGCGATGGGCGAACCAAAGAAAGTTAGAGAGTCATGGGTCGAAGAGCTGATCCAAGGCACTTCGGATCAGGCTTGATGCCCGGGCTTGAACCGCAACATCGCAATCAAACATGTCCGTGCCGATATGGATCGCGTTCGCTGCAAGCTGGGCGGCTTCGCCCAGTTTGCAGCGAACGGGATAGCGCGCGGCGGTTCTCGCTCGTTGAAGAACAGCTATTTCGGCTGGCATCCGCTCCGCTGCGCGTGGTGGGGCCCGTCGGTCGATTAGCTACACCTTGCGCAGTTGCGCTATGAGTTATTTCGAATTGGAAATGCCCCAATCTGCCTCAGCAGCAGAAGCGAATCAGAGTAAGTCCATCGTTCAAAGCAACGTCCCTCCCTGAAATGCAGGATGCTCATTCCAGGTAGCTCGATACGCTGTCCGGTGGCAGGCACGCCCATGAATTCCCGTGCTTGTGTTCCTGTCGTCACGTGGCGAACTACCAGCGTGTCAGCCTGCTCCACGGTTTCCAGGGCCGTGACGCTTCCATCAGGGAACGCATTCCAGAAGCGCCTGTAAAACTGCTTCACAGGATCCAAGCCGGGTCCAACACCCTCATAACCGTACAAAACAATGTCCTGCGAATATAGCCGAAAATAGTCTTCTCGCTTTTGAGGATCGCCGAAGCATTGAAGCGCTAGCTCATCACCCATCCCCCGCCCCATCACAAACCACCCGAAACCCATAATCCGCATACTGAAACTCCGGCGGAATACTGGACCGCGCCGAGCACCGAGCAATCTTGATCTGGTGCCGCCACGAGCCCCCGCGCGAAGCCTTTCTCTTGCCCTCTTCCGGGCCCTGCGGATTCCGCTTCGGCGACACCGCATAGTAGCCCGCGTCGAACCAGTCGCTGCACCACTCATGCACGTTCTCGCACATCTCAAATAACCCATACGCATTCGGCTCCGACTTCCCCACTGGCTCCGGCCCCGCCTGCCATCGCGCCGCATACCCCGGCCGCGACATAGGCTGTTCATCGCCCCACGGAAACAGCTTCCCCTCCACGCCGCCTCGCGCTGCCCGCTCCCATTCCGCCTCCGTCGGCAGCCGATACCGAGAGCCCGTCACCAACGAAAGCCACTCGCAATAGGCCACAGCCTCAAACCACGACACCGCCACCACCGGCTGCCGGGGATCGGCAAACTCCGCATCGCCCCACTTGGGTGGAGTCACATGCCCCGTAGCCTCCAGAAACTGCCCGTACTGCTCCACCGTCACCTGCGTCGCCGCCGTGGCAAAGCCATCCACCCACACCCGATGAACCGGGCGCTCCACATCCTGGCCGGCCTCCGATCCCATCAGGAACCAGCCGGCAGGTATACGAATCAGGAACGGCTCACGAATCAACATGCGGCAGGCACTCCCCCTCCATCCTAACGTTGCGGATTGGAGCTTCCACCGCCGAAGGCGCGTCCGCCTGGACAACCAATCCACCGTGCGGCCAGCACACTGCCGGGAATTACCCCTCAAACTGCTAAACTGGAAATAGAGATACAGAAAGAGGCAGCCGCACCCACGGCTGCCTCTTTCCATTTCACATCAGGGAGTCACCCCATATTCCCCTCACTGATTCTAAAGAACTTACGAGACTAATCCTTCTGTAACCTCCATCGAATCAGCAACTTCTGCGAGGTTAACATGGGAAATAAAAACATGCTTTCCCCCTTTCAAAATCCCGACGCTGACACAACGAGCGCCTATGGAAAAGAACCACCCCAGGATTCTCTGTGGCTTTTCTCTGTGCTCCGCGTCCTCTGTGAGGAAGGATTTTCCCGTCCCGAACCGGGTCAAACACGAGTTCTTCCAATAGAATCAATACCTTCCCTGCAAAAACGTCGAGGGTTTACAAGTTAATTACGGGTACTCGATTCAATAAAATCAATCACTTACCCACAAAAACAGGGGGGCCTCCAAAGCTTTTGAAATGCACCCCATCATTGCAGGATTGGGTCTAACTCGCTGAAAACAAAGCAAAGGAGGTCTCGCGCCGAAGGCGAGGTAGCCCGTGCTGGCAGCACCGCCGGAGGCGGGATCGCTGGGATGGCCAGTACTCAGTATTCGCCCGTCACAATGTTGATCGGCGTCTCGCCCCGCTGCATCCGTCGAATCTGTTCCCCCGCCAGTTCCATCGCCCGCGGCATAAAGCCCGGACTGCTCCCCGCCACATGAGGCGTAATCAGCGCATTCGGCGCCGACCAAAGCGGATGCCCGTCCGGCAGCGGCTCCGGATCGGTCACGTCCAGCGCCGCGCGAATCCGCCCCGCCTGCAGCGCGGCCAGCAGCGCGTCCGTATCCACCACAGGGCCACGCGCCGCATTCACCAGCAGCGCCCCCTGCTTCATCTGCGCAAGCTGCTCCGCCCCAATCATCCCCCGCGTCTCGCCCGTAAGCGGCACAATCAGCACCACCACGTCAGCCTGGGGCAGCAGTTCGGGCAGCGCAGCCAGCGTCTTCACGCCTTCGCGCGCCGTCCGCGCAATCCGATCCACCCTTACGGAGAACGGCTGCATCATCCGCTCGATCATGCTGCCAATCGACCCGTAGCCCACAATCAGAACCCGCTTCCCATGCAGGTCTTCCACCAGCACGGGCGGATAAAACTCGCCCGTCGTACCGTGAATCCGGTTGTAAAGGCCGCTCGCCTCAAACCGCCGCTTCCACTCCCCGGCCCGCTGCACCTCGCCGTAAAACGGAAAGTACTTCATCATTGCCAGCGTCGCCGAAACCACCCACTCCGCGGTCGAGATGTCATGCACTCCGCGCGCATCGCAAACTGTCACATCACTCGGCACCAGGCGCATCAGCCAGTCCACCCCGGCCAGCGTCGACTGCGCCACGCGCACGCCCCGCAGATGCGGCCACATCGCCTGCGCCGGCTTCGGCGCTGGCGGAACAATCCAGAAATCCACTTCCACCGGACCCGTCATATCCTTCGACAAAATCTCAATCCGGATATCCTTTGGCAGGTACTCATGCAACGAGCGATCGATCGTGTCCGGTATCCCGACTCTCAGCATTCTCAATCATCCTCCAACCGTCTGATGCTTCTCCCCGCCGAAAAGACCGAAAAACTGCCTGGCCGTAAGGGCCCGCCACATGCAGCCATCAGGCGCAGACAGCCCGGTGCGCAGGGCTTCACGCCTTAGAGGCACTACTGGAAGAAACCGCGGAGCGCATCCAGTCCATCGGAGATAGCCCCCTCAGGCACGGCATAGCCAAACCGCACGCAGCCCTCGCCCTGCGCCCCAAACACCACTCCGGGAATGGTAGCGACATGAGCCTTCTCCAGCAGAAGTCCTGCCGCCTTCCGGCTGTCCTTGCTGATCTTTGCCACGTTGGCAAAGGCGTAGAACGCACCTTCCGGTGGAGCACAGGTCAGTCCCAACTCGTTGAGCCCGGCAACCAAAAGATCGCGCCGCTTCCGATACTCTTCCCTGCGCGCGTCCAGTTCCGACTGAGGCGTCTTCATCGCCTCCACCGCCGCCCACTGCGTCGGTGTCGAAACACCATTCGTCGAGTACAGTACCAGCTTGCGTAAGCCCGTCATGAAAGGCTCTTTCGCCACAGCATAGCCCACGCGCCAGCCGGTCATTCCGTAGCTCTTCGAGAGCGTGTAGGTGCTGATCGTGCGCTGCATCATCCCAGGTAAAGACGCTATGGAGAAATGCTCTCCTTCGTACACCAGATCCTCGTACGCTTCATCGGCAATCACGATCAGATCCCGCTCCACGGCAAACCGGGCAACCTGCTCAGCCTCCTGACGCGAGAAAACCACGCCCGATGGGTTTTGTGGCGTGTTGTAGTAGATCGCTCGCGTGTTCGGAGTAGTCAGCTTCTCGAGCATCGCAAAAATGCCGCTCTGCCGCGCGCTCGACGTCGGCACCAGCAAAGCCCGTGCCTCTGCGGCTGTGATCATGTCGCGGATCGGCGTCCAGTACGGCGAAAACAACAGCACATCATCGCCGGGATCGAGCACCGTTTGAAATGCCGCATACAGCGCATGCGCTCCACCGGCAGTCACAATCACGTCGTCAATCGACACATCGAGACCGTTCTTACGCCGGAGCTTTTCGGCGATGCTTTCGCGCAAGGGACCAATGCCCGATGACGGCGCGTACCGCGTCAGGTTCTCAGACAGTGCCCGCGACATTGCCTGCTTGATGCGATCCGGTGTCTCAAAGTAAGGCTCCCCGCCGTGAAACGCATGTACCTGTTTGCCGGCTGCACGCAATTCGAGAACCTTGTTGCGAATCTGCACGATATCCGAAAAGCCGACTTCATCCAGCCGCTTCGCCGTCCGCATTGAACCTTTCCCTGCCATATGCCCCTCTGCTTCGCTGTCTTATCAAGAGCGAAAAATTTCAAAGCGTCGCGGAACGCATCAAGACGAACAGCATCGACTACGCTCGTGCGACTTTCCATGTTACCCCATGGTCACGAGGCCTTCTGCGACGGCCTCACAGGCACGAAACTCTCCGAGTACAGCTTTGCCTCTACCAGAAGCCCACTACTCCCCATGCCACGGACGCCTGCTGTCCACCCTACGCTGGAAGATGCCCCGAATAGACGGCCATTCCCGCCACTGCATCCACGCCAATGGCGTCAAGAGCATCTATCTCCGCCTGTTCGCGAATTCCTCCGGCAACGATCAGCTTGCGCGAAGTTGCGGCACAGAGCGACTCCGCGACGGCAAAGGGGAAACCTGTCATCGTACCTTCTGTGTCGACGTGCGTATAGAGAAAGCTGCCGCAATAAGGCTCTAACTGACGCATCGCATCTACTGGCGAAACAGACGTCTGTTCCTGCCACCCACGAATCGCTACCGTTCCTCTCTTAGTATCGATACTGGCGACAAATGCCTCCGAACCAATCGTGTCAGTAATTGCAGCGGCCGCTTCCACATTCACCGGATTCTCTGTATCCGCGCGAAAAAGTATCGAGCCAAATATGACGCGCTTCGCTCCAATGCCCAACAGTGCCTGCGCCTGCTCAGGAGTGCGCACTCCACCGCCAATCTGGCATGGAAGACGCCGAGTAATCCGTTCCATCAGCGCATGGTTATCGCCCTTGCGCATCGCCGCATCCAGATCAATCAGTTGTACCAGCGGGTAGACCGAAAATCGCTCAATCCAGTATTCGAAATCGTCGAACGCAAGCTTGAGCTTTTCACCTTGCACCAGCTGCACAATGCGACCGCCCATCAGGTCAATGGAAGGAATCAGCATGGCAGCCTCACAGGAATAGATTCAGCAGCCAGCGCCGACTTCAACGCCTTCACATCTGCGATTCCGAAGTGAAAAATGCTCGCTGCCAGAGCAGCATCGGCCCTGCCGCGGCCGAAAACATCCACAAAATGCTGCGCTTTGCCCGCACCTCCCGATGCAATAACAGGAATCTGCACAGCATCGCTCACAGCAGCCGTCAGTTCGCAGTCGAACCCCTCGCGCGTGCCATCTGCGTCCATCGACGTCAGCAAAATTTCACCTGCTCCGCGTTGCTCCGCCTCGCGCGCCCATGCCACTGCATCACGCCCCGTTGGCTTGCGTCCGCCGCTCACAAAGACTTCCGCCCCTTGCGCAT